>CACFCV010000008.1:0-47183 GCA_902564875.1 Actinomycetota bacterium
GCCGTATTCAAGTAGCTAACACGGATGGATTATTTGCCAGTGATGACCAAGTAAGAACATCGTTTTCGGTTTCTTGTGTCGCAGCGGGAGATACAGGTTTACAAACTGGTCGGGAATCAGTCGGTCATACGGTCGGTTTTGAGTTATTTGATCAAGTAGACGTAGAAGAAATAGCACGTAAAGCCTCGCAACGTGCCATTACTAAACTTGGCGCCGTACCTGCTCCAAGTGGCGAAATGACAGTAGTGGTAGGCCCGGGTGGAGGTGGAGTTCTTTTCCATGAAGCCTGTGGCCATGGACTAGAAGCAGACCTTGTTGGAAAATCTGCTTCTGTTTTTGCAGGAAGAAAAGGAGAAATGGTTGCTAACCCGATGGTCACACTAATCGATGACGGAACAATGTCGGGAGAGTGGGGTTGTTATGCCATAGATGACGAAGGCCACCCTGCTCAGCGAAACGTACTTATAGAAGAAGGAAAACTCACCGATTACATGTGGGACTACTTAAGGGCACGAAAAGAAGGAAGATCTAGTTCTGGAAACGGACGACGACAAAGTTATCAACATCTGCCAATGGTTCGAATGACGAACACCTATCTGGAAGCAGGTTCTTCCTCACCAGAAGAAATTATCTCCTCAACAGACTATGGCGTGTACGTAGCTCAACTGGGAGGCGGCCAAGTAAACACTGCAACTGGAGATTTTGTTTTTGGAATGACAGAAGCCTATTTGATTGAAGATGGTGAACTAACTACACCAATAAGAGATGGAAATCTTATTGGCAATGGACCTCAAGCATTGTTAGACATTGATGCAATTGCCAATGACTTTGCTATGGGATCACCGGGTACTTGTGGAAAAGATGGACAAGGGGTTCCAGTAGGTGATGGCACCCCGACTCTAAGAGTGACTCGATTAACTGTCGGCGGAACGGCTGCCTAATATGAGCGAACTTTTAACGATCTGTGAACAGATCGTCAGTAAAGCAAAAGATGGCGAACAGATTGAAGCCGTAGCTGTCTATGGGAAAGAGACAGAAGTTCGTGCATATGAAGGAGAAATTGAGTCACTCACCACTGCCGAATCTCAAGGGGTGGGAATAAGAGTAGTAAAAGATGGTCGTCAAGGTTTCGCCCATGCTGGAACGTTTACTCCAGAAGATTTAGTTGAAACCTTGAATGAGGCCAGAGATAACTTAGTTTTCGCCACCCCAGACGAGTTTTGCGGAGTCGCAGAACCTGACGGTATCAAGCCAGTGGACTTGGATGTTTATAACGACGAACTCGTGGCAGTTTCCACTGAAGAAAAAGTCGCGATAGCTCTTGAATTAGAACGTCGCACTCGTGAAGGAGATCCTCGGATCATAGGTGTCGAATCTGCAGATTACTCAGATTCCATTTCTGAAAGCGCGGTTATGACAAGCACTGGCATTAGCGCTGCATCACGGGAGACAGGCTGCTCCCTTACCACTTATTCCTTGGCAGAAGAAAACAATGAAACTCAAACAGGATTCGGATATTCAATCGGTCGTTGTTTACAAGATTTAGATATCGAAAAAGCATCAACTGAAGCTGTTAATCGAGCAACACGCATGCTTGGATCTATAAAACCTCCATCTGGGCGGTTCACCGTTGTATTAGACCCCTGGGTAAGCGCTCAGTTCTTGGGGATCGTTGGAGGCACTTTAAATGCTGAGTCAGTTCAAAAAGGAAGATCGCTTTTCGCTGGCCGTTTAGGAGAAGAAGTAGCAGAACCATCAATAAATTTAATCGATGACCCTACAGACCCAGCGGCGTTCACTGCGACATCTACAGACGGAGAAGGGCTAGCTACACGACGAAACGTTCTGATAGAAAATGGTCGATTAAATCAGTTCGTGCATAACAGTTATACCGCACGTAAAGAAGGTACGTCTTCTACTGGGTCTGCGATACGCGGTTACTCTTCCACTCCGGGAGTCGGCGTCCAGGCACTTGCAGTTACCCCCGGAAATGTGAGTCCTGAGGACTTGATCTCAGAAGTAACTGATGGAGTTCTTGTACAAGGCGTAAGTGGCCTTCATTCTGGAGTTAATCCCGTCAGTGGAGATTTCTCCACGGGCGCTGAAGGCCTGAGAATTCGAAACGGAGAACTAGCGGAACCAGTGCGAGAGTTCACTATCGCTTCAACAATTCAAAAAATGTTGTCCGGGGTAACTGGAATCGGAAACGACCTCCAATGGTTACCTATGAGATCAGCTGGCGTCACTTTAGTCATCGGTGAGTTAACCGTTTCCGGAGCTTAGGTTCCTCTAATGCCCCTCTTGCATGCTCTCATTTTAGGGTTTGTTCAAGGACTGACAGAATTCCTTCCCATTTCTTCAAGCGGTCATCTCGCAATCGTTCCTTGGCTGTTCAATTGGGATGATTTTGGAGGGAATAGCTCTTTAGAAAATTCTTTTGACGTTGCTTTACACCTTGGAACGCTACTGGGTGCGATTATCTATCTTCGTTCTGATATAGCCCGATACTCAAAAGCAGCATTTCAGTGGTTTGCTTCCCGTGGTCCACTTACCGGTGATGCCCATACAGCTGTATTTATTGGGGTCACGGCAATACCCACTGGAATAATTGGCTTAATAGTTCTTTCTTTTACAAAGGACCTCGGTGATCGGATTTGGCTTGTAGCTACTTGTCTAATTCTTTTTGGTTTAGTTTTGTGGCAAGTAGATAAAAAGAAGACAACGAAAGATGTAGACCAGCTCACTCTAAGGCACGCAATCTTCTTGGGTTCAATGCAAGGGCTGGCCTTTCAGCCAGGTGTATCTCGATCTGGAGTAACAATTAGCGCTTTTCGACTTCTTGGAATCAGTCGAATTGAAGCAGCTAAATTAACGTTTTTGATGAGCCTCCCTGTCATCGCTGGAGCAGGATTAGTAAAAATATTCGAAGTAGAAATACCTTCCGAGTGGATACCCCCGTTTTTGATTGGTATGGGGGCAGCAGCTATTAGTGGATGGCTCAGTATTCACTGGTTAATTCAACTAGTGAGTAAAACGAACTTTAAGAGTATTGCGACTTATCGAGTTACAGCTGGAATTTTTGTTCTTCTTCTACTTCTCTTTGGATTTCGTTGATGCAGTCGACTGAGAATCTGACGATTTTTCTTTAGGCCCATTAGAAGACTCACTTGTGGTTGTCTCAGATTTTTCTTTTTTGTTGTTTTCAGCTGAGGGGGATCCAGTCTTTTTGCTCGTGGAACCATGGTCGTTTTTGTAGAAGCCTTCCCCTTTGAAAGAAATACCCACTCCACTAAAAACTTTTTTCACGTTTCCGTCACAGTCATTAACGGGACAATCGGTCAGTGGATCATCAGCAAAGGATTGTTTTTCTTCAAACTCGTAGCTGCAAATTTGGCAACGGTATTGATAAGTCGGCATACAGAATCTCGCACAAAGTAGTCAAGGAAGGTAGTGTTTCGTTACGGGGGTGCATTCTATCTGAGAACAGGTCAGTATCTGATTAATATTTCATCTAGTTTTTTTCAGAAAAAATGCTAAGACTATGTACATGAGTTTACTGCTGGTGGTGGTGTCTTATTTTGTTGGCACGTTCCCTTCGGCTCACTTAGTGGCAGGAAGGGTCGGGTTAGATCCAACCAAACGCGGATCAGGTAATCCTGGTGCTGCCAATGTGTACCGAATTGTTGGGCAGTGGTCCGGAATCGCCGTCTTTTTTGCAGATTTTCTAAAAGGGGTACTAGCTGCATCTATTGGGTATGCCGCAGGAGGAAAATATTTAGGGGTTATCTGTTGGGGCGCAGCAACTTTAGGGCACGTAGCTCCACTTACTCGACGACTTCGTGGCGGTAAAGGCGTAGCAACAGCAGGTGGAGGCGCCATCGTATTATTCCCGATTGCAGCGGCAATATGTTTCGGCATATTTTTCGTTGTCGCCAAAACGACGCGAAAAGCTTCTTTAGGCTCAATCACTATCGCTTCACTCCTACCTCTCTTGATATTCGCTTTTGGAGCATCAACGAGAGAGATACTTTTCACTGTTGGTTTAAGCGTGTTGATTATTCTGAGGCATTATCAAAACATTCAGCGATTACTTTCTGGTACCGAGTCATCTTTTAAGAGTGAGTAAAGAAATCTTTTAGGTAGCCTCAGATTAAACCAAAATTTGAAGACATGATTCCCTTAAAAGACGCTCAAGAATACGTTCTGCAACATTGCAGGGTTGGCCACTCTGAACTTCGCTCTTCTCGTTCCTCTTTGGGGCTAGTTCTTGCTGAAGAAGTTTTAACCAGCGAAGATGTCCCTCCATTTGACAACACGGCTATGGACGGGTTCGCTGTGCGATCAGAGGATACGTTAGAGACACCTCAACAACTAGAAATCGTAGGTACGATACCTGCTGGTTCTGCACCAGATTTTTCAATAAATCCCGGACAAGCGGCAAGAATCATGACCGGAGCCCCCCTCCCTGAAGGCGCAGACGCAGTTGTCATGGTTGAACTAACACAAGTAGAGGGAGATCAAGTAATTGTTCAAAAAACAGTTCCCGAAGGGAACCATATTCGGAGAGCGGGAGAAGATCTTGAATCTGGACAGGTCGTATTTGAAAAAGGGACCAAGCTAACGCCCACTCACCTAGGAGTACTTGCAAGTATTGGCTGCTTAGAAGTCAGTGTTTTCTCCCCGATAAAAGTAGGAGTGATGTCTACAGGTGACGAACTCGTTGAAGGAAAAGTACCGCTGGAGCCAGGGCAGATCCGAGATTCAAATAGACACTCTTTATTGGCTTTGCTTAATGATTTAGGTCTAGAAGGTATAGATCTAGGTCTGATACCTGATAACGAAGAATCTATAGAAACTGCGATTCGTTCTGCCTGTTTTGGTGAAGGTTCATGTGATGCGGTTATTTCTTCTGGTGGAGTCAGTATGGGGGACTTTGATTATGTCAAGGTCGTTCTTGATCGTCTAGGAGAGATGCAGTGGATGCAAGTAGCGATAAAACCTGCAAAGCCTTTGGCCTTCGGTCTAGTAGGAGACACTCCAGTATTTGGACTGCCTGGAAATCCAGTCTCTTCCATAGTTTCATTTGAGTTGTTTGTTTTACCAGCGTTGAAAAAAATGATGGGAGAGCCTGAGATATGGGCCCCTAAAATTCGAGCTATCGCAGATAGTTCGCTTTCTCGAAGACCAGATGGAAAAACCCACTTTGCTCGAGTAAAGGCTTACATAGGAGATGGAAGTTACCGAGTCAAATCTGCAGGAGGTCAAGGCTCACACCAATTATCCGCCATGGCCGACGCCAATGCTCTTGCCGTTATTCCTGATGGTGATGGAATCAATGAAGGAGAGCTCGTTGAGATAATCTTCCTTCACCAACTCACGCGTCGTCTCAATGGCTCCTAGGGTCTAACCTGTTTATTGTGAGAGAAGAATTAACAGACACCTTTGGGCGGATACATAAAGATCTGCGTATCTCTGTCACGGATCGATGTAATTTTCGATGCACATACTGCATGCCGCCTGAAGGCTTAGATTGGGTTCCTCGCGATGAACTCCTCACTTTCGAAGAAATAGAACGAGTCTCAAGACTTTTGGTGGAACAATTTGGAATTGAGAGTATTCGCATAACTGGTGGTGAACCCACTGTTCGAGCCCACTTACCAGTATTGATAGAAAAACTTTCTCAACTTCCAGTTGATCTTTCAATGACAACGAATGGTGCCACTTTGCGAACTCTCTCCAATGATTTAGTTCAAGCGGGCCTAAAACGAATCAACATTTCCCTTGACTCACTAAGACCAGATCGCTTTACCGAACTAACACTTCGAGACAATCTCCCGCAAGTGTTAGACGGTATTCAAGCAGCAGTAGATTCAGGATTAAACCCAGTCAAAGTAAATATGGTCGTTATGGCGGGAGTCAATGATGACGAAATTATCGATTTCGCTCGCTTTGGCCGCGAATACGGTGTAATCGTCCGCTTTATTGAATTTATGCCTCTAGATGCTTCTGAGGGCTGGACAACTGGACAGGTCGTAAAGCAAGAACAAATTATTGATCAGATAAATTCAGAGTTCCCTCTAATACCAGTCCAGCGAACCTCCGCACCTGCAACCCGATTCACTTATGAAGATGGTCAAGGAGAAATCGGTGTCGTCGCAAGTGTTACTGAAAAGTTCTGCGACACATGTGATCGGATTCGCTTAACTGCCGATGGGCAGTTCCGTAATTGCTTATTCGCCGTCGACGAATTTGATATAAAAAATTTACTTAGATCAGGCTCAACCGATGGAGAAATCTCTGAAGAGGTAAAGAAAGCAGTTGCGGCAAAATGGGCAGGGCATGGTATTGGCACAGTTGACTTTATTCGACCAGCTCGATCTATGTCTCAGATAGGCGGTTAAAAAATGGGTGATTTTACCCATCTGGATGATCAGGGAAGAGCTCGTATGGTGGATGTTGGAGACAAAGCCAGTTCGCGTCGGAAAGCTATAGCTCGAGCTGAAATACATATGTCGCCAGAAACAATTCAAGCTCTTACTCAAGGAGGGATACCTAAAGGAGATGTTTTAGCTGTTGCTCGAGTTGCTGGTATTCAAGCAGCTAAAAAGACTGCCGAATTGATCCCTTTATGTCACCCTCTTCCGCTTACTTCTGTCACAGTGGAATTTGAGATCAGAGAAGACCGCATAGAGATTGAATCTAAAGCGGAGACCTTTGGTCAAACCGGAGTAGAGATGGAAGCGCTCACCGCTTGCTCTGTTACTGCTTTAACTATTTATGACATGTGTAAGGCTCTTGATCGCTTGATGGTCATAGAGTCAGTTGCCTTATGGGAGAAAGAAGGCGGCAAGTCAGGGGAGTGGAAACGCGGTCAGTGAACATCTTTCGCGCGTAATGCGCGATAATTCGCGCTGTTCGCGCGAGGAAATCCACCAAAATAAAGTGTTTTAGTACTAAAGTCTCTTTTCACCGGCGAAAGCCGATATAGCAAGGAGGAAAAGGTGCTAATTCTGTTAGGGCTCGCAGTTTTGTGGGCAGCGGTTCTTCTTCCTCCTATTCTTAGGCGCAATACTCGACGAACAGTCCTAAGACCACCTCTTTCTCTTGCGGGTTCACACCATGCCAGCAGTTGGCAAGCCATACAAAAAGCGGCAAAAGAAATTCCCAATAGCGCTCAGGCAGCTAAGCGTCGGCGTCGAGATGTGTTACTCGCTTTGATAGGTATTGCAATAATGACCTTACTTTTTGCTATTGCAGTCGGAAGCATCATGTGGATGATTCACTTCCTAGTAGATATAGCACTCGTTGGATATGCGACTCTTCTTACACTAAGAAGCCAGAAGGCACTAGAAGGCCAAGATGTAGTGATTCCTTTCCGTCCAGCATCACCTTTAGTTCCAGATACTGGCATAGCAATGAGAGACGAAGCAGTTCTTCGTCGTCAAGCCAACTAGAGACCATTAGGCTACGATCCACCCAATAAACGGGGGTGTAGCTCAGTTGGCTAGAGCGCTACGTTCGCAACGTAGAGGTCGGCGGTTCGATTCCGCTCACCTCCACCATCTATCTGGCTAGTCTTTTACAGATGAGTACACTTGAATTTATGAAATTTTTTAATTCACTTTTGTGTGTTATCGCGTTATCGGCCCTAACCGTGTCATGTTCCGATTCTGACGAAGAGGCAGCCGAGTTACATTCTGAGATCACCACAGTAAAAGAAGAAACCGCAGAGCTCGCAGAACTCAAAGCAGACGACTCTGGTGCCGATGAAAGTGGCCGTGAGCAACTCCTTCAAGAAATCCTCGCTGAACCTGAATTGGAGATTGGCAGAGACCTTGCCGAATGTTTTATCGATTATGTAGTGGATAACTCACCACTTGACTTTGAACAATGGAATACCTTAGGTGACGACTATCCAGTGAGCACTGAAGCTTTGGAAGGCTTATCACAGGAAGAAATGGAAGACCTAATATCTGTAGTAGCGACCGGGACAGAAGACTGCGGTCTTTTTGATGAAGGATATGAAGACGACCATGACGACCACGACCACGATGACGAAGAACGACAATTTCTTATCAACACACTTCTGGACCTCGGACCTGGAGATGCCCCTGAGGTCGTTGAGTGCGTAGTCGACCTGATTGTTGACCTGTCTGGTTTGGACTACATAGAAATCGAAGAAATGTTTTTAGGGCTTATTGCTTTTGAACTCGACCCTTATCTTGAAAGCGAAAGATTCAGGCAAGACTGTGATGCAGTTGGCTCCTCGTATTCTTCTCGTGGGGATTCACATGACGATTCACATGAGCGCCCAGATTATTCGGATGTAGATTGGGAATGTGAATCCGTTGAGCAAGAAATGTGCTGGGAGTGGACTTCTGACGCTTCACAATATGGCTGCGGACCTGCCACAGAAACATCTTCAGATAGCACTCAAGAACGGTTAGACCATGAGCATTGTTGGGTACACAAAATTTACCGGCCATACGTCTCCTTGGATCTTTCCGAACAACGATTCCAACCTCTAAGTAACGAATATCGGGAAAGAGCGGAACAGCTCGAAGATTTAGGATGGAATAGCCCCTTAGATACGCCAGCTACTTACTACTTGACTTCTGACCTGTCTTCCGATTCGCTTGAGATCGTGCAAAAAGGAATACAAGCTGCTGAGGAATATCTCGGGTCATATGGCCCCTTGCGGGTGTACATTATCGGTTCTGATACTTCCGCTACTGACGAAGCAATAGAAGATTACTGCTCCTGGGCATATGACTCACCAGCAGATACAGAATGGTGCCCTAACGACCAAGGGGTCGGGATTTACGAAATGGCCTACTACGGGGGGTCGAATGCGTTCGCCCAGCATTCTCGGATACGTTCATCACCTACACAGTCATTTGTCATTGGCAATCCCAGCAATATGGGAGACTATGGCGCCAAGATCGCCGTCCACGAATACGTCCACATCTTCCAGAATGCCCATAACCTGTACTCGGAAGCAGACCTATTTGGATTAGAGTCACCTATTTGGATGGAGGAAGGTGCAGCCGAATTCCTCGCCTTATATCTCGCCGATCAAAAAGGGTGGATTTCCTTCGAGCAAGAAATGGCTTACGCACTAGAGCAGACACAAGACCTGAGAGCTCTCGTACCCGACCTGACAATTCAAGATCTTGCTGATAGCCGAGACCGAGTAGGGAGCTACTGTGGGCTCTGCTTCGGAGTAATGCAGTATGCCACCGGCCAATGGGCAACCGCTTGGCTTGTCAATCAAAGCTCGCTTGACGACTTTTTCTTTACGTTCTATCCCAACGTTTATGAACTCGGAGTCGATGGTGCCTTCGAAGAAGCCTTTGGGTTAACCATGGAAGAGTTCTATGTCGAATTCGAAGAGTTCTTGGAGCTTCCAGTAGACCAACAAATGGCTATCCTCCCGAATCCGTAGTTTTTCTTTAGAACAATCGACTGTAAGAGTCTCCGAGTATTTCATCAGTTGGGCCACCTAACCAGTCAAGCGCTGTAGCATAAGCCGACCGCGTATCCAGAGTGATTGGAAGATCACCCTTGACAAGATTTCTCAAATCGAAATTTCCGTATAAACCTTTGCCGGGGCCAATAAGAAACTGGACAGAAGCAGCACCGTGATCGGTCCCGCTAGAGCCATTCTCCTCTACTCTTCTACCAAATTCGCTTGTAGACATAAGTAGCACGCGGTCCGCATGACCGTCAGATTCAATACGATTCCAGAAATTAGATACTCCGGTCATGAAATCTGTCAAGAGATCTTGATGTCGGCCTAGTTGATTAGCGTGGGTGTCAAATCCGGGAACACTAATCACTATGACTCGAGTGTCTAAATTCATATTTATGAGCCCCGCTGCAGTCTCAAGAAGAGATGTGAATGACTCTTCAGCGTAAGGGTCTGGATTAGCTTCAGATTTAGCCGAGTTAATAACCCCAATGGCATCTAAAGAATTCGGTATAGCAGATTGAGCAGCAGCTAATGCAGGTTCACTAGCTAAAGGGGAAGCAGTGTTCAAGAAAGCCAACACAATACTCTCACTATCGGTCCCAGGGGGAGTAGCTAGTCGAAAATTCGAAGGTGACTTAATTACTGTTGAGATACTTGATTTACCAGTAAGAATCGACGCTCCGCCGCCAAGTGCTATACCTCGAAGCGGATTAGGAGTCGAACCCTCGGTGGCGTCTAACCATCGACCAATCCAGCCTGTCTCTTCCTTGTCTGTTGTTGCGCTATGCCATGCATCAGTTGCGGCGAAATGTGATCTTCCCTGTTCCGGTATTCCGGATCCGGCAACAATTTTCAACATTTCTTTGTCCCAAAACTCAGACAGGGGAGCTAAAGCTGGGTGAAGACCGAAGTCGTTTAGTCCAGTTAATGAGATCAGATCGGAATCAGATAAGGCAAGAGTTGGCCGAGTGTCATGGTAAATGCCGTCAAGGGGAACCAATGTATTTAGTCCATCATTCCCGCCAGCCATTTGAACAATTACTACAACAGGGTTTTCCGGAGGTGTAGGCACAGATGCCGTAGTTGCTGCAGTTGTTGTGGTGCTTGTAGTGCTAGAAGTCGCACCCAGAGTAGTTGAGGGGGGAATCAGTATGCCTTTTTCGGACTCCCCTCGAAGCAGTGCAGCCCATACACCCACTCCCGCTGCTGTAGCCGCAGCACCACCTGAAAGGTAAAGAAATCGACGACGACTTAGTTGACTCATCTATATCACCAGAAAGTCCGGAGAAGAAAGTGCTATCGCTAGGCATACACGGCCGCCTTGAGAAGCAGAAGGAGAGCTCTTCCAAAGATCTTGAAGAGAATCAACCGTAGGTTGGTTAAAACCATTTTTATGGCCAAAAATATTTGCTAGATCTTCCCAATTAGCAGATTTAGCGGCTTGAAGAGCCACGGACTCACGAGGGGTTTTCGAAACAATAACGCCGGCAGAAGAAAAACGTGCAGCGGTAGAAGAAGCACTTAGATAGTGATCCGTTCCAGGAAAACCTCCCACATTTGGAGGCCGACCAGGCAACATATTCATTTGACCTAATATGTTGGCCCGCTCTCTAGCTTCCAATTTCACTCCGGTCACTTTCTCAGCGTTGAGCAGCCAACTAACAGGATGGCGGATAATTGGAACACGCTCGTTCATTGATAAACCTGCATCAACAACTGCTTCAATAAGCGGAATGAGCTCTAAATCGTTGTTTGCAAAAACCGAGGCAAACTCGTTGATTATTTCATCGGGAATTCCAGTGCCGAGAACAGCATCTGATAGTTTTCTCGAAATAAAACCAGGAAGGGCCTCATGGTTAGTAACGGCTTCCATGACCGTATCTAAATCATGGACACCGCTATTACCAAGAAGGATCTGAGGCGTGTCGTCATGTCGTTTAGGTTTAAACTCCACACCATCTGGAGTAACACGCCATCCAGTAAGCGCTTTAGAAGCGGCCAATACATCATCTTCTGAATAATTACCGATACCTAACGAATAGAGTTCAAGGAGTTCTCTTCCATAGTTTTCGTTGGGTTTCCTAGCCGTATTCTCTGTTCCATCCAAGAAAATAAGCATGGCAGGATCAATAGTTACTTCACGAAGCATTGTGGGATAACTTCCTCGAGCATGAGTGCGCAATAAGCGAAGATGCCCTACAAGCGCAGGCAAACTTTTTACCTCTCTTCCGCTCACTGCAAAATGGTCATGCCAGAAAAAAGTCATCCACTCTAAAACAGGGTCCGGAGTGTCTCTCATCTCATCTAACCAACGATCAAGCAATTCTAAAGAAGCTGCTTGCACTCGTTTATTGAAATCAGGGGAGTCCTTATCCGTTGGAATAAGGTCGTCAACGTCTTCAAATGGACCTACTGGTACTTCTAAACCATATTTTTCCGGATTAATCCGCTTTTGAACAATCTCAGAGAGATCTTGATCTTGATAGCGGTCTAGTTCACTTGGACTTAATCCGAAACCCATACGGTTGGATACCCAGAAAAGATCTTCTTGAGCACTCATCAAAGCAACCTTAATAAATTCAGGTGCCGGCGTGTGTTCTCCATAAGAAAAGTATTTCTCGCGTTTGTTAGGAGAACATGATGAAAAGATAAAGAAATGATGTAATTATTTTTCTTGGTTATCAGATTCCACTGCAGATAAGAGAACTTCAAAAATGTCTCGTTGCTCATTTTGCACTTCAGACCAACTCGGGATAAAAGGGCTTTCAGTTAGATTCTGAAGAAAATCTTCACCTGCTTCAAGGACCGACTGTCCAAACAAAGAAACCATCGTTTCTTCTTGCTCACGATCGTAAGACATGGCATTTGAAATAGCATCACTTTCGTAGTGATCAATTAGTTCGAAGGCTGTTCTCATATAAGAAGCTCGTAGAGTACGGAAACTTTCTTGAGTCAGAGTCAACCCCGAAGCGGTAAGTTTTCGAAAAAAAGCTTTAGTGATGTCCCTACTCATACGATGCAAACCAGTTGTTTTATCCTCATCGGATAAAGGCTGGTGTTTATGGTCGTAATCAGCAGCTATATCTACCTGACAGATTCTTGCATTCGGATATCTGGCATAAACCTCGGACAGTACTCCGATTTCAAGACCCCAATCTGAAGGAATTCTAAGAGAACGAGCAACGCTGACATCCATAGCACTTTCGCCGGCCAACGGATAACGAAAACTATCAAGATATTCAAGTTCATCAGTTCGACCAAATGTTGTTGCAAGGGCACGAATTAGAGGAGTGACGTATAAGCGACTCACACGTCCATGTAAACGTGACACTCCTTGATCCGCGGAAGAGCGATAGTAATACCCCTTAGCAAACGCATAGTTAAATGAAGGTTGAACTATTGGATATAAAAGACGAGCAAGCAGGGAACGGTCATATTTCTTGATGTCAGCATCATGACAAGCAATTGTTTGAAACTTCTCTCTAGATAAAAGATAACCCAGACAAAACCAAACGTTTTTGCCTTTGCCAGACTCCCCTAAAGAGAAACCAAGAGATTCAATCAAATGGTTAACTTCTTGCAGGAGCGGACCGTCTTGCCAAAGTATGCAGTGTTTTTGTGGGAGTTGGGAAAAAAACTTTTTTGCAACTTCAAATTGCTCACGAGAAGCATTATCAAGACCAATAACTATCTCATCTAAATAATCTGCAGAAGCGAGTTCACTAACTATACGAGGCAATGCTTCACCCTCTAACTCGCTAAATAAACAAGGAACTACAAGAGCGATTGGGCTCTTTTTACCCCATTGAACTAAATCTTGTTCTAAATCAGAAAGATCGCGATCGCGTAGTTGATGAATGGTTCCAATAGGGCCATTTTGAAAAAAGTCAGGCATAAGTTCAGGCTAGACGCACCTCAGCAGGATATATCCATCTACGATCAGTATTAGATGAAAATAGATTTAGCCAAATATGGATACAAACCTGGTTTAGAAACACAGTCAGGCGAACTAGGGCGAATAGTGCGGGTAGACCGCGGAGAGTGCGATGCTGCTACTTCATCAGGAATTCTGAGAGTCCTTTCTGATTCTCAACGATCTCAAAACCTTCTCGCCCCGGTGGTAGGCGATTGGGTGTCAATAGTGGAAGATCCAGATCTTGGATTCTTAATCAACGAAGTGCTTCCGCGCTCCAACACAATTTCTCGACGCGACCCTTCCGAACAAATAATTGAACAAGTGTTAGTAGCGAACATAGATCATGTGTTTATAGTTCATGGATTAGATCGCCCCTTACCTCCAGGGCGACTCGAAAGGTTTCTCGTCATTGCTGAAGATAGCGGTGCTGAAGTTTCAATAGTTTTGACAAAAGCTGATCAAACTGAAGAAATTTCTGAAGTGAAATCAATCATTAAAGCTGTAGCAGAAGACAAACCTATTTTTGTGGTAGCGCTTAGAGGCAGCCTTACTGAAGGCTTAGATGAAATCAACGAATTAATGGAAGCAGGGAAGACCATAGCGCTACTAGGAGAATCCGGAGCCGGTAAATCAACATTAATTAATGCGCTAGTGGATGATGACATCATGGCTACTGGCGAAGTAAGAGCAGGAGATAAAAAAGGACGACATACTACCGTTACCCGCGAGATGATCCTGCATCCAAAAGGAGGGGTCTTAATAGACACTCCAGGAGTCAGATCAGTGGGGATATGGGATGCGCAGGAAGCACTAGAGAGAGTTTTTAAAGACCTTGAACACCTATCCAATCAATGCCAGTTCAATGACTGTGCTCATGCCACAGAACCAAATTGTGCGATAAAAGAGGCAGAAAAAAAGGAAGAAATAGATCCTTACAGAGTTCAAAGGTACCTCGCTTTACAAAAAGAATTAGAAGAGCAGAAGAACCGTTAAGAGTGACGAAAATTGTCCCCGTTCACTCAAAGGGCGAAAAATTATCTTAAGGTGCGTGTATGGCTTTTAAGAAAATGTTTTTAGACCACCCAGCTTCGGCTGGAGAGACATATTTGCAGCACGGCGGCCGAGCCATAGTTTTAGCCTTTCGCATGTTTGGAGCAGGAATAGCGGCAGTAGTCCATGCCATAGTTCCTGGTTTATTCACAACCACTGCTGGAGACGTAGCAATACAAATAGCGGAAGATGTATCAGAGCTTCGCGAAACTTCAAATGAAGCATGAAAGCGGACCCTCTCTGCATTGAACTCACTCGAGGAGAGTCGATAGAAAGTATTCATTTTGTCGACGTTGCGGTAGTTGACTCTAGTGGGAAAGAGGTGGTGTCTTTCGGGGATACTGATAAGTCTGTCCTTCCTCGTTCCGCCATAAAACCAATTCAGGCACTACCTCTACTTGAAACCGGCGCCGCAGAAAAATTTCATCTTCACGAAATAGAGATTGCTTTAGCCTGCTCTAGTCATAGTGGAGAAAAATTGCACGTAGAAGCAATAGAGAACTGGCTTTCAAAAATTGGATGCCGTCCTGAGGATCTTCAATGTGGCCGACATGACCCAATGAATTTCAACTTAGTATTAGACGAAATTCATAGCGAAAGAACGCCGAGAGTCACCGCAAACAATTGTTCTGGTAAGCACACTGGATTCCTAACGGTGATGCGTCACCTCGAAATAGACCATGAAAACTATTTGGATCCTCTTCATCCCTTACATGCAGATTATGTCACTCCAACGTTGAGTGAAATCTGCCATGTAGATCTTTCAAAACAACAACCAGGGATAGACGGCTGCGGAATACCCGTTTGGGCAGTTCCAATTAATGGCTTAGCTCGCGGTTGGGCTGAACTAAACCATAAACCATCAGCCTCTTCATTATTTGAAGCGATGAAAAATCAGGCTTTCTACGTAGCAGGAACAGATCGAATATGCACCGAGATTCTTTCGTCTACGAAAGGCAAAGCCATAGTGAAGACAGGAGCAGAAGGAGTATTCTGCGCAGCCATTCCTGAAGAACAAATAGGGGTGGCGCTCAAAGTTCGTGATGGGGCATCTCGTGCCGCAGCGGCAGCTTTAAAGTGGATTCTAGGCGAGCATGGAGTTGTAGATAAAAAAGTATCTGAGCCTCTAACTAATCACGTCGGCAAACACATTGGGGAAATACGTGTATCTCTCAAGTAAACATGAGAAATTATTTACAAGTATGAAACAGACCCGAAACGTTTCCAATGTAGTTTCTGACATAACATATTATTTGTGTGAACACAGTGAATGTTTATGTAAAAGACAGTCAATGATTTTTCGATAGGAGATACCTTGAAACTAGTTACAGCAGTTATAAAACCTTTCAAACTTGATGACGTGAAAGACGCATTATCCGTATTGGGTATTCAAGGTATGACAGTAAGCGAAGTGCAAGGTTTCGGGCGCCAAGGGGGCCATAGCGAAACATATAGAGGTACCGAATATAAAGTCCTTTTTACTCCCAAAACCAGAATTGAAGTAGTTGTTGATGATGACCAAGCCGATTCAGTAGTTGAATCAATAGTAGACGCTGCACGTACAGAAAAAATTGGTGACGGTAAAGTATGGGTAACCGATGTAGATAATCTGATACGTATTCGAACTGGAGAACGCGGACCGGAAGCTATCTAAGAAAAATAGGAGAACCCGTGGCAACTTATACCGTATTTCATAACCCCAATTGACATGCTTCAAAGAATGCTTTAGCGGTCGCTGAAGAACTAGACAAAGAAGTAGAAGTAATTCTTTATATGAAAGAACCTCCAGATGCTGAGACGCTAAAGCGCATAGCAGATGGATTGGATGACCCGGTAGAAGATCTGGTACGTAAAGATTCCCAGTTCAAGAAACTTGAACTCAATGAAGAAGATTACGTTGGTAATGCGTCAGCAGTAATTGATTTACTGTCACAGAAAAAAGCTTTAATTCAGAGACCAATCCTCGTTCGTGGAGACCTTTCAAAAGGTCAGAAAGTCACTGCCTGTATCGGAAGGCCAAAAGAAAAAATTTATGAATTCTTTGGGCAAGACGGCTGATGACACCAACCGCTGATCTTTGCGACAAATACGGTGAAGCCATAAAAGTTATTCCCGGCCCATTTATCAACTACGGGAGCGAACAAACGACCAACGGGGAAGTAGTCACGATAGATCTTGAAGACGATAATTCCCTTGTCCGCGCCGCATTAGAAGAAGAAGGCAAAGGAAGAGTCTTGGTTGTCGCAGGAAAAGGCTCAATACGTTGTGCCCTAGTTGGAGGGAATCTCGGTTCCCTGGCATCGGAGAATGGTTGGAGCGGAATAGTAATCGACGGTTGTGTGCGGGACGTAGAAGAACTATCAACTTGTCGGATAGGAATTTTCGCACGTGGGACTTGCCCTAGGCGCAGTGAGAAGCAGGGAAAAGGTAGTCGTGATATTTCCGTGAAAATTTCTGACGTAACCATTTCTCCAGGTATGCAACTCTGGGCAGATGCAGATGGTGTGGTTGTCGCAGACCAAAACATCAGTTCATGAAGACTTTCTGGCACTTAGTTAAAAGATTCTTCGGTTCACTTAAACAAAAAACCGTAAGCGAAGAAGATCTTCTCTGGGTTGAAAACATCTTGTCTCAAGAAGAGATGCATTTGTGGCAAACAATGCCCGAGAATGATAAATGCCACTCAATAGAGGTGGCACGACGAACAGGAACACTTCTAGGAAAATTAGAACCAGAGGTTCTTGCGGCTGCTTTATTGCACGATATAGGTAAAGCTAAAAATCAGGCAGGTCTATGGGTGCGTGTTCTGGCAACTCTCTTGGGCTTGGCTTTTCCTGTAAGGAAGAAAGAAAGATGGGCTGAGAAATCAGGTATCACAGGCAAGATTGGCCAATATCTCCAACACCCTGCTCAAGGGGCTGATCTTCTAAGAGCTGCAGGGAGTGTTCCACTTGTTATTGCATGGGCTGAAGAGCATCATCTTCCTGAACGAGCATGGACAATAAATCCAGAAATCGGAAATATTTTAAAAGCAGCCGACAACGACTAACTCTTATCGCGGAATAAGACCAAGGTTATTTCGCGCTCTATCCAGAGTTGCACTGGCTACTTCGCGGGCTTTGTCAGCCCCCAGAGCCAATAGACGACTAGTTTCTTCAGGGTCATTTGCTAACGCATAATATTTACTTTGTATAGGACGAAGCATTTCGATGACAGCCTCTGCGGTCGCACCTTTCAATTCACCATAATTACTTAGCCCTGCACCAGCATTTTGAGGATTTTGACCTGTAGCCGCACCGAGTATTGAAAGAAGATTAGATACACCAGGTTTTTTCTCTAAATCAAAAAGAATTTCGCCATCGCTATCAGTTACGGCGCGCTTTATTTTCTTTTCAATTGTTTTCTCATCATCTAATAGGGAAATGGACCCTTGAGGGCTATCTTCCGATTTTGACATTTTGTTGGTCGGATCCTGCAGATCCATTACACGAGCCCCCGCAGGAGGAATGACGGCTTCAGGAACAACAAAGGTTTCGCCATAACGATTATTAAAGCGCTCGGTCAAATCACGCGTTAATTCAACATGCTGGCGCTGATCTTCACCTACAGGAACTTGATCGGTGTCATAAAGAATAATGTCGCTTGCCTGTAAAGCCGGATAAGTAAATAATCCACCGGAAACAAAGTCTGCTTTATCCGATTTATCTTTAAATTGAGTCATCCGTCTTAGCTCACCAAAAGAAGCTGTGCACTCCATAAGCCAAGCACATTCCGTATGTTCAGAAACATGACTCTGTATGAAAAGAGTGCTTTTATCTGGGTCTATGCCTACAGCAATCAACATTTGCGCTAGCGAAAGAGTTGAAGCTCTTAACTCTTCAGGGTTTTGCGGAAGAGTCAAAGCATGTAGATCTACAACGCAGTAAACGCTTTCATTCTCGTTCTGTAAAGCCGCCCAGTTCTTCAAAGCCCCCAAGAGGTTGCCGAGATGAACAGAGCCAGAAGGTTTTATTCCGGAGAAAATACGTGCCATCACCGCTCACACTAATAGGCCAGCCACAACAAAGGGGTGACAATTAAGCAATAACTTTCCCTATTCACCCCTTTTACTCTTCTACCCTCTACGGTCATGCCTATGAGTGTTACCGTAAATACCCCAGTATTTGATGGGCCATTTGATTTGTTACTCCATCTAATACTCAAAGAAGAAGTGGAACTCTATGAAGTGTCACTTTCATCAGTAGTAGATGCATACATCGCTGAACTTGAACGACTTGAGAATTTAGACCTTGAATTAGCTACTGAGTTCCTTCTAATCGCTGCGATCCTTGTTGAGCTCAAGACTCGCCGAATGCTTCCCGATAAAGAGCGGGATGATCTCGATGATGAATTTGGTTTATGGGAGGAAAGAGATCTTCTACTAGCGCGACTTCTAGAATGCAAAACTTTCAAAGATGCCGCAGTTATTTTGCGCCGGTTGTCTCTTGACGCCTCTCAATCTTGGCCACGACAAGCAGGATTAGAAGAGCCCTTTCTAGGTTTAGCGCCAGATTTGTTAGCAGGAGTGACCCTAGAAGATATTAGAAATTCTTACATCTCGGCGATGACTCCTCGACCGACCCACCAAGTCGACACTCATCACATTGCGCCTATAAGAATAAGTGTCGCTGATGCGGTAACAGAAATAGTTCAAGAAATACCGGAATCGGGAACGATTTCATTCCGCGAAATAACCTCAGGTCTTGTTGACCGTATTGAGGTAATTGTGCGCTTTCTCGCAGTTCTTGAACTCTTCAAACAGGGAGTAATTGAAATTGATCAAATAGGTAGTTTTGGCAATATCGAAATGCGATGGGCAGAAGATGCCGGACCCGCAAATGTAGATTTAATTGACGCCTACGACGGTTAGAGAATGAACGAATCAGAACATCTTCATGTAAGACAAGCAATCGAATCCATCCTCATGGTGGCCACGGACCCGGTTCCCCCCAATCTTCTTGCTCAACTCTTAGAAAAACCAACATCAGATATTGAAACAATTTGCGAATCTCTATCTAAAGAATACGAACAAGAGAACCGAGGTTTTATTCTGGTCAAAGTTGGAGGAGGATATAGGTATCAGAGTCACCCGGAACAAGCTCCTTGGGTAGAGAGGTTTGTTATAGAAGGCCAAAGCACTCGACTGACCGCAGCTGCTTTAGAAACTCTCGCAATAGTCGCGTATAAGCAACCCATTTCACGAGCCCAGGTTTCTTCAATTCGCGGAGTTGATGTTGATGGAGTTATCCGCACTCTTCAACAACGAGGCTACATTGATGAACTTTCACGCGATACAGGACCGGGAAATGCTGTTCTCTTTGGAACAACGCAAGCTTTTCTAGAACGCATGGGCCTTAACTCACTAGAAGATCTTCCCTCCTTAGGAGATTTTGTTCCCGGAGCGGAAGTTGTTGAAGCGTTAGAGCGCGGATTACTTTACGATTCAGACACACAAGAGGTAATTGAAGAAGAGTCTTCTAATTCAGAATCAGAGTAATGTGAGCGACGAGACATCAAAAGGCGAGCGGTTACAAAAAGTTTTAGCTCGCGTCGGATTTGGCAGCAGAAGATCCTGCGAACAATTAATCCTTGACGGCAAAGTAAAAGTTAATGGGCAACAAGTACAACTGGGGAGCAGAGTAGAAGTAGAAAGCGATTTGGTGACAGTAGATGGAGCGCCCATAGGAGTAAGACCTGACTTGGTGTATTACCTGCTAAATAAGCCCGCAGGAGTTGTCACCACAGCAGACGATCCGCAAGGTCGACCCACAGTGATTGAAATGGTGCCAGAAGATCCAAGAGTCTTCCCCGTAGGTCGACTTGACTCAGACACGGAAGGACTTCTAATTCTCACAAATAATGGGGAACTCACTCACCGTCTTACTCATCCGTCATTCGGAGTAGAGAAAGAATACGTAGCGGTAGTTGAAGGAAAGCCTTCACGATCATCTCTACGCCTCTTGAGAGAAGGAGTAGATCTAGAAGACGGAAAAACAGCTCCTGCTAAAATCGCCCTTATTGAACAAGAAACTATTCGACTCACTATTCACGAAGGAAAAAACCGTCAGGTTCGTCGCATGTGCTCAACGGTAGGGCATCCAGTTAAAAGACTTATTCGTACCCGCATCGGACCCTTATCAGACCGCTCTCTATCTCCAGGATCATGGCGAGAGTTAACAACTGCTGAAATTAGATCTTTGGAGAAATTAGTTGCAGATTCGGATTAATTCAACAGAGAGTCAAGCCAGCCTCCTGTAACATTTGAAGTAATGAATATTTTTTTAATTATCCATCAAGTGCGTAGCGCCTTATGAGTCGCCGAGCAACAGTAGTAGGCGTTGGTCTCATAGGGGGATCAATCGGGCTAGCTTTACGCGAAAAAGGCTGGCATGTAAGCGGTGTTGATCTAAACCCCGCACACCTAAACCGTGCATTAGAACTAGAAGCCATAGACGCCACTGGATGGGACTCAGAAGCCGAAATTACTTTTATCGCTACTCCAGTAAGCACCGTAGCTCCACTAGTAGAAGAAGCACTTGAAAAATCTCCTCTTGGAGTAGTAACAGACGCAGGAAGCGTAAAGCACCCCATAGTGCAACAAATCAAAGACAAAAGATTTATCGGTGGACACCCTATGGCTGGATCAGAACAAGAAGGAGTCGACGGGGCTACAGCAACCATGTTCATAGACACAAATTGGGTACTAACCCCAACAGAACTAACAGAAGATCAAGAATTTGCAATCATTCGAGAAGTTGTAACTTCCTTTGGAGCCGAAGTAGTAACCCTTTCACCAGAACGCCACGATGCCTTAGTCGCAACCGTATCTCATGTACCTCATTTGACTGCTGCAACTTTAATGGGTCTTGCTTCCGCCCAATCTGAAGAGCACTATGCCGTACTGCGACTCGCGGCTGGAGGATTCCGCGACATGACACGAGTAGCAGCAGGAAACCCAAGCATCTGGCCAGACATCTGCAAAGAAAATAGCGAAGCAATCACAGACGTCCTTGACGATTTAATTGAAGGCTTATCACACGTTCGAAATGAAATAGCGAAAGAAGACAAAGAGGCGCTACTCAAAAGACTCGAGACAGCACGCCAAGCGAGAGTTAGTTTACCGACAGGAGCACCCCGCTCTTCAGAACTCATAGAAGTTCGAGTTCCCATCCCAGACCGAAAAGGAGAACTCGCAGCAATATTCGCACTCGCTACAGATCTGGACGTGAATATTTACGACCTAGAGATAGCCCACTCCTCTGAAGGAGATAAAGGTGTTGCCGTGCTTATTGTAGAAACGTCTCTAAGCGAGCGGTTACAAGGCGGCCTCATGGCAAACGGCTATCGACCGACTTCTCAACCTCTAGCATGAGCGCACAAGAAATAGAGCCAACAAGCTCTCTCACGGGAAAAATAAACGTTCCAGGTGACAAATCAATCTCACACCGAGTCCTCATGCTTGCAGCATTAGCAAATGGTAAGTCTGAAATATCTGGTTTGAGTCTCGGTCAAGACGTTCAACAAACAGAATCCATTATCTCAGCGCTCGGGGCAAAAATTGAAAGGAAAAACGGAACCCTTACGATCACCGGTGGAGAAATCCAACAACCAAATAGCGTGCTCGATGTCGGAAATTCCGGCACCGGAATTCGACTATTTACTGGACTTCTCTCAGGGATCCCTATTCAAACGACGATTAATGGAGATTCGTCTATTCAATCTCGACCTATGGATCGAGTAATTTCTCCACTTCAAAAAATGGGAGCAGAAATAAAAAGCAAAGACAACAAAGGGTATGCGCCATTAGAGATCATCGGAAAAGAATTAACGGGCATTGAATATGAAATGCCAATTCCGAGCGCTCAAGTAAAAAGCGCCATACTTTTCGCTGGACTTTCCGCACAAGACACAACCACGGTTATAGAAAGTCATGCGACGAGAACCCATACCGAAGAATTGATGGCTAAATGTGGGATAGATATAGAAAGGAAACAAGGCAGAATCATTTTGAGACCAAGTAAACCTGAACCTTTTAAACATTATGTAGAAGGGGACCCATCTCAAGCAGCGTTCTGGGCAGTAGGGGGAGTTATCGTCCCTCACTCTCATATAGAAGTAGAAAATGTTTATTCGGGAACTGCACGAACTGGATTTATAGACGTTCTTCACCGCATGGGAGCTGACATTCAGCACAATCCTGAAACAGGGACGCTAGTTGCTCGTTCCTCTTCTCTTCATGCAACCAAAGTTGAATCCCATGAGATTCCTAGCATGATTGACGAAATACCAATTCTCGCCGTAGCCGCCGCTTGCGCAGAAGGCACCACAGTATTTGAAGGTCTAGGCGAACTGAAAGTGAAAGAAACCAACCGACTGGAAACAATCCAGTCAGAATTAAGTCGCATGGGAGTAACGATACGAGTGGAAGAGGATTCGCTAATTGTAAGTGGGGGATCAATCACTGGAGGGAACGTTCATTCACACGGAGATCATAGAATCGCCATGGCCTCAGCTATAGCAGCACTCGTTGGAGAGACCACAACACAGATTAATGGTTGGGAGGCTGTATCAACGAGTTACCCAAAGTTTGAAGAAGATCTATCATCTTTAACAGGAAAGAGCGCTTAAGAATGAAAGTAATAGCGATAGATGGTCCAGCAGGATCAGGAAAATCGACTGTGGCGCAAGCTCTAGCTGCTCGTTTGAACCTCCACTACCTAGATACCGGTGCAATGTATCGGGCAGTCGCCTTTGCAGTTATCCACCAACAAATAGACATTCACGATATTGAAAAAGTAATTCAAGCAGCCAAATCCTTAGATCTTCAATTAACTCAAGAAAGTTGTGTCGTCAATGGAATAGAAGCCACAGAAGAAATCCGAGGCCAAGAAGTTACTTTATTAGTTAGTCAAGTAGCGGCAGTACCAGAAGTAAGAGCTGAAATGGTAAAGAGGCAAAGAACGTGGGCGGAAGAAAGAAACGGAGGAGTGATGGAAGGGCGAGACATCGGATCAGTAGTTTTCCCAGACGCTTCCTTAAAGATCTACCTCACTGCTTCTGAAGAAGTTCGAGCACAGAGAAGAGCTGCAGAAATTGAAGAAGGAGATGTGGCTTCAATAGCAGCAGATATAGAACGAAGAGACACGGTTGATACTCAACGTAGCGCGAGTCCGCTAATGGAAGCAGAAGATGCGATAGTAGTAGATACATCAGAAATGACTCTTGAACAGGTCGTAGACCATGTCATTAAATTAATCCCATGAAAGATTATGGAAAGAAACTAAGCCTTATTGAGCGGATCGCTTATAGATTCGCTTGGTCAGTTTTATGGATACTTTCAAAAGTTTTATTCAGATTTCGAGTTGTTGATAAAAAGAATTTTCCTGCTGAAGAGGCATACATCCTTTCACCCGTACATCGCTCCTACTTAGATACCCCAGTTGGAGGAATGGTTACTGCACGGCGTCAACGATTCATGGGTAAAGAGTCGTTATGGAAAAATAAAATCTCCGCCACTCTCTTAAGTCTTGTAGGGGGGTTCCCAGTAGAAAGAGGAACCGCGGATCGAGCAGCACTCCGCGCTTGTCAAGAGATCTTAGAACGAGGGGAACCTTTAGTTATGTTCCCGGAGGGAACGAGAAGGCATGGCCCGATAGTGAAACAAGAAGAGATGCACGCAGGTCCAGCATTTGTTTCTTTAAGAACCGGCGCACCAATTGTTCCTATGGGAATAGCGGGAACAGATCACGCATGGCCCCCAGGCGCCTCAAGGATTAAACCCACCAAAGTAATTATGGTCGTTGGGGAGCCCATCTATCCAAAGGTATTTGATGGTCGTGTTCCGAGACGTGCTGTCGATGAACTAACAGAAGAATTACGTCAGCAACTACAGATAGTTTTTGATCAAGCGCAAGAATTACTTGGTCGCCAAGCTCTTCCAGATATTAGTGACTCCACACAAATAAGATGAAATAACAGTGATCCATAGTCCGAAACCGGTATCACCAAGTATTGTCCCCAGCGCGCGGGTGCTGAGAATACAAGAAAAAATTGCTAGGAGAACTTTTAGGAGTGTTTTCCACTTACTGGAGGCATTTTCTCTAATTTGAGAAATAGAGAGAAAGACTATTGCTAGACCGAGTAGGGCTGTAATCATTCCGTCTCCGAAGCCACTACTCAGAGTTCTGAAATCTAGGCCGTTATATGAGAAGCTTCCGAATGCTTCCCAGGGGAGAACAGACCCAAGAGAGATTAGTGACCCCGTAACCAAGTCTACCTTTGTTAGACCTTTTGTAGTTTCAGAAGAAAGGAACTTACTTCTCTCTAATTTGGCGAAAGAATTCAGAAATGCTTTTTGAGTTTTGTCCACTTCTTTACGGAGAAGAATGGCGGAGAAAGTTATAGCGCAGCCCAAAATAAAAAGAAAGATTGTTATAGAAATTGATCTTTCAATCCCAAATATCCCCTTCGGCCCATTTTGAATTCCGTGATTTATTGTTAAGGCGAAAGAAGATATTGATAGACCAATAATGGTCGTGGTAGCCAAAACTAGGTATCGCCACTTTGCATTATTGCGCTCGTCATGAGATTTGAAAAAGAGCCAATGCAAAGGCAGAGAAAGAAGAAAACCAAGAGTGGCAAGCCATAAACTCAACTCGACATGAGATCTCAGAAGATTCAGCCAACTGTCTCCTTGAACATAGAGAAAGTCATTCCATGCTTTTGTAAGAGCGTCTCTCCATATGAGTAGGAGCACGCCTATTGCTCCTAAAACAGTTAAACCTAGTCCGGTTAGTTGACTTTTAGTTTCATTTCCAAATAGGTCAGAATCTTGGGGTTGTGGTTCTAAGTTTCTGTTGAAGTGAAGAAAAATAGATCCCGCCAAGAAACAGCATCCAAGTAAAATAGTTGAAATTATTGCTATGGCCGAGAAAAAAAGTACTAGTCCGATTAAGACGTAGATTCCCAATACCATCAAATTCCACAGCCAAGAGCCATCATTTCCTTTTCCTCTTGATCCGCCTGAGATATTGAATGGACCTAAACCTAAGCCACCGCGAAAACCACCTCTTCCAACGGATACGCCTCCTCTTGCAACTCGACTGCCTCCACCCAGTCCGATTCTCATTCAGAGCCTCGATTAGATTTATTTAAACTTTGTAGGGCTTCAGCCGCATTTATTGACCGATCATTTAGATGACCCGAAGGCACAGGCCCAGCGAAACCAAACCCACCAAAAAACCGAATCGCGGAAAGCAACTCACGCAGATTCCGGGGAGGAGGAAAATATTCATCTTCCTCAGTATGGCTAATCACGGAAACACCCTCTAAAGGGTTCAAAGCGTTCAAAACATCTTCGACAGTTTCCTCGGGAGCAGAAGCTCCTGCAGTAACTCCCACAGTTCCAGATAGGCCTTCAGGCAACTCATCCGCCCTATTGATCCAAATCACTTCCGGTCCATTAGCCTGTTCAGCCAATTTAACTAGAGCTCTAGTATTTGAACTGTTTGTCGAACCAATCACAATTACCGAATCGCAACGATCAACTAACGCCAGAAGCGCTGATTGCCTATTAGTAGTAGCAAAACACAAGTCACTCCGACCCGGTGACCAAAGATTTGACCACCGCTCTTGAGCGACATCAGTAACGCCCTCCCAGTCACGATGACTAAGCGTCGTCTGTGCAAGCAAAGCAACTTTTTCTCCAAGCTCAGGTAACTCTGATACCTCTTCAGGAGTTTCTACCCGATGCATCGCTTCAGGAGCTACCGCTATTGTCCCAACTGCCTCTTCATGACCAGCATGCCCGACATACACAATCTGATAACCCTCTTTTGTTCTTGTCTTTACTTCGTGATGAACCTTGGTAACGAGAGGACAAACAGCATCAACAGTGTAACCACCAACATTTTTTGCTTGTTCAGTTACCTCCGGCGCTGAACCATGAGCAGAAAGCATTATTGGAGCGCCCTCAGGGACTTCATCTATGGAATCAACAAAAATTACTCCCTGAGCTTCAAATCGTTCAACAACAATCTTGTTATGAACAATTTCGTGGTAACAATAAACCGGTTCATCAAAAGCTCTCACCATCCAAGTAAGCGCCTTAATAGCCATTTCAACCCCAGCACAAAAACCCCTAGGTTCTGCAAGAAGTACGTGATCAACTGTCATAGTAATAAAGACCCTACCGGTGCTAGGCCCCATCGTCGGTAGCCTAGAGAAATATGTCCAAGCCAATAGTTATAGCAGTAACTGAAGATTCGCCCGCTGATCAAGCAGGCGTACTTGCTGGCGACCTCATTTCTCAAATAAATAATGAAACTCCTCGAGATGTTATCCAATACCAACTTCTAGTTGACGAGCCAAAAGTCATAATGGATATAGAACGAAAAGGTAAACGTCAAGTACTTACTATTACAAAAAAAATGGGTGTTCCACTAGGAATCGAAGTAGATAGTCCACTATTTGATCAAGTAAGAACATGCGACAACCATTGCGAATTCTGTTTCATCTACCAATTGCCACGCGGCATGAGACGCAGCCTTTCTGTAAAAGATGACGATTATCGACTCTCCTTTCTTTACGGTAATTTCACAACGCTGACACGCTTCACGGAAGCAGATCTTGAAAGAGTCATCACAGAAGGTTTAAGCCCTCTCTATGTAAGCATTCACGCAACAAATCAAGACAAACGCATAGAAATGTTAAGAAACCGCCGCGGCGGCACAAGCCTAAGATGGTTGCGACTCCTTTTAGATCATGACGTAGAAGTACATGGTCAGATAGTTGTATGCCCTGGAATAAATGATGGACAGTGGCTTGAAGACACTCTCGCCGGTATCGCAGACCGATTTCCAGAAATACAAAGCTTGGCTGTCGTACCTTTAGGGGTAAGCGCTCATACATCAGAACCCAGAATGAGGCCCCACACCAAAAAAGAAGCAGAACAAGTCATAGACATCGTCGAAGAATGGCAAGACTTATTTCTTCAAATAACTAATCAAAGGATCGTATATGCAGCAGATGAGTACTATTTACTAGCTCGCCGACCTTTCCCAGAGACAAAAACTTACGGTGATTTCCCAATGCACGAAGATGGCATAGGTATGGCACGTGCATTTGAAAAAGATTTCCTCAACGGTGACAGCCAAGTAAAACATCACCGACCCGGCTTCTTCTCATCAGTAGATGGTGCCCCCGCACAGGGATACCGTGCTCCACGCACAACTGAGGTGCCAGTCAAACTAACACAGAAAAAAAATCGACCAATAACAGTTCTAACTGGAGACTTCGGAGCATCAGTAATCAAACCCCTGCTAGAAAAAATCGACCGAAACGACGTTGAAGTACTCGCAATAGAAAATAAATTCTTTGGAGGGAACATAGGAGTTACCGGGCTTCTAGTCGGAGAAGACCTAAAAAGAGTATTAGAGAAAAAACCTAAAGAACGCCGCTATCTTTTACCCGATGTTTGCCTCAGCGGCGGACGCTTCCTTGATGACCTTACTCCAGATGATCTACCGCACACAGTTGAAGTAATCCCAACAGACGGCAGATCATTACGGACCGCAATAGAGGCGAGAAGTTAACTATGAGTTCAGTTGTAGCAATAGTCGGAAGACCTAATGTCGGTAAATCAACACTGATGAACCGAATCATAGGCAGACGAGAAGCCATAGTAGAAGAACGCCCTGGTGTAACCCGTGACCGAAAAGAAGTAGAAGCATCTTGGCTCGGCCGATCCTTCACTCTAATTGACACGGGGGGATGGATAACTGGGGGAGACGCACTTGACGAAAAAGTCAGTCGTCAAAGCGAACAAGCCATGTCAGAAGCAGATGTGATCCTTTTCGTTCTAGATTCCACAGTAGGGATAACAGAAGAAGACGCCCAAGTAGCTTCACTGTTACGAAAAAGAGCTGAATCAGTCGTGGTTGTCGCAAACAAAGTAGATGACCGAAACCACGAATCGGCAGCATGGGAACTTGTATCACTAGGTTTAGGAGACCCCTCAACAATAAGTGCATTACATGGTCGAGGTACCGGCGATCTACTTGATCGCGTAATAGAACTTCTCCCCGAAATAGAAGAAGCAGAAGAAACAACGGAAAAAACTTCGGAAAAAATTGTTGCCGTAGCTTTAGTAGGGAGACCCAATGTAGGAAAGTCAACCCTCTTCAATCATCTCATTGGAGAAGAACGAGCAGTTGTGCACGACCGCCCAGGAACCACTCGAGATGCCATAGACACAATTATTGAAAGTCAATACGGGCCAGTTCGATTTATCGACACTGCTGGTATGCGTCGCAAAGCCCGCATTGATGAAGACACTGAATACTATTCTCTCGTTCGAGCACTAAAAGCAGTGGACACCGCAGACGTAGCACTTCTAGTAATTGACTCTCAGATCGGAGTCACCCACCAAGACCAACGATTAGCAGAGCGAGTCGATGCTGCAGGTTGCCCTATCGTGGTGCTATTAAACAAATGGGACCTATGTGACAAAGAACAAAAACAAGACATTTCCGAGCAAGTAGGAGACAAACTGCATTTCGTCGGAGACGCTCCAGTGATAAAAATCAGCGCATTAACAGGTAAAAATGTTCATCGCTTGTGGCCAGCTCTTTCAGAAACAATCGATGACTACCGCACACGTATCCCAACAAGGCGAGTAAATGATGTAATCAGAGCCGCCCAACAAGCCCACCCCGCCCCAGGAGGAGCTCGAGTCTTGTATGCCACGCAAGGCGCTACTGATCCACCTACCTTTACTCTTTTCACGAATCGAGAACTCCCAAAAACATGGATTCGCTTTTTAGAAAAGCGATTAAAAGAAGACCTAGAGTTAGGTTCCACTCCAATAAAAATCAGGATCCGCCGCCGCTCCGAGTGATTTTTGTGACCACTAGAAGTGAGAACACGGGGAAAAATCTATATTTGGGTCAGCACTGGCTAAGTCAGATACGATAAGTACTTATGGACACCCCGGTACTCACCGTTGTGGGCGCAATCTGCTTAGCTGCCGCACTTAGTTGGGTCCGTTCTGCACGCTATCGATACCGTCTCGTGCATCGAATAGACCCCGAAGAAGCGCCTGATGCCTACACCTTGGCATGGTCACAGTTCCGTAAAGACGCCCACGCTGTTTTCCTCTATGGCTTTCTCGCTTTAGGTTTCTTTATCAATTCAACAACAACAGCACCTTGGGTTTTCGTACTTGTAGTTTTACCTGCCCTTATTTCAAGTGCGTGGGCGCGCAACGCAGTTCGAGAAGCACGCTTGGCAAGACAACGCATCGATATTGAACGTCGCGCACACGAAGCACTAGCGCAAGAAGATCTTGCCCCTAAAGCTTGGGCGGGAAGACTTGCCCCAGACGAATTACCTGATTTCTCTGGATTTGAGATCGGAA
This sequence comes from Actinomycetota bacterium, assembly GCA_902564875.1. Taxonomy (GTDB): domain Bacteria; phylum Actinomycetota; class Acidimicrobiia; order Acidimicrobiales; family MedAcidi-G1; genus MedAcidi-G2B. The sequence continues at coordinate 29,893 of CACFCV010000008.1, forward strand.
GGGTCTATCAAGCGGGATCAGGACTGATGGGAGGAGACTTCTTAGATGTTTTTCTCGCGAATCCAACAAGACTAGTAGCAGTCATTGGAGATGTTTCTGGTCATGGAATTGAATCTTCGGTAACTGCTTTCCAAGCGAAATACCTTTTACGAACCTTTTTGCGTCAGTATCGGGACCCAGCTCAAGCACTTGAGGAACTCAACCGTCAAATGTCCGCAGTCGAACGATCCGAAGAGTTCATATCGCTGGTGGTTCTTATCTTTGACACCGAAGCAGAAACCTTACGCTATGCATCAGCAGGGCATCCCGCTACGTTCCTCTGGCACCAACGCGAGGTTCGTTCATTGCGTTCAACCGGACCTCTTTTGATGCTTGATCCAAATGGGACATATTTCAGTCGAGAGATCCCCTTAGAGCATGACGATATGGTTCTGATGTACACCGATGGTTTAGCAGAAGCCCGTAATGGCGATGAACTATTTGGTGAAGAAAGAATAGAGAATGCGATACGTCGTGATCCCGGTATAACACCGGACGATTTGTGTCGACGGTTACTGAATGCGGCAAATGACTTCAGTCCTGCTGGAGTGGAGGACGACATCGCTATTCTGTCTATTCGCAAAGTTTAATTATTGTTGGGAAAGAGTAATCGTGCCGTGGTGTGAGCCGTGTGAGAAATATTTGAGCCCTAATGCGGTCTCAGTGGTAGGAACATGCCCTAAATGTGGGGAACGCGTAGAAGATAAAGATGGACAACCCGCAGATTCTCAGAAAATACCTTGGCATTTCTGGGTTTTTGTTGGAGCCGCGCTTATTTATCTCGTTTGGCGTTTAATTCAAGGGCTTGGTTTCTTATTTACTTAAGAATCTTCAGCGGACTCTGTGATTCCAGCCATGAGGAGACCAACTTTGTTTCGCTCGGCATCTTCTCCATCAACAATGGCGATCACTTGCCCCTCATACATGACTGCGATCCGGTCAGATAATCCAAGCACCTCATCTAAATCTTCGGAAATAAGAAGCGTAGCTGTTCCCATCTCTCGCTGTTCTATAAGTCGATTGTGTATATATTCAGCAGCTCCGATATCAACTCCACGAGTAGGTTGACAGGCAAGAAGAACTGTAGGAGAGGCGGAGAGCTCTCTTGCCAAAATTACTTTCTGAATATTTCCACCCGAAAGGCTAGATGTTGGTGTTTCAATATTTGGGGTTTTTACATCAAAGTCACTGACCAGTTTTGAATTATGTTCCGAAATCTTGTCGAAAGAAAAAAGTCCTCGGTTAACGAATTCATCAGTCTGATGATCAACAAGAATTAGATTTTCACTAACAGTAAATTCCGGGATAGCGCCGTCTGGGACACGTTCTTCGGGAATAAATCCGAGCCCTTGATCTCGACGTGTCCGAGTATCGTTTTCAGTAACGTCTGAACCATTGAGCTCTATTGAGCCACCAGGTTCAACTGGTCGTAGCCCTGCTATAGCTTCTGCGATCTCGCGTTGTCCGTTACCGGAAACCCCAGCTATGCCTAGAATTTCTCCTGCCCGTACCTCAAAAGAAACATTCTCTACAGCGATGCCGTCGCTATCGTTCTTTACCGACAAGTTGGTTAAAGAGAGCCGACTTTCTTTAACCTCGTTTGGTGGAAGATCAGGAGTTAAACGAACAGCTCTTCCCACCATCATTTGGGCTAGTTCTTGACGGTTGGTTTGATCAGGAGTGGTAGCACCAACCACTTGTCCATTCCTTAGGACGGTTATCCGGTCGCTGAGAGACATCACTTCACGTAGTTTGTGAGAAATAAAAATGAGCCCGCGGCCATTGTCAGCCATTCTTCTAAGAATTACAAATAAATCATCAACTTCTTTTGGAGTGAGAACAGCAGTTGGTTCATCTAATACCAGAAGCTCTGCATCTCGATAGAGAGCTTTTATGATTTCTACTCTTTGGCGTTCTCCCACTGAGAGGTGTGCCACTATTTCACTGGGATCAACCGCTAGTCCATGTTCTTTAGAAATTTCAGATATTCGCTCTGAAACCTTTTCAAGATCGGTTAGAGGGCGTCGAGTAGAGGGCATACCAAGGGCAACATTTTCTGCAACGGTTAATGTCGGTACCAGCATGAAATGTTGGTGAATCATCCCTATTCGGGAAGAAATAGCATCAGATGGAGAACTTATTTTCATCGGCTCTCCGCGTAAAAATAGTTCACCTTTATCAGCTTGGTATAAGCCGAAAAGAATTTTCACTAATGTGCTTTTCCCTGCGCCGTTTTCACCAAGCAAGGTATGTACCTCGCCATAACGAACATCAAAATCAACATCGCTGTTAGCGATCACGCCAGGGAAGTATTTAGTGATTCCCCGCATTTCTAAAAGGTTGTTTGATTCGTTGTTCATTAGGTCTTTCATTTGTTTCTCTTACCTCGTCCGGGAGAGCGAGGGTTAACTCACTCTCCCGGAAAGGTAAGAAATACTTATCGCTTGTGTTTATTAAGCTCCGGTGTCTATAGAGCCGTCTTTGATTCCTTCAATAGCGGCTTCTGCTGCAGCTTTGACGTCATCAGAAAGATCAAATCCATCGTTGAATTCAATGATCAAACCGCCGTTTGCCAAATTGATTTCAAAAGCTTGACCGCCTTTTGTTCCGTTATCACGCAGTTCAAGCATTTCCTCCAGGATGAATTCCCAGTGGTAAACCTGTGAAGCTACGACAAGATTCGGATCTAAGGATGTTTGGTTTGATTGTGTTCCAAACCATGGCACTCCAGCGTCGCTGGCCACGCCAACAGCACCTACAACCATTTGGGCTGTTCCGGTAAGAACGTCCGCGTTGTTAGCAAGATGAGCCTCAGCGGCTTCGGCGGCAAGAGCTACGTCCCCGAATGATCCGGTGTAGGTTACATTCACGGTTGCTCCGCCTGCTTCGGCTGCTGTTACGAATCCGTTGATATAGGCAACCGCGTCACCTGCTTCAACTGGTCCGACTACGCCGATGATGCCGGTCTCAGAAATGGCTGCGGCCACAACTCCATTTACGTAGCCGCCTTCATCAGCAGCTGGAGCGTAGGCGAAGACATTGTCTAATCCTTGTGTATCGGTTGCGGTTCCCCAAATGAATGTGGTGTCTGGGAAGTCAGGCGCGATCTCTGCTAGAGAAGCACCGAACTGGGTTCCATGAGCGACAATCACATCTACTCCATCTTCTGCATAGCCACGAATAGCGGCAGCAGCATCCTCAACAATGAAAGTTCCATCAGTTACTTGAAGAGTTATGTCTCTTTCAAGTGCGTTAACTGAATCAACCATGCTTTGGCTGAAAGCCAAATCATCTGAGGCGCTTGGGGCCACAATAGCCATAGTTAAAGCACCGCCACCACCGCTTGAGTCGTCAGATCCGCAAGCAGCGGCACCGAGAGCTAAAACTCCTAGCACTGCTATGAGGCTTGAAATTAGCCTCAGTTTCTTTCTCATTTTGTTTTCCTTTCCGGGATTTAACCCGTTGTGATTTTTAATGTCTAGAGAACGGTTTAGTTAAAGCAGAAGGAGCGTTGACGCGTCGAGCGAGGAGGATGAGGGCACCAATGGTCACAATTGCTGGTGCCATCCCGGCTAGGTCAGAAATGCTGACAGGGATGATGCCAAGAGATTTCCATTGCAGAACTGTTGCGTTTACTAATCCATAGAGCAATGCTCCACCCATTACTCCTAGAGGTCGCCACGCCCCAAAATAGACGAGAGCTACTGCAATGAATCCCATTCCTTGAGTGAGGTTGGGTTGGAAAATCCCTAACTGTAATACGAGCGCGGCTCCTGCTAGTCCAGCGAGACTATTGCCGATCATTATCGCTGCAAAACGAGTGCGCTCAACGGAAACACCGAGACTGTCAGCGGCTTGAGGGTTTTCTCCAACAGAACGAATATTCAAACCAAAGGTGGTTTTGTTTAGCAAAAGAAATGTGAGTGGTACGAGAGCAAACGCCAAATATGTCAAGAGGCTCCTCTGAAAAAGCGGCTCACCGATGTAGGGGATATCAGCTAATACAGGGATTTCAACGCTTGGAAGGCGCTGCACTGGCTTTGGAGTTCCAACTTGTTGACGGAACATAAGGTCACTGAACCCTAAACCGAAAATAAATATTCCAATTCCGCTAATACCTTGAGTGGCTTCAAAGAAAACGGTGATGACACCGTAGAGGACTCCCATAATGATCCCGACTGCTAACGCTACGACGACAGCTAGCCACAAGTTTCCAGTTTCAAGCACGGTCCAATACGAAAAGAAAGCACTTAACAACATCACGCCGTCAACGCCTAAATTAAGGACACCGCTTCGTTGTCCAATGGTTTCACCTAGTGAAGCAAGTAAGTAAGGAGTGGCTAGCCGTATCGCGGAGGCGAAGGTAGCTACAAGCACACTTGAAGTAAAGAAATCGCTCATGTTGACGCCTCTTCTTCGACTTCTTCTTCTTCTTCTTCTTCTTCTTCTTCTTCTTCTTCTTCTTCTTCTTCTTCTCCGAATAGGTTGGTATTACCAAGAGTGGTTTGAAGCCAACTTCTGACTCGAGAACTACTGATAACAAAGATGACGATTATTCCGTTGAGGGCTACTGCTAGGGAAGAAGGTACTTGAAGCACGCGTTGGAGTTGTGTAGCGCCGGTGAGTAAAGCACCAAAGAGGAAAGCGGACGGGATAGTCCACAACGGATGAAGTCCGCCAAATAGAGCAGCGACGATTCCGTTGAATCCAGCGCTGCTCGTGAACCCGGCCGCAGAACCGTCGGTGACCATACGTTGACCTTCGCTTCCAAAAACTAGAATTGCTCCTGCGATACCCGCTAGTGATCCTGAGATAGCTAAAGCAAGAGTGATATTTCTTTTTACGTTTATTCCTGCAGCTCTAGCTGCTTTCGGTGAATGCCCTACAGCCCGTAATCGGAAACCAATCGGTGTCCGCCAAAGAATGATGTATGCAACTATTGCTGCAGCAACTGCTATGAGTACTCCAAGATGAAAACGTGTTCCTTCAATAATTGTGGGTAAAGCAGCATTGTCGGATAAACGTTCTGTTTGTGGGATTCGTGTGCCTGCTTCAAGTTCGTATGGGTCAATAAGAGGGCCGCGAAGTAGGTAGTTCATGAACTGCACCATCATGAGGTTGAGCATGATGGTGCTAAGGATCTCATTCACTGAGGCGTAGGCTTTCAAAGCTCCAGGTATCGCACCAAGGATTCCTCCGCCTATTGCACCAGCGATTATTACTAGAGGAACAAGGAGAAAGGCAGGTAAGCCAGGAAGACCTAATGCGACAATCGTTGAGAGGAGGGCGCCCCCGATTATTTGACTTTCTCCGCCAATGTTTACCACGTTGGTTCTAAAAGCGATCGTTATGCCTGCGCCGACCAGAATAAGGGGAGTGGCTTTTACAGCGGTGGCAGCTATTCGTTCACCACTTCCAACTGATCCATCGAAAATTGCTTCTAAGCCTTCAAGAGGGTTTGCTCCGAGAGCGACGAGCATGATTGCTCCAAAAGCGAAGGCCACTAAGGCTGCGAGGAAAGGTACAAGTCCGCCTAAAAGTTTGTTAAGCATGCCCCTCCCTTCTCAGAGGAGACTACTCCTAATGAATTCAATGCAAATAATTGGGAAGCACATTAGGGGGCATACTTGCCGGGTAGGGTAATCGATTCAGCGGGCTGTGGCGCAGCTTGGTTAGCGCGTCGGTCTGGGGGACCGAAGGTCGGAGGTTCAAATCCTCTCAGCCCGACAACTAGGAGTTATTTGCAGACCTGTATGTCTGTCGCATAGAGGTGCTAAGAATAGTTCAATGAAAGATAACCCATTGTCAAAAATGATGCTTTCACCATCAGCAGTTACTGGTTGGCTTGAATGTGAGCATTATTTGAAGTTGAAGGGAAAAGAAGCTGAAGGATTGATTTCAGTTGATGACTCTGACTCTGGAGAATTTGAACAGTTGATCAGGGATAGAGGCTTTGAACATGAAGCGGACTGTCTGGATTTCTATAAGTCTCAGGGGTATTCAGTGTATGAAGTTCCTAAAAAAGATGAAAATGAGTCATTTCAAAACTGGGTAAAACGAATTGGTAATCCATTGGCTGATGATTACGACGTCATTTTTCAGATGCCATTGATCCATGATGGCCTGCAAGGCGTCGCTGATTTCATTGTCCGTAGGAAACTGGAGAATGAGGGCACGTATTTGTATGAGCCAGTTGATGCTAAATTGGCACGAAATCGCGCTGCGCCAGGTCATGTAATGCAGCTACTTTTTTATTCCGAGGCTATTGAATCGATCACCGGTCAAACTCCAGAATACGGGTACCTGTATCTTGGCTCTGGATCTATAGAAAGAATTCGGTTAGTTGAAGTAGATGCATACTGGCGCCGTCTTCGGGTTCAGTTATCAGAGGCACTAGAAGAATCTATAAATCTGGAAACAGTTCCTGATAAGTGTTCCTATTGCAGTTTTTGCAGTTTCCATGAACACTGCACTCAAGAATGGCGATCAAAAGATTCCCTTATTTATGTTTCTGGTGCACAAAAATCTTATCGCGAAGTTTTAGAGGCGTCAGGAGTAACAACGTTGGCGTCGCTAGCCGGTCTAGACGAAGAGTCTATGGTAAACATCGAATTAGATCCTAGGCGAATCAAGAAGTTGTCTTCTCAGGCAAAGCTACAACTTGAAGCTCGTCGCTCTCCTTCAACAAAACCACCGTTTCGCTTATTCGAAGAAGAAGAGATGGGTGAATGGAATCTTGCAACTTTACCTAAGCCTGATGAAGGTGACGTCTTTCTAGATTTCGAAGGACATCCATTTTGGAGGACAGATCGAGGACTTCTTTTTCTTTTTGGTTACATCGTCCAGAACAACTTTGAAAAGTGGGAATTTCAAGAAATCTGGGCGCACTCTCCTGAAGAAGAAATTGAGATGGTAAGGAAGTTGATTTCTTATTTACACGATCGGTATCAGCAATTCCCTGACATGCATGTTTATCACTACAACCATACCGAACGATCAGCCCTTCTCGGATTTACTGAAGGTGACTCTTTGGCGAATTTAGTTGAGGAATTAGAGACCGTGAGTGGGTCTTTAGGAATGGAAGGTCTGTTGCTTAAGGAGTTAGTTGAAGCAAAGGTCTTTTTTGATTTACTTCCAGTGGTGCGACACAGCATTCAGGCAGGTGTTGAATCTTATACTTTGAAACAAATTGAGAGACTCACAGATTATGAGCGTTCAGGAGCAATAGAAAAAGGCGCTGGGGCTGTTCTTGAATATGAAAATTATTTAAAAAACGCAAATCCGAATCATCTGCAGTTAATAGCCGAATACAACGAAGATGATGTTCGTTCCACGAAAGCAGTCCGTGATTGGCTGATAGGGCTCCGGGCTTCTGATCTGGTTTGGCCTGAAAGAGATTTATCAGTTGAAAAGCAACTTGATGAAAGAGCTTCGGAAACTCAAATAGAACTCCTTGAATCTCCTGCTGGTTCACATAAACGTCTGCTAGGACACTTATTTGATTATTGGCATCTAGAAGGAAAGTCTGATTATGCCGAAAAATTAATCAGGCTGGAAAAAGCAGATTTCAGTGATCCGAATACAGTTTCGGGGATATCACTAGTAGGAGAGCAGCAAGCTGAAGGTCGAAAAGCACCACGAAAAATATTTTCCTATCCAAATCAAGAAATAAATTTTAGAGATTTCAATACATGTCAGTATTTAGTTGAAGATGAATTTGGGAAAATTTGTTTGGTTACCACGAATGTTGAGTTTGACCAGAGGCAAAAGACAGTGAGTCTCGTTTGGGGTTTAAGGTCCAGAGAACTTGACGTTTTACCAAAAGCAATTACGCGCTATGAGTGGGTCAATCCAGAACCCAAACCAGAAGCTTTAGAAGCTCTTGGAGGAGCCGTTCTGGAAGAAAGATCTCCTTTGAGATTTGAATCTGCACAAGCGTTACTTAGGCGTGAAGCTCCAAAGGTGTCAGAAGGTTATGACGATTTAGAGAAAGTAAATAAGTTCGAACTAGATGAAGTCGTAAAATTTATTGAAGGCTTAGATAACTCTTACTTGCCGATTCAAGGACCACCTGGAACTGGAAAAACATGGCTTGCAGCTCGTATTATCTATCACCTTATAACCACAGGGAAAAGAGTTGGGATAACTGCAGTTAGCCATCCAGCGATAGACAATCTCCTTAAAGAAGTAGTAGATGTATTCAGAGATGAAGGGAATATAGAAACTTTAAAAGCGATTCGTAAAATTACAGCTCCAAAACCAGCAAGAGACCTGCAACTAGATCAAGTGGAGTACACAACGAAGAATTCAGATTGCGAAGACGATAAATACAATCTTATTTCAGGAACAACTTGGTTATTTGCTCGAAAACAGATGAGAGATCAGTCTCTTGACTATCTATTCTTCGATGAAGCAGGCCAGTTAGGCCTAGCAGATTCACTTGCGGCGGCGACAACTGCCAGAAACTTTGTTCTCTTAGGCGATCCGCAGCAATTACCGCAGGTAGTAAAAGCATCTCATCCATCTGGTTCAGGTGTAAGTGTTTTAGAACATGTATTAGATGGCTTACAAACAATAGGAAGCAGTCAGGGCGTTTTCCTTGACGTTACCTATCGGATGCATCCAAATATTTCAAACTTCATTTCGAAAGCATTTTATGAAGGTCGTCTTATGTATCATCCTGACTGTGCGAATCAGGCAATTGAAAGCGGAATGGGAATACGGTGGATTCCAGTTCAACATGATGGGTGTTCAAGATCTTCGCATGAAGAAGCAACTGAAGTAGTCAGGTTAGTGCTCCGGCACCTTGGTGAACGCTGGACTGATGCAGAAGGCAAAACTCGGGATCTTGAAGCAAGAGATTTTATGGTTGTTGCCCCATATAACGATCAAGTTCGGATGATTCAAGAAGAACTGTCCAAAAGTTCAAATACCAGAGATGTCCGTGTAGGAACCGTAGATAAGTTTCAGGGACAGCAGGCGCCTGTTCTCATTTATTCTCTTACGAGTTCCAAGGCAGAACTAGTGCCGAGAAGTACGAAGTTTCTATTTTCAGCAAATCGACTTAATGTTGCATTAAGTCGGGCTCGCTGTCTCGCCTATATGGTCGGAACAGAGGCGTTATTAGACAGCCGGGCTCGAAGTATTGAAGAAATGAAACTCATTTCGACTCTATGTTCTTTCACCGAAGAAGCTTCCCGACAACAGAGAGAAAGCTGAAATCCTGCTTCAGGATCAACTATTGAAAATTACTGTGTGACGCCCCGAGCCACCATCTCGTAAGAGTTGGAAAGACTCGTTTATATCTTCTAATTCAATATTCTTCTCATGAATGAAATCCAGTTTTAACTTTCCTTCAAGATAGAGATCCACATAGTAAGGCATGTCAATACGGAACTGGTTCGACCCCATATTTGAACCTTGTAAAGTTTTCTCACTCAGAAGTTCTGATCCTAAAACTTCCACCTTTTGCCCTTCAGGAACCATGCCAATTACTGTGGCAATACCACCCGGGCAGAGCATTTCAAAACACTGTTCCGCAGTTTCTTTCCGCCCTAATGCTTCAAAAGAAAATTCAACCCCGCCATTACTCATCTCTAAAACAGTTTCAACTGGGTTCGAAACAGAAACATTTATTGTATGGGTGGCGCCAACTTTACGAGCTAAATGAAGCTTCTCTTCTGATACATCTAGAGCAATAACTTGTGACGCCCCGATAATTGAAGCACCGTTTACGGCAGAAAGACCTACTCCGCCACAACCAACAACAGCCACAGTTGCTCCGGAAGGCACCTTGGCGGTATTTGTGACAGCACCGAAACCTGTAGTCACCGCACACCCAATTAATGCAGCCCGGTCAAGAGGCATATCCTTACGAATTTTTACTAGCGCACTTTCATGCACCAACATTTTCTCAGAGAAAGCACCTAACTCGTAAATCTGCGTAATCCGATCTCCATTAAAGCGAATACGTGAATCATCACTTTCATTTCTTCTCACGCTCGGATCCATGCAAAGATATGGTCGCCCACTCGAGCAGAAATTACAGTCTCCACAGAATACCGACATACAAGCAATCACATGGTCGCCAGGTTGAACATAATCAACATCTGAGCCCACAGACTCTACAATGCCGGAAGCTTCATGTCCGAGAACCACCGGAAGGTCCACCCCGTAGTGGCCGTCAATGAAATGAAGATCGCTATGGCATACACCGCAGCCGGAGGTGCGAACTATTACTTCATTGGGCCACGGTTCATCTAATTCAACGTCTTCAATTACAAGCGGTCCACCGACATTATGTAAGACAGCTGCTTTCATAAAAAATCCTTTATGGCTCAAAGTAAATCAATTCTCTGTTTTATTGAAACACAAACTAGTGACACGAGACTCTTCGGGGTGTTACGTTTAATCTTGCTCAAACATGAGGGGGAAATTTGTATGGGAACGTTAAGAGAGCTTGGGTATGAAGTAAAAAAAGCTAATCAGCTTCAAAAATTGATGCAAGCGTTCGGCTCAAGCCGAGTAGGTGCATGGTTTTTTTCTAAATCCTTACATTGGCCTGATCGCATATTATTCAAACTCACTAATGGCCGTTGGACGCTTCCGACACTTCTGGCTGGTTTGCCAGTCATCATGCTCACTACAACGGGAGCGAAAACCGGTAAAGAACGAACGATGCCTCTTCTTGGTGTTCCTATAGAAGGAAATATCGCGATAATTGGATCTAATTATGGTCAGAAAAAAACGCCAGGCTGGGTGTATAACTTGGAGAAAAATCCATCCGCAGTGGTCTCTTATCAAGATCAGTCAGTCACGGTTACCGCTCGTTTAAGTGAAGAAGAAGAAACAGATAAAATCTTTGAACTTGGTGGGGCGTTCTACCCGGGATACCCAAAGTATCGAGTACGAGCTGACCACAGAGTGATTAGAGTTTTCGTCCTCGAAATTGCTGCATAGGTATTGAACAATTCTTGATTTCGATCAAACCGTATGACTGGTCTATGTTTTTAAAATGAACGATCCGCTGCTAGAACCCTTTCAGCTCAAACATTTGAAGATCCGTAACCGCGTCTTTACATCAGCGCATGAACCGGCTTACTCGGTTGAAGGGATGCCAACAGATCGATACCGCCTTTACCACGAGGAAAGAGCGAAGGGGGGAGTAGGACTTACAATGACCGCTGGTTCAGCGGTGGTAGCTGAAGACAGCGCTCCAGTTTTTGGAAATCTTCACGCCTACGATGATGCCATCGTTCCATGGATACAGCGATTAACTGATGGAGTGCACGAGCACGGTGCGGCATGCATGATTCAACTAACTCATCTTGGGAGACGCTCAATCTGGTCTCACGACAATTGGTTGCCAGTTGTTGCACCAACGTCCTTAAGGGAGCCCGCTCATCGAGCGATACCTAAAGAGGCAGAGGACTGGGACATAGAGCGCATAATTAGGAAATTTGCCGATGCGGCTGAACGTATGCAAGCCGGCGGAATGGACGGAATAGAGATTGAGTCCTATGGGCACCTCTTTGATCAGTTTTATTCCCCAACAACTAACTTTCGGGAAGATGAATTTGGCGGGTCACTAAAAAATCGTCTCAGATTCTCCACCAGAGTTTTAGAAGCGATGAGAGAAAGAGTGGGGCCAGAATTCATTTTGGGCTTAAGAATGTCAATAGACGAAGTTGTGCCAGAAGGCCTAGATTACAACGCTGGAATTGAAATACTCAAAGAATTTGAAGCCACCGGGCTAATAGATTTCGTCAACGTTATTCGAGGGTTAGTGGCAACTGACGCTCAACTTTCCAATGTGATTCCCATACATGGAATGCCAGCAGCACCACATTTAGATTTTGCTGGATTAGTGAAAGAAAATACTGGGCTCGCGGTCTTGCACGCTTCAAAAATTGATGACGTGGCAACAGCACGCTATGCAATCCAAGAAGGCAAAGTTGATTTAGTCGGCATGACAAGAGCGCATATGGCTGACCCTCATATTGTTTTAAAAGTAATTGAAGAGCGCGAAGAGCAAATCCGTCCTTGTGTCGGAGCAACTTTTTGTTTAGATGGAATTTACGAGAACGGTGAAGCACTCTGTGTACACAACGCGGCGACAGGACGCGAAGCAATTATGCCGCACAAAGTCCTTCCTGCTGAAAAACATCGGAAAATAATAGTCATCGGGGCGGGACCAGCAGGATTAGAAGCAGCAAGAGTGGCTGGAGAAAGAGGTCATGAAGTAACAGTTTTTGAGGCTATGCCGAAAGCCGGCGGGCAGATCGCGTTGACGGTAAGAAACAAACGGCGGCAAGACTTTCAAGGAGTAGTGGACTGGCGCCTTGCCGAATTAGATCGACTAGGAGTTGAAATAATTTATGACCATATCGCCGAACAAGAAGACATTATTGCGCTTAACCCGGATGTAGTGATTGTCGCTACCGGCGGGCTACCACAAATGCCTCCACTTGAAAAAGGAGTAGAACTCGCAGTTACTTCTTGGGATGTCTTAAGCGGAGAAGTGATTCCCCAAGGAAACGTTCTCCTCTATGACGACAACGGAACACATTCCGCTCTCTCTACGGCAGAAATCATCGCACAATCAGGAGCGGACTTGGAAATAGTGACTCCAGAACGAACACTTGGAGTTGAAATTGGGGGAGTTAATCATGTTCCCTACGCTCGAACGTTCAACGAAACAGAAACTCGTGTAACGCTGAACCAGAGAGTGATGAGTGCTTCTAAAGAAAATGATCGACTCGTCGTCGAGTTAGGTAGCGACCATTCTTCTCACCGGTCAACACGCGAGGTTGATTATCTGGTAGTAGACCATGGAACTCTCCCGAACGCTGATTTGTATCTTGAACTCAAATCTCTTTCTTGCAATCAAGGGGAAATAGATCACAACGCTTTACTAAATGGTCAACCCCAGCCATGTTTTGAAGACGAACAAGAATCGTTTGCTTTGTACCGGATAGGGGACGCTGTGGCGAACAGGAATATTCACGCAGCTATTTATGATGCGCTTCGCTTAATGAAAGACATTTAAAAACTACTTAGAGGAAATCCACTCACTGCGAGCCTTGCCGTCGCGAATTTCCTGTCGTCGTTGTGCGACAAAGGCATCTAGTTCTTCAGATACGGCATCGTCTATTGCTGGTGGTTCGTAGTTGTTGAGCATCTCTTTCCAAATAACGTTTGCCCGCTGGCCGGCGTCAGTGCTTCCTTCGTCTTTCCATTTTTCGTAACTATCGGTGTGAAAAATTCGTGGCTGGAAAAAAGCATCTTTGTAATGTCTCATCGTGTGAGCGGTTCCGAGAAAATGATTACCGGGTCCGGCTTCTTCGTAGGCGTCCCAAGCAAACTCTTCTTCAGAAAGGTCAAGCCCTTTTGAGAATTTTGTGAGCGCACCAAGGGTTTCTATATCGAGAATAAATTTTTCGTAACCGGAAGTAAGCCCCCCTTCTTGCCATCCTGCTGCATGAAGAATGAAGTTTGTGCACGCTTGAACCGTAGGCCAAATGGTTCCGGCAGATTCGAAACCTGCTTGCCCATCTGGGACACGGGAGGCGGTGTAATTTCCTCCAGATCGGAACGGTAATCCATAGTGTCTAGCCATTTGAGCGCAGGCGTAGAGAGCCAAGTTACTTTCTGGGCTACCGAAAGCTGGCGCACCAGTCTTCATATCAACATTCGGCAGGAAAGGACCCTGTATGCAAGGCGTGCCAGGATTGAGCATTTGGGCGTAAGCAATAGCGAAAAGGGACTCTGCGTTTTGTTGAGCGATAGAAGCAGCGATAGTGCTTGGCGACATAGCACCAACAATGATGAAAGGCGCCAAAATCATTGCTTGTTTCGCTTCTGCATAAACCTCAAGAGCACTTAACATTCTCTCATCCATACGCATAGGTGAAGAAATACTCACAATGGAAAGAGCTGCAGGGTTTTCTTTAATCGCGTCAGCGCCAAAAATAATTTCACTCATCGTGACAGTGTCGCGAGCGTTATCAGGATGTATCACGTTCCCCATATATGCCTTGTCATTTAGAGTGATGTGGGCAAGAAGCATGTCAAGATGTCGTTCTTGTAAATCAACATCGTTTGGTTCTACGAGGACACCTCCAGCATGATGCAGCTCAGGTGTCATGTAGGTGAGTTTTGCAAAATTTTGGAAGTCTTCTAGGGTCGCTGGTCGGCGCCCTTTATCAAGATCAAAGGCAAAAGCAGGCCCATAAACTGGGGCGAAAATTATTTGATTTCCTCCAACTTCTAAATTATTTAACGGATTGCGAGCTAACTGAGTGAATGTATTGGGTGCCATATTTACAAAATGCATAAGCGTGTCTTCATCTATCCACGCCATTTCACCTTCAATTTTCACACCATTGGCTTTCAGGTTTTTAAGGGCAGGGGGGTGGTCGATAAGAAGCATCCCTGTTTCGCTTAGAAGCCGCATCGAGGCGCTATGAATAGTTTCAATATCTTCTTCTTTTAAGATTTCTACAGGGTCTAAATCGTAAGTTAAGGGTTTCACTCCCTCAAAAGAGAGAACGGGTTCGTCTCGTCTCCGTCTCGTAGAACGACGTCTACGGGTAGACGGTCCGGTTGCCTCAAGATTTTTCTCGTGTTCCATTTAGGTACTTTCAGAGTGTTCGGGTTTTATGGTCACCGAGTTTTTTGAAGAGTCAATTTCTACTGTGTCTCCGTCTTTAATCTTTGTCATAGCTTTTGCTGCGCCTATAACGGCAGGTATGCCGAGTTCACGAGACAGTACTGCAGCATGAGACATTGCGCCACCCTCAGCAGTAATTAATCCACCAACGAGGGTCAAAACTAGGTTGTAGGCGGGTGAAGTAGCTCGGGTTACAAGAATTTCTCCGGGTTGTAAACGTTGAATAGCTTCTTCAGCGTTTTCTGCGACTCGAGCTACACCTGTTATTTTCTCGTCTCCGATGCCTATTCCTAGTAAATATTCATTCGAGTCTGTTTCTTTAGTTCCGTCCATGCCTAGTTCGTTAATAACCACTTGAACCATGCTTACGGTGGTTGCGAGTGGTGCTGGCAGTGCATTAAGCGGGGGAGGGGTTTCAGGAGGTCCTAGTGTTAAAGGTGGGTCAAGAAGTTTTTGTTGGAGACGAGCTTGTTCTCTTTGATCGATTTCTTTTGGTGAAGGGCCTATTCCGGTGGATAGAAGATTTGTTATTTCTGTGTCGGTCAAACAAAAAATATGGGATTCATCCGCGAGGTGATCAGAAGACTTGAGTCGTCTGCCAATTTCAAGGATGGTTAAACGCAGAAGCCCACAAGGCCATTCAGCAGTTATCGGTCCGTTATCGTCGCGCAAATCCATAGCTTCTCTAGCGTCATGAAGTGCTTCATCAAAAAGTAAGTGCTCAGCAACTGGGATGCGGCCGCGGAGTTGATCAGCGATTTCTAAGGGCTTATTTGCATTAGAGGTTGGGTTAGTTGCTGCGAGAATGGTGGCGAGTAAAACTTTAGGGGATTCTCTTAAGGTTGGAGTGTCGAGGTCGTATCCGGCATAGAGAACAGATCCTCGATTTTCAAGGTAAGAATCAAGCTCTGTGTAAGCAGCAGGTGATTCTTTTACATCTTCAAGATTTTCTGGGATTACTTCATCTTTTTCTAAGAGGGTTCTTATTTTGAACAATGATTCAAGCGGCGCTTTTGTGGAAGGTGATGCGCCAACTAAAGCTGCGAGGAGTTCTGGGCCTTCGAGCCCCCACTTTTGGCCTTCTACTAAGAGTTGTCCAATCGGACCAAGATCGTAACCATGAAGTCGAAAGTGTTCTGTCATTGAAAAGCGAAGATGATCGAGAACGGAGTTGAAGTGTTTCAGTAAACCTTCGTTATCTAAGAGAGAAAGATCAACATTTTGGAATTCAAGATTTATGGACACAAGACGAGGCCGTATTTCCTCATGCCATTCTTTTATGACTGCGGGAGCAGGTGAGTTAGCTAGTGTTTTTTCCGCTGCTTTTGTGCGTCTGCGGAACTCTGGATGTATTCGTGTTAGAAGTTTAAGAAGAGGAATTGGTGGAGTTTTAGTTGAAGGGCGATCCGCTAACACTAAAGGCCTCAATCGGGTGTACATGAAGCCGTGCACAAAAGCTACAGACATTGTTTCAGCAGGGATGCCGTGAAGCACCCACTGTTTACTAAATGCGTTTTCCATCGCTTCATGTAAAACCGATTGCATGATTGGTGTGGTTCCGCCAGGGAAATGTGACCGATCAAGATTCCACTGCCCCGGGCCAGGGGTCTCAAATTCAGTTTCTAGCCCGTGATCCAGTACACCTTCGTGAGTAGAAGCAGAAGATGTTTCACTGTCCATTTTCATAACCTAGAGCAAGGTTGGAAAGAAATCTAACGCGTCACCCTTGATTGAAAATATTCCACCCCTAACAACAGTAATGGCGTTAGCCTCTCCATTCGGAAGCAACATATTGCAATTAGTAAGAGGATCCACAGAGTGCGAATCGTCGTAGTTCAAGAACAGATAGAAAATGAAAGTCGAGTAGCTTCCACTCCTGATGTTGTGGAGGAGCTCGTCAACCAAGGAAACGAAGTTTGTGTTCAAAACAGTGCAGGAGTTTTAGCGGGATTTGACGACGAGGAATACGTAAAAGCTGGAGCAACTATCGCACCAGATACCTCAACCGCCATCGGAGAAGAAGGAATTGTTTTAAGCATTAATGGGCTTCTCCAAACGGATATTTCCTCGCTTACTTCTAAACACGTGGTTCTAGGCCTTCTCGACCCTCTTTGGGACATAGAACAGGCAGAAGCATTAATGAAAACTGGAGCAACTGTCTTTTCCTTGGATTTGGTACCAAGAAGCACTCGAGCTCAGTCCGTTGACGTTCTTTCTTCAATGGCGACTGTTGTTGGATTCCAAGCAGTTCTCATGGCGGCACACAGAATGCCGAAACTTTTCCCTCTTTTGATAACCGCAGCAGGCACCATTCCCCCCGCAAAAGTAGTTGTTCTCGGAGCCGGAGTCGCTGGACTACAGGCCATGGCGATTTCTCGACGGCTAGGCGCAACCGTAGAAGGATTCGACATACGACCAGAAGCCTTAGAGCAAATCCGATCCTTGGGAGCGAAATCTATAGATCTTCCAGCAGAGGAAGGGGAAACCCCTCTTGAACGAGATCAAAGAATCCAGAAAGGGATGATTCCTTATCTCGCAGAGGCAGATCTGGTAATTACCGCAGCCCAAATACCAGGAGCGA
>CACFCV010000009.1:0-43439 GCA_902564875.1 Actinomycetota bacterium
TCGATTAATTGTCTACACCACCGGCTACATCTATGCACCAATAACTTTCACCCCCGGCTATGTAGGTGAATGTGAAGGCATGGGTTGTTAATAAATTGTTCCGGTTTGGCGTCTCTCATTTGAACGAGACGCCAACCGAAACACAACTTAAGGATCAAGCAAGACCCTGCCCCTCTTGGCGTTAAGTGATTTCTGATGTAAGGATTTCTTTTAACGAAGGGGTAAAAGTGAAATTTTTTAAAGTGTTTGTTGTTGTGGCTTCAATTTCTGCCGGACTTGTTCTCTCCGCTGGAACACCTGCTGGGGCTGATGGAAGGTTTGGTGCGTACGGTTTGGCCGATGATTCGAGAGGTCAAACTTCAATTTCAATTACAGATTCAGCCGCTTGTTCCTTAGACAGTGCTGGGGCAGTGAGATGCTGGGGTTGGAATAGCAGTGGTCAACTCGGCAACGGAACAACTGACAACACCGCAACTCCTTCTGTAGTTGATTTAGGTTCAAAAGCAATTTCGGCTAAAATGGGTGGGTCACATTCGTGTGCTTTGCTGATCGAAGGTGCGATGAAATGCTGGGGCAATAACCAGGGCGGTCAAGTAGGCAATGGATCATCGGGGACAAACACAAGTGCTCCCGGCGATCCAATTGACTTTGGTGCAAATATGACTGCTGTGGCCTTTGATACGGGTTATTACCATTCGTGCGCGATTCTTAACGATGGTTCGGTGAAATGTTGGGGTTTCAACAGTCGTGGTCAACTCGGTGATGGTACGACAACGGATCGGTCCACACCTACAGCGGTTGATCTTGGAGCCAACATGACGGCGGTAGCCATTAGTGCTGGTGAAAGGAATACGTGTGCGATTCTCAACGATGGTTCAGTTAAATGTTGGGGTGAGAACGGCAAAGGCCAGCTTGGGGATGGGACGACCACGGATCGGACGTCTCCGGTAGCGGTTGATTTACCAGTGGGAATGAGCCCAATACTGACCGCGGTAACGATTTCAATCGCATATAAAACTACCTGCGCTGGCCTTAATGATGGAACTTTATATTGCTGGGGCTATAACGGTTACGGTCAGGTCGGGGATGGAACAACCACTGACCGCCTCTCTCCAGTACAAGTTGGTACAGACACGTGGATAGATGTGGTAGCAACGAAACTAGGAACGTGTGGAATAAAGTCTGATCGTTCTCTTTGGTGCTGGGGTTATAACAATTGGGGAACCGTAGGTGATGGTACGACTACGGATCGAACTGAGCCAGTTGAAGTTGACT
Source organism: Actinomycetota bacterium (assembly GCA_902564875.1). Lineage (GTDB taxonomy): Bacteria > Actinomycetota > Acidimicrobiia > Acidimicrobiales > MedAcidi-G1 > MedAcidi-G2B. Next base: position 1,276 of record CACFCV010000009.1, read on the forward strand.
TAGGAGCGAATAAGACAGTCCGAGCTATAGCTGACATTGAGTCTACGAGTTTTAACGTATGCGCAATTTTAAATGATGGAGTAACAAAATGCTGGGGTGCAAATTTTGATTTATACGGGGTAGGAGGCGTATTCCTAGGAGTAAACGGGCAAAAGAATTCTCCAACAACAGTTTCCGCGTTTGACTATCTCGGTCAAGGAATTAGAACGATCGAATCAGGCCTACGACATTCCTGTGCGATTACAAACGATGGGCAACTTTACTGTTGGGGAAACAACGCGGATGGACAAGTAGGTAACGGTAATCCATCAGCGTGGTCGACCGTGATCAACGTTCCTTTAGATCTAGACCCGAATGTGACTGCAGAATCAGTGGCATTAGGCAACTGGCATACTTGCGCCATCCTTAACGATGGTTCAGTGAAATGCTGGGGATGGAACGCGTTTGGTCAGCTTGGAGATGGTACGACAACGAGTCGAGATACACCTGTTTCTGTGACTTTAGGTAGTGAGGCCGTGTCTATAACTTCAGGAGGTTTCCATACTTGCGTCATTTTGGCAGACGGTGAACTTAATTGTTGGGGAAGCAACGGTAGCGGCGAAATCGGTGATGGAACGATAACGGATCGGACGTCACCTACTGCGGTTGATTTAGGAGATACGACCGCGGTGTCAGTTGAAGGTGGTGACAATCATACTTGCGCCATCCTTAATGATGGGTCGGTGAATTGCTGGGGGGAAAACGGCCACAATCAGATTGGGGATGGTACGGAAACGGATCGGCACACACCTACTGCGGTTGATTTAGGAGCGAATATGACCGCTTTGTCAGTAGAGGCAGCTGGTAGAAGACACCAGTGTGCTGTTTTAAATGACGGGTCGGTGAAATGCTGGGGCGCCAACTCTTACGGTCAGGTTGGGGATGGTACGGGAACGGATCGGACGTCACCTACTGCGGTTGATTTAGGTGCGAATATGACCGCGGTGTCTATAAGCGCCTATTACTACCACACGTGTGCGGTGTTAAACGATGCTTCAGTGAAATGCTGGGGTGATGGTGCGAATGGACAAATCGGGGATGGCGACGCTGGCGATGCTTCTTCTCCTACTTCTGTTGATTACGGCGGCAATATTGAAGCACGAAAAATAGCAGCGGGCGCTGATTCCAGTTGCGCTCTTTTGCATGATTCAGTCCATTGTTGGGGATCAAACGACGATAACGACATCGGACTTGGTGGCATAAATCAGATCGACTCAACCCGTACTCTTGATGCGTATTCGGTGTCTACGCAAAAACGGGTGGCGTTCACAGATGACGGTTTACAGGGACTGGTGCCGAATAGAGATGTTGAAGCTTTGGTACTGAATGTGAAGGTGTTTAATCCATCGCAATCTGGTTATTTAGCGGTGTATAACTGTGACGCGGCGGAAGATCGAGTGTCCGCGTTGACTTTAAATGCTGGAGAAACTGTTCAGGGCACGGTCATTTCTAAAGTTTCTGCTATCGACGGTGAGGTATGTATCGAAGCTCGAGACTCCAACCATAATTTGATCGATGCGGATCGAATGATCGTCTACACAACGGGCTACATCGGGGCTTTATCTGAGATATCTCCTGTTGATCCGACTCGCACCATTGATGTGTCTTCGGTGTCTTCGGAGAAGCGAGTGGCGTTCACGGACAGTGATTTGGATGGGATCGTGCCGGAGACTGGAGTTGGGGCTTTGGCGTTGAATGTGAAAGTGTTCAACCCATCGCAATCTGGCTATTTAGCGGTGTTTAATTGTGACGCGGCGGAAGATCGAGTGTCCGCATTGACGTTAAATGCTGGGGAAACTGTTCAAGGCGCGGTCATTTCTAAAGTTTCTGCTGCCGACGGCGAAGTGTGCATCGAAGCGAGAGATTCGATACATAACCCAATTAGCGTGGGTCGACTAATTGTCTACACCACCGGCTATGTCACCACCTCAGATAATGCACAAATATCTCCTGTTGATCCGACTCGCACCATTGATGTGTCTTCGGTGTCTTCGGAGAAGCGAGTGGCGTTCACAGACAGTGATTTGGATGGGATCGTACCGGAGACTGGAGTTGGGGCTTTGGCGTTGAATGTGAAAGTGTTCAACCCATCACAATCTGGTTATTTAGCCGTGTTTAATTGTGACGCCAGCAACGATCGAGTGTCCGCGTTGACTTTAAATGCTGGAGAAACTGTTCAAGGCGCGGTTATTTCTAAAGTGTCTGCTGGCGACGGCGAAGTGTGCGTCGAAGCGAGAGATTCGAACCATAACCCAATTAGCGTGGATCGACTAATTGTCTACACCACCGGCTACATCTATGCGCCAATAACTTTCACCCCCGGCTTCGTCGGAACCACGGATATACCATAATTTGACTTTGATTGGTTCGGCGTCTCTCATTTGAACCAGAGGCGCCAACCGAAACACAACTTAAGGATCAAGTCTGGTTGCTTTCAACGCAGCGAAAGCAACCATAACTTCTGAAGTGATCAAACCAGGAACATTCGGCAACTCAAAATCGTCTATTCGCGCTACAGGGACCACATCGCGGGTAGAGGAAGACAAAAACGCCTCCGAAATTGAAGAAAACTCAGATGGATGCACATCACGTTCAACAACTTCAACAAGCTCTAAAACAATTTCTCTAGTAATACCTGCTAAACATCCTGAAGAAAGAGGAGGCGTAACCAGCGTCCCGTCGATGACAACAAAAATATTCGAACCTGTTCCTTCACACAAAAACCCTGCCGTATTCAAAAACAACGCTTCAGAGCATCCTTGCTCCTGCGCCGCTTTTAACGCTAAAACATTCTCCGCATAAGACGTCGTTTTCAACCCCACCAACGCAGCGTTCTCGTTGCGCGTCCACCGGCACACATGCACCGCTTCAGAATCAGGCCACTGCTTCGCTGGCTGGGTAGCAACAATCAACGTGCCAGGACCATCACCACGAGAACTACTTAACGAACCCGGACCACTCGACCACGTAATCCGAACAAGACCGGCATCAGTATCTGCTTCTAAAACAGACTCTAAAGAAGACCGAATCAGATCTTCATCAGGTGGAACCAACCCCAATCCTTCACAAGAGAACCAAAGACGACGCAAATGACGGCTCAAAGCAAAAGGAACCCCGTCAACAACTTGCACCGTTTCAAAAACACCGTCACCCACAATAATTGAATGATCTAACGCCGAAATTGAACCACTCTCCGGGTCAACCAACTCCCCGTTCACGCAACAAACAAAATTTTCATACTTCAAATCGCCGGAATTATTCACATACATAGACTAGGCGCCACCACTCTTGAAGTACACGAGGGTACCCTTTTCACGTGCCCTCTTCACCAAAACTCCGTTTGCGCCGCACTTGGCCACAACGAATACTTATTGCTTTCAGCCTATTTTTTGTCGCTGGAGTAAGTTTCGCCTCTATAAAACTAAGCCAATTCGATGAGGCAGTTGACAGCATCGTCAGGATTGATGTCCCCACTGGAGTGCTAGCTGACTTACCGGCAGAACAACCCGTTACACAACAAGAAGTTCAAAACGAAGAACTTGTATTAATAGAACCAAATTTCTCCAGAAATTTTCTCCTTATCGGCACAGACAGCGCAATCGGACTAGACCCCTCTGACCCTGCATCTAATCGAGATCACCCTGCCGGGTACGCCCTAGCAGACGTAATCATGCTTGTTCGAGTCGACCCAAATCAGAGCGTCATAAATCTCATGTCAATCCCACGAGACCTCTATCTACCTATTTACAGTCAAGGAGTATCTGTTCGCGAAGAGAAACTCGCTTCCGCTCTTCTAGTAGGAGGGTTAGAACAAGGAGCACCCGTTCTAGCTGAAACAGTCAGCACCAACTTTGATGTACCAATACACAACTTTGCGGTAATTGATTTCTTTGGATTCGAACAACTTGTAGACCTTATCGGTGGAGTCAGCATGTGGTTCGAGTACCCAATACGTGATCTCTCATCACAATTATTTGTTAACCAAGCCGGATGCACAGTCATGGATGGAAGAACGTCACTTGCCTACGTTCGAAGCCGCAAATTAGAAGCCCTAGTAGATGGATGGTGGCGTCGAGTAGGGGTATCAAATGATATGGAACGAAACCAACGCCAACAAGATTTCATGATTCGTGTCTTGACGGAACTCGTAGATAGCGGAATTTCATCGTTACTTACCAATACGGGTTTGATCGAAGCAGCTGTCGAAATGGTTATTTTCGACGAGCGCCTCACTTTAGGAGAGCTACTTGACCTCGGTAGATCTTTCTCCGATATACAACCAGATCAAGTAGAAAGAAATGTTCTTCCTGTCGTAGATGCAAATCTAGGCGACCTCTCTGTTCTACAACTCAAAGAAGGCTGGTATTCAAGCTTCGATGTATTTCGTGGCTTCTCTGCCCGAACTCAAGACATACCGATCTTGCTCGTTGATGGCCGCAGCGACGATTTGACTTCTGTTGTTGAAGGGTACTTAGTTGATGCTGACTTCACTGTTGAAACGGTTGCTGGCGAACCTCAAGCACAAACAATTATTCGATCTTCTCCCGAACAATTCCATGAAGCTGTATTCGTTGCTCGCCTAATAGACCCTATTCCACAATTTGAATTCATCACTGGTTTAACTGGGCCGGTAGAACTAACGCTTGGCGATGATTTTCAAAGCTTTAACTGGCCTCCGTTGACAACAGAAGAAGTAGAAGCAGTCGCCGAAACCTATCTAGAAACAAGCACAAATGAAAATGCGGCAACGGGTACTAGCGGAAACACCTCATCAACTTTCTCCATGAGTTCAAAGATTTGGAACATGCCAACATTGGTAGAAGGAGTTAATGGAATACCCCCAGAGGGCGTAACCTGCGACTAATTCAAAGTCTCCAAGGTAAAGCAATTCTTGGCTTATCGGTCAGAGAAAAATTTGTATCTTCCGCAGTCAGATTTGGGGAATAAGCAGGATCACCACTTGAAGTATCACCCCAAAGTTCAATGAATAAAGATGCTTCATTGAATAAACGGTCTCGTTCTCTTGGATGCTCGTCGTAGCCTCGGCTCAAGGACTCATGATGAATCAACTCTGCGAAAGGGGTCCAAACTATTCCATACCCTAATTCTCGTGTGCGAAGACAAAAATCTACGTCATTGTATGCAACCGCAAACGACTCATTGAGCCCCTTCAAGTCATCCCAAAGGTCTCGGGAGGTCACAAGACAGGCCCCTGTTACAGCCGCAACCCGGTGAACAGTAGCAAGCCTATTCCTATACCCCAAATGACCCTGCGGTAAATACTTGTGACCATGCATATAAAGGCCACCAAGTCTTGGATTCAGTCCAGCATGCTGAACACTGCCATCGGGGTACCGTAAAAGCGGACCGACAACTCCCACATCTTCTCTTGAAATCTGCGCAACTAATTCACTTAACCAACTGGAATTAACCACTTCGATATCATTATTTAGCAAACATAGAATCTCACCAGAACCGATTCCAGCAGCAAGGTTATTCATCGCAGAGAAATTAAATTCTCCCTCAAACTCAACAACTGTGGTGTTGTCTCTTCGTGAGGATTCTTCAAGAAGTCGCCTTGCTTGTAGCTCAGAACTTTGATGATCAACGAGAACAACTTCAAAATTTGAATAATCGGTGTTGTCGTATAATCCAGACAAACATCGCTCAAGCAAATGCGCTTTATCTTTATTTGGAATCAGAATCGAAACTCTAGGTTCAGGACATGGAACAGGCCATCTGACTCGACGAGTTTCTTCACAAATCCCCTCAAGTAATTCAGCTTCGGGATGAAATTCTGAAAGATAATCACCGATTGTTTGATCAACAGCCTCAAAATGTGAGGTTTCGGCATCAGTGGATAACACAAGAGGCAGCCGAGAGATAGCTTCTTCACCAAATTCTTCAAACACAAAAAGGGCTATAGCGGTCAAAGTCGGCATAGTAGAGACATCAATTTTTTCTGCAAGCCCCGACACAACAGATCGGTGTACAGCAACCATCGAACCGATTTCCTCTCCGGTGAGAACAAGATCGATATTCCAGGGAGTATTCGCACGTATTTCTGTGATGACACCGCCAGATTTTTTACAACTGTCAGCAATTACCAATTTCACAGCCGAATCAGAATTTATTTCAGCCCCGAAAGCAAAAGTTGCGACTTCATGTATTTCATTAGCTCCTCGAACAAAAATCACCCATTCTCCAGTAATAAAATCCACAACTTCAGCAAAGCTATTAGCGAAGCAGAAGTTCTCAATTTTTAATTTCTGTTTCTCGAGGCTCGATAAAATTTCTTCCTGAAACGATTCACAAGAAGCATCTACAACAAAAGAAAAAGTCGGGAATAAACTTTGCCCAATGGATTGCTCAATGAGTTCGTGATCATTGTCTGAAAGTTTCATAAACCGATCCATCCACGCTTGCGGAGTGATAACTCCATCTTCGAGATCAGTAGATAGCGGAGATTGATTGTAACGACCAATCAATCTTTCTTTTAGGCTTTTGAAATCTCTAGCAAGCAAGATCTGAAAAAAGGTACGAAGGTTACGTCGCCGAATCCCTAACCGAAAAATATCTGAAAGAATTGCCAGAAAAACTCTTTTCGTGGCAAAAAAAGAAGAGGAACGATGAAGTTCGATACGAACAGAAGTTAAATTCAACCCCGAAATCTCTAATGCATTCAATCCGGCGTTCAGGCTAAGAACTTGATCGAAACCTTTCTTTCTTGACTGACGGAATCGGAAGCGCTGCTCGTTCTTAGTAACAAGCGAAACCCCTGTAAGTACTTGCTCTGAAGAAAGCGGCGTAACCAGAATTCTCGTCCACCCGGTAACTGAAGCAGGTAAGTAAACAGAGAAGAAGTCTTTTTTTTCAACTAAAACAACATCAGATTCCTGTTTTCCTTGGGTGCTCTGATTCCAGAAGATTTCTTCCATAAATGGAGGGTATCTTCAGAAGAGACCTTCTTCCGTCGTTAAGACACCCCTGATACCTACTACTGTAGGTTCTGTGGGTAATTCCAAACAGCAAGCAAGTTGAGGATTTATGACAATCTCACATCATCTAGCTATTAATTTGCTCTCTGTAGTCCCAGGACGAGTCGGAGGTGCAGAAGAGTACACGACACGTGTTTTAAAAGCTTTCGCTGCTCATGGGCCTTCGGATTTGAAACCTGTTCTTTACACGCTTGAGTCATTTACCGCTGCACATCCTGAGTTAGAAAATCTTTTTGATTTTGTTGTTTGCCCTATAGATGGAATCGTGCGGTCACGCAGAGTTCTTTTCGAATCAACTTGGCTTGTGCAAAAAACTCGACATTCTTCTGCGATTCATCACTTCGGAGGGAGAGTCCCGTTCAAATCTATACGTCCCGCAGCTGTGACGATACATGACCTTCAGCCATTAGAGCACCCCGAAAACTTCTCCTCAGTTAAAGCTGCCTATCTGTCATGGGCTATTCCACGCTCAATCAGAAGAGCTGATTTGGTAGTAGCAGTCAGCGATCAAGTGAAACTAAATATACGTGAACGTTTTCCGATAGAGCCGTCAAAAGTGCATACCGTCTTTTCCGGTATTGAAAAAACGGCAACTGAGCCCTCAAAGCCGGCTTCAATTCCTACCATCCTTTATCCGGCAGCAACTTATCCACACAAAAACCATCTTTTACTCATAAAAGCATTTGAAGAAGTAGCTGATGAACATCCAGAAATTCAATTGATCTTAACTGGAGGAGCAGGTCGTTCTGAATCAAGAGTTGTTCAGGCAATTAACCAATCTCGACATGCCGGCAGAATAGAACGAACTGGCCGTATCTCATCAGAAAAAGTTAAAGAATTAATGGCAGTTTCTACTGCTGTCGCTTTCCCATCAAGCTATGAAGGATTTGGGCAGCCAGTACTCGAAGCGATGGCTGCTGGAGTGCCAGTCATTGTGGGGTCAGGAACCCCAGCTGCCGAAATCGTGAGTAATCCTGAATGGACGGTTGAACCCCAAGACGTAACAGGGTGGGCTCAAGCTATTAAACGTATGGTCACAGACACCAACAAACGAAATACGGCAGCACTAAACGGGATCACTCAATCATCAAACTATTTGTGGGAGAACTCCGCAGAGCAATTAGAGAAAGTTTGGCGCCTACTTTTAACCAGAGATAATTAACAGATGCGGCTCCTAGTTATCTCCCCACATCTTGAGCCAGATACCGCTCCAACCGGAATCATAATTTCCGCTATTTTGAAGCAGCTCGGTCAGCTCGGAAACGAAGTCCATGCAATTACCTCTTTGCCTTGGTACGAGAATCATGAAGTAGCGGAAGAATGGAACGGGAAAGGTCTTGGTAAATTTCTACAGACCTCCGATGAAGAATTTGGAAAAATCACTCGATGCTACCCGTTTCCTTCTTCCAAAAAATCTTTAATAGGTAGAGGCTTAGGTTTCATTGGATTCACTGTTATGGCTGCGATACCGGCTTTGTTCACTCGCAACAAGTTTGATGCAGTTATCACAGTTTCCCCTCCACTCACTCTCGGGCTTGTCGGATGGCTAGCGTCTCGAAGACATCGCTGTCCACATATCTTCAACATTCAAGACATTTTTCCTGACGTAGCAATTCAAGTAGGTGTAATTAAATCCCCTCGCGTAATTTGGTCCTTGAAAAAATTAGAACTCTTTTGTTACAAAAAAGCGAATGCGATCACTGTTCTCTCTAAAGATTTAGCAACTAATGTTCAAGAAAAAACTGGATTTGATGACTTACGAGTAGTGACTATCCCAAACTTTGTCGACGTAGAGAAAATTTCACCATCGAGTAATAACACCCCCTACCGAGCAGAACTAAATCTTAACGACCGGGTTGTAGTTATGTACGCAGGGAATCTTGGACATTCGCAACCTTTAGATCTACTAGTCGAAGCAGCGAAACAACACAAAAATCGAAAAGATGTTGTGTATGTCATCAACGGCGGAGGTGTCGCAGCTGAAGAATTAAAAGAAAAAGCAAAAGAGATACCAAATCTTGTGGTAACAGGATTCCAACCAATTAACCGTCTTTCAGAAGTTCTCTCAACTGGGGATATTCATGTCGTACTTCTAAAAAAGGGTCTAGGGGCGAGCAGTGTCCCATCAAAAATATATTCAACTTTCGCAGCGGGCAGACCGGTGATAGCGAGCGTAGACCCAGAAACTGAAGTTTCAAGAATTCTTTCCGAAACACAAGCAGGAATTGCAATTCCCCCTGAGTCCACTACTGAATTTATTGCCACAATCGAAAGAATGGTTGAAAATCACGAAGAGAGAACAGAGATGGGCGCCGCGGGCCGATTATGGGTAGAAAAGCAACCAACGGCAAAAACTGTGGCAGAAAGTTACATAAATTTGTTCGACCGCCTAAATAAGTAGTGGTTATCAGCCAATAACGAACTAAACCCTTGTTTATACCTGTAACGTAAAACACTATGGCTCGTGGAGAATCAGGTAAGAAAGTGGCGCGCGCCGCCCGTATTGGCGGCACAAGCGGCAGTGGAGAGAGGCGACCAATCGCATATCCGCTAGCCCTTACCTTTGTTATTGTCCTTGGGTTACTGCTTGTCGTTTGGTCCCGAAATTCAAGGGAAGCTAGTTCTGCTCCTCGAGTTGGAGATCACTGGCACTCAGCATACGACATTTACGTATGCGAAGATTGGCGTGGCAAAATTGTTAATGAGACTGACCCCAACGGAATACACACTCATGGCGATGGACTTATGCATATACACCCTTTCAACTCCGAAGCATCGGGTAAAAAAGCAGACTTTGGACAGTTCTTTGGTGCTTACGGAGGTTACATAAACGATTCATCTCTCCAGTTAGACACAGGAGAAGTTATTTCTGAAGGCGAAGATTGTAATGGTCAACCCACAGTGCTTAAAGTTGCACGTTTTGACGCCCAAGATAGGGACCGTGATCCTGAAATCATCACAGAAAACATCGCTGATATTAGATATTTGAAGAATCTTGAAGCGTTCACCATTGCTTTTGTTCCTGAAGATGTAGACCCACCAGTACTTCGACCCGAACGTTATACCTTCTTAGAAACTGTTGATCCTCGAGCAATACAATCAGATAATTTGAACGTAGTCACTACTACATCCGAAGGATAAAGGGTGCCGTGAGAGCGGTTGTGCTTGTAGGCGGATTTGGCACCCGGCTCAGACCTTTAACGCTTGAAATTCCAAAACAAATGCTTCCCATTGTTGGCAAGCCAATGATTGAACATGTTGTTGAATATTTAGCAAGTCACGGAATCACAGAAGTAGTTCTATCTTTAGGTTTCGCCCCAGACATCTTTCAATCCGCATATCCCGATGGGCATTGCAATGGTGTTCCAATTCACTATGCGATAGAACCAGAACCTCTGGACACTGCTGGAGCGATTCGCTTCGCAGCGGACTCAGCAAACATTCAAGAAACTTTTTTAGTCCTTAACGGAGATGTTTTCACGGATCTGGATATACAGAATCTGATCTCATTCCACAAAGAAGTAGAAGCTGAGGCAACAATCCACCTCACACCTGTTGAAGACCCATCACGGTATGGGGTGGTCCCAACAGATGAAGAAGGTCGAGTTCTTGGGTTCATAGAAAAACCTTCAAGAGAACAAGCCCCAACAAACTGGATAAATGCTGGCACTTATGTTCTTGAACCTTCGACCCTTGAACGAATACAACCAAATAAACGAGTATCAGTAGAAAAAGAAACGTTTCCTGCCCTTGCAGCCGAATCAGCGCTTTTTGCTTTCAAATCAGAGAATTATTGGATAGACACAGGCACACCGTTTACCTATCTCCAAGCACAAATGGATCTCTTGAAGGGTGGAAGGAGAGGGTTTTCAAACACAGGTATAGATTCAACAGCAGTTGTAGAAGGCAAAGTAAAGAATTCTGTAATCGGCGCCAACGTAATCATAGAAGAAGGAGCTCAAGTGAATGATTCTGTCATCTTAGAAGGATCAAAAGTGCAACGAGGATCAGTCGTCTCAAATTCAATCATCGGGTTCCAAACCTCAATAGGTAAAAACGCAACTGTCGCTTCTCTGTCGGTGATCGGACACGGGGTTCAGGTTCCAGATAAAGCAAAGATCATTGAAAGCACTTTGAGTAAAGAATGAGCGAAATCACTGCAGTAGTAACCGGAGGAGCCGGATTCATAGGTTCAGCTTTAGTTGATCGCCTAATTGCTGTAGGTAACTCTGTTGCCGTAATTGACAATTTATCAACAGGAAACTTAGCGAATCTTAAGAAATCAAAAGAACAAGGCGGTAAAAATTTCAAATTTGAATCACTTGACGTTCGCAGCAAAGAAACAACAGAATTCATAGCAGATTCAGCGCCCGACGTTATTTTCCATTTAGCAGCCCAAGTTGATTTACGACACTCAGTCAATGACCCTTTGTTTGATGCAGAGACAAATATCTTAGGAACACTGAGAGTTTTAGAAGGAGCTCGCCAGAGTAAGACAAGAAAAGTAATTGTTGCAGCAAGCGGTGGCACCCTTTATGGAGACCAAAGCCACTCACTCATACCTTTTGAAGAGTCGCTGACACCAAATCCTGAATCTCCTTACGGCATTTCTAAGGCAACGACTATGAGTTACCTTGCCGCATATGAAGACCTATATGGCTTAGAAGGAACCGCTTTAGCTCTAGCAAATATTTATGGACCACGACAGGATCCACATGGGGAAGCGGGCGTAGTCGCAATTTTCGCTGGACAACTTTTACGAGGAGAAGAATCAACAATTTTTGGGAGTGGCGAACAAACTCGAGATTTTGTCTACGTAGAAGATGCAGTGGATGCTTTCATACAAGCATCAGAATCGAAGGGGCCCAAATTTTGCAACATCGGGACAGGAATAGAGACTTCTATAAATAACCTCTATCAAACTATGGCTTCGGCATTAAATAGTTCCTTACAACCCGTTTATCTCCCCGCTCGTCTAGGAGAACTAGAACGGTCAGCTCTTGACCCAAGCTACGCAAAAGAAACTTTACGATGGGACGCATCAACTCCTCTCAAAGAGGGTTTGATGCGAACTATCGAGTGGTTTGAAGAAAACTAACGAAATAAATCTTCGCTTGGTTTCCGCAACAAATCATTTCGTACAGTCCCGTCACCGAACCATTCCGAATCAATTCCTCGCACAATAGCAACAGGGACACCCGCCGATTTCCCCATAACAAGCTCCGCAGCAGAAGCTATCTCATCGGCAATTGCGACTTCAGTAACCTGCAATTCTCGACCTAAAGCATCAGTCGTTCCACGTAAGTCAACTACCGGTAACAACCCTGCTGAACCTATAGCAACATCAGTAACTCCACGTCGCCAGGGCCGCCCAAAAGTGTCGCTAATAATTATTGCGACGTTCAAATCATGACGATGAGAAAAAGCATCACGTATTCGACGCGCCGACTTATCAGAGTCAATCGGCAATAAAGCAGCCTGCCCCTGTTCAACATTTGAAAGATCAATTCCAGCATTTGCACAAACAAAACCATGCTTGGTTTCAGAAATAATTAAGTCGCCTCTTCGACGCAGAATTCGGACAGATTCTTCTTCCACCAAAGGTTTATGCCCCACCTCAGGATCAATATCTACAAGCCGTCCTTCCGCTTTTGAAACGATTTTCTGTGTAACAACTAAAACGTCACCGTCAAGGATCTCAATCGAACCCTTTTCACAAGATTGGGAAATAAGTTCAGCCAAGTCATCACCGGGGCTAATTTCAGGAAGGCCAGGTATAGGGATGAGATGAACCATAACTAAAGACCTAACACAATCGAAGCCAGAGATGCAGAAATTTCTGGTGAACTCATCACAGTATCAGTCACCACACAGTGCATCCCTAAAGATTCAATTGACTCTTTGTGTTCTTCATCTGCATGATCAATCACCAAAGTAGCTGCTAAATCTTTATAAATTCGAGCGACCCCAACAACAGAGGGTTCATGTCCTAACTCCTGCATCATTCGATCAGCCGGTCCTTTCAACGCTAGTCCATTGACGATCGGGGAAATAGCCACAGTTGATTCTCGTCTAGATCGCACAGCAGATTCAATTTCAGAGATTGACAAAATAGGGCCGATAGAAACAAGCGGGTTTGAAGGAGCAATAACGATTTTTTCTGCTTCGAGAATAGAACTAATCACATTGGGACCAGGCTGCCCACAATCAGAACCATCAAATCGGACGCTCTTAATAGGAACTGAATGTTTTAGTTTCACAAAATATTCCTGAAAACTGACTTCGTTCCCACTGTCTTTGAGGGTGACAAACGTAGAAATTTTGTCATCGCTCATCGGAATTAAATTGACCTCAACAGAGAAACGAGAAGCGATCTCCGCGGTGACATCAGACAGAGACATCCCTTCACCTAATCGACTTGTCCTAAAAAGGTGAGTTCCAAGGTCTTTATCTCCAAGTTGAAACCAAGCATTGCCTCCAAGGAAATCTAAAGACTTCATAGCCTGCCAGGTTTCCCCAGCGATACCCCATCCAGTTTCAGGGTTATCAACACCAGCTAACGAATAAGTTACCGTATCTATATCCGGCGAGATGTGTAATCCATGTAAAACTATGTCATCCGCGGTATTGATCACAGCAACTAGTTCGCGTGGGTTTCTAACAAGACAAAGTCCTTTAAGAAACCGAGCGGCTCCTACACCACCAGCCAGGGTAACAATCATGTTTGTTTCGGGTTATTTTTTAGTATTTCCAGATCTGAATCAACCATTCCCGTTACCAAGTCAGAAAAACTTGTTTTAGGAACCCAACCTAACTTTTCTTTTGCGAGAGAAGCATCTCCAACAAGAAGATCAACTTCGGCTGGCCGAAAAAATCTTTCATCAACAGTGACATAATCTTCATAGGAAAGATTCACATGATTAAAAGCCAACTCTAAGAACTCTCGAACTGAATGAGTTTCACCCGTGCAAATTACGAAATCTCCTGGCTCTTCTTGTTGCAGCATCATCCACATCGCTTCAACGTAGTCTCCGGCAAAGCCCCAATCTCGTTTGGCGTCTAAGTTCCCCAAAGCAAGAGAATCCGCATGCCCAAGAGCTATCTCGGCAACCCCATGAGTAATTTTTCTAGTCACAAATTCCAAGCCTCGTCGAGGACTTTCATGATTAAAAAGAATGCCGGAACTCGCATGCAGATTGTAACTCTCTCGATAGTTAACTGTGATCCAGTGCCCATAAACCTTGGCAACCCCATATGGACTTCGTGGATGGAAGGGGGTTGATTCTGTTTGAGGGACTTCATGGACTTTCCCAAACATCTCACTAGAACTTGCCTGATAGAAGCGAATACTGGGATCAACCATCCTTATTGCATCAAGCAGCCGAGTGACTCCCAGTGCCGTAGTTTCTCCCGTAAGAACAGGTTGCGTGAAAGAGGTTTGCACAAAAGATTGTGCAGCAAGGTTGTAAACCTCGTCCGGTCTATGAGACTCAAGTACTTCAACTAAGGACATTTGATCAAGCAAATCGCCAGGAACGAACTCAATATCATCCATTAAGTGCCCGATTCTCTCGTAATTTACAGTCGAACTCCTTCTAACCATCCCAACTACTTTGTACCCTTTTAAAAGAAGTAGTTCAGCTAAATAAGAGCCATCCTGTCCCGTTATTCCCGTAATAAGTGCTTTTTTAGTCATTATTATTTCCTAGGTTCATTTATCTATCTCCGACGGGATTAATACAAGTCCTTAGTCATTCTGCCAAGGAAAGTTGTAAACGCCAGTATTCCAGCAAGTCAGAAAGAGTTTCATCCAGAGAAACCTCAGGTATCCACCCCGTATCTTTTTGGATTTTTGATGGGTTTCCACGTAAATCAGGTAAATCTATAGGTCGCAGAAGACTTGCATCTACAGTCAGCGTCATCGCTGATTTTGAGAGGCTAAGTAACTTCTCCGCAATCGTTTCGATGCTCGTTGAAGACCCACTACACACGTTGTACGCCTCACCTGCTTTGCCTTCAAGTGCTAGTAAACGGTAAGCCCGAACAACATCCCTCACGTCAGTGAAGTCTCGCTGTGCCGCTAAATTCCCAATAGCAAGTTCAGAAATATCATTCATTTCGTTATAAGCGATTCGAGCAGCTAGAGCCGAACAAACGAATTTCTCGCTCTGTCCAGGTCCTAAATGATTGAAGGCGCGTACACGAATCACCTCTTGGTTATGACCAAGATAAGCCTGAAGAGCTAATAAGTCAGCAGCGGCTTTAGAGGCAGAATAAGGAGAGACAGGCCTTAAAGGAGCTTCTTCGCTCAAAGGAAGATCTTTAGAGTCTACGACTCCGTAAATATCCGCACTAGTAACTGTTATCACTCTTGCGTTACTTACAGATCGAGAAGCCATCAAAATATTCAATGTTCCCTCAGTGTTAGCTTGAAAAGTTTCGGCTACTTCGTCCCATGAACGCCCGACATCAGCTTGTCCCGCTAAATGAAAAATCACTTCAGGTGCAGCGCGCTGAATCAAATCAGTAAACCCTTCTAAATCACTTAAGTCAGGGCCCCCAGAAACAATGTCGGTTTCGACGACATCATCTCCTGAGTCTTTTAAGTGATCAATAAGATATTTACCAACGAATCCGCTGGCTCCAGTGACTAATGCTTTCATTAGCGAGAAAGTGTATAGATTTGTATCACAGAAGAGACTGTACGCCCCGACTGCCTCCCTTAACACCCTGAGTGACGCTAAGGTCCGATACAAGTGAATGCTTTGAAAGAATCAAAACCAGCTAAAGAGATAGTTCCAGCAACTGATGGAGATGTTTTCATCCCCAAAGTTCAGTTAGTTTTGGTGACCCATGATCCAGGCGAATGGTTCGAAGAAGTATTACAGGGTATAGCGGCACAAGACTACAAGTCTCTCGATGTCACGGTAGTAGACACGACAAGGCGTGCAGCAATAGAAGAAAAAGTTAAATCAATACTTCCGAATAGCGAGATTTTGCATGTCAAAAGAGCTCCGGGTTTTAGTGCACTTACTCCACAGAACCTTCAATCTTCGGAAAAGCATCTCTTTTATTTCTTTGTGACCGATGAGTTAGTGCTAGACGCTACAGCTGTGCGTCGAGTAGTTGAGTCTGCTTTAGAGACAAATGCGGGTATTGCAGGTTTGAAAGTTCTCGGAGGGGAAAATACCGAGTTTCTTCAAGACATAGGTGCTTCAGTGGATCGTTATGGCACCACCGTTCCTCGCCATCAAATAAATGAGATAGACCAGGGCCAATATGACGGCAAAAGAGAGGTATTTGCTGCATCTTCTTCAGCATTTCTAGTACGCAAAGATTTGTTTGAAAGTGTTGGTGGATTTGATCCGTTACTAGGACTCGTTGATGGTCATACGGATCTTTGCTGGCGCGCTCGTCTTCTAGGCGCAACAGTTGTATTAGCACCTAATGCTGTTGGGCGGAGTGTGAACACTTCAGAAAGACAAACAAGAATTCGTCGTCGTCGTGTCGATCCTATTCGCTTCGGTCCTCGCCATCGTATACGAATGATTTGGGCGAATCAGAAAATGCCCAGAGCAACTTTGCTTTCAATTGAGCTGCTTGGTGCCACTATCTTTGGAATAATTTATGGGCTGATCCGCGGGCAGTTTCGCCATGTTCAGTCGCTTTTAGGCGCTTGGATCTGGAATCTAAGGCATTCGCCCAGTATTCGGACTCGACGTTTAATCATTTCTCGAAAAAAAGTCAAAACAAGACGTGATCAAAGGATTTTTATTGACACGGCTCCTCATTCTTTTAGACGGGCGGTGACAGGTAGAGGGCTAGATGAAAGACGCTCTGAGTCAAATCTCATCGCTCGACTTCAGAATTTTTGGGTAGCGTTATTTGGCCCAGGTGGGCTTGCTCTTCTTTTCGGAATTTTAGTTTTTGGTTTTGGTTCGCGGCATTTATTAACACGGGGCCTCCCAGCGATCGGCAGATTCCAACCGATTCCAGAAAACCCATTAGAACTTTTTCATTCTTGGTGGACGGGGTGGAGATCAACCGCTGGAGGGATATTTGAAACAGGAGTTGAAGCTTTAGTTCTTTTAGGCGGTTTAGACTGGCTTCTCCCGTTTGACTCAGAAGTAGTATTGGCAGTCGCAGTCCTCTCCGCATTTCCGATTGGAGCATTAGGCGTATGGCTACTAGTTCAACCGATTGGTGGCGGAAGATCGCGAGCAGCAGCTGTCACACTTTATTTAGCTATCCCAACGCCCTACCATGCTTTAGCTGAAGGGCGCTTTGGGCCTTTAGTTATTTACGCGTCGCTTCCATGGATCGTTTATCGTCTTTCTATTTCACAAGGGGTCGTTCCTTATGGAGAGAAAGGTGGGGACCCAGGCCCAGGTGCAAAAATTAGAAATCTATGGGCTAACACAACAGCGTCAGGACTTTTACTGACCTTAATCATATTTTTCGAACCACTTATTGTTATCCCCACAGCAATAGTGATCTTAGCGTTGCTGACAGGAAGTCTTTTGGCGGGAAGTTTCGCCGGATTGCTCCGTCTTTTATTCGTATCTGTTGGTATGACCTTGATTGCCGCAGCAGTTCATTTCCCTACTTTGGTCGATCTTGTTGAAGGAAAGTCAATAGCAGCATTGATAATTTTTGACAGCTGGAATATTGGATCCATTGGCCCCGAATCAATTTTGAAATTTGATACAGGATCATTCGGAATTTCAAATTTGGCATGGGTTTTCCTGATTATTCCTTTGATTTCATTACTAGTAACTAATGGTTGGCGTTTAGCACTTGTGATTCGTTCTTGGTTTCTAATCCTTGGAGGTTTTGCAGCAGTTTATGCAGTAGATCAGGGATGGTTATCCAGCAAGATGCCTCCAGCGGAATTACTCATAATTCCTGCGGCAGTAGGAGTAGCCGTAGCTTCTGCTGCAGGCATCTCCTCTCTTGGTCAAGATTTGATGGCGAGTACAAAAAAACGAAGGTACATCGGTGCTGCCGTGTTTACCGGGGCATTGACACTAGCAGTGGTGCCTGTTTTACTTTCATCTCTAGAGGGGAGATGGGGGCTGCCTGAAAAAGATTTTTCAGATACATTGCCGTATCTAATAGGAGAAGAGGACCTAGAAGGTTCACCAACAGATGCACCAATAGGTCGTGTGTTATGGATTGGGGCCCCTAACTTATTACCTGCGGCTGGTGTGGAACTTCAAGAAGGCATAGGACTTGCATTGACAGATGGCTACCCACGCATAGGTGATCAATCCCCTTATGAAATATCTGATTCGGAAGCAGTCACAAATCTACGTGAATCAGTAATAGGCGCTTTAGAGGGTGACACTAGCCGTCTCGGACAAAAAATTGGAGTGTGGTCAGTTAGCCACATTGTATTCATTGAGAAATCAGCACCAGTGCCTTATGGCGATTACTCTGATCCGTTACCTGATAGTTATTTTGCTTCTTTTACACGACAGTTAGATCTTGAACGTGTAGAGGGCTTAAACGGCTCCATAGAAATCTTTCGAAATTCATCTGCCGAACCTATCCATGCAGTTGTTCGGGACGAAACTGGTCGAACTGTGCCAACTGAGGTCGAACAGATGGGATATACCTCTTACCGTATTCAATCCATAGTAAATGGGGCGTACCGATGGAGATTAGGACCTTCAGAGAATTGGGAATTTACACCTATAGAGGGAGCTTCTGATGAGGTGCAACCTGGTCCTTTAGGCGAACCTACAGTTCGGGTGGCTTCTGGAGCTATTGGAGAACTTGTTCTCAGAAAAGGTGAAGGTAATTCAGATCAGATAGTCCAACTATTCCTTTTGTTGGCTTCCATCTTGCTTACAAGTTGGGCTTATTCAGATCGGAAGAAGCAGGAATCATGAACGCTGTTCGCCTCCCTGCATTAGTGGTCATTGTCGTGCTTTTAGTTGGCGCATTTGTATTTAGAGCACAGGAAGATCAAGAAGAATCATTAGGCAGAGATCCTGTGGCCTACTCTGAACTATCTTTAGATCTTTCTGATGAAGAAGTATCAGGTGATGTTTGGTTCTGCGTGGGACCTACAAACAAACTCCCGGGTATAAGTAATCAAGCAATAACGATCACTAACTTAGGGCCCGCGGTTACTGAAGGGGTAAGGTTAACCATCTCTGATACTGAAGGGAATTCAACTGAACGGGCGATACAAATTGACGCACAAGGGGATCTAGAGATACTCACTAGTCAGGAAAGAGATACTGCTTTATACATCGGAGCAACTTTAGAAGCCCCTCAGGGAGGAGTTTTAGTAGAGCAGCGACTAGAGGCTTTAGACTTCTCCGGACTAGATAAAAGGTCCTGTGTGACAGCAGCCTCTTCTTTCTGGGCTGTTCCATGGGGAACTACTGAACGTCCAGGAACCACGCAAACGCTTCTGCTTTATAACCCGTTTCAGGCAACAGCAGTTGCCGACTTACTTTTTGTCGGAAATCAAGGTTTACGAGAGACCCTCGACTCTAAAGGAATTGTAATACCAGGAAAATCAGTGGTTGTTTATGAGCTAACAGAACGAATTCCTGACGCAACCTTACTTTCGTCATATATCAAGGTTCGGACGGGTCAACTTGTGGTTTCCGGTGTAACGGTCGCAGATGGATCTGCACCTTCAGCAATTAAGGGTCTGCATGCAACCTACGGATCACCTGAAGTCGGAGGGGATTTATTTCTTCCAGGGTCAGATGGAGAAACACTCTCTGGTTCGGTGGTAATAGTTAACCCCAGCGACACAGCAGTCGAAGGAGAGGTGGTCGTTCGACCCACAGACCCCGATGTATCAGTAGAGCCGATTGGCTTTGTCCTGCGGTCCGGGCAACGACAGGTTATTGAACTCTCTGAATACTCACGATTAGAAGAGATCGGGCCCTATTCTCTTTACATCCGAAGTTTAGACAGTCCAAATTTGGCTGCTTCTTACATCCGCCGTTATTTAAGCGATCAACTGCCTGAGGATACGGCCGACACCTCTATTACTGGTCTTGATGGTCTACCAGCTATTGGGTATGGGTCAACATATTGGTTAATGGAGGTTCCAGGAACTGTGGGTAATCCAGCAAAAATAACGGTTTTCAATCCAAGTTTGAAAAGTATCGCCTCTATAGATCTTCGAACAAATGATGACATATCTTTACCTGATTCTTTTGAACTTGATCCCGGAGACCGTGCAACGCTAGAGGTAGATGCAGAGGTTCTAATAGGAGTTGAATCCTCTTCCCCAGTTATAGCGGTAAGAGAGTGGTCAGGACCCGCGGGGTGGACTAGCGATTATGGGATTTCTATTGAAGACACAGTTGTCGCTATAGAGCGTTAGTGCTAATAGTCAGAAAAAAAGAAATCCCCGCAACTTAGCGTGAGAGCCTTGTTACGGGGTTTCGTTGTTAATCCATAAAGGAGTAACTCCATCAAACTTAGGCATATAAATCGCTTCGTGTCTAATTGGGCGACTAGAAAAAGGTAAAAATTTTTATTTTGAGCTCTTTAATTAAATCGTTTTTAGGCGTCAGTATCGTCTAGTTCTCTAAGTTCTGCTAACGATGACCATAAATCCGAAGAACTTACAGGGCCAAGAAAATGAGATCTCACCACTCCTTGTGTGTCAATAAGAGCAACCAGCGGTACAGCCTCAATTTTGTAACGATCATGTAGATCTTTATCTTTTTTTGCTTCCACTTCGTGAACAACAACTTGGCTACTGGCAAGAGGAACAGTTTTGGACACCACTTCAGAGCATGTATCGCAGGAAGAAGAAGTGAATACAGCGACTAACCAAGGAATCTCAGGTGAAAGAAAGTCCTTTCGGTTGACTTGATCAGGTATCGACCATCCGGTCCTTACAGGAGCATCCGAAGCACGACGTTGAATAATATAAGCAAGAATTCCTGCAAAAAAAGCTACTAGAACCAGTAAGTAGAACCGATCCACGTTAAATCAGTCAGCGTGGGACGGTTCAGTAGACGACTCTGACGACAAATCTGTGTTTTCGGCTAATCCAGTTAACCTCATAACTTCTTCACCTGAAATAGTTTCATGCTCTAGTAACGCTCTCGCAATTAGATCTAGCGCATTGCGATTTTCTGAAAGAAGAGATCTGCAACGATTTTCCTGATCATGAAGAATCCGCTTAACCTCTTCGTCGATTTCTCTTGCCGTGTCATCGCTGTAATCACGGCTATGCATGAGGTCATCTCCTAGAAAAACTTGATTCTGACTTCCCCAAGCCATAGGGCCGATACGGTCACTCATACCCCATTCTCGAACCATTCTTCTTGCGAGTTCAGTTGCACCTACCAGGTCGTCTTGTGCCCCTGTTGAAGTAACTCCAAAAACTAACTCTTCAGCGATTCGTCCTCCCATACGAACCACTAAAGAATCTTCAATGTAGTCCTTCCGGTAAATGTGACGTTCCTCTTCTGGAAGTTGCATAGTTACTCCTAATGCCATTCCACTTGGGATAATGGTGACCTTATGAAGAGGGTCGGCATTCGGAAGTACCACTGCACAAAGGGCGTGCCCTGCTTCATGATAAGCAATAGCTTCTTTTTCAACTGATGTAAGAGCCATTGACTCACGTTTCTGACCCATTAAGGTTCTATCTCGGGCCGCTTCAAAGTGCTCTGCTGATATAGCGTCTTGTGAGCTTCGAACAGCAATTAGAGCAGCCTCATTAATAAGGTTTGATAAGTCGGCTCCACTCATTCCTGGCGTTCCTCGTGCTACAAGATCAAGATCAACATCTTCAGAAAGGTTCTTCCCCTTTGCGTGGACTCCAAGAATTTCACGGCGATCTTCAAGCTCTGGTAAAGGGACTACTACTTGACGATCAAATCTTCCTGGTCTCAGCAAGGCAGGGTCAAGGATATCGGGACGATTAGTAGCAGCAAGCATCACTATCCCTTCGCTTGCCTCAAACCCATCCATTTCGGAAAGCATTTGATTAAGGGTCTGCTCTCTTTCATCATGTCCGCCTCCGAGCCCAGCACCTCGTTTACGGCCAATAGAGTCAAGCTCATCAATAAAAATAATTGCTCGACCCATTTTTCTAGCAGTTTCAAAAAGGTCGCGGACTCGGCTAGCGCCCACACCAACAAACATTTCCATGAAATCTGATCCAGTTACTGAGAGAAATGGAACACCAGCTTCTCCAGCAACCGCTCGGGCGATAAGTGTTTTACCTGTACCTGGAGGGCCGACTAGCAAGACACCTTTAGGAACCCGTGCACCGATTTCGGAAAATTTTTCTGGTTCTTTTAAGAAATCAACAACTTCTCGTATTTCTTGTTTAACTCCTTCATATCCAGCGACGTCTTCAAAAGTAGTTCCGGGTTGTTCGGAAGAATAAGACTTTGCTCTAGATCGACCGATAGACATCATCCCACTCATTTGGCCTTGAGCTCTTCGGTTAATCCACCAAAAGAAAAGAATAATCAGAGAAACCGGCAGCAGAAGAGGAAGCCATGTTTGGAAAAATCCTGGTTGCGGGGTTTTAAATTCAACGGTTGCTGAACTTGCATCAAGGATTTGGCGGTCAGTGGGAGAAAGTTCTAACGGCCCAGTGGTGCTGTACTCGTCTCCATTTACAGATTCTGCTTGAATTTTTCCTGTTTGATTATTGATGTTTATCTCGGTTATTTCTTCCGCAATGACTTTTGAAAGAAATTGATCATAAGGAATCGAAGTGGAATCGTCCGAAGAGTTAAATGCCGGATAGATGATGAAAGCCCCGATAAGACCCATAAGCAGCCAGATGCTCCATTTAGGCCAGCCGCGTCCACTCTTTTCTGGGGGCTGTTCAGGGTTTTGTTTCATTTCATCAGCACGTTTAGCCATACTTTAATGTTAGAGGTCTCAGAACTTGTTAATACCCTGAGGTACAGGGTTGTTTTCTTCTGTGTAGTGTTTGACGATGGATTCTGTTGAAAATATTTCTCAATCAGATGAAAAACCTTGGGGAATTAGCCATGTCGCAACTGGTGTAGTTCTATCCATAGTTTCATCAGTCATCGTAGGATCATTAGTCCTTACTCTTGGAGATTGGGACCCTATTCCGCTATGGATTACAGCTTTATTGCAGATTCCATTGTGGTTTGGTTTATTAGGAGTCCCATGGGCAGTTCTTCGACGTAGCGGCCTCTCATGGAAAGACAATCTTGGGGTTCCTTTGCTGGTCCAAAGAAAAAGGGTCTTACAACCGGACACACAGGAGAAAACAGTCTCCATCACAAAAAATCAGTGTGTCCAAGGTTTTTTTATCGGTGTCTTCAGTCAAGCACTATTGGTTCCGCTCCTGTACTTGCCAGCACTTATTTTTGTTGACGATTTAGACGTATCGGGACCAGCCCGCGAGTTAACGAGTCGCGCCCATGGTTTAGGAATTTTCTTACTTATTTTGGTAGTCGTGGTGGGAGCACCAGTTGTTGAGGAATTATTTTTCCGAGGGTTTGCATTAAAAGCATTTCAAGATCGCTGGTCTCAACGAACAGCATTGATAGCAAGTTCAGTGCTTTTCGGAATAATCCACTTCCAACCCCTTCAATTCCCGGCTTTAGTACTATTTGGTTTGATAGCAGGAAAATTAACTCAACGAGACGGTCATCTAGGAAGGGCAATGTGGGCGCACGCAGGCTTTAACGCTTATACGGTCTTTGTTTTGGTGTACTTGTGAAAGAACACGACCTTCTAAGGCTTGTCCGAAAGGCTTCTCCTGCGAATTGGATCACGGGGATAATTGTTGCCCTATCGACTTTTTATCTACTTTGGATCGTGAATCCGAACGGAGTTCTATTTACCTCAACGTTGCCGACAGGAGGAGACTTAGGCGCTCACGTCTGGGGCCCCGCATTCATTAGAGATGAACTGATTCCAAGGTTCAGACTTAGTGGTTGGACACCTGACTGGTACGCAGGGTTTCCCGCTTATCACTTTTACATGATTGTCCCAATGCTCTTTATCGTTGTATTAAATGTTGGCTTGATTTTGCCGCTTGCAATTCCACTAGTCGTGTTAGCAATTGTTGCCTTAGTGCTTTTGTTCCAACATCGACCTTTTGCCTGGATTCCGATGATGGGCGCTTTGGTAGGTGCAACAATTTTGATTATCCCCATCCATTATGGCATTGCAATCAAACTTGTCACAGTAGCTGGCTTAGTTTTCATGCCGTTATGTGCGTGGCTGATGGGACGGCTTTCAGGTTTGCCTTTCCCCGCTCCAGCTCTTATGGCGGCTGCAACTCTTCCGTTTATTTTTGATAGGTCTTTCAATATTTTTGGCGGCAATCTCATGTCAACGATGGCAGGAGAATTTGCTTACGCTCTTGCCGTCTCTTTCTGCCTTGTTTATATCGGAGTACTCATGCGAGGCATGGATACAGGCAAGGGAAGAGCATGGGCAGCACTCTTATTAACACTCACTGGGTTATGTCACTTACTAGTGGCGTTTTACGCCTTAGTCGTAACCCTTTTAGTCATTCTTTTTCAACCAAGCAAACAGAGAATCCAGTGGGTCTTGACTGCAGGAATTACTTCAGCTTTGCTATCCGCTTTTTGGGTACTGCCGTTTTGGTGGCAAAGAGACCACTTAAATGACATGGCATGGGATAAGTTGCCGCGTTTCAAATCTTATCTTTGGGATCGCAGTGAACTGGCAGCAGATTTCCTTACAAACAGTCCTCCTTTTCAGGTAGTTCTCATTTCAGCTGCCATTGGGTTTATCTTTTCAGTTGTATTCCGCCGCCGATTAGGAATTGTTTTAGGAGCATCACTCGTTGTCTTAGCATTGGCTTTCATCCATTTACCTGAAGGAAGGCTTTATAACGGAAGAATTCTTCCCGCTTACTATCTTGGGGCATACCTGCTAGCAGCAATAGGTGTAGCAGAGTCTTTTCGCATGATTGGAATGCTTATTGAAGGCGTTTCAGAAAAGGTAAGAAGGATCGGAAAAATTTTCCCCTATGTCGGATCAATAACTTCTGTCTTCCTATTAATCATTCTCTTGGGTTTGCCTTTAAGGGCTTTGCCCGGTGGGGCAACCACTGGAAACACTTATAAATGGATGGGTTTTGAAACAGAAGAATTGAATCTTGGCAGAGGCTGGGTTAATTGGAATTTCTCTGGTTACGAAGGGCGAATTGGGGATGTCAATGGCGGTGGATGGGAAGAGCATCGAGCACTAGTCAACACCATGGAAGAGGTTTCAAAAACGTATGGTTGCGGGCGGCTCATGTGGGAGTACAACCGAGATCTTGTTCGTTACGGAACTCCAATGGCACTCATGCTTATGCCTCATTGGACTGACGGGTGTATCGGTTCCATGGAAGGGCTTTACTTTGAAGCATCTACAACAACTCCGTATCACTTCCTCATGCAGTCAGAACTATCAATGGAACCATCACGAGCGCAGCGTGGCCTCCCATATAGGTCATTTAATTTAGGAGAAGGAGTGAATCATCTCCAGCAATTTGGCGTCACTTACTATGCCGCCTTTTCGGAACGGCCAGTGGTAGAAGCAAGAAGACATCCAGCACTTACTGAGATAGCAGTCTCAGGACCTTGGACAATCTTTCTAGTAGAGAGTTCCCCATTGGTAGAGCCCCTCACAGTAGAACCAGCAGTATGGAAAGACGTGGAGCATTCAAATTGGCTAGACCACTCAGTGGAAGTATTTAACGACAGCTCCCAATCTGTTACTCGGCTACTTGGTGGCTTAGAGAAGTGGCAACAAATAGAAACGGATCAAATTCCTGAAGTAAGGAAACTTAAAGAAATAGAAGTAACTGAAGTGGTAGCAGGCGTTGATCGCGTTTCATTTACTGTTAGCGAAATTGGGGTGCCAGTAGTTGTAAAAGTCTCGTATTTTCCGAACTGGGAAGTTGAAGGAGCTGAGGGACCTTGGAGGGCAACACCAAATCTCATGGTTGTGGTGCCCACTCAAGAACAAGTTGTTCTCACTTATGGACGGACAGGTATAGACATTTTCTCTATTTTCTTGACGCTCCTTGGTTTAGTGTTTCTACTTAAGTTGAGATTCCAACCATCAATTGAAATAAGCAACCATAAAGAATCCCAAGCTGATGGACTTTTAAAAAGATGGGCTCAGGGTGAAGAAGAGGAAAATTCATCTGAAGGTATAGAAAGTCCCCCCGAATGAAGTTCCGAATTCGTCGTTTTGTAGTGGTTGGTGTTACCGCTACTACGTTAGACGTCGCCCTTTTCGTTCTTTTACATCAAGCAGGAGCGTCTTTACTTCTTGCGAACGTGGTCGCATTGAATGCAGCAGCCCTAGTTGCATGGCCACTTCACCGATTGTTCACCTTAGCTGATGACCCTTTTACCCGATGGATTGGCTCACCTGGAATTTTTGGTTTCATGGTTGTGACCGCTGGACTTGTTGATACTGGGGTTGTACATATTTTCAGTCCGAACAGGGAAACCCAAGAAGAAGTCTTAGCGAAATTGGTAGCGGTCGTAGCAGCCTCTTTGGTTCGAGCAATTTCCTATCGGATAGTTATTTTTCGGACAATCCGAAACGAGCAAGATCAACCAACACAACGCCCTCCTGCTGAGGGGCAATACCGGTTAAGTGTTGTTATTCCTGCTTATAAGGAAGCGGACAGAATCGAAGACACAATTCTTCGAGTTCGCGAAGAAGTTGGAAGAAAAATCAACAATGATTTAGAGGTCGTTGTTGTGGACGATGGGTCACAAGATGGGACGGAAACCGCGGCAAAACAAGCTGATCAAATAATTGTCTTACCAAACAATCAAGGAAAAGGAGCAGCACTTCGAGTCGGGGTAGCTAATGCTAGAGGTCGAGTAATCGCATTCACGGACGCAGACTTGGCTTATTCTCCAGTGCAAATTTTTAATCTTCTAGTGGAAGTTGAGAATGGATATGACTGGGTTGTAGGCAACCGGCACCACATGAACACTCGAACGATTGTAAAAGTAGGACTTCTTAGAGGAGTTGGTGGACGCATGGTGAATTTTGCAACACACCTACTTCTTTTAGGCCAGTATCGTGACACCCAATGTGGATTAAAAGCATTTCGAGCAGATGTAGCAAGAGCGCTATTTGATGCATCAACGATTAAAGGGTTTGCTTTCGATGTGGAGTTATTTCACTTGGCTGAAAGGTGGAGACTCTCTCTATTAGAAATACCAGTTGAAATAGAGAACTCAGAACGAACCACTGTTCGAGCAATTCATGATGGTTTGAGACTACTCCGAGACCTTATACATGTCCGCCAGTTGGCAAGTAAGGGGTCTTACCCTGCAAACCCTGAGCTTCCAAAGGCAAGTAAAGTTTAAAAATGGAAGACATTGCCTCAATCTTCAAAGCCTATGATGTGCGTGGTTTGTTCCCGCAACAGATCAATGCCGAAGTAGCACGATCTATCGGTGAGTCTTGGGCAAGACTCATAAAACGAAATGAACCAGAAACTGAAACTGTCATCGTTGGACGAGATATGAGGCCAAGTGGCCAAGAACTGGTTTTAGCTTTTTCCCAAGGAGTTAATGCCCAGGATGTGGACGTCATCGATATAGGCCTTTGCTCAACGGACATGCTTTATTTTGCTTCCGGGCATCTTCAACTACCGGGGTCGGTTTTTACCGCTAGCCATAATCCATCGGGATATAACGGAATAAAGTTTTGTTTTTCTGAAGCTAAACCAATCAGCTTTGATACGGGCTTGAAGGAAATGAGAGATGAAGTTCTAACTGGAATGCCTAACGGAAGCGGCAATGGTGGTGTTTCTCACTTGAACTTATTAGAAGATTTCGCTAAACATGTTCAATCTTTTATAGAAAAAGAGAAACTAAGGCCATTACGAGTGGTAGCCGATACAGCTAACGGGATGGGCGGATTGGTCGCACCCGAGGCATTCCGAAACCTACCATTTGAGCTTGAAATCCTTTATGAAGACTTAGATGGAACTTTTCCAAATCATCCCGCAGATCCTATACAGCCCGAAAACTTAGTTGATCTGCAAAGACGTGTCCTGGAAACAAAAGCTGATATTGGTCTCGCATTTGATGGCGACGCTGATCGAGTATTTCTAGTTGATGAAAAAGCGCAACCTGTTTCAGGATCAGTTACGACTGCCCTTGTCGCTAAGAAAGTTCTACGTGAAGAGCCGGGTGCAGCCATAGTCCATAATCTTATTTGCTCTCAAATAGTTCCCGAGACCATAACTAAGTTAGGGGGAAGGCCGGTTCGCACTCGTGTGGGTCATTCTTTTATAAAAAAAGTCATGGCAGAAGAACAAGCCGCGTTTGGAGGAGAACATTCAGGGCATTATTACTTTAGAGACAATTTCCGAGCGGACTCAGGACTTATCGCTGCGCTCATCGTTCTCGAAGAACTTTCTTGTACTACGGAGCCATTAAGTGAGTTATTAGCTCCATTCAATTCTTACATTTCTTCTGGAGAAATAAATATCGAAGTCTTGGATTCTTCCAAAGTTATTAAAGAAGTATCAAAGAAATACTCTTACTCTGATCAAGATCATTTAGATGGACTTACTGTGAGATTTGACAAATGTTGGTTTAATCTCCGGCCATCAAATACAGAGCCGCTATTACGGCTTAATCTAGAAGCAGAAGATGAAGTTACTTACGAAAAAACTTTGCAGGAGATTCAAGAGTTGATTGAATCAAATAAGGAGTTATAAGGAGAGCGAATGACACTTGATCCAAAACTTTTAGAAATTTTGGCTTGCCCAGAAGATAAAGGACCACTTTTATATTTTGAAGATGCAGAATTTTTATACAACGACCGACTTCGCCGCCGTTATTTGATAAAAGAAAATATCCCAATAATGCTCATAGATGAGTCAGAAGCAGTAACTGAAGATGAGCATGGGAAACTTATGGAACAAGCAAGTTCTGAGGGCATAAGTCCAACTTTTGAGCTCTAAATACCTGTACGTCTTGTGGACTTAATAAACGGCTATTTGCAGAAATATGAGTGGGGGTCACTCAACGCATTAGCTGAACTTCGTGGAATAGAAGCATCCGGATCTCCTGAAGCGGAACTATGGTTCGGAGTTCACCCTTCAGGACCAGCGACTCTAGAACGAGAGCATGGGCAGGTATCTCTTCAGCAGGCATTAAATGAAATTCAAGAAGAGATGCCTTATCTCGTAAAAATTCTCGCTGCAGATCAACCTCTCTCGCTTCAAGCACATCCAAACGTAACTCAAGCATCTTCGGGTTTTGAAGACAAGAGATCTAAACCAGAAATGATCTGTGCCCTTACACGGTTTGAGGCACTATGTGGATTCAAGCCAATATCCGAGGCTCTCGAAATTTGTTCTCATTTCAACTTTGCTTCAGATTTTTTATCTGTAATGGAAAGTTCTGGGGGTTTTACGGAAGTAACGAAAAGTATTTTGACTCAAGATCGTGAAGCAGAGGTTGCGGCACTTTTACAACGCTGTCACGAAGCGGAAGAAGAAATCTTTAGTTCTGAAATCTCAACAATAAAAAGACTGGCGGAGAAATATCCAAAAGATCCAGCATTGCTTCTTGTTCCAATGATGAGAAAATTCACTTTGGAACCCGGACAAGCATTGTTTCTTGATCCAGGTGTTTTGCATTCATATCTCGGAGGAGTTGCTCTAGAAGTAATGGGGTCAAGTGACAACGTTGTAAGGGCAGGTTTTACTAGCAAGCCAAAAAATCCGGTTGCCTTATTAGAAATCATAGATTTTGAATTGAGGCCTGAGATTCAAGTCCCTTCGTCCGATCATCACCGTTTTAAGGTCCCAGCTTCAGAATTTGATGTAGAGAAAATCAACGAATCTGTAAAGGTAAATGATAGAGAAGGAACGGATGTAGTTGTAGCGGCTTCAAAGGAAACCACGTTGACTTCGGAAAAAGAAACTTTAATAATTCAACAGGGTTCAGCCGCTTGGGTGCCTTTAGCTGAAGGATCGTATGAAATTCAGACTCTTGGAAGCGCGTATCGAGTAGTCGGTTAATGCAGATAGGCTGATCGTGTGGCTGTATGAAATGGCGTTAGACGACCCCAGCCCAGATAAAACTTCAAAATGTAGAAATATTTAATACAGAAAGTTGAGAGTCGTCGTGTCCGCAGAAAATGATTACAAAATAGCTGACATTGATTTGCATGTCCTAGGTCGTCACGAAATTCGATTAGCAGAACATGAAATGCCAGGGCTTATGGCATTACGAGCAGAGTATCTTGACTCACAACCACTAGCAGGTGCACGTATTACCGGGTCACTTCATATGACAATACAAACTGCTGTACTGATTGAAACACTTGTTGAGCTTGGAGCAGAAGTTAGGTGGGCCAGCTGCAATATCTTTTCCACTCAAGACCAAGCGGCAGCGGCAGTAGTGGTGGGCCCAAACGGAACTGCAGAAAAACCAGAAGGAGTTCCAGTATTTGCATGGAAGGGTGAAACGCTTGAAGAATATTGGTGGGCTACTACTCAAGTTCTAAAGTGGCCAGACGGTGAAGGTCCGAACCTGATTCTTGACGATGGAGGGGATGCCACACTTTTGGTTCATAAAGGATCCGAATTCGAAAAATCGGGTTCCGTTCCAAACAAAACAGAAGATGATTCCGAAGAATGGGGAGTGGTTTTAGATCTACTCAAGTCCTCCCTAGAACAAGACCCACAATGTTGGACTCGCATCGCATCCGGGATACGAGGAGTGTCAGAGGAAACAACAACAGGGGTGCACCGTCTCTATCAAATGCAAGAAGCAGGAGAGCTTCAATTCCCAGCAATTAACGTGAATGATGCTGTTACTAAATCAAAATTCGACAACTTGTATGGATGTCGACATTCATTAATTGACGGAATCAATCGTGCAACAGACGTGATGATTGGAGGCAAGACGGCTGTTGTTTGCGGATTTGGAGATGTTGGTAAAGGTTGCGCCGAGTCACTTCGAGGGCAAGGGGCACGGGTAATCGTCACTGAAGTAGACCCGATTTGTGCACTACAAGCGGCCATGCAGGGTTATGAAGTCAACACATTAGAGCGAGTAGTTGATAAAGCGGACATATTTATCACCGCTACCGGATGCAAAGATGTTCTCACTGCTGACCATATGGGGCGGATGAAACATCAAGCTATTGTCGGCAATATCGGCCATTTTGATAATGAGATTGATATGGCAGGTCTAAACAAACTTTCAGATGTTCAAAGGGTGGAAATAAAACCCCAAGTAGACGAGTACGTGTTTCCAGATGGACATTCAATCATTGTTTTATCAGAAGGACGGTTACTGAATCTTGGTAATGCCACGGGACATCCGAGCTTCGTTATGTCAGCAAGTTTCTCAAACCAAGTATTGGCGCAAATAGAACTACACAAGAATGCTGAAGGTTACGGGAAAGACGTTGTCACTCTTCCAAAAATTCTTGATGAGAAAGTAGCTCGACTTCATTTAGACGCACTGGGTGTAAGGCTGACAGAAATGACAACCGAACAAGCAGATTACCTTGGAGTGGATTCTCAAGGTCCATTCAAGCCTGAACATTATCGGTACTAACCCGTAAGTGAGGAAACAAGAAAAGTGATTTGTGGCATAGCTGGTGGAGCAAGCGCCGGAAAGACAACCATCGTTAATGCTTTAAGGGAGCGTTTTATGGCGGAAGAAAAAGCGCTGGCGATCCTTCCTCTAGATAGTTACAACCGTGATCATTCTGACCTTTCCTTGGCAGATAGGGCCAAAATCAATTTTGATCATCCAGATGCATTCGAGCATGATTTGTACCTAAAACACTTGGCTTTACTTAAGCAAGGAGAAGTAGTCGATATTCCTGTCTATGACTTTTCTACTCACTCAAGAACAACAGAGGTTGAACGAATTGAGCCAGCGGAATTGATCATCGGAGAAGGACACTTACTATTTGTTATTCCAGAAGTTGTAAGAGAATTTGAACTAAGAATATTTATATCTGCTCCTGAAGAACTTCGTCTGAAACGTCGATTAGAAAGAGATGTAAGTGAACGAGGAAGAACGCCTGAAAGTATACGTTCTCAGTTTGCTTCCACGGTTAGCCCAATGCATGACAAATATATAGAGCCCTCTTCTTCCTTAGCGGACCTCATTCTTGATGGGTCTGCGCCTATAGAAGAAAGTTTAGAAAAAGTGCTGGAATGCATTGATGGAATATCTAAATAGTAGAGACGCTAAGGTTTCAGACGTGAGTTCACCAGAAGAAGAAAACGAAGATGAGCAAAGAGACACTTTGCCCGAGGACCTTGATGTCACTGGATTAGTTGGACCATATATTTTTCCCGACAATAGTCGTCGCCGAATTCCTGGTTACCTGTATTTACTGATCGCAGCAGCGGTGGTTACATTAACCATTGTCGTAGGCGACTCTCCTTTATTGAACGGAGGTTTGATTATTGGGAGTGTTGGTTTAGCCATCGTCGGCATTTTTCATCTCCAAGCGGGTTGGCGGTTAGGTTCAGATGAAGGCGATGCTCTTGTTGCTGCAACTCAAGCCATGGGTTTTCCTGTTGGTCATGCCTCAGCCCAGTTGGCTTGGAGAGGGTTACGTAGTCGTCCGACTTGGCGGATCCTTGTGTATTCCAATGAGTCTCCACCAGAGCATCGAGGCTTAGTTTATATTGATGGGGTCAATGGAGAAGTTGTCGCGAAGTATGTTGAAAAGAATCCTGAAATTTGGGATGCAAATACTTAAAACCGACACCCTTCAATGCCACTGATACGCTAAGAAGCATTCAGTGGTTTCTCAAAATAGCGGCCACTTAACCAGCGAGTCTTAGAAACCGCAGGAGGAACAACATGTTGGACGGTAACTTGCGAACAGCGGTTGACCGCGCTCTGATCCCCATTGGGCGTGTTCTTCAGCGGATAGGTATCACTGCAGATGTAGTGACCGTGATAGGAATCGCTATGTCAGGCGGAGCTGCAGTCGCGATAGGACGAGGAAACTTACTTTTAGGCTTTATCCTCCTCATACTTACCGGTATTCCAGATGCGTTAGATGGAGCAGTTGCGAAAGCAGCCGGCACCTCATCTAAACGCGGAGCTTTCTTTGATTCCGTCTCAGATCGCCTAACTGACGCTTTATTATTCGGTGGTCTTACTTGGCATTATGCGAGTACGCGACCAGGTCATCTCATGATGCTTCCTGTAGCTGTGATGGCTTCCGCACAAATCATTTCGTATCAAAGAGCGAAAGCAGAACTTTTAGGTTATGAAGCAAAAGGTGGAGTTATGGAGCGCGCTGAAAGATTCATTGTTCTAGCTCTTGGACTCCTACTTTCTGTGATTATCGGAGATGATGCTCTACTTGTTGTTCTTTGGATCATGCTTGCGCTTACGTTAGTCACGGCGATTCAAAGATTTATAAAGGTTTGGATTCAAGCAACTGCTGAGCAAAAGAATGAAATCTAGTATTCATCGCACTGCATGCTTACATGGCGTGGTGCTCTCGTTGATTACGTGACATGAGAATCTTTTCAGCAGTTTCTGGTTATCGATTTCTAACATTTATCGCTCGTTTATTGCCGAAGCGTTTTGGTAATTCGGTTTTTAGATTTTTTGGGAAACTTGCTGGACGTTTGAATAAAGACCGTAGAAGCATGGTTGGGAAGCATCTTCGGAGAACAAAATCTTCTGACCTTGACGGTAAGGAGATGCAGAAATCAATTGATGAGGTTTTCGCTTCGTATGCGACCTATTGGTTTCAAAGCTTTCGTTTGCCAGGAATGAGCGCAGAAAAGATATTAGAAGGCTTTGATTATGAGGGAAAAACTAATCTGGATGAAGCTCTAAGTTCAGAAGTCGGGCCAATAATTGTGCTACCTCACCTCGGCGGGTGGGAATGGGCGGCCTTTTGGGTTACAAAAATAAGAAAAATCCCTTTAACTGCAGTGGTGGAACCTTTAGAGCCACCTGAAGTTTTTGAGTGGTTTAGAGACTTCAGATCTTCGCTCGGAATGAAAGTGGTTCCTTTGGGGGCCTCAGCAGGTTCCGAAGCTATTGCAGCGTTACAAGCTAAGGAAATGGTTGTTCTTTTATGTGACCGGCATGTTGGCGGTGCGGGAGTTGAAGTGGAGTTCTTTGGAGAAAAAACTCTTCTCCCTGCTGGACCAGCAACACTCGCTTTAAGAACCGGTGCGCCATTATGCCCGATCGCGGTTTACATAGAAGGTGATGGGGTTCATGGACTAGTGAATCCGCCGCTTAAAGTTGAAAGACAAGGCCGCTTACGAGACGACGTACAACGCATAACACAAGAGTTAGCTTACGAGTTCGAGAACTTCATTCGTAAAGCACCAGAACAATGGCATTTACTACAGCCCAACTGGCCAAGCGATCACGGATGATATTTCCAAAGAAACTTTAAGGATCAATTAAGGCTTTTGCGTACGGGGAAATGGAGAGTAGCGTTAAGTCATGCGAATAGGCATCATTTGTCCCTATAGTTTGACGATTCCTGGCGGAGTGCAAAGTCAGGTATTGGGTTTAGCGAGGCAACTTAGGGAATTAGGTCAACATACGAGAGTTCTTGGCCCTTGCGATGGTCCTCCACCAGACGCATCAGTAATTCCCCTCGGAGACAGTTTACCGACAGCGGCAAATGGCTCTGTCGCTCCGATCGCTCCAGATGTCCCATGTGCTTTACGCACCATACAAGCACTCCGGGATGGAGAATTTGATTTATTGCATCTGCACGAGCCGATGGCCCCTGGCCCGACGGTCACCGCTCTATTCATGTCAAATGCGCCAATGGTCGGAACATTCCATGCTGCGGGAGGAAGCCTTGCTTACGATCTCTTGAACCGTCCCATCCGATGGTTGAGTGGGCGCCTCGACTATCGATTTGCAGTTTCAAACGACGCTGCCGAAATGGCACAAACCTCTTTAGGGCACGAATACGAAATCTTATTTAACGGGGTGGAGACAGACCAGTGCGAGAAAGCTTCACCTTGGCCAACTGAAGGGCCCACGATTTTCTTCGTTGGGCGCCATGAACCTCGAAAAGGACTTTCGGTGCTACTCGAGGCAATGAGTGACCTTCCTGCAGATATTCGACTTTGGATTGCAAGTGATGGACCAGAAACAGAAGAGTTAAAAAGTCGGTTTGCTGGAGATCCTAGAATTGAATGGTTAGGACGCATCAGCGAGAGTGAGAAATTTTCTCGAATGAAAGGAGCAGATATTTTCTGCGCCCCTTCTCTACGCGGAGAGTCATTCGGGATTGTTCTCCTTGAAGGTATGGCGTGCAACACCGTTGTGGTTGCCAGTGATATTCCTGGATATTCAAAAGTGGCTGAGGAAGGGAAACATGCATTGCTTGTTACTCCAGGAGACAGTTACGCTCTTGCAACGGCAATAGAGAAGGTGCTTGGAGACACAAACAAGCAAGAAGAATTGAAGGAAAATGGCCGTCAAAGAGCCATGCAGTTTTCCATGAAGTCTTTAGCGGAACGTTACTTGGACTCTTATGGAAAAGTTTTGAGGGGAATCTGACAAGTATTACCTCTTAAATCAACCTATTATCTAGAAATCCTGAATAAGTCGAATAACTATGAACAAAAATCCAGCTAGCAGCATTGCAACTTCTCTCCTTTTTATTTTGTCAATTTCTCTACCTGTGGGCCTAGGGGTGTCACTTGCAGCCCTTGGTATGCAACTGTGGATCTTTCTAGCGATAGGGATTTCTTCTCTCTTTGTGTCGCTAACTTTTTTAGGGCGATGGGGAACACACCAAGTCCAAACCCGAATAAGCAGCAGAACGGCAACACAGAAAGAGTTCCCTCGGCTACACAATGCAATTGACGGACTCTGTTTATCTCATGGAGTAGAAGCGCCCAATCTAAAAGTGCTTGAATCATCAACTGTGAATATTGCAGTTACTTCTAATGGTTCAAACAACACACTTACGGTCACAACCGGGACTTTAACAAATCTCGGTCCCGTTGAGTTAGAAGCGTTACTCGCTCAAGCATTAGTCCGCATTCAGGAACCAAGTATTGGCAAGGAAACTCGAAAATCTTTCTGGCTGTCTCTCCCGATATTAAAGTATTTCTTCAGGAACACGATTGAAGTTGAGGAAATCTTACTTTTAGATCAAAAGAGTGTTGCTCTCACTAGATTCCCTCCTGGATTAACCAAGGCTCTTGAGATTTCTGATCAGGTTGGCTCTTTTGTTGAGGGATCGACTTTCACTTCTCATTTATGGGTTCTAGACCCTACTGCTCAACTGGCAACTTCAGGACATCCTGCTATTTCATTACGTTGTGCGGCATTAAGTGAGCTCTGAAGTAAATGCGGCGTAATTTCATCCTGGGTGTATTCCTTTTTGTTTTCTTAAATGCATGTGGCGGAAGCGATACAAATTCAAATACGTCAACCACCACAGAAGCGGCTGAAGATTTGCAAGTAGTTACTACCACTCAGCTTGAGCCAGTGGATCAGACCACCATCATCACCACCACCACTGTGGAAGAAGTAGTAGCAACTATTCCAACAACGACAGTTGATACATCCTGGGAAGGGCCGGTTTATCCTCTAACTGGCTTGCCAGCATATGAAGGTATCCCACAGGCACCAGCAGTAGCAGTAAAAGTAGGTAATAACGATGAAGACTCTTTACCGCAGCATGGCTTAAGAGAAGCAGACATCGTTTATGACATACGTGTAGAGAATGGTAAAAGTAGGTTTTTGGCTATCTACCACAGTCGACTCCCTGAGACAGTAATGCCTGTACGATCTGCTCGATCTAGCGATATCAATCTTCTACTGAATCTGAATCATCCAGTATTTGTTTATTGGGGATCTAATGATCTCGTGCTAGAAGAAATACGAGCAGCCGAATGGAGGGGTGGATTTGATAGTAGATCTGCAGCCTCACGTTGGGGTGAAGAGTACTTCAAGCGTGACTCAAGCCGACCCCGTCCAGATAATGGCAAAATTAATACTCAAGAATTACAGGGCGTAGCATCAGGAGAAGCAGAGACTCCTATGCCGATTTTTGAATATGGAGATATTCCCCAGAGTGCGGTTCCTGCAGCAGGAGCGCGCTGGACAATTTGGCAAAGAGTGGTGGACTATGTTTGGGATGGCTCCTTGCAGCAATGGTTAAGGTATCAAGACGGGGTTCCTCATCTCGATGAAACCGGGTCACCCTTAACTGCGGATAATCTTCTTTTTCTTTATATCGGTTATCGACTCTCAGATGCAGATCCAGTTTCACCTCAGGCGATAAGCACCGGATCAGGTGATGGATGGCTACTGCGTGATGGAACAGTTACAGGGTGAGATGGGAACGCCAACGGACTTCTGACGAGTGGACGTTGTCTGATGATGAAACTGGAGAGACAGTGCCTTTAGATATCGGCACAACTTGGGTTACTTTGGCTCGCCCTGGAGAGGGAGACATCTTGAGTGCCGAGGATGTGAAAGAACTTGTGGCTGAAAATTCAAACGAGTAGCCATTAAGGTCCAAGATCCATTTAGACTGCTAACTATGACTAAAGCACTGAGAGAAACAGGTACAGAACTCGTTAAGCGAGGGCTGGCAGAGATGTTAAAGGGTGGCGTCATCATGGATGTTGTTGACGCCGAACAGGCACGTATCGCTGAAGATGCTGGTGCGGCAGCAGTCATGGCGCTCGAACGTGTCCCTTCAGATATTCGAAAAGATGGCGGTGTCGCACGAATGTCAGATCCAGAGATGATAGAGGGGATCAAAGCGGCTGTAACTATTCCAGTTATGGCAAAGGCCCGAATCGGACACTTCGCTGAGGCTCAGATCCTTCAATCGCTTGAAGTGGATTACATTGATGAGAGCGAAGTTCTCACTCCAGCGGACGAGACACATCATATAGACAAGTGGGCCTTCGAAGTTCCGTTTGTCTGCGGAGCAACCAACCTTGGTGAAGCACTACGACGCATCTCGGAAGGGGCTTGCCTCATTCGATCCAAGGGAGAAGCAGGCACTGGAAACATTGTTGAAGCAGTGAGACATATACGATCAATAACTGGAGACATTCGGAAGATAACCCAAGCAGACAGTGCAGAACTATTTGACTGGGCCAAACAACTTCAGTCACCTCTTCCTTTAGTTCAAGAAATAGCGGAAACAGGTTGTTTGCCGGTCCCTCTATTTTGCGCTGGAGGAATAGCCACTCCTGCAGATGCTTCACTGGTTATGCAACTGGGTGCAGAGTCTGTATTCGTAGGCTCAGGAATCTTCAAGAGCGAAGATCCAGCCCAACGAGCACAAGCGATTGTAGAAGCAACAACCAATTTTGCAGATGCAGACAAACTAGCCAAAGTAAGCCGTGGCCTAGGAGAAGCTATGCCTGGCTTAGAGATCGGTAATCTAGAGACTCGGTTGTCAGACCGCGGCTGGTAGCACTAAGTGAAAGTTGGAGTTTTAGCCCTCCAAGGAGCTTTTGATCGTCATGCTCAGGCGCTATCTCTCGCAGGTGCCGCCCCTTTAGAAGTAAGAGGATCTCAATACTTGGAAGAGATAGACGCGTTGGTGATTCCAGGAGGGGAGTCAACCACGATGATGAAACTCGCCGAGTCTTTAAATGTCAGAAAGCGCTTAATGGAACGAATAGAAGATGGCCTCCCCGTTCTAGGGACATGTGCAGGAATGATTCTATTAAGCAAAGAAATTTTTGACGGAAGAGACGACCAACACCCATTTGGCTCCATAGATATAGGTGTTAGAAGAAACGGTTATGGGCGACAACTCAATTCTTTTGAAGAGGATCTCAAAATCAATGATTTTGACACTCCATTTAGGGGAGTTTTCATCCGCGCTCCTCTAGTTGAGCGAATCGGAAACAATGTAGAAGTACTTGCTTCAGTTGAAGGACATCCAGTCTTTTGCCGCGAAGGGAAAATCATGGTTACTTCTTTTCATCCAGAACTAGTTGACGATGATCGAGTTCATCGTCTATTTCTAGAAACAGCTTTTGCTTCAAATTGACATTATGAGGAAATAACATGTCAGGTCACTCTAAATGGGCAACCATTAAACATAAAAAGGGAGCAGCGGACAAAAAGAGAGGAAAACTTTTTGCGAAGCTCATCAAGCAGGTTGAAGTAGCAGCACGTCAAGGCGGCGGAGATCTAGACGCAAATCCGACTTTACGAACAATGTTTCAAAAAGCTCGGGATGCTTCAGTGCCTATAGACACGATAGAACGTGCAATTAAGAGGGGTATTGGTGAACTTGAAGGTGTTGACTACGAATCCATTACCTATGAAGGGTATGCACCTCATGGAGTAGCTCTTTATGTAGAAACACTCTCAGATAATCGGAACCGGACCGGCTCGGAGGTTAGATCCTTATTAAGCAAAAACGGCGGCTCGTTAGCCGAACCAGGATCAGTTGCTTGGCAATTTGAAAGAAAAGGGATCATCCTAATGCCAGGGGAGATAGACGAAGACGAAATCATGATGGTAGCTCTTGAAGCCGGAGCAGAAGATCTGGTAGATGAAGGAGGAATATGGCGCCTCACCTGCGACCCATCTGTCTTGCCAGAAGTTCGCTTAGCCCTAGAGACAGCAGAATTAAAGTTCAATTCAGCAGATGTAACGATGCTTCCTACAACGACAGTTGCAATTGATAATGAATCAGATGCTAGATCAGTTTTGAAAGTCATCGACCTCCTAGACGATTTAGATGACGTACAAGATGTTTATGCAAATTTTGATATTGCAGATGAAATTTTTGATGCGCTTCAGGACTAATTTCAAATTTTCAGAGGGTGAACGACTCTAGTCATAAATTTGGCTACAATCGTACACATGTTCGTATTAGGTATAGATCCGGGGCTTTCACGTTGTGGATATGGAATCTTGGAGCAAGACAAGAAAAACTCTAAGACAATAAAAGCAGTAGCTGCCGGGGTTATAAGAACTTCTCCAAAAACGGACCTTGCAATCAGATTGGCGGAACTACAAGAAGAGATCCGTTCTTTAATTAGTGAATATAAACCGGAAGAAGTAGCAATTGAACGGGTTTTATTTCAGGTAAACGTAAGTTCTGCAATGTCTACTGGTCAAGCCGCTGGCGTTGCAATGGCAGCGGCCGCTACTTCAGGCTGCACAGTCAACCTTTATTCACCTAATGAGGTCAAATTAGCAGTCGCAGGTTGGGGCGGAGCAGATAAGCAACAAATGGAACATATGGTCCAGACCTTATTGTCAATAGACCAACCTTTACGTCCAGTTGACGCAGCAGATGCAGTGGCTGTAGCACTTTGTCATTTAGCTATGAGACCCTCATCATTTACTTTGGCGGGTAGAGCACAATGATTGGAACACTCAGAGGAGTTTTGCAAGAACGTCTTGAAGACGGACAAGTTTTAGTTGAGGTAGCTGGAGTTGGTTATCGGGTGACAGTCACTCCTACTACTTCCGTCTCTGTTGGAGAAGTTGGGCAAGAAATTTTTCTTCATATCCATCATCATTTTCGGGAATCTGATCAAACATTATTCGGATTCCTTTCAAGACAAGAAAGAAGATGTTTTGAAACGTTGTTATCTGCGCACGGAGTTGGACCCTCACTCGCTCTAGCAGTTTTAGGCGTTCATGGCCCAAATGAGTTGGTTCGGTTGATCGCAGAAGAAGATGTGTCTTCCTTATGTCTTGTGCCAGGTATTGGGAAAAAGACGGCATCCCGGTTATTGATCGAATTAAAAGATTCGCTAGATATCTCAGCAGAACTAGATGCAGTTAACACCGGCACTGGAGCAGATAGACGTTCAGCCATGGTTGAGGTTCAAGAAGCGTTAGGCGGACTTGGATACAGTCTGGAAGAAATTCGACCGGTCTTAGCTGACCTTGCAGGGGATGACCCATCTGTTCTCTTACGTGAAGCGCTACAACGATTAGCAGTAGCTTAGGAAATTAAATGCGCGAAGAACTTTTATCCCCAGATCAAGAACCTCAAGAAATAGAAGTCGAAATAGGTCTTCGCCCACGAACTCTTGAAGAATTTGTTGGACAAGAAGAACTAAAAGGGCATTTAAGAGTCATGTTGTCCGCTGCTCGCGAGAGAGAACAAGCATCTGATCATTTTCTTTTTGCAGGACCGCCTGGCCTAGGGAAAACAACTTTGGCCCATATCGTGGCAAATGAAATGGAGTCTGAACTTCATATAACCTCAGGGCCCGCCCTTGAGAGAGCAGGGGATTTAGCTGCAATACTTACAAAGTTAGAGCCAGGAGATGTTCTATTCATAGATGAAATACATCGCTTATCACGAGCAGTAGAAGAAGTCCTCTATCCCGCTATGGAAGATTTTGAACTTGACATCATTCTTGGGAAAGGGCCAGCTGCAAGATCGATACGATTGGAGCTTCCAAATTTTACTTTGGTAGGTGCAACCACTCGCACTGGACTTATTACCGGCCCCTTACGCGATCGATTTGGGCTTACAGCACGCTTAGATTACTACGAGCCGGATGATTTAAGAGCAATTGTTGAAAGAGCCGCCACGATACTAGGCGTGAGAATTGACTCTAAAGGCGCTACTGAAATTGCTCGCAGATCACGTGGAACACCACGGATAGGGAATCGACTACTACGTCAAGTTAGAGATTTTGCTCAAATTGAAAGACCTGAATCTAACGGAAGTATTAACCAAGACATCGCTAATGACGGTCTTGCTTTCTTTGGAGTAGATACTCTCGGTCTAGATAAAGCGACTCGAGCTATCTTGAATTCACTATGCACGAGATTCAATGGAGGCCCGGTAGGTCTGAAAACTCTAGCAATTAGTGTCAGCGAACCTGATGACACAGTAGAAGATGTGTATGAACCTTTTCTTATACAACAAGGACTCTTAATCCGTACTCCTAAAGGGCGAACAGCTACTCCTGCAGCATTCACTCATCTAGGTCTTGACCCACCAAAACACAATACAGGGTCTTTATTTGAAGAATAATTGGAACTTTCCGTAGGCTAAATAACTTATGGGTCCCGATGATTATTTCTATGAATTGCAAGAAAGTTCAATAGCGCAAGACCCTCTGGTAGAACGATCTTCAGCAAAAATGTTAGTTGACCTTGGTCAGGGCCCAGAACACCTACA
>CACFCV010000010.1:0-38534 GCA_902564875.1 Actinomycetota bacterium
CTACTGGCGGACTTGGAGGAGTTCATCGTGGAGATTCTGGTGATGTTTCTGCAGATTTAACAGCCCTTGGAACGATTCCAGTTGCCGTAGTAAGTGCAGGGGTTAAAGCGATTTTAGATTTGCCTCGCACTTTAGAATTTCTTGAAACACTTGGGGTACCTGTTCTCGGTTATGAAACAAGCGCCTTTCCTGAGTTCTGGATCCGAGGTTCAAATCTTCCTGTTAGCGCACGGGTTGACACACCTTGGGCTGCAGCGGCAGCAATTTCTGCTCATTGGTCCTCTGGGATGAATACTGGAGTGGTTCTTGCCGCTCCTGTGCCAGTTGAACATGAAGCTGATCCTGAGGTCATTAACAATGCGATAAGCGAAGGTCTTGCCGCGGCAGATGCTAAAGGTGTGAGTGGTTCAGAAACAACTCCTTTTGTACTTGCCCATATCGTTGAGAGCACCGGCGGAGCGAGTCTTGAAACGAATATTGCTTTAGTTAAAAATAATGCTGCTGTGGCAGCAAAAGTTGCTGTTGAGTTCGCTTCTAACTCTTAAACCATTCACAACTCGAGGGCGTATTCGCTTAAACGTTCATAAAGAGGTACCGCTTCTTCAATCACATCGGTGAGATCTTCAGGGATAGTTACCTCTTTAGGTTCATAAGGTAAAAATCCTGTGGAGGCGTGGACTCCGTGGTACCAATATTTTTCCCATACACCGTCTTCTGGCTTTGGTCCTGCAGGCCATGAAAGCATTGATTCATCAAAAGAAATGCCAATATTTTCACAAAATTTTTCTAATGCGTTACGTGGGTTTTTACGTAAAGTTGTAGCGTCTAGCACCACGGGAGTTTCACCTTCGCTAAGTATTTCTTCCATCAGATCAACTTGTGATTCAAGGCCCGTGTCTCCGAGCGTGGCATCTTTCAAGTTCACAGATAATGACGCCAACATTTCAGTCGGTTCGCGCACTAATAAGACATTCACGCACTGAGAAAGAAACGATCGGTCCATTTCAATTAAGTGGTGTGCCATTTGTTTGAAGAAAACTACTGGTGTGCCATGATCGGCCAACATGATTTCTTCAGTTACTTGAGCTGGGTTTGGGTTTTGTGTCTTCAGCACTTCTTCTCGACCAGGATGCTCACGCCCAGTTACATTCAAGTAATGAGCGTAAAACGGTTCATCAAATACCGTTGTGTCTTGTCTCTCGCGGAAAGAATACATCAGAGCAGTGGAGATGTTTCTCGGTCCGGAACAACAATTGATTCGTACTGTCATTACGATACTGATGCTGCCACTGCATCTTCGTAAAGTCCGCGAAGGCGTTGCGTCATTGGACCAGGTGCCGATTCACCGATTGTTCGACCATCTACTTCTGTAACTGGAGTTAAACCACCAAAAGTTCCAGTTACGAATGCTTCTTCTGCTGCATAAACATCTGTAAGTGAAAAGGGTGTTTGGCGAGTGGGGATTTCAGCCGCTTCAGCCGTTTCTAGAACTATCTGCCTAGTGATTCCATTGAGGTTGTACTGACCTGTTGATGTTTGTACGACACCATTACGGACTATGAAGAAATTTGTGGCGTTGCAGGTAGCGACTGCTCCTGTTGGGTCAAGCATCAGTGCCTCATCAGCTCCTGCATGAACTGCTTGAATTAACGCTATTACTTCATGCAATTTGGAATGACAGTTGAGTTGCTGATCCAACATGTCTGGTGCGGGTCGTCTAACTGTTGCGGTGAACAAGCTCACGCCTATATCTGCAACTTCAGGATCAGCTTTCTTGTGTTCAGCGATAATGACAATATTTGGCCCTCCAATAACGTTGGATGGGTGCTGGGAAGGTGTTTTTTTATCTCCTCTAGTGATCATTAGCCTGACGTGTACCCCATCGTCCATGTTGTTTCGGTCAATGGTTGATTGAAGAGCTTCAGTGACTTCTTCTTTCGTCAATCCCAGTTTTATGTCGGCTGCTGCTAATCCAGCAAAAAGCCGGTTGAGGTGTCGGTCTAAGAAGGCAAATTTTCCGTGATGAAGACGTATGCCTTCCCATATGCCGTCCCCGACCAAGAAACCACTATCAAATACAGAAACTTTTGCTTCATGTCGTGGGAAGAATTCCCCATTGATATAGATTTCTACTTTTTCATTTCGTTCGTCGCTAAGCGCTTGGTGAGTACTACGTGCCATGTAGTGAATCTATCCGTCGTTGAGCCAACTAGTGATCTCGGACACCGCAATTATCTTTCGTTTAATAAACGAGCTTGAGTTATTGATTGTTGAGGCGTAAGCATTTCAGGATCAACAACTAGATCAAGGACTGCTCCAGTT
Source organism: Actinomycetota bacterium (assembly GCA_902564875.1). GTDB lineage: Bacteria > Actinomycetota > Acidimicrobiia > Acidimicrobiales > MedAcidi-G1 > MedAcidi-G2B. Next base: position 2,323 of record CACFCV010000010.1, read on the forward strand.
TTAGAACTCAAAGCATTATCAAATGCTGTTTTAAATTCTTCAATGTTGGCTACTCGCTCACTGTAGAAACCGTAGGCGCGAGCTATCGAAACAAAATCGGGGTTTTTGATATCTGTTCCTACTACACGCGCTGGGTATCGGCGTTCTTGATGCATCCGTATGGTTCCATACATTGAGTTGTTGACAATGAGGACAATAGGTTGAGCTTCTTCTTGCATCGCACTTCCAAGTTCTTGCATATTCATTTGGAAATCTCCGTCGCCAGCGAAACAAACAACAACTCGTTCAGGAGCAGCAACTTTCGCTGATATCGCAGCAGGTAATCCATATCCCATGGTTCCATTCTGTGGTGCTAATAGTCGAGCTTTAGAACCGTAATAGAAGAACTTGTTTGGCCAGACTGAAAAGTTTCCTGCCCCATTCGTAATAATTACATCTTCAGGAAGCACCTCTTGGAGGTACGCAGTAACAGCGGCCATGTCTACGCCAATAGCGGCTGCCGGAACTATATGTGTTGAAAGGAAACGGTTACGGGTTTCTTCTCGCCATAACTCTCTTCCTTCTCCAAGATTTGGCATTTCTAATAATTCGGCGATAGCTAAATTTGGGTTAGAGCGGATATGGAGATCTGCTTCAATAACTTTGTCGAACTCTGCTTCCGAGGAGTGAACGTGAAGAATTTTTTGTTTTCTATCTTGAAAGAGGGTGTAGGCGTCTGTCGTCATTTCTCCAAACCGAACCCCAACTGCAAGTAACACATCGGCTTCATCCAAGGTTTGTCGAACCGCTGGAGGCATCGCTACCCCTGCTTCCCCCGCATAACAAGAACTGTTGTTGTTCATTAAGTCTTGTCGGCGAAAACCAACCACCACTGGGAGATTTTGTTTCTCAGCAAAGCGACAAAGATTTTCTCGCCCGGTTGCTGTCCATCCGCCTCCTCCTACCAAAAGAACAGGCTTTTTTGCTTCTTGCAGGTTGGCCATTATTTCTTGAACTTCTTGTTCTGAGATTGAATTATCTTTAATCGGGGCAACCGGGATAATCTTTTTTTCTGTCTCTTCTCTTAGTACGTCTTCAGGTAAGGCAATTACGACTGGGCCCGGCCGATCCGAAGTAGCGACTATAAATGCATGATTAATTGTTTCAGGGATTTGATCGGGATGAGTCACTTCAGTTACCCACTTTGCAACCCCTCCAAAGAAAGCGGTGTAATCCATTTCTTGGAATGCTTCGTACCCTTGATGGCTAGTAGGAACTTGGCCAATAAAAAGAATTAGTGGGGTGGATCCTTGAGCGGCAGTGTGAACACCAATTGAGGCATTTGTCGCACCTGGGCCTCTGGTGACAAAGCAGATGCCAGGTTGACCAGTTAGTCGGCCATATGCTTCAGCCATGTAAGCCGCTCCACCTTCTTGGCGGCATCCAATAAGACGTATTTGGTCGGATTTTTCATATAAAGCATCTAAAACTTCTAAATAGGACTCTCCTGGTACTGCAAATGCTGTATTAACTCCGTGCGCTACGAGTCCTTCTACTAAAACGTGACCGCCGTTCATTTGCCACGCCCTTTCCCCAAGAGAAAAACTATGCATCCTAAAGTAAAGAATGATGAAGCGATAATTCCTAATGGATCAGGTTCTCTTATCGACGCAATCAAGAAAAAGGCCGCGCTTCCTAAGAAAAGCCACCATGATGCCATTTCGGTCTTGTAATTCACTTTTTAAGTTTGCCACGTGAAAACCAACGAGTCGTCTCTGGCCGGTCTAGATTTTACTTATGAGTTATGGTCCATTTTTTGATGAACTGAATACAGGTGAGACGATTACCCCTCTTCCCTCGCTTACTCTTTCTGCTGCAGATAACACTTTTTACCGTGCCATTACTGGTGATCAGCACTTACTGACAGCCGATTGTGGCCTCTACAACGAAGTAAGTGGAAGCTCTGGGTCTTTGATTAACCCTGGTTTAATAATGCAAGTTTCAATCGGTCAAACCACAAATGCCACAAGAAAAGCAATTGCTAATCTTTACTATCGTTCAGTTGAAATATTAAGACCAGTTGAAATTGGTGAAACATTGTCAACTTCTACTGTTGTTTTGGGTTTATGTGATGCTTCGCCAAAAGAGGACCTCAATAGAGGAAAAGTTTGGTTGGGGATTGAGACTCGTTCTGACGAAGAAATTATCGCTCGTTACGAACGAGTAGCTTTATTGCCTTGCAACGGGGATTCTCCTGGCCATAGTGATGAGATTCCGGGTCCTACGGTTCCTGTTTCTTTGGACTCTTGGGGAAGTTTGGTTCCCGATTGGGATTTAAATTCACTGCCGGAAACTTCATGGTCTGTTGGGGAAGAGCGAGAAGATCCTTTATCTGATCATGTTGATCTCGCTCCTGCTTTAGCTCGTTTTACTTTTAATCAGGCTGCTATTCATAGAGACTCTGAGGCTTCTTCATTTGGTAAGCGATTAGTTTACGGAGGGCATACTCAAGGTTTAGCTCAAGCATCTTTAACTCGGTTACTGCCAGGGTTAGTGACTGTACTGGGGTGGGATGGATGCGATCATTTAGGTCCGGTCTTTGAAGGAGACCAACTCTCTTTTCACCACACTCTTAAAGAAGTTCTTCCTTTAAATGAAGGACGTATTTTAAGATTTGAAATTCGAGCTTCTCGAGAGGGTGAGGATGTTCTCCTCTGGACTCCAATTGTGGTTGCACCATGAAAAGGCCTTTGATCGGTATCACCGGGAAACGTAGATTCGGCCGTGACCTTGCCGGGAACTGGTCTTCGATGTCTGATAGTTCTGCTGATGTATTTTGGGTGATGTATGCCGAAGGAATTCTTTCTGCCGGGGGCTTTCCAGTGTTCTTACCTATTGATGTTGACCCTGTTGATGCTGTAGATAATTTGGATGGTTTGTTGCTTACCGGCGGCACTGATATTGATCCTAAGCACTATGGGGAAGAACCCGAGCATTATGGAAAAACATCCGCCACTGATCTGTTTCCTTATGAACCGATGCGTGATGAATTTGAATTTGGTTTACTTGACGCTGTTGGTGAAACTTCGTTACCTGTTCTTGGTATCTGTCGTGGCCACCAAGTAATCAATGTTCATGCTGGTGGTTCACTAAACCAGCATGTGCCTGAACATGCTGCTTTTGACCAAACGATAACTACGAGATCTCATGAGGTCTTTTTTGAAAACGGGTCAGAGCTCTCTCGCCTTTACGGTTCTAAAAGTGAGGTCAATTCTTTCCACCACCAAACAGTGAATCGTTTAGGAGAAGGGCTTGAAGCTACGGCTTACGCAAAAGATGGAGCTATTGAAGGCCTAGAACATACAGATTTGCCTATTTTGTCAGTTCAATGGCATCCCGAAATGCTTCCTACGCGTCCGACTGATCCAATTTTTTCTTGGCTTGTTCGTAACGCCGGTTAGGTATAGTCCGAATATTTTTTGAGATAACGAACAGGTGTTGAAAGAGCATCTTTTCTAAACGGGGCTCCTAATTCTTTAGTGCACATAACCTCAATGACGGTCGTTGTTCCATCTTCCATCTGATTTTTAATTGCTTCATCTAATGCTGGTCCTACTTCTTCAAGGTCGTCAACACGTACACCCTCTGCGCCCATTGCTTTAGCAATTTCTGAATAGTTTTCTTCCCCGTCTAATTCTCCGGCTACGAATCTACGTCCATAGAAATCAACCTGGTTCTTTTTTTCTGCACCCCATTGTCGATTATGGAAAACAACTGCTGTCACTGGGATATTGTGCCGAACTGAGGTCATAATTTCGCTCATACTCATAGCCCATGCTCCATCTCCGGCATAGGCAATAGCTGGACGATCAGGTGCTGCTGCTTTCGCTCCAATAATTGTAGGTAACGCATATCCACAGTTACCCCAGCTCATCGCTGCGAAAAAGGACCGAGGTTCTTCGAATCTTAGATAACTATTAGAAATTGAATTGATGTTGCCTATATCGGTCGACACCATTGCTCGAGCCGGCATAGCTTTCTCCAATTCTCTTAATACCTGCCGTGGATGCAACCAGTTATCTTCTTCGTCTATTGCTTCTTTGATCATTTCAATGCTGAAGTCATCGGTTTCATTTGTCCAATCGCTGAGTTCTTCTTCCCAAGCCGCTTTCTCTTCAGCGACCTGTATCAACCGATCTTCGCGAGTGCTATCGCTTTTTAGGTCACGTTTCTCTAATCGTTTAGTTAATGCTTGTGCTGCTGCTCCTGCATCTCCGCAAATCCCAACAGATATTTTCTTTACTAAGCCGAGCATTTTTTGGTCTGCATCAATTTGAATAATTTTCGCGTCGGTCGGCCAATAATCCATATCGTGTTGAGGAAGAGTGCCAAATGGTCCAAGTCTTGTACCTAAAGCAAGGACTACATCAGCTCGGCTTATAAGTTTCATTGCTGCTTTAGAGCCTTGATATCCAAGCGGTCCACACCATTGTGGGTGACTAGCCGGAAATGAGTCGTTGTGTAAATAACTGTTTACTACCGGACAACCTAAACGTTCGGCTAAGGCGACTGCGTCATCAACGGCATCGCCCATAACTACACCCCCACCAGAGATCATGACTGGAAACTCGGCTGTAGAGAGAAGATCCGCGGCTTCGTCTAGTGTTCGTTCACCACCGGGTCCTCGGTCTAAAATCATCGGCTCAGGGATCTCAACATCAATGTCACCATAAAAGCGATCGCGGGGAATATTTAATTGAGTGGGGCCAATTTCTGACATCGCGCGATCAAAACATCGTGCGGTAATTTCTGCCATTCGATGTTCGTTGTTGATATGGCCTTGATATTTAACAAACTCTTGAAACATAGGTAATTGATTTGCTTCTTGAAATCCACCCAAACCGATTCCCATCGTTCCAGTTTCTGGGGTGATTATGACTACTGGACTATGCGCCCAGAAAGCTGCGGCGATAGCAGTTACACAGTTTGAAATACCTGGACCATTTTGGCCAATTACTACTCCATGGCGACCACTAACTCGTGCATAACCATCTGCCATATGTGCAGCACCTTGTTCATGAACTACCGGGATAAAACGAATACCAGCAGGTTCAAAAATGTCCATCGCATCCATAAACGCTGACCCCATAATTCCAAAAATGGTGTCTACCTCATTGGCTACTAGCGTTTCAACAAATGCTTCACTTGGAGTCATACGAGTCATAGTTGTTCTCCTTTCGCTTCAATGCGTTTTCGTTAATACTTCTAGTCCCAGACGTTCTAAGACAGATAAGCAGTCTTTTAAATCAGAAATTGAAACGAATTCGTCTGGCCGATGAGCAACTTCAATATCACCTGGTCCCCATACAACAGCTGGCATGCCCGCAGCTTGGTAAAGACCGGCTTCTGTCCCATAGGAGACAACGTCAAACTCAGATTCTCCTAGTAGCTCGGTCATAAGTGAAAGAGCAGAGGATTCGGCATGATATTCAAGCCCATCCACTTCACATACTTTTTCGGTCTCAATTGAAGCTTCCGGATAAATTGTTTTCATTTCTAACAAAAGTTCATTTGTGAATGCTGCTAATTGTTCATGCACATATTCTGCGTCCGACCGCTGGATAGGTCTCATCTCCCAGTCAAATTTGCAGTGCTCTGCGACTATGCACCGAGCTTGACCTCCTTCGATTGTTCCAACACTCATGGTTGTTGAAGGCGGTTGATACGGACTGTTTTCAGGAGCTCTGGAAACCATTTCCATTTTTAGTTCCATAAGCCGATTAATGAAGCGGGCAGCATACTGAACGGCGTTTACCGCTTTTTCTGGTTCTGAGCTATGACCGTTTAATCCTTTTATTGTTGTGGCATATTCATAACAACCTTTGTGTGCAGCGATTGCTTTTAATCCAGTGGGTTCTCCGATGATGACTGCGTCAGGTTGAATATTTTTTTCTTTTAAATCTTTCAAAAGAATTGGGGCGCCGTGAAAACCATCTTCTTCATCAAATGTAAGGGCGATATGTAAAGGCTTTATCAAATCAAGCGAAGCAAACCATGGCGCTAGAGCTAGTACACATGCAATAAACCCTTTCATGTCTGCAGAGCCGCGCCCAAAGATGCAATCGTTTCGCTGATCAGCTTGAAATGGTGGTGTTGTCCAGTCGTTTGCATTAACTGGGACTACATCTGAGTGACCTGAGAGTACTATTCCTCCGTTTATTTCTGGCCCGAAAGAAGCAAAGAGGTTTGCCCTTTCTCCATCGGGGCTATGGGTAAGAGAGACTTTTGCTCCAAGGTCGCTTAGATACTTCTCTGCATAGGTGATGAGATCAAGATTTGAGGTAAGAGCCACCGTTTCAAAACTGATGAGTTCTTTGAGAATGTCTAAAGTTTTTGTTAATGCCTGGTCGTTCATTTCTTTACAAATAACTTTCTTGGGAAATCAGCAAATGTTTCTGCTGGTCCATCTTGAGCAATCATAAAGCTTTCGGTAATTTCCATACCCCAGTCATCCATCCAAAGTCCGGGCATGAAGTGAAAAGTCATCCCAGGTTTTAATTCAGACTCATCTGTTCCGCGAAGGGAAATTGTTCTCTCACCCCAGTCAGGGGGATAACTCAGTCCTATTGGATAACCACAGCGAGCATCGCGTTCAATCCCAGCACGAGCAAGAGTTTCATGAAGCGCATTTGCTATATCGCAAGCCCGATTGCCGGGTCGAGCTGCTTCAAGGCCAGCTTCAAGGCCTTCTACAAGCGCTTTTTCGGCATCAACCATTTTTTGAGGAGGTTCACCTAAAAACACAGATCGGCAGAGTGGCACGTGATACCTACGATGTACGCCAGCGATTTCAAAGAATGTTCCTTCACCGGATTTGAATGGCTTATCGTCCCAAGTTATGTGTGCAGCCGATGCGTCTACTCCAGTAGGCATGAGAGGAACAATGGCAGGGTAATCCCCGCCAAACTCTTCTGTTCCAGCGATTGAAGTGTGGTACACCTCCGCAACTAAATCATTTTTTCTCATTCCTGGTTCAATTAGTTCCAAAATTCGGTGATGCATTTTTTCCACTATGCGTGCAGCTCGACGCATGTAGATAAGTTCTTGCTCAGATTTAATTGTGCGTTGCCAATTTATAAGTCCAGTGGCATCTACGATCTGTGCTTGAGGTAAACCTGCGAGAAGATGGATATGAGAGGCTGCTGAATAATAGTAATTGTCTAATTCCACTCCAATGACTGATTGCCCGAAACGTGAATCGGAGAGAAGAGCCGCTAAATGCTGATATGCATGTTTTTCTGTCGACATTACGTGGTCGTCTGAGTATGCAATAACGTGACGTTCATCCATGTATACGGTCCGTAAAGCACCTTTGGCGTCCATTCCGCGGCCCCACCAGATTGGGTCATCGTCATGGGTGACTAATACGGCTTGAGGGGTATAGAAAGACCATCCGTCATAGCCAGTTAACCAAGACATGTTTGACGGATCGGCCGAAACAAGAACATCGATGTCTTTGCTTTCCATTGCGGAACGCACTTTCGCAAGGCGAGTTGCATATTCTTCTCGGCTAAAATCAAGTTCTACGTCAGGCATGTGCACTCCAGTGTTTTCATTTGAGTTCTGTTCCTTATCGCAACGTAGCCTGATTAGGGGTTGTCTGGCTAGAGGGGAACAAACCAAAATACTTAATCAGGCTAATTTAGAAGGTTCTAATGAGTGGATGGCAATTTTGGATTGATCGAGGCGGTACTTTTACCGACGTTGTAGCGCGACGCCCCGATGGTTCAACTGTTACTCATAAATTGTTATCTGAGAATCCCCGTATTTATGACGACGCGGCAATTCAAGGTATACGCGAAATTCTTGGTCTCGCTAATGGCGATCCTTTACCTTTTGAGGACATTAGTGCTGTGAAAATGGGTACCACCGTTGCTACAAACGCTTTGTTGGAAAGAGAAGGCGAACCGACTGCTCTAATCACGACTTCTGGTTTTGCTGATGCTCTTAGAATCGGGTATCAAGCTCGACCTGAACTTTTCGCGTTAGACATCGTTTTACCTGAAATGCTTTACACAAAAGTGGTGGAAATTAATGAGAGAGTTTCTGCTGATGGTTCGATAATTAAACCACTAGATGTTTCGACGGCAAGGACTCTTTTAGAAGAAGTACGAAAAGAAGGGTTTAACGCAATAGCGATTGCTCTTTTACATGGGTATAGATACACCGAACACGAAAGAATGCTTGATGAGATTGCTAACGAAATTGGATTTCAACAAATTTCGGTCAGCCACGAAGTAAGCCCATTAATGAAACTTGTTTCTCGTGGGGACACCACGGTGGTTGACGCTTATCTTTCTCCAATTTTGCGCCGTTACGTCAATTCTGTTGACGAAAAACTTCGTCCTGAGGGATTAGGGCCAAATTTGATGTTCATGCAATCCAATGGTGGCCTCACTGACGCTCATCACTTTAGAGGTAAAGATGCTTTGCTTTCAGGGCCTGCTGGCGGTGTAGTGGGAATGGTTAGGACTGCAGAGGCCGCTGGATTTAACCAACTCATTGGTTTTGATATGGGAGGAACATCTACTGATGTTTCCCACTACGCCGGTGAGCTTGAGAGAACCCATGAAACACAGGTTGCGGGGGTTCGAGTACGAGCACCAATGATTCATATCCATACGGTGGCAGCCGGAGGCGGGTCTATTCTTCATTTTGATGGTTCGCGTTTACGAGTAGGGCCTGATTCTGCCGGGGCAGATCCCGGCCCAGCTTGTTATGGAAACGAAGGGCCGCTTGCGATAACTGATGCAAACGTATTATTAGGCAAATTACGTCCCGAGTTTTTCCCTCATGTTTTTGGTAGGGACGGAGATCAACCACTTGATGTGAAAACAGTTACCGAGAAGTTTGATGAATTAGCAAAAGAGATTTCACAAGCTTCGGGGATCCCTCAGTCTGCAGAATCAGTTGCTGAGGGGTTTCTCTCAATAGCGGTTGAGAACATGGCGAACGCTATTAAAAAAATCTCCGTTCAAAGAGGCTACGACATCACTTCTTATACTTTGGTGTGTTTCGGCGGAGCAGGAGGACAACATGCTTGCTTGGTGGCTGATCGATTAGGAGTAAGTCGTATTCACATTCATCCACACGCTGGGGTTCTTTCAGCTTTAGGTATTGGGCTAGCTGATGTTCGCCATTTAAGTGAGGGTGCAGTGGAATCTGTTTTATCTGAAAAATTGTTGATGGATCTCGAACCTAAATGGCTTTCAATGGAAGCCGAAAGCGTAAATGTAGTAAAGACACAAGGAGTTTCAGATAATCAGATAACCACCATGAAGAGATTTGGTATCCGGTACGCCGGATCAGACACTGCGCTTCAGGTTGATGCAGGATCCTGTTCCGCGGTTCAGGAATCTTTTGAAGAACAACACCGTTCAAGATTTGGATTTATCTCACCGGAAAAAGAATTGATCATTGAATCTATGCAAGTTGAAGCCGTGGGGGTATCTGACAGTGTTGATCTGTTATCTGGCCAAAGCGACACCGACCAAGATCTACTCGGGGTATTTCCTACGGTCATGAATGGTGAGCCTCATGAAACTCCATTTGTGGCCCGTGCTGCTCTAAAAACTGGAAAACCTGTTTTAGGACCAGCAGTTTTAGTTGAAGAAACAGGCACCACAGTTATTGAACCTGGATGGTCAGCTACTGCTTCGGAGAATGGAGACCTAATTCTTGAACGAGTTGTTGCGCTACCAGATCGTGTCGCTATCGGCACTGATGTGGATCCTGTTCAATTGGAAATCTTTAACAATCTTTTTATGAATATTGCTGAACAGATGGGGGTAGTGCTTGAGAATACTGCTGCATCAGTAAACATTAAAGAACGACTAGATTTTTCTTGCGCATTATTTGACCCCGAAGGAGATTTGATCGCAAATGCTCCGCACATGCCTGTTCATTTGGGCTCTATGAGCGAATCTATAAAATCCATAATTCGGCAGAATCCAGTCATGACTCCTGGTGATGTCTATGTAATGAATGCTCCCTACAACGGGGGTACACACCTTCCAGATATCACAGTGATCAAACCGGTCTTTGATGATGAAGAGCTGAACATTATTTTCTATGTGGCATCTCGTGGCCATCATGCAGACGTTGGTGGCCGTGTACCTGGTTCTGCTCCTGCTGATTCGACAACAGTTGATGAAGAAGGTGTCTTATTAGACAATGTTCTCCTCGTTGCAGATGGACGATTCCTCTATGACAAGATTCATGAGCTTTTAACTGGGGCAGAATGGCCCGCCCGTAATGCGGAACAAAACATTGCAGACCTTCAGGCACAAGTCGCTGCGTGTGAAAAAGGCACTAACGAACTTCGGAGAGTTATTGATCATTTTGGGTTAGACGTTGTTCACGCATATATGAAACATGTAAAAGACAATGCTGAGGAGTCTGTACGCCGAGTTATTGATGCTTTAACTGATTCTTCATTTACTTATTTGATGGACGACGGCCATCAGGTATCCGTAAAAATCAGCGTTGATCATGAAAATCGTTCCGCATGTATTGATTTCACCGGGACAAGCGATACTCATCCAGGTAACTTCAATGCCCCATCTTCAATTGCTCATGCTTCAGTTCTTTACGTATTCCGATGCCTTGTCAACGATGACATCCCACTTAACGCGGGTTGTTTGAAGCCTCTTGAAGTTATCCTGCCGGAACCGTCAATGATCAACCCCTCTTACCCTGCCGCTGTTATCGCAGGAAATGTTGAGACAAGTCAAGTAATTGTTGACACATTATTTGGTGCTGTCGGAGTTTTAGCTGCTCCACAAGGAACGATGAATAACTTCATTTGGGGTAACGACGACTATCAGAATTACGAAACTATTTGCGGTGGAGCTGGCGCTACTACAAACGCTGACGGTTGCGACGCCGTGCATACTCATATGACTAATTCTCGACTTACCGATCCTGAGGTTCTTGAGTGGCGCTTCCCCGTTCTTCTTGAAACTTTTCATATACGAAAAGGATCTGGTGGAGATGGTCGGCATCGTGGTGGTGATGGAACGGTTAGACGTGTCTTATTTAAAGAAGCGATGGAGATAAACGTTCTCTCTGGACATCGTGTAGTACCTCCTTATGGAGTCGACGGAGGGGAACCTGGAGCTGTTGGGCATACTCGACTTATTAGCGCTGATGGAACAGTCACCGAATTTGGTGCCAGCGCCCAAACTTTCGTTAACCCCGGAGACAGATTTGAGATTGAAACTCCCGGCGGTGGCGGGTTTGGAAAGTCAAATAACTAATTCACTTAGAATCATTTCTCGATTACGTTATGTTCCGGGCCGTAAGGAAATCCAGAAATGTTTTCTGCTCCAGTGTCTCCGACAATAAGAATGTCGTGTTCTCTATAACCTCCAGAACCTGGTTCACCTTCTGGGATAGCAATCATTGGTTCCATCGAAACAACCATTCCAGGTTGAAGAACAGTTTCTACATCTTCTCGTAATTCCACTCCGGCTTCTCGTCCGTAGTAATGGCTAAGCACTCCGAAACTGTGGCCGTATCCGAAAGAGCGGTATTGGAGGAGGTTATAGCTGCGATAAATATCGTTAAGTTCCGACGCAATATCACAACACCGAGCACCAGGTTTAATAAGTTCAAGACCTCTTTCATGGACTTCTACATTTATTTCCCAAAGCCGAAGATGTTCTTCTGAGACGTAATCACAAAAAAGAGTTCTTTCTAATGCGGTGTAATAGCCAAATATCATCGGGAATGTGTTTAGAGACAGAATGTCTCCGGATTCAATAATTTTGTTTGTGACAGGGTTATGTGCACCATCCGTATTAATACCGGACTGAAACCATGTCCAGGTGTCCATTAGTTCAACAAATTCAAAGGTTGCAGCAATTTCGCGAACCATTGTTTCTGTGACGGCAAGGGCTACTTCATGTTCGGCGACACCTGCGGCTACAGCTTGAACACAGGCCTCTGCCCCAAGATCACAAATGCGTGTGCCGTGACGAATCAGATTATGTTCTTCGGTTGATTTGATCGTACGCATCCACATCGTGGGGGTACCAATATCAACGAGTTCAATTTCCGGAAATTGGTGAGCTAGGGCCTGAAATTGGTCAACGCTTAGATGATCAAACTCAACACCTAAACGTTTTACTTTCGGAATTAGTTCTTTGACTGCTTCGTAATAGTTGTTGCGTCGCCAATCTGAATAAACAATGTTTTCTCCATGGGTGCGTCTCCATGGTTGCCCGCCATCTATACCAGCTGAAATAGTCGTTGCTGATTTCTTGTCGATGACCATCCCGTATTTACGACCGAAGTAACAATAAAGCCATCCCGAGTAGTAACAAATGTTGTGCCATGAGGTGAGCAGGCACGCGTCTATTCCTTCAGCATCCATGTGGGCGCGCAAATCATTTTGTCTACGATCCATTTCCTCTGCAGAGAACGGAGACCATTCTTTCTCTCCCCATTCCCAACGTGCGATATGGATCATGTCATTTGTGTTTGGCGTATTCATTTCTGTCTTGAACTTTCTGTTTAATAAAACCAGGGAGGCTTTGGACCTTTACCAGCTGCAGCTTCGGGATATCTCATAGCTAAGTCGTTAGCTATTGGTTCTCTGCCAGTGGAGCGGAGACGGTCAAGATAAGCAGGTAGTTGTCCCCAAACATGGAAAGGTCCGCCTTCTTGGAGAACTACGTCATGCGGGTCCATGCCATGGATGGAAGATGCGAGCATCTCTTCTTTCCATTCCTCTAGTCGGTTAGAAGCAGAAGCAACTATTTCTAATTCTGTTTTAGCCAGATCGTTTTGTAAATGGGGGTCTGAAGTGAGATCAAACAACATTTCTTCGGGGAAACAGTGGTATCCATCGTGACGGGTGTTCATATAAAGCCAATTTTCCCAGCGCAAACTTCTTTGCACCGTCCACGCCGCCGCGGAAAGCACTAAAGAGTCCCTTCCAGAAGTTCCATCTTGTTGTCCTGTTCCATTTTTGAGTGAGTCCGCGAACGAAACTCCATCCCAGGATTCTGGAACTTGAGCTCCAGCTAATTCAAGAATTGAGGCAGCGAGGTCTACTTGGTAATGATTTCCTGTGTCGGCCCCTCCATGAGAAGCTCCTTTGAGTTCAGGCCATCGAATAATTCCTGGCAGATGATGGGTGTATTCATCTGCCGTCTGATGATCACAATAGACACCTAATTCTCCAAAATTTTCCCCATGGTCTGATGAAATGACAACTGCTGTGTCGTCAATTACTCCTTGTTCATCTAACTCGTTCATCAACTTTCCAACCATGGTGTCAGCTCGCACGATTCCCGTGTCATAGCCGTCAAACATGCGGTCAACATCCTCAACAGTCTGTAATGTCGGTGACATTAATGGGAAGCGTGAAAAATATTTCGAGATGTCACTATCTGGGTCAAAGCCAAGAGTTTCAGAAGCTGAGTGTGGTCCAGCAAGTTTTTGATGTTTTTCTAGAATTTCTTGTGTTATCCAATTGGGCCGATGATCACCTAAATTTTCTGCCATTTCTTCTGAAGCGGTGTAGGGGGTATGTGGATCCCATACATGGACATGAAGAAACCAAGAATCTCGTTTAGCGTTGCGCTTTAGCCATTCAAGCGCGTAAGGAGTTACTCCTTCGCTGAAGTAGGTGTTGTATCCGTCTTGTATAACTTCATTGAAACCTGCATACCAGTGCATAGCGGAATGCCTTTGCGCAAAAACACTTATTGTCGCAGTCCAAATTTTTTGGCGGGAGAGAACTGAGGCGAAACTATGAAAAGCGCGAGGTGATTGAAAACCTCGTCTTAGTCCTTCGCTAAACGGGTCAGCTGCCGTTCCTCCATGTCCAACTGCGCCGGTATGGATTCCAAACATTCCGGTCTGTAACGCTGACCTAGAGGGTAGACAGGGAGAATCTGAGGTGTATAGACCCTCAAGTCGCACGCCTTCTTTTGCTAATTCATCCATGTTCGGACTTGTTGGACGTTCATACCCATAGCAGCCGAGATGATCAGGTCTCAGCGTGTCAATATCTATCCAAATCATTCTGAAACTATCTGTCATAAACGAATTTCTCCTTAAGTCTTTGATTCAAGAATGATGTATTTAATCTTTTCATTAATTTGAACATCTTAATATTTAAAATTTTTTGAACTTATCTGGCCGAATAATTCTTAATCTGATTTCTTAAACCTAGGGTATGAAGCATGGTTAATGATATGTCGGCGGTTCGTCCACAAGATTTAGATAATCGAGACCGGGAAAGCCTCTTTGCCCGTGCTGAAAATGAGCATTTTGATGTATTAGTGATCGGTGGCGGTATCACTGGCACTGGTGTGGCTCGTTCAGCAGCATCACGAGGCTTATCGGTAGCTTTAATCGAGGCACAAGATCTCGCTTCTGGAACTAGTAGCCGGAGTTCGAAAATGATCCACGGTGGTGTTCGTTATCTAGCTCAAGGCGATGTTGGTTTGGTGCGCGATGCTGCAAGAGAGCGGCAAGTTTTGAGGGAAATCGCCCCACATTTGACTCGTCGAACCGGGTTTTTATTGCCAACTCGTTCTGCCGCCGGATTAGCAAAATTTCGTACAGCGATGTGGACATTTGAGAAACTTGGGAAAGTTCCAAAAGAAGATCATCATGAGGTGTTGGATTTCGATGACTTACTTGAACAGGAACCTTTAGCTGCTACTGAAGGTACCACCGGAGCGGTTCGCTACATCGAATTTGTTACTGATGATTCACGCCTAACACTCGCTAATGCTCGTTCGGCGGCTTCTCATGGCGGCCTTATTTTGACCTATGCCCCTGCTGTTGAATTCATATTTGAAAACGATGTAGTTGTTGGCGTCAGAGTAGAAAGTGTTCTTGAAGGAGAATCTTTAGGGGCGGCAATTCGCGCTAAAGCAGTAATTAATGCTGCTGGGCCATGGGTTGATTCAGTGAGGTCACTTGAAGATCCAGATGAACCTGACTACTTAAGTATCACCAAAGGTGTCCACCTTGTCCTCCCCCATAAACGTTTACCTCTTAATGACACAATTCTTTTGACGGCGATTGATAAGCGCAGCATTTTTGCTGTTCCGCGCGGTGATACGACTTACCTTGGCACTACGGACACTTTCCATCCAGAAGCAGACTGGTGGCCAGGAGTGACTCAAGAGGATGTTGATTATTTGCTTGAATCAACCAATAGAAGTTTTTTATGTGAACCTTTAACTCCAAGTGACATAGTGACGAGTTGGTCAGGTGTACGTCCCTTAATCTCTGAACCTGGAAAAGATCCTTCGGAAATTTCTCGAAAAGATGAGATTTGGACCGGGCCTGGAAAAGTATTGACGATCGCTGGAGGCAAACTTACTGCTTATCGTTCAATGGCTGAGCGCGTCATCGACGAAGCTGCTGATTTGCACGGCCTCTCTGTTAAAGAAAGTAATACAGAGCAGGAACCACTCATTGGTGGAGACGTCATTATTGATGAGAGAAATCACTTACTAGATCTTTACGGTTCTGAGGCTCAAGATGTCTTAAATGATGGAGGCGGTATATCAGCTGAGGTTCGCCAAGCCGTGTTACGAGAAGGGGCAATTCGACTAGAAGATTATTGGGTTCGGCGTGTTCCACGAGCATTTTTTGATCTTGATGGCGGATTATCGGTTCTAGAAGAAGCCGCTAACGCAATGGGAGATCTTTTGGGTTGGACCGAAGAAAAGAAGCAGTCTGAAATTGCTTCATGTGAGAATCGTCATGCTGTAGAAAATGACCTTTTTATTTCTGCAGGCGGAAGCAATGCTTGACCAAGATCTGATTAAAAGCCTTGAGGGAATTGTTGGCTCTGAGAAGGTACTCACTTCAGATGAGGACGTCGCTGATCGTCGACACGACTACTGGGTGTTAAGCCATCTCCAATCATGGGTGGATGTTTTTGAAGGAAGACCAGGAGCTGTCATTTCTCCTAGTTCGGTAGAGGAAGTCCAAGCGGTAGTTCGTTTAGCAAGTGAGACAAACACTGCCGTTGTTCCTTTCGGTTTAGGGAGCGGGGTTTGTGGTGGTGTTCGCCCTGACCAAAGCATGATTTTGATTGATCTTTCCGGCCTCAACCAAATTCGTGAAATTGATGCTTTTAACCTCAAAGCAACTTTTGATGCAGGTGTAAATGGTTTGCATGCGGAAGAGTCTGTAACTGCCCATGGTTTAACAATTGGGCACTGGCCTCAATCAATTGCTTTAAGTTCTGTTGGCGGATGGGTTTCAACTCGGGCAGCCGGTCAATTTTCAACTGCTTACGGAAATATTGAAGACATGGTCTATTCCCTTGAAGTGGTGTTACCAAATGGTGACCTTGTAATTCTTGGTAAAGCACCGCGTGCTGCCGCTGGCCCAGATCTTCGGCATCTTCTAATAGGAGCAGAAGGAACAATGGGGATAATCACTGGGGTTACTTTGTGTTTGCGGCAACAACCAGAGAGGCGTGAATATCGAGTCTTTCATACTCCTTCTTTGGCCGCTGGAATTGAAGCACAGCGTAGAATCTTGCAAGCGGGCTGGCTTCCTCCGGTGATGCGACAATACGACGAGCGGGAAACTCGACGTACCTTCAAGTCTTGGTGCATGGAAGGTCATGGTTTACTTCTCATGGTCCATGAAGGACCAGAAGGAAGAGTTGAAGCAGAAGTAAACGCTATTGACGATTTAGCTGAATCCTGCGGACTTGTTCTTGGTGACAGTGCCGCTGGAGAACACTGGATGGAAAACCGTAACCATGTTCCTACTTGGGATGAATTATTTGATCGTGGATTAATTGTTGACACTGTGGAGGTTTCATCTTCTTGGTCTGACATTGAGACCCTTTATGACAAAGTGATTGAAGCTGTGTCAGAAATTTCTGGTGTTGTGGCGGTGTCTGCTCATAGTTCTCATGCTTATCGGACTGGAATAAACCTTTATTTTTCTTTTGCTGCTACTGCAGAAAACCCGATTGATCTTGAGCCGATTTATCTTGAATGTTGGAGACAAATAATGGAGAAAACCGCGGAATGCGGAGGTGGGATTGCTCACCATCATGGCGTTGGGCGAGTGCGGAAACCTTATCTTGTACATGATTTAGGTGAGTCCGGTTTAGCGCTCCTTCGCAACATAAAAAATGCCCTTGATCCTCAAGGACTTCTAAATCCTGGGAATCTTATACCTGATGCCTGACCTGTTACTTGGGCTTGATGTCGGAACTACAAGCGCACGAGCAGTAATTTTTGATGCTGAGGGAAAGACTATTGGGTCTTCTCAAGTTGCTCTTTCAAATAGAACCACAGAATCAGGTCATGTTGAGCAAGATCTCAATTTTCTTTGGGACGCGGTTGTTCGCTCTGTTTCTGAGGCTCTTGAAGATGGAAAGTGTTCAGCTGTAGATCTGCTTTCTATTGGGGTAACTACGCAACGGTCAAGTATTGCTGTCTGGGAGAAATGTTCTGGCAATCCAGTCGCTCCGATGGTTGTTTGGAATGATCTTCGAGGTATTGAACGTTCGCAAGAGTTACGTGAAGCCGGCTATCCGGTCATGGCTATCGCAGCGGCAGCGAAACTTGAATCTGTAGTAGGCGACATTCCTGATGGTAGGAAAATGGTGGCAAATGGTTCTGTCCTGTGGGGCACTTTGGACAGTTATTTGTTGTACAGGATTAGCGGCGGGGACCTTCATATTACTGATCGGTCTTGTGCTTGGTCTTCGGCATATCTTGACTTTTTTAATCCTGATCAGTGGAACGAAGACCTTATTTCTTATCAAGGTTTTGATACGAATTTTTTTCCTTCTCTTTGTGCTACGACAGGAAATCTTGGTTTAACTTCACCAGATTTTTTGGAAGTCTCTATCCCGATCGGCGCGGTTGTAGCTGATCAACAAGCTGGAATGTTTGCTCACGGTATAGCTGATACAAAAGGATGGAAAGCTACTTTTGGCACATCAGGGGTTTTGATGGTTTCAACAGGAGAAAGCCCACATTTCAGATCACCCTTAACACCAATGGTTTTAGCTGGCTGGGATAACAGGACTTTGTTCGCCTCTGAGGGAATGGTTAGAAGTGCTGGGGAAATGATCCCGTGGGCGGTGTCTACTGGAGTTAGCAGTTCGATAGATGAATTTTTTGCTTTGGCGGATAGTTCTTCTAGCTCAGGTGGAATTTCTTTTCTTCCAGCCCTTCACGGATTAGGGACTCCATATAACAATCCAGATGCTGTGGTATCAATTGTTGGTAAATCGGAGTCTTCATCTAAGGGGGAGATCGCTCGAGCGATTCTTGAAGGTATTGCTTTTCGGATGTGTGAAATTGTTGAAATCGCTGTTGAAAATTTTGCCATTGATTCAACAACTGTTTTGCCAATCGATGGGGGGCTAAGTCGCAGCGATACCTTTTGCCAGATTCAAGCAGATATTTTGGGAAGACCTTTGATTCGACATTCAGTCATTGAAGCAACAGCGTATGGAGCAGCATTAGCTGGTGGGCAAGGAATCGGTTTGAATTATTTAAGTTCTGAAGAACGAGGTGACTTTTTTGAACCAGTTTCTGATCAGGCCGAAGCAACTTTGAAGTTAGAAAAGTGGCAGAATCAAGTTCTGAATCTAAATAAGAATGAGGGATTCCAGTGAGTAATTCAATTCCAGCTAGTTTCGCTTCAAATAATTCGGTGGTTACCACGGGACCGAATGGTCAACGCGCTCATCATCAGCAATTTGTTCATATGGAACGCCTCGCAGAAGGTTTTCATCAAGTAACTGAGAAAGTCTGGTGTCAAGTTGGTAATGGTCTATCTAATCAAACTTTTGTTGAAGGACCTGAGGGTCTGATTGTTATTGATACTGGTGAATCTATTGAAGAAATGAATGCGGCGCTTTCGGCAATTAGGGAGTGTTGTTCTGCTCCAATCGCTGCAGTTATTTACACCCATTACCACTACTGCAGCGGGACTCAAGCTGTTTTTGATGAGCAAAAGACTGAGTTACCTATCTGGGGTCATTACGGAATTGAAAAAAACTTACAAACAATGGCAACGGAAATAAGCCCGACTGGTGGAAGAGGTTTAGTCCATCAGTTCTCTATGCTTTTACCCGACGAGGGGCCAGATTCATCGGCCAGTGTGGGGTTGGGTTTGTATTATCGGCGACCCGAGCATGCGCCTTTTACTTCGGGATTTATTCCACCAAACCATCTCATTTCGGAATCTACTGAAGCCACAATTGCCGGGCTGAGAGTAGAAATGGTTCCTGCTCCGTCGGATGCAGACGACAACATTACAATTTTTTTCCCTGATTTAGGAGTGTGCGTAAATAATTTAGTTTGGCCGGCGCTCTTTAATGTATTTGCTATACGCGGTGAGCCCTATAGAGACCCACGAGTTTTAATTTCCGGCTTGGACCAAATTCTAAATATGGAACCGGATTATCTTGTTGGTGCTCATGGCCCTCCTATAACTGGTAAAGAAGTGATTGCTGAAGGGGTTACTGATGCGCGAGATGCTTTACAGTTTCTCTGGGATCAAACAGTGCGAGGGATAAATAAAGGTTTATCGCATGGGGAACTTATTGAATTCGTTCAACTCCCCGATTTCTTTAACCGATCATATTTGACTCAACAAAACTATGGATTAGTCGAGCATCACGTTCGCCAAATTCATAATGGTTTAGTGGGATGGTTTGATGGCATTGAATCTTCTCTTTTCCCGTTGCCTACAGCTGAAAGGTGTAAGCGACTAATAGATGGTTTTGGGGGAAGAGAAAAAGTTTTTGATGATGCCCAAAATGCTTTAAGGGATGACGACTTGCGTTGGGCTCTTGAATTAGCGACTTGGCTTGTTCGTAGTGAAGAAAACTTTGTAGATAGAGCCGATAGTGGATCTGGAGAAGATCGAGCGCTTTTAGCAAGTGTGCTTAGAGAAATTAGTCAAAGAACGACGTCTGCTAATGTTCGAGGCTGGTGTCTAACTCGAGCTCTCGAGTTGGAAGAGAAACTTGATTTGTCTCGTTTCAGGGTTCACCGCTACGGATATAAGCAAGTCATGAGTGGTGCACCTGAAACATTTATCCATAGTTTGAAAGTTCTTCTTGATCCAACCAAAGCGCAGGGTTTGGATATTCATCTGAGGTGGGAAGTCGCTGGGGAGATTACTACCGGAATCAGGATACGTAATTGCATAGCTGTCCCTACTAATGGAGATAATCCAGATGTAAGGGTTTCTTTATCCCATCACGCTTTAGCGAATCTTTTTTCAGAGCGAATTTCTTTAAAAGAGGGTGTGGAAGAAAAAGAAATTGTCATTGATGGTGATACTGAAAAAGTATTCGATGCGCTCGCCTGTTTTGATCTTCCGTCTTTTGGCGGGTAACAATACATACCGACTTCGTAGACAGATCTTCTAGTTTTATCTAAACTTTTGGAAGCAACTTTATAGATTGGAAAATTGTGACTGCTATTTCTCACCTACCTAGATCAATAACTTTGATTGATTTGATACCTCGCTCGCGTGTTCGAGATGTGTTAGCTGTATCTTCTTTTGCTCTTCTTACTGCAGGTGCAGCTCAAATCTCTATCCCGCTGGGGTTTACTCCTGTTCCCATCACCGGACAAACTTTTGCCGTGCTTTTAGCTGGTGGAGTTCTTGGGTCAAAACTCGGAGCAGCTTCTCAAATGTTTTATGTAATTTTGGGAGCTTTAGGTTTGCCTTTTTATGCTGACGGTGCAGGTGGCTGGGAAGTCGCGACTGGGTCAACCGCCGGTTACCTCGTTGGATTCATAGTTGCAGCATTTCTTGTGGGATTAATGGCGGAAAGAGGTCAAGATCGTAATCTTGTAACTTCACTGCCAGCTTTTATTGCTGGAAGCATAATTATTTACACCTTTGGTGCTCTTTGGCTTGCTTACAACCTTGATATCCCATTAACTGCGGGGGCAACTGAAGCAAGTGCTGTTGCTTACGGGGTGACACCTTTCATTGTCGGTGACATACTCAAAGCTGCCTTAGCTGGTGTTCTTTTGCCTGGGGTTTGGCGTCTGAGATCAGATGCCTAATAGCCGCCAGCGATAAAACTTTCTGATACAGCGATTCACGTTTAAATGAGAAATAAGTTTTGATTGCTGACCGGTTTTTGATTGATCAACCCATTCGAGTGCGTAAAGACCAAAGTTCGGGGAAGTACCTAAGTTCCGCGGTATGACGTAACCAGCCAACTCCATCGGAACCTCCGGTACCTGGCTTGTATCCAATCGTTTTAGAGACAAGAACAAAATGGCGCCATCGATATTGGGATATTGCATCGTCTAGGTTGATTAGTGCCTCCCCTAATTGGTAAAGGCGGTTACTTGTACTCGGGTCTTGATAGATGTCAAACCATGCTTGTTCGACGCTTTCATTTGCGGGGTACGGTTGTGTCCAGTCACGTTCAAGCATTTCTTGGTCGATCTTGTGGCCTTGCCGTTGTAGGCATCTAATAATTTCGTCATAGAGGCTGGGTGCTTCTAATGCTTCTTTAATGTGTGGCCATACATGTGGCACGTTTTTGTGAGCGCTAGCTAATTGTTTATCTTTATTGCCTAAAACAAATTCGACATGGCGGTACATAAATGAAAGTTGCCCTGAAGCTTCGTCTAAATAGTCGCGAAATTGGTTAAACCCTTCCGCTGAAATTGTTCCAACGACATCCCATGTTTTTAGCAGCAGATGAACAAATTCTGTTGAACGGTTAAGAAGCATAAGTGCGTCATCGATCTGATCTTCTTGGATGCGAGCTTTTGTATTAAAGAGTTCAAAGTGGAGCCCTTTGAAAAGTATTTCTTTTACTTGTCCCATAACAAAGAAACACATTTCGTCATAAGCATCGCTACGCGGATGCTGGAGGGAAAGTAGTAGATCTATGCTCTGATAGTTGATGTAAGGATTTGTATCTCCCATGAAGTCAACCGTTGGTTCTCCGCCGGTCTCTAAAGCTTTATCGGCGCGAGTGGCGTCTGTTGTTTGATCCATTGGACGAGGTTCAATCCCTAGAGTTACTCCCTCTGGGTCCACAATTTTCGGAGTTTGTGGTTTGAAATTTGGCATAAATGATTTTCCTTAAATTTCCCTTAAGAAAGACATTACTTTTTTCCCCATCTCTGTGCTGATATCGGCTAATTCAAATACGACATCGAAATGATTTTTTCCTTCTATTTCAAAAGTAACTGCATTGTTTCCTTGAGTTCTTAGATGTGCTGCAAATGCGCGGCTTTGTGTTTTGAATTCTTCTGTTTCTATTTCTCCCCAGCAAATGAGACTCTCTGGAAAGTTTTTTAGATCTTTATGTAATGGGCTTAATTTTTTCGCTTCAACTGAATCTAATTTCAACGCATCATTAATGTAGGTGCCTATAAGTGGGGCGAGTTCATATATCCCTGAAATTAAGACAGTTGCTCGTACGGGTATTTCTTCAGCTGTCATGGCCGCGAGATGCGCTCCGGCTGAACTGCCAACGAGAACAATACGATCCGTGTCTATCAAAAGATGTTCCGCTTCGTTGATCATCCATGAAACAGCGCGCTTGCATTCTTTGACGATTTCTTCAAGGGAGGCTTCAGGCGCCAAAGTGTAATCAATAGCTCCGAAAACTATTTCATTTTCTACCCAAGCAGGGGCAGCAAATGACGATTCTTTTTTTGATAACTCTTGCCAATAGCCGCCATGGATGAAGACGACTAGTGGAAGTTTTTTCGCTTCATGATTCAGAGGAGCGAAAAGGTCTATTCGTTGTGAAGGCTTTACCCCATAGGCGTATTCTTTTCCTTCACCGAGTTTTTTCCGCGCCTCTTCACTTTCCGTAATGTAGGCAGAAATGTAAGGCTCAATATCTTCGATACATGAACTTGGAGAGTATTCTTTCTCTCTTTCCGCGAGGGGCATCTCTTCCCAATGCCAAGGGATCTCTGAGAATAAATTCAAATTTTTGGTTCCCGTGGTAAGCCAAGCATGCGCTCACCAATGATATTTCTCATGATGTTTGAAGTACCACCCATGATTGTGTAGCCCGGAGAATAGATGAGGCCTTTTGTGTCATCGTTCCAAAGAGTTGCTTCTGGTCCTAGTACTTTGAAAACAAAGTCTGAAACACGTTGTTCATGTTCTGTGCAATACACCTTGATCGCAGCGCTAAAGCCAGGAAGAGCTTGACCTAAAGCTTCTTGATAAACCAGCAAACGCCCGAGCTGGTAACCAGATTCAAGTTTTGCTACTTCCTGTCTAATTTTTGCTTTAGTGAAATCTGCGTGCTCTAAAGCAATGTCGTAAAGAGGGCGATTTGAAACAAGACGATCTATGCCGCCGCGTTCATGTTCAAGTTGGCGCATTGTTTGGCGAAATGCATCTCCTTCGACTCCAACAAGATTCTCCACTGGTACTTCTACGTCATTGAAATAGACCTCGCAGAAATGTTTATTGGTGGTCATGTCGGTAATGGGTCTTATTTCAATTCCAGGAGTGTTCATCGGAATAATGATTTCAGAAATACCTTTATGTGGCGGCCCGTCGTTAATGGTTCGGCAAATGAGGTACATGTAATCGGCTTGAGCGCCAAAACTTGTCCAAATCTTTTGACCATTTATGATCCATTGATCACCGTCATTTTCAGCAAACGTTTTTAATGAAGCTAGGTCAGAACCGGAATCAGGTTCGCTCATTCCAATGCACCAAGTTGCTTTACCGCTAAGTATTCCGGGTAAATATTCTTCTTGCTGCTGAGGCGTGCCGTGTGCGATAAGGCTGGGTCCCATTTGGCGATCAGCGAACCACATTCCTGCTATCGGAGCTCCTGCGGAAATCATTTCTTCACCGACAATAACTCTTTCAATTGCTGAGCGTTCTTGACCGCCATGTTCCTTTGGCCAACTCATACCAATCCAGCCTTCACTCGCCATTATTTCTGAGAATTCTGAGGAGTAACCGTTCATCCAACTGTCAGTGAATCGGCCGAACTTTTCAACTCCATCGGCAGCGACTTTGGCCGCACGCGACCGAAGTTCTTCTAATTCAGGGTTTAAAGCAAAGTTGAGCACCCTCACTTTCTACACATCAGATACGCGTTTGCCACAAAAACATCAGATTGATTAATAAGTAATGCCGGAAGATAGAGAAGAGTCCTTTGGGGATAGCCTGTTATTTTAAGGAAATTACGAATAGGGAAACATGAAAATTAGTAAACGTGTCTTCATATTTTTTGCGTTCACTCTCTTTAGTGTTTCCTGCAGTAGTTCTGATTCTCCAGCAGATGAAAGAGTTTCTTCCACTGAAGTAACAACCACTTCTATTGCCGCTGAAGATTCGGAAGAAGATAAAGACGAAAACGATTCTTCGCCTCCAATTGAAGAGTCTCGAGATTCAAGTTACATATTTGATCAAAATCGTTTGCATACCTTTGAATTGGTTCTCCCCCAATCAGCTCTTGATGAATTAGATGCTGATCCAATGGCAGAAGAATACGTGGAAGGAGAACTTGTTTTTGAAGGTGAAACTATTGGGCCAGTAGGTATCAGGTATAAAGGATCAGTTGGTGCTTGGGTGGGTTGTGTTGGCTCCGGAGAGATCTTCGCTGACGGTGGAGCCAAGGCATGTACGAAGTTGTCAATGAAAGTGAAGATTAACTGGGATGACCCAGATGCAGAGTTCTTTGGTTTACGGAAACTTCAATTTCATTCACAAAACCTAGATCAAACACATATGCATGAGCGTCTTGGATACTGGTTATTTCGAGAAATGGGAGTTCCTGCACCTCGGTCTGTTCATGCCCGCTTAGTTGTTAATGGAGAATTTGTTGGTCTTTTTGCTTTAACTGAGCAGATAGATGGGAGGTTCACTCGTCATAATTTTGAAGATGGCACAGGAAATCTTTATAAGGAGGTGTGGCCGCTTAGATCAAACGGAGAACCAAGGACGGGCGAAGAGTTTTACGAAGGACTTAAAACCAACGAGAACGACGACGATTTGGATATGAGTCAAATGGTTTCTTTTGCAGAGCAAATAGCAACACAAGAAGACATGCAGGAAACAATGCGGCAGTGGATGGACATAGAAGAAATTATCTCTTATGCCGTTGTTGACCGTTCAATTCGAAATGATGATGGTGCTTTTCATTGGTATTGCAGCTTTGAAGAAGCCAACTTTGGCAACGAATGCAATAACCATAATTTTTACTGGTATTCGAACCCATCTACAGGAAAGGTGCATCTTATTCCTTGGGATTTAGATAACTCTTTTGAGAACATCCTCTTTGATGCGAACCCTGTTACCCCTGTTCCTGATAAATGGGGTGAAACGAGAAATGGTTGTGAGCCTTTCTCATACGGGATGTGGAATCTAACTCAAAGGTCAGCTGCTTGCGACAAGATTACTTACATTTGGACCACATTTGATGAGGAATATGAACGGATCTATAACGAGTTCATGCAAGGGCCATTTGCTAAAGAGCAGGTTGAGTCTGTTTTGGATACTTGGGAAGAGCAGATTGCTCCGGTTGTCCGGGAGGCAGCAGAAGCCCATGATGACGCTCTTCGATTTGAAATGTGGCAAAACGCTCTTAACCGTTTCCGTCAAAGTTTGGCGCACGCTCGAGGGGAAGAAATCCCAGAAGAATTTTTTAATAGTTCTGGAAGATTTAATGACATAGAAATTCCGACAAGTAACCCAAACGGGTCTCTAAACATGGAAGATTTGTCCGGTTTAACTGAAATAAAGCTTTCCATAATTCCGGAACCTATTCCCGGAGAACCTTGGACAGGGGTTTTACGTGGTGAAGGTCTCACTCCGGGACTTCCTTCAGCCGTATTTGGTTGCCCTGGTTCTTCATTACCGAATATAGATTTGTGCAACATGTCGAACATGCTTGCTATAGCTTTTGCAAATGAAGACGGTGAAATAGAGACAGAAGAATTTTCTGTTCCCCGTATTCCTTCAGAAGGCGGTTGCTTTCTTGTTGGCAATTCAGGCCCTGATAGGCAACCAAACACTGGCGATGAGCAGGGTGGATTTATCTGCACTGACTAGTATCTAGTCAACAATCTCTTGCTAACTCGTTCACTTTCTGACCTTGAATAAGGGATTCTTGCTTTCATTTGTTAACCTTTTCTTCTTATGTCCCAGCCTCTGCTAATTGTGTGTGATGTCGTAGCAGTTTTACTTTTAGTTTTCGGTCTTTATTTTCCTCGTCACCGTAGACGGGACATGATTCCAGCGCTTTTAGGAATAAATGTTGCGCTTTTGGGTATCACAATGACGCTCACGAGAACTGAAGTGAATCTTGGGCTTGGGTTAGGGCTCTTCGGTGTTCTCTCAATTATCCGACTCCGCTCAAACGAGCTTGGTCAACAAGAAATCGCTTATTACTTCACTGCCCTGGCTTTAGGTCTACTTGCAGGAATGCCCATTGACCCAGTTTGGGCTACTCCAACGCTTATGGCTGCGATTTTGATTGCCATGTTTATTGGTGACCATCCACAACTTTTCGCTGATTCCCGTAGCAAAACACTGACTTTAGACAGAGCTTATGTAGATGAGAAAGAATTGTCTGAACGGCTTGAATCTCTTATAAACGGTGAAATATTAAAGATCAATGTGAGAAGAGTTGATCTTATAAATGACAGCACTGTGGTCAATGTTCGATACAAATTGAATCAAAATAGTGGAGATTAGATTTTCTAGGTGATAGTTAATGGCTTTGAATCTTGCACATCTTGAGCCTATAAGCCTTGAAGAAATGGATGAAGTCGCTTCTTTAAGAACGCGAATCGACCGAAAATATATTGTGGACCGCGACACAGTAACCGCGATTGTAGAATCTTTACCTCCTTCTTCAGCTGTCTTAGATATTGATGGGAAAAGGAGTTTTAGTTATCAATCTGTTTATTTTGATAGCCCAAACTTTGACTCATACCGTTCCGCCGCTTATCGAAGAAGACGACGGTTTAAGATCCGAAGTCGGATTTACGTTGATTCAGATATTTGCAAACTTGAGGTGAAGCTCAGAGCTGGTAGAAAAATGAACGCAAAGAAACGCTTTGATTACACCCTTGATAAGCACAAAGAAATTACTAGCGCGGGTAGAGAATTTATTGAATCTGTTGTTGGTGATTTAAGCGTCCCAAGAGAACTTGCCCCAGTTTTGACAACAAAATATAGTCGCACCACTTTAGTGGATTTGAATTCTTGGGCACGATTGACTTGCGATGAGAATTTAATTTGTGAGGATTGGGAAGAGAATAAAGTTTCTCTAAGTCACTTTGTTTTTGAAACTAAGTCTGCTGGTCCTCCGAGTTTTTTTGACCAGTTATTGTGGACTCATGGAATACGTCCAGTGCGAATCAGTAAGTTCTGCACCGGGTTAGCTGCTCTTCATCCAGAGTTGCCTTCCAATAAGTGGCGGAGAACTTTGAATAGGTATTTCTCTTACTGATTCCTGATGTTTCAAAAAGTAAGCACAATTGATCCAACATGGTCTTTCAGGTTGAATACGCGTTGAGCTTCGTGTATTTCTTCAAACTTGAATGCTTTTCCTACCTGCGGTTGAACTTCTCCACGTTTTATGTAACTCACTAGGTCTTCAAATAGTTCTGACTGAAAAACTGTTGCACCAACAATTTCAAGGTCTTTTAAATACAGCGTTCGTAGATCGAGATCTACAATCGGCCCAGCTATCGCTCCGGAAGTAACGTATTTCCCACCCTGTTTTAGTAATTCAAGCCACGCGGAAAAATTTTCTCCACCAACAACATCCGCTACGACATCTATTTTGTTTCCGTGGATTGAGTAAATCTCTTCAGGAACATTGCTGGATTCTCTAGCAATCACTGCGTCTGCTCCGACGTGCTTAACCTGATCAAGTTTCTTTGAAGATGCGACAGCATAAACAATTGCGTGACGGCGTTTCGCAAGTTGAATAAGCGCGGTTCCTACCCCTCCGGATGCTCCAGTTATCGCAATGCTTTGCCCTGCCTCTAATTGAACTCGTTGCAGCATATGTTCAGCTGCTGCCCATGAACAAGGAAAGCTCGCTAACTCAATATCTGAAAGGTCTGTTTCTATAACATGCACGTTTCTGGCTGGAAGAACACAATATTCTGCAAACCCTCCATTAAATTCACTGCCTAGGTATCCGGCAAGTTCTCGATTTGAGGGGTCATCTTTATCTAATATGCATGGGTTCACTAGAACTCGTTCACCAAGGAGAGAGTCGTTTATTCCTTCTCCGACCTTCACGATTCGACCACTAATGTCAGCTCCTTGGATGCGGGGAAATTTAAGCCCGGAACGACCCCATGTCGCATCATCAGTTCGTGCTTCCTCAAATCCACTATTTGTTGTCGCGCTGTTGACAGAGCGGCTATACCATCCAACTCGAGTGTTGATGTCTGTGTTGTTTAGACCGCACGCGGAGACTTTTACTAATACTTGATCTTGTTGAACTACTGGAACGGAAACATCGTCACGAATCTCTAACATTTCTGGCCCACCAGTACCGAGAAGAAGTGCCGCTTTCATTTTTTCTGGAATTTTTTCTTCCATTGCCAAAGTGTATATCACAAGTATTTTTCAATAATTGATGATAGAAATAGCGCAATTGGCATTCTTATGGAGGAGTAATGTCAAACGATACGTCTAAATCTGAGAGTGGCTATAAACCGCCTGTACCAATTGAAAAGCCTCCCCTTTATTCTTGGCCCCCAAAACCTACAAAGGCTATCCGGTGGTTACTTTTTGAAATGTACTTCCCATGGGGTTTTCTCTGGATAGGCCTCAGTATTTTTACATGGCATTTTTTAACACCGAGTGGCGCAACAATGTCGACCTTGAGCCTTAGTTGGATCGGACTTATTTGGTTAAGGAATGCTTTTCTTCTCTGTCTTCTAGCCGGAGGTTTACATTGGTGGTTCTATATTCGCCGTTCACAGGATAAGAATTTCAAGTTCACGGAACGGTGGTTAGCGACAAATAGCCGAAAGTTTCTTTGGCGAAATCAGGTCAAAGACAATATTTTTTGGAGTTTGGCTAGCGGAGTTACTTTTTGGTCAATTTTTGAATCTTTGACTCTCTGGGTTTGGGCTTCTAATCGGATTCCATCGACAACTTGGAGTGATTCTCCTATCTATTTATCGTTTATGGTTTCTGTCGGTGTTATTTTTTGGGCAACTATCCATTTCTGGATTATTCATCGTGCCCTTCATTGGAAACCGCTTTACCAGGTAGCTCATGATCGGCATCACCGAAATGTAAATATTGGTCCCTGGAGCGGTATTTCGTTCCATCCAATTGAGCACGTTATTTATTTCACTGTGTTCTTAATTTGGTGGGTGGTCCCGGTGCATCCAATTGTGATTCTTGCTTCCGGATTTTTTAACGGATTAAGTCCTGCAGTTTCTCATTCAGGTTTTGATTATCTAATGGTTGGGAAGAAATGGAAACTTTCCACTGGTGATCTTTTCCATCAGCTACATCATCGTTATTTTGAAGTTAACTATGGCAATACTCCGACACCCATTGATGCGGTTTTTAAAACTTGGCATGATGGAACCGAAGAAGCTCAAGAAAGATTACGGCATCGACGGAGGGCTAACCAAAAAAATGACTAATCTCAATAGCCAAACAAAAGGATCAAATAATGGCCGCTTTTTCTGCTAGTGAAGTGAACTCAGCTTTAACAGAGTTCTTAACGGAACGTCATCTCGCCATCCTGACTTTAGTGAGACCTGATGGGAGACCTCATTCGACCCCAATCGGGTTTATGTGGGACGAAGAGTCAGAAGTTGTGAAGATTATTACTTGGTCTGGGAGTTTAAAAACTCGATTACTGGAGAAAGGGAACTTGGTTGGATCCATTGCTCAAGTTGATGGCGGACGGTGGGTAACTTTTGAAGGTAGTTGTTCCGTGAGCGCTGATCCAGAAGTTTGTAAGGATGCGGTTGAGCGTTATGCCAGAAGATACTCTCCTCCGAAGGACCGTGGTGCAGATAGACGTGTAATCACGATGACCGTTTCTCGAATACTGGCAAGTAACAGTCTTAGTCCTAGTTCTTAAGACTCTTTATCAGAGACTCGGCGGTTCTGCGACCTGAAACCATTGCCCCTTGAATGGAAGGAGTATCACGATGATCTCCGCATATCCATTTAGTTGCGTCGATTTGAGTAGTACGACGGAAAGGCATCTTTGGTTGAAAATCGGGTTGTCCATGTCTAATGGAATACGTTCTTAAATGTTTCCAGTCATCTACTTGTTCTCCAAACCAGTTCCTCATCTGTTCTGTTACTGACTGAAGAGCTTCTGGTGTGTAGTGACCTGGTATTGCTGAAGCGATAAGGGTTTCATTGTTTGAAGAGTAAGAGGGCGCAATGTTGGTAATTATTGCGACATTGAGAGCAGGTCCTGATTTTTGACCGTCAAGGAGAAGAGCGGTGGTTTTGGTTGGGGCATGGGGTGCAGCAAAGTACACGCAAGAAACAGAACGTGATGGAAGCTCTTGTTGGTTGAGGAGTTGGGATGCGGCTGGAGATTCTGTGGCGATCACTACATGGGATGAGATAATTTTTTCGCCTGACTCTAATGTCACTTCTGTGCCATCAATTTTTTCAACTGAATGGTTGAGAAGAATATTTTCTTTTCCAATATTTTCTGCTAGTTGATTTGGGATAGCTTGCATTCCGTTCTTTGGTAATGCTGCCGTTCCGGTAAATAACATTTTTAGTATCAGTAACGACAGACGAGCGGATCCTTGGAGTTCAGGGTCGAGTCCAATTCCGCCGAGAAGCGGAACAAAAAAATTGTTGATTGCTTTTTTAGAGAAGCCAAGAGTTTCAAGATATCCAAGAACTTTCTCGTCTTCATTTTGCGATATCAGTGCGGTTCCTCGAATAAGAGAAAACCGAAGACGGAGCAGAGCTAATTTGTCTTGAAAGGTGACCGCTGATGACGTGATTGTTGAAAGTCCAGCAGAAAGACTACGGAATGGATCAGAGATGACATCAAATTTACCGTTTCTAAAAATATTTGCTCCGGGCGCAAAAGCATTTAATTCGAGTGCTTCTAAATCCAAATGTCGGGCGAGTTCCGGATAGCCGGTTAAAAGTATTTGAAATCCTCGATCTAAGAGAAAACCTTCATGAATGTCTGTTCGTACTCGGCCTCCTACAGCGTCATTGGCTTCAACTATAAGGACTTCATGTCCGGCGTTTTTTAATGTGCTTGCTGCAGTTAAACCGGCGAGACCAGCTCCAATTATTAAAATCTCAGGTGAAGAGTCTTTTCTCTTATACCTATGAGAGTTTGTTTCTTCCATGGTTTCCTTTACGTGGGCTTCAAGTCGCTTCGTTACAATGTAACGAACCTAAATGGAGAAGAATCTTCAATGGCGTTACGAACAAAGTCAGGCACAAATTATGAAGTATTTGGGAGCGTCAACGATCCTGCTGTTGTGTTTGTCCATGGGCTCGGTTTAGATCTCAATACATGGGAAAAAATCGCACCCTTTTTTAGTGATGATTACCGAGTTGTACTTTATGACTTAAATGGCCACGGGAAATCTGATGCTCCGATTGCCACCCAAACCCTTTCTCTTTTCGCTGAACAACTTGCAGACCTATTGGATGAATTAGAAATTGATCGCGCGGCAATTGTTGGATTCTCTTTGGGGGGCATGATTAACCGCCGTTTCGCTCTTGATAACCCTGAAAAAACGGGTGCACTGGCGATTTTGAACTCACCACATGAAAGAGACCAAGAAGCTCAACGGCTTGTGGAGGAACGTGCACATCAAACCTCTGCAGGTGGAATTGAAGCGACTATAGACGAAACGCTTAGAAGATGGTTTACTCCTTCTTTTTTTGAAAAGAGCCCTGAAATTATTTCCAAAGTTCGTACCGGAGTTTTAAACAATGATTTAGATTCTTATACCCAATGTCGGCATGTTCTCGCTAACGGGGTTATTGAGTTAATCCGTCCAAACCCGTCAATAACTGTTCCAACATTGGTTATGACTTGTGAAAATGACAGCGGTTCAACACCCGCGATGGCTCAAGCAATAAGTGAAGAAATTCTGGGGTCTGAAATAGTTATAGTTCCAGAACTTAAGCACCTTGGTTTGCTTGAAGAGCCAGAGGTCTTTATTAACTCCTTACAGGTTTTTCTTGACCGATATTGGCGTAGCCTTCCTTTATAGCCTGTGCTTAATTGCAAGTTTCAAACCATGTTTTTTAGGTAAGTATTTAAATGAAATTTCAACTAGCGATCAATTTAGAAAGAATGGATGATAGTTACGACATGCACGATGTCGTCGATCACACAGTTGAAATGGTTCAGATGGCTGAAGCTGGAGGATTCACAACTGTATGGGCAGCTGAACATCATGCTTTGGAAATGACAATTGCTCCAAACCCTTTCCAAATTCTGACTTGGTGGGCGGGCCATACTGAAAAAATACGTTTAGGCACCGCTGTAGCTGTTGCTGCATATTGGCACCCTTTGAACTTAGCCGGAGAAGCTGCTCTTTTAGACCTAATCAGTGGTGGTCGTTTAGAGTTTGGCATTGGTTCCGGTGCTTACCAGCGAGAATTTGACCGGATGCATCCCGGTCTTTTGCAATCAGACGCTTGGCGCTATATGCAAGAAATGATTCCTGTTCTTAAAGAACTCTGGAATGGCGATTATGCACATGAAGGAGAATTTTGGTCTTTCCCAACATCAACTTCGGTTCCAAAACCTGTGCAGAAGCCACATCCACCTATCTGGGTTGCGGCTCGTTCACCCATTACTTTTGATTACGCAGTGAAAAATAACTGCAATGTTATGTCCTGGCCTATTACGCGTTCTTTTGCTGAAGCAGAGCTCTATAAATCACAATTTGACGATGCAGTTAATTCCTATTCGGGTTCGTCTGCTCCAACCTTTGCGATGATGCGCCATACTGCAGTTTACGAATCGCCGGAAGATTGGATGGTTCCCGTGGAAGCGGCTCAGCGTCAACTCAGCCAATTTGAGAATCTCTTCAAAAACTTAGGTGATGTCGCAAATGGGTTTCCGAGAACAATTTCTCTAGATGAAGTGGATAACCGTGACGAATACGAACCATCAATGTTGAAAGAAAATCTGATGTTCGGAACTCCAGATGAAGTAATTGAAAAACTTCAACGATACGAAGCTCTCGGGGTTGACGAATTTATTTATTATGCGAGTCTCGGTTTAGGCCATGCAGAGCAAAAGAAATCGATGGAGCTGTTCTGCGAAGAAGTCATTCCTGCCTTTATTTGATCAAAATTTAGAGGAAGTTTTTCCTGCAACTATGCTGACGGAATGGTGAAGGGTCTAATTCCTATTATTGACCTTAATGATAAGAAGTGTGATGAGTTACTAGATATAGCTTGGCGGGAAGTCGGGTTTGCTTGTGTGATTGGACATGGAATAAATCCGAATCTTTTTTCTTCCATGCGAACTCTTCTGAAAAAACTTTTTGCGTTACCTGATGAAACCAAAAGTAAGTATCAAATAACTCCTGAAAATTATCGTGGTTTTATCCCTCTGGGATTTTTTACTCCAAATCGGACAGACAGAACTGGAACTCAAGCCGATGTCTACGAGGCGTTTAAACTTCACTGGGAATGTCCTAAGGGACATCCGGTGCGTGAGGAATGCTCTTTATATGGTTCTAACCGTTGGGTGAACGAGTTAGATGACATGGTTGAAATTATTTCTACCTATTGGGATGCTTGCGATGACTTGTCTAAAGAACTTCTTCAATTCGCAGCGAAATCTTTAGATGTTGACTTTCAAACTTTGTTTTCTGCGTTTGAAGCGCCGTTAACTAATATGACTCTGCTTCGATACCCGCCCACTGCTGGAGAAGCAGAATTTGGAATACATCCGCATAAAGACACAAATATTTTTACACTTTTACACCCCGATCCAAATGGTGGTTTGGAAATAAAAAGTCCAGATGGTTCTTGGGTTGAGATTGAATGCCCAGAAGAAGCGCTTGTTATTAATACGGGAGAAATGCTTGAGTTATGGTCTGGTGGTAACTACACCGCTACAGCTCATCGGGTAATTAATAATGGACCAGACCGATATTCTTTTCCTTATTTTATGGTTCCAAATCACGCAGTAAATATTGAACCTTTGGTGCCGGCGATAAGCCGCTTTAAGGATTCAGTTATGCCTGTTGGTGAGTTAACCGCAGAAGTTTGGAGAACTAATTGGGCTGAAGAACAACCTCATAGTCAGGAATTCGACCTCGGTTCACTTCAGAAATAAATCTTCACAATTAACAAAGAAGTGAAGCATTACAGTCATTTACTTTGTGTCATTCTAAAATCATCCTTAAAGAGACACTTCTGGAAAGTATGAAAGTTATGGCCCCAGTACTGAGCCGATTCCAAGGATCAATTGTTGTTCTTATTTGTGGGCTGTCTTTCAGTTTTGGCCCCTTAACTTTTAGAGCTGTTGATGAAGCTGATGCATGGCAATATCTCTTCTGGCGTTGTTCAGCGACCGCAGTTTTATCCATCATCATTATCTGCCTCGCTGGGCATAACCCCTTTCGATCACTAATTGAAGCGGGGAGAAACCAAATAATCGCTGGGTTTTTTACCGCCGCAATGTTCACCCTATTTATCGTTTCTCTCAGCAGAGCTACCGCAGCTTTTGTGCTGCTCATGCAATGTACAAGTCCTTTTTATGCTGCCATTTTTAGTCGGATACTTCTCAAAGAACCGGTAGAGCGAAAAACTCTAATTGCCATGACAATTTCAATCCTTGGTGTGATAGTCATGGTGGGCGGCAACTTAGGAAGTGGTGATGCACTAGGAACAACTCTTGCCATTATTCTCCCTATGTTTCTTGGCGGTTACACCGTACTAGTACGTAGCTCTCCAATTCGTGATCCAGGAGTTCCAGTCATTATCGGTGGGATAACCGGAGCAATTGTGGCGGCAGCAGTTTCTCTACCAGGGCCTGGTTTAAACGTTCCTGTCAATGACATCATGATGGCTTTTATCGGTGGAGGTGTACTCATCGCATTATTCGCACCGCTATGGAACTACGCGCATCGCTTTGTTCCGGCTGCTGATGTGAGTCTCTTATTGATCTCTGAAGTTATAGCTGCACCTATTTGGTTGTGGATTTGGATGAACGAAACACCTGCTTCGACAACACTAATTGGAGGTGGTATCTGTCTGGCAGCAGTGGCATGGCTAACCAGACAGGCAGCTCGATCTAATGAAACTCCTCAAAAATCTCTAAGGAGAACCCATGGTCTTTATGTTGGATCAGTGCCTGTATTCAGACGGCCTGATTTTAAAAAATAATTTTTAAACTTTCTACCAATTTGGGCAGTTCATATCTGGGCCCAAAAGAGGTGGGTCAGCAACAATTCCTCCTTCAAGCTCCACTGCAATAACTAGTTCTAAGGTAGCGCCAACGAGACGGAATGGAAGAGGGCTAATAGCCCAGAATCCTGCTCCTATTGGTTCATCCTCATAATAAGTGAACAGAGGTTCCCCTTCAAAAGTTGAACAGGAAACGTGGTAACTATGTCCATCAGGTGCTTGGCCTAACCAAATTGTGAAGTCCTCATGGCCGTCTATATTGCTGCCAACCTCAGTAAGTTCGCAACCATAAAGAACGACCATCTGATGTTCTCTCGGACTATGTATTCCACCCATGCCCATTGAATAAATCCAAACTTCTTCCCGATCATCTTCATTAACATCCGTCACGTAAGCGATATCGAAATCTACTTCATCTGCATCTGGGCCAAGATCTAAATAAAATTCAGTGTCATGCCATGAAGAGGTTACATGGAGATACCATCTTCCTGTGTCTCCTGTAGCATCAATGATGTTTGCATAATCCATGACACCGTCTCCATCAATATGAACTGGTATAGACGGTTCCCACTCCCAAGCTGGTACGTCAGTTGGCAAAGGATCACCAGGACACGTCAAGTCAAGCAAGCCTGGAGCAATCTCTATCGGTATGGTCCCAAGTACTAGATCTGCCAGCCCTGGAAGGCCTGGATAAATCGATTCTGTTTCTTCATCCTCTTCAGCGGCTTCTTCTGCGGCAGCTTCAGCTTCAGCAGCAGCTTCAGCGGCAGCAGCCTCAGCCTCAGCAATTAACGCAGCGGCAATAGCTTCAGCTT
>CACFCV010000011.1:0-36117 GCA_902564875.1 Actinomycetota bacterium
CAATAATGCAACAAGAAAACCAGTCACTACAGCGAGTGCCAAGACTGGGGTGTCACCTCTTTTTGCAATATTTTTAATCCGGTTCACTCATTATTCATAGCGTATTTCATAAGTCAATACGCGTCTTCTTAGAAAGAAGATGAAAGTATTTATCTATAGATAAAAGAGAAAGAAAGACGAGGCTCTTCTGCGCAGAACTAGAATGACGACGTGGCAGTTAACTTACTTAAACGATTAACCAAAAGAGAACCAGATGACCGCTTATTTGAAGACCTTTGCCGCGATATCGGACCTGAGAAAGTAAGCCGAGATGGAGCCTCCCAACTCCTATACAGCAGGGATGGATCAACATTCCCAGGCGGTGTCCCTGGAGTGGTTTGCTCCCCAGAAACAACAGATCAAGTCATCAGTTGTGTAAAAGCTGCAAATAGGTATAACCGATCATTTGTACCTCGCGGTGCAGGCACAGGACTGGCGGGAGGTGCAGTTCCATGTGATGCCCCAATAGTGATTTCAACAACAAAAATGAATGCAATTCTAGAAATTGATCTTGATAAACAATTTGCGTGGGTTCAACCTGGTGTAGTCAATTTAGATCTAACAAAGGCGCTAAAGGGCTCAGGCTTTCATTTTGCTCCCGACCCCTCAAGTCAACAGTCGTGCACAATCGGCGGCAATGTAGCTAACAATTCGGGTGGACCTCATTGCTTAGCGTATGGGGTAACAAATGCGCATGTTTTAGCAGTTGAAGTAGTGCTACCAGACGGAACTTTGGTGCTGCTTGGAGATACAAGTGAGCACACTTCCGGTTATGACCTTCGCGGAGCTTTTGTAGGTGGTGAAGGGACCCTTGGTGTCGCTACTCGCATAGCAGTACGCCTGACTCCAGATCCGCCTTCTATTCGTACGTTACTTCTTGATTTTATGGATGTCGAAGACGCGGCACAGACTGTGAGCGCAATAATTGCCTCAGGAATAGTGCCAGCAGCCATTGAGATGATGGATCAGCGCATCGTCAACGTAGTTGAGAATTTTGTGAATGTGGGGTACCCAACGGACGCAGCAGCAGTCTTAATAGTTGAAGTTGACGGGCTAGAAGATGGTGTAAAACTTGAAGTAGAGGCAATAGAAGAAATAGCCGTAACTCATGGAGCTCGTTCAGTGCGGGTCGCATCTTCCGAAGAAGAACGTGAACAGATCTGGAAGGGGAGAAAAAGCGCATTTGGTGCAGTCGCTCAAGTTAAACCTGGCTATTACCTGCATGACACAGTTATCCCAAGAACAAAGCTGGTCGAAGTCCTTAGAAATGTTTATCAAATCGCAGACAAATATGAATTAATTGTCATGAATGTTTTTCATGCAGGAGACGGGAATCTTCATCCACTTCTAATCTTTGATCCAGAAGAACAGGGAATTATGGAGAGAGTTTTTTCTGCTGGAGAAGAAATCGTACAAGCCTCAATCGATGCTGG
Source organism: Actinomycetota bacterium (assembly GCA_902564875.1). Taxonomy (GTDB): domain Bacteria; phylum Actinomycetota; class Acidimicrobiia; order Acidimicrobiales; family MedAcidi-G1; genus MedAcidi-G2B. The sequence goes on from CACFCV010000011.1 coordinate 1,473, forward strand.
CGGGGTTTTATCTGGAGAGCATGGAATAGGACTTGAAAAAAAAGGATTCATGGAAAAGTTCTTTACGCAAGACGACCTAGAAGCGCAACGGCTACTCAAAAAAGCTTTCGATCCAGATGAACGCGCCAATCCATTTAAAGTCTTGCCAAGTGGCGCCAGTTGTAGTGAGGTAAATCATTTAAAACAACTACCCGACGGAACTTGGATATGAAGAATCTAGAAGAATTCCAACGGGAAGTAGGGAGCACCGGTGCAGTAGCAGTTCAAGGGGGGCAAACCCATTGGGATGTAGGTGGAATTTTAGGAGACGGAGTGCGGTTAGTTTCCCCTCCGGCGGGAATAGATTCATTCAACCCTTCAGAAATGACCGTAGCAGTTAACGCAGGAACAAAGATTGAAGATCTAAATAATGAACTATCAATTCATGGGCAAGAAGTTGGATTGGAAGGACCAAAAGGTTCCACAGTTGGAGGAGCTCTGGTCGTTGGGAGAAACAGCATCAGAAAAAACCGTATTGGGTCTATACGAGCAACGCTTCTGCAAGCAGAATACATAAACGCGCAAGGAAAAATCATCAAGGCTGGAGGTCCAACAGTAAAAAATGTTACCGGATATGATCTTTGCCGATTACTTGTTGGTTCTCTGGGGACATTAGGACTAATCGGTCAAGTGATTCTCCGCACCCGCCCTCTCCCAGAAGAAAACATTTGGCTCGAAGGCGAGGTTTTACCTCAGAAAGTCCGCGAAACTTGCTTCCGCCCTTCCTCTTTACTCTGGGACGGTAGAACGACGTTCGTTCAACTAGAGGGATACGGACTAGACGTAAATTCAGAAGCATCAAAGCTCAAAAAACTTGGTTTTCGCGAACGAGGTAAAGAATGCCCGATACAAATTCCTGAATTCCGACACCCATTTATTTCAGATTCAAACCTTCAAGAGGGAGTAGTTGATGTTTATAACTCAATTCATTACTGCAGCAGAGAACCTAGAGCTTTAGAGCATTCAGAAGAAGTATTGCTGTTAGGAAGAAGAATGAGAGAGATATTTGATCCAGAGAGGCGTCTGAACCCAAATCGTGACCCTTATAAGGCCGGCCCATGAACACTCGACTTGGCTTAGCAAAGGATGAGTTGACCGCATGTGTTTCTTGCGGTCTATGCCTGCCACACTGTCCCACGTACCAGGTAACACAAGACGAAAGCCGATCTCCGCGAGGTCGCATCAGCCTCATGCGAGGTGTCGAAAGCGGCTCGCTAGCAGTCACTAAAGAAGTAATTGACTCAATAGACACCTGCGTTCAATGCATGGGTTGTGAGACAGCATGCCCATCGTCGGTTCAATACGGATCCTTGATTGAACGCACACGAGAAGCTTTGATAACTGAGCGCAAATTAAATCTTCGATTAAAAGTGGGTCTTTGGGTGCTACTGCGTATGCGACTCTTAATGATTGGAAGTCGATTATTGGCTTTGATCCAAAGAAGCGGCTTGCTATCAAATAAATTCCTCCCAATCACTTCTCGGATTCCACTCCGAAGTGAGAAGTACAAAGAATGCGTAGACCCAGAAGTGGTTTTTTTCACAGGATGTGTTATGGACGCTTGGCTTCCAAAGATTCATAAATCAGGACTTTCTATCCTTGAAACTTTAGGAATTCAGTACACAGTTTCTGGAAACACAGTCGGATGTTGCGGCGCTCTTCATAATCATGCTGGACTTCGCTCAATAGCTCAAGAACAAGCAACTAAGGTGATAGCAAAATTACCTCCAGAGCTTCCAATTCTTGTTGATTCAGCAGGATGCGGGGCAGCACTTAAGGAATACAACAAACTATTAGAAACAGAAGAGGCTGAAGAGTTTTCTTCACGGGTGTATGACATACACGAGTGGCTGGTAAACGACCCAAGATGGAAAGAGTTGCCACCAAACAAAATAGAAAAAAAAGAAAAAGTTATAGTTCAAGATCCCTGCCATCTACGCCATGTTCAAGGCGCACACAACTCCGTGCGGGAACTACTGGATCCATTTGTGGAATGCGTTGAATTAGACGATGAAGGGCTTTGTTGTGGTGCTGGTGGGGCATTCTCATTAAATCAACCTGAAATGTCAACTGAAATCCGGAATCTAAAATTGCAATCAATTAAGCGTGCTGGCGGACATATCGTGGTGAGCGCTAATCCAGGATGCATGATTCATCTCGAAACGTCCGGAGTGGAAGTACTTCACCCGATTCAAGTAATAGATAAATTGATGCATGGGGGTGAAACAGATGACTGACGAATACGAGGGACTTAGAGAAAAACTTCGAATGATCTCTGATGAGATCGCAGATTTAGCAATGAGTGATATTCGTAATTCCATTGAAGAGGGGCAAAAGAAAACTTCAGATATAGAGAAAAAACTCACGCGGGCGCGACGCTCAATTGAGAAGGCAATTCATCTTTTAGAGCCAGAAACTGACGAATTCATGTAACTTCGTAGTTGTTTATTTCATCAATTAAAAGACGCAAACGAGACTGAGACGATCGGTTGTATCGAAAAGTTATTCGCTCTAAATCCAAGAAATCAGAATCTTCAATCTCTGACCCTGTAGGGTCACAGCGTTCAATCGATCCTGAAACAAGTATGTCGCTGAAAGCGGAATTAAGTAAAAGTAATTCTTCGTCATCTATAGTTCGGTTTAATCGGATGACCAGACGATCCTTTACATAACGCATCGAATGGTAACTTGAATAAAAATGGCAAATGTGATCAGCTGCAGCTTCAGGGTCTTTGAAAATATGCACAAGAGAAAGATCGTTCTCGCTAATTAGCCCACCATTAAGAAGTTCTAGGCGCACGAAATCAAGCCATCGGTCCCAGTAAGTACTATCTGGCGGGTCTAATAAGACGACTGGTGTCAGCGGAGATTTTCCTGTTTGCATAAGCGTCAGAAGTTCAAATGCTTCATCCATGGTGCCAAACCCACCAGGTAGTAAGGCATAGCCGTGAGTTTCTTTCATAAAGATCACTTTTCTAGTGAAAAAATATTTGAAGTTGATCAGTTTGGGGTCATCAGCTATGAACTCATTCGCCGATGACTCAAATGGGAGCGTTATGTTGATTCCAAAAGAGCGGTCTGTCCCAGCACCTTCTAAGCCCGCGGCCATTATTCCGGGACCTGCCCCAGTCATCACCATCCACCCTCGTTCAGCCATTGCCGCTCCAAATTCGCGAGCACTTATATAAGCGGGATCACCAGCAGCAATTCGCGCGGAGCCAAAAAGCGTTGCCTTTCTTTCTGAGCGGTAAGGGGCAAAAACGCTGAATGAATGCCTTAGTTCTTTTAAGGCACTGTTGGTTAGTTTCAATTCGCCGCGGTTTACATCTTCGAGTCCCAATCGGACTCCTGAAACTAAAAGCTCGGCGATTAAATCAAGATCGTCTGTAGGTACTTCTTCAAGCAACTCAATTATTTTCTGATCTATTGATGCTACGCCAGTACGGTAGTTACTCAAGTTCATAAGTTCAGATTAGGACATTAAGCGGGTAGATGTCTTAAGCATTAGTTACCGGTATAAGAACTCGGCCATCTTCTTCACGAGTTACTTCAAGACGCGGACTTGTATCTAAGTGCTTGTAGAGAGTTGATCTTTGAACAAGATTTCTTCCAAGCGGCTCAACTAGCTCAATGAAATCGGACTCAGAGACAATTTGTCCGTGATCTGCTCCAGCTGCTCGAGAAATATTTTCATCTATGAGAGTTCCCCCAAGATCATTTACTCCTGCTTGAAGAAGTTGTTTCACTCCTTCAAACCCAATTTTTACCCACGAAGCTTGAACATTGTCGATTAAGCCTCTGTAGGTGATACGAGCTACAGCATGCATCAAGAGGGTTTCTCTGAAAGTTGGACCACGTCGAGCGTTACGTTGAAGATATATAGGTGCGGCCATATGCACAAAAGGCAATCCAACAAATTCTGTGAAACCGCCGGTCTCTTTTTGCAAATCACGGCAGACCAATAGATGGTCGGCCCAATGTTCGGGGCGTTCAATAGAGCCAAACATGATGGTGATGTTCGATCTAAGACCGACTTGATGGGCAGTACGATGAGCTTCAAGCCATTCTTCGGTATTGATTTTGTCTGAACACAAATCTTCTCTGACCTCGTCTGAAAGTATCTCTGCAGCCGTTCCAGGTAACGTTTTGAGCCCCGCGTCACGAATGCGTTCAAGATATTTCTTCAGTGGTTCATCTAATCTTGCCGCCCCTTCAGTTACTTCTAAAGCAGTAAACCCGTGGATATGAATATCAGGAACGGCTTCTTTCACTGCTTTTGTTACTTCTATATAGTAATTGCCGTCAAAATCAGGATGAATCCCTCCTTGAAGGCACACTTCAGTAGCCCCCATCCTTGCAGCATCTGCAGTTCTTTGGGCTATCTCATCCATTTCAAGAAGATAAGGATTACCTCGAAGGTTCAACGAAAGAGGACCCTTTGAGAAACCACAAAATTTACATTTGTAAGTACAGACGTTTGTGTAGTTGATATTACGGTTTGCCACCCAAGTCACGGCTTCTCCGACAGCCAAACGTCTAAGTTCATCAGCTACCTCCGCCACCGCTGCCACTTCACGACCGCGCGCTGAAAATAAGGAAATAATTTCTTCTTTACCTACCTCTTGTCCACTCATGACTCCATCAAGCACTTCACGTATTTGACCTGAAGCGCGTGAAGGTCCTGGCACTAGAAGAGGAGGGGAGAAAGGAGCACCAGAATACCAAGTAGAAGAAGTTGGCGCTTCCACTGTTAGATCTTCTTTCAGGTCGTCTTTTGACTTTGGAGCGAAGAAAGGTCCAGGGTCATTTCGTGCCAAACCATGACTGTCGGATCGGTCCATTATGGGGAAACGAAGATCCTCGTCAAACCAGCGTTCAGGATCAACAACAAATTCGGGATGAGCGGTAAGACGAGGTGCGAGTTCAAATCCGCGTTCTTCAGTAAATTTGCGTAATTTTTCAAGAGACGGCCAAGGTCTTTCAGGGTTTACGAAGTCCGCTGTTATCGGAGAAACTCCACCCCAATCATCAACCCCAGCATCAATCAATTGTTCAAAATCATCAGAAAGATTAGGTGGCGCTTGGATGTGTATATCAAGCGGCAGAATCACTCGCGCTAACGCTATTGCATCAAGATAGGTGTCTGTAGGGCAAGCGGGGGAGCGATGCATCGCTGTTCCAGGTTTAGGAAGAAAATTTTGGACAATAACTTCTTGTACATGTCCGTGGCGGAGATGTGACTCAGCGATCGCTTGAAGAGCCTCGATGCGGTCTGAACGATCTTCTCCAATTCCAACAAGAATTCCAGTTGTAAAAGGTATAGAGAGTTCCCCAGCTGCCTCCAAGGTCTGTAATCTCCGCTCCGGATCTTTATCAGGGGCGCCACGGTGGCAGTCAAGTTCAGCAAGGGATTCAATCAGCATGCCTTGAGACGGGGCAACTGAACGTAGTCGCTGAAGTTCAGATTTTTCTAACGCTCCGGCATTCGTATGCGGAAGCAATCCAGTTTCTTCTAAAACTAACTGTGCCATTTTTTCTAAATAATCAACAGTTGTAGTACACCCGCTTTGTTCCAGCCATTCAACTGCAGAGGGGTAACGTAATTCAGGTTTTTCACCTAACGTAAATAGCGCTTCATGGCAGCCAACAGAGGCACCTTTGAATGCAATGTCTAAAACCTGCTCTGAAGTTAGATAGGGGGACTCTAAACGTGCTGGTGGTTGAGCAAATGTGCAATATCCACATTTATCTCTACAAAGCATCGTTAGAGGGATAAATACTTTTGGACTGTAGGTGATGAGATTACCGAAAGCTTTGTGCCGTAATTCTCTAGCTTCAGCTAAGAGTTCGTTACCTTCAGGAAAAGATTTCATTGCTTCACCTTCCGCCTGGTCCCACTTGGCTGCGGATACTTTTTGCTGGGACAGTTTCAGAACATGATGGGCAATTTACGGAATGTTCAAGCGGGGTATTGCATTCTTGATGAACTAGAACTGTAGGAGGACCATCGGTGATACACCAAGTATCACCCCAGTGCATCAAAGCAACCAAGGACGGAGACAGATCCAGACCTTTTGAGGTTAAACGGTACTCATATCGGGTTGGTCTTTCCTGGTAGGGGACTCGAATGACGATGCTATGAGAAATCAATTTATTGAGCCTATTGCTGAGCAGATTTCTGGCAATACCAAGGTCTTTTTGTAAATCTTCGAAACGTCGGACACCCTTAAAGAGATCACGTAGGATCAACAGAGTCCACCGATCACCTATCGCATCAAGAGTCGCAGCAATTGAACAGTCAAACTTTCTTGAATCAATCTGAACTGCGTCAACCATTGAGACACCTTATCAGTAAGTAGCAAAATAAAACTTACTCGGCAAAATTACTGAAGAGAAGCAGCTTTTGAAGACAAATTCTCGATCAAGTTCTCAAAAGAGTTGATGAAGGAAGTAATCCCTTCTTCCTCAAGCACCGAACCAACATCTTCGAAATCAACACCAAGATTTGTTAGTTCACTAAGAATCTCTTCTGCTTTTTCTGGATCTGCATCTAAAGTTCGAGCAACAGTCCCGTGGATTTCAAATGCATCAATAGTCGCATTCGGAAGGGTATTAACAGTGTTTGGGCCAATGAGCGTATCTACATAGAGAGTGGCTGGGTACTCAGGGTTTTTAGTAGAAGTAGAAGCCCAGAGAGGTCGTTGAACATTTGCTCCACGAGCGACGAGGGCCTCCCACCGCTCTCCAGAGAAAGTTTCCTTAAATAAGCCATAAGCTTTTTGACCAAGAGCAACCGCAGCCTCACCTTTTAGCTCTTGAGGCCTTTCTCCGTCCAACGCATCAAGTCTTTTGTCAACTTCTGTATCTGTGCGACTAATAAAGAAAGAAGCAACAGAAGTGACATTAGAAAGATCACCAGAACACTTCTCAAGACCAGAAAGATAAGCCTCCATTACTTCCTCGTACCTAGAAAGAGAAAAAATAAGAGTGACATTTACACTTCTTCCTTCAGAAATCATTGTCTCAACAGCAGGAAGACTCTCTTTTGTGGCAGGAATCTTAATAAGAACATTGGGCTTGTTTATTTCTTGATGCAACGATCTTGCCGCATTAATTGTTCCGATAGAGTCGCGAGCCAGTCGGGGATCAACTTCAACGGAGACGTAGCCATCCATGCCGTTTGACTGATCAAAGGTAGGCCTAAGGACTTCAAGTGCCCCGCGGATATCTGAAAGAACAAGATTCCAGTAACACTCTGTTATGTCCTTGCCCATTAATAGAAGTTCTTTAAGCTGCGCATCGTAGTCGTCGGTCTCAGTCATTGACTTTTCAAAAATAGAAGGATTCGAAGTCACGCCTCTTATTCCCTTAGACACCCAATCTTGTAATTCGCCGGAATGCAGCCACCCCCGCTTCAAATTATCTAGCCAAGGGCTTTGACCTTCTTCTCTAAATAGGTCGTTTAATCGAGTCACGACTTAGTCAGTTCTTCTGCAGCTGCCAATACAGCTTCTGGAGTAATACCAAGATTCTTCATGACAGTTTCACCAGGTGCAGAAGCTCCAAATCGATCAATACCGATTTGGACATCCGACCATTGATGCCACCCAAACGTGCTACCCGCCTCGATGGAGATAACTGGGACGCCTTCGGGAAGAACACTAGATCTGTACTCCGCATCTTGGCTCTCAAACAGCTGCATGCAGGGCATCGATACTACCCGAACGTTTACACCTCGCTCTTTAATTAAATCGGCTGCTTCAAGAGCAACACTTACTTCACTCCCGGTCCCAATTATGACGAGATCAGGAGAAAGGTCTACACCAGCAAGAACGTAGGCACCTTTGGCAACTTTGTTGATATCGCCAGTCCCATCTAAAACCGGTACATCCTGACGTGTGAGTATTAATCCAGTGGGCCCTGAATGGTTTATGGCAAGAACCCAAGCAGCAACTGTCTCATTCGCATCTGCCGGTCGGAATAGTTGCAAATTTGGCATTGATCGTAAGGAAGAAAGATGTTCTACCGGTTGATGCGTGGGGCCATCTTCTCCAACGCCCACTGAGTCGTGACTCCATACAAAAATATTTTTTGCATTACTTAGAGCAGCCAGTCGAACCGAAGCCCGCATGTAGTCGGCAAATACAAAGAAAGTTCCATTAACGGGAATAAAGCCACCATGGAGCGCAATCCCGTTGGAGATTCCCCCCATGGCATGCTCTCTGACCCCGAAGTAAATTTGTCGCCCTTCTGGGCACTCCGCACTTTGAACTCCGAATCCTTCTAAAGAAGTACCAGTATTCCCCGTTAAGTCAGCACCACCGCCTATAAGGCCAGGAATGAATTCTGAGAGGGCCTGAAAACAAATATTTGACGCTTTTCTAGTAGCGACCGATTCTCCAGCTTCCCAACTTGGGACGTGCTCTTGCCAGCCTTGCAAACCAGTTCCCGACTGACATGCCTCCCAAGATTCCAAATCGATTGAGGCGTTTTTGAAAGATTCAACCCACTCATCTCGGGCGGATGCTCCTCTTCTTCCAGCAGAGTGATAAAAGTCTAGAACTTCTTGCGGACAGTAGAAAGTTTCATCTTCAGGAAGTCCCATTTTCTTCTTAGTGTCTGCAATTTTGTCGTCCTTCAAGGAGTAACCATGCACATCAGCAGTGTCAATATCAGGAGATGGTGTACCGATATGAGTGCGAAGAATAATAAGCGAAGGTCTCTCATCTTCGGATTTCGCCTGATGAAAAGCATTCTCAATAGCATCTAGATCTTCGCCAGATTCCCCTAAATCAATCACATGCCATCCGTATCCCTCAAAACGTTTTACCGCATCATCGGAAAGAGCCAATTCTGTCGGGCCATCAATAGAAATATGGTTATCGTCGTAAACCCCAATAAGTCGACCTAATCTTTGATGCCCAGCAAAAGAAGCGGATTCATGACTTATCCCTTCTGCAAGATCTCCATCACCACAAAAGAAATAGGTGTAATGACTGCAGGCATCTTCACCGAATCTTGCTCTGAGGTTACGTTCAGCTAGAGCCATCCCGACAGCGTTAGCAACTCCTTGGCCTAACGGCCCCGTGGTTACTTCAACTCCTGCAGTATGTCCAACTTCTGGGTGACCAGGAGTAAGAGATCCCCACTGACGAAAATTCTTTAGATCGTCTAACGTCAGGCCATGTCCAGTGAGGTACAGCATTGAGTAAAGAAGGATCGAAGCATGACCAGCAGAGAGAATAAATCGATCTCTATCGGGCCATAAAGGGTCAGAGGCGTCATAGTTCAAGATACGAGTCCACAACACATGAGCAAGAGGGGCAAGAGCCATCGCTGTTCCTTGATGCCCCGACCGAGCAGCATGAGGAGCATCCATACTGATGCCCCTTATTACCTTGATGGCAAGATCTTCTATTTCACTAGTAGTCATAAAATATTTCTGAAATAAATGTACTGAGGGTCACATTATCCGAGAGAAGCACAAGAGTGGGTAATCATTACTATCTGCATCACAAAGACCTTATCGGTCATCTAATATGTATGAAGTGATCCGTAGATTAATCTTTCCCGTAGTTCTTGCGATACTCGCAATTGGCCTATTCGTGCAATCAAAAGCAGCTGACAAAGATGCTGATCGCCCAGCCCTTGTTGCGTCAGAGCCTGCCGCTCCACGACTCTCCACACCGTTGCTGTCTGCAAGACGTTTACCGGAACAACTGCAAACTCCAGAAGCGAATCGTCGATTAGTGGCAAGTCTCGATCAGATAGTCAGCGAACTCCCAGAACAAAGTTGCTTTACAGTAGTTGAAGGTGGTGAAGATCGTTATGGATATAGCTCCTCTTTACCATTGATACCCGCTAGCACTGAAAAATTGATAACAGCGGTGGCGGCATTGGAAGAGTTCGGGGCTGACCATACTTTCAAGACTCAAGTATTTGCACAAAGCGAACCCGCTGATGGCGTGATTGACGGAAATGTATGGCTTGTTGGCAGGGGAGACCCTCTGTTAATGACGTCAGATTATGCAGGGCGATACCTCGACGTTTTTCCTTACACAGACCTTGACGACTTAGCGAACCAATTAATTGAAATTGGAATCAACACAATTACCGGAGCGGTAGTAGGTGATGAAACCTATTTTGATCAAATCCGCTGGGTAGAGTCTTGGCCAGAACGGTTCAGAGCAGGGGCTCAAAATCAAACAGGGCCCTTGAGTGCACTTTCTGTCAATGACGGTTTCATCAATTGGGACACAGAGAATACAGCAAACTCATTGAATACTCCGGCTGCAGAACCTGCTCAGTTCGCTGCAGCGTTATTCGACGATTTACTAGAAGAAAGAGCGGTGCGAATTTTCCAAAGTGCATACGCTGATCAACTCCCATCAGATGCGATCACAAAACTAGGAGAAGTAGAGTCTCCACCAATGTCTGAAATTGTAAGACAGATGCTTCAGACAAGTGATAACACCACAGCAGAGATCCTTGTTAAGGCTCTTGGTGCTAAGTCTGGAAATGTTGGTTCAACAGATTCTGGACGACAAGTAATAGAGGAAGTAATTACTTCTTTGACTAGCAATGAAAACTCATTAGCGGTATTTGATGGCTCCGGGTTAGATCCAGCTAATAGGGTTTCTTGTTCTATTTTGGTCGAGTTACTTGAGGATGAGAAATTCTCAGATGATTTACGTGCGGGTCTTGCCGTAGCTGGAGAGTCGGGAACGCTACGCAACAGACTTGTGGGTTCTTCTGCCGAGGGACGCCTATTAGGGAAGACAGGGACATTGAATGATGTGAAAAGCTTGGCCGGAATCGTCCACACGTTAGAAGACCGCACTCTTACCTTCGCCTTAATTTCAAATGCAGACCCGATGCCATCAGATGTATTGGATGTTCATGACCAACTCATTCTGAGTTTGGTTGCCTACCCAACTGGTCCACCTCTTAGTCTTCTAGTTCCACTCCCTGTTGTAGTCACTAACTGAACGCGATAAGTATAAGTGAGGGAAAGGCCAACTTATGCGAGTAGCAGCAGTCCAAGATTCGCCAGTTTATTTAGATCGAACAGCAACTCTAGAACTTGTCAAAGAGAGAATTATTGAGGCGGGAGAAGGAGGCGCAGGCTTAATTGCGTTCCCAGAAGTCTTTGTATCTGGTTACCCGGTCTGGATAGATGTTACGGATGCTTCTGCATGGGAAAAACATGAGCAACAAGAGGCGTTCGCTCGTTACCTTGAACAATCCGTGGATCTAGGAAGCCCAGAATTTCTTGAAGTCGTTGAAACAGTCAAAAGCTCTGGAGCTTTCACTTACTTGGGTGTTGTAGAAAAAGCAGCCTCAGGTGGATCCGTCTACTGCTCCTTGGTCGCTATAGATCCAACAATAGGAATTGTTGGTGTGCATCGAAAACTCAAACCAACTTATGGCGAGCGTCTCGTTTGGGCTGACGGAGATGGAGCAGGGTTAGTAGCCCACGAACATAAAGGCGTTCAGATGACCGGACTTAATTGTTGGGAGAATTGGATGCCCTTAGCTCGTACTGCGATGTACAGCACTGGCTCCCAAATCCATGTGGCCGCCTGGCCTGGTTCTGTTGGGTTAACCGAAGACATAACCCGTTTCATAGCTAAAGAAGGACGTCTATTTGTTGTGAGCGTAGGAGCGATCTATGACTCAACAATGATTCCCCAAGATTTTCCACTTCTTGATCAACTGGGATCAGAAGATAAGTACCATAACGGTGGCACATGTATAGCCGGGCCAGATGGCACATGGGTGGTAGAGCCAAACCATGGAGAAAAAGGCATTATTTGGGCAGACTTAGATTTAAGTGAAGTATCGCGACAAAGACAAAATTTTGACCCAACTGGGCACTACAGTCGCCCAGACGTCTTACGTCTTCATATAGATCGGGAACGTTTAGCCCCATAGTTTCCTAGTTTGTATTTCGAAGTTAGGAGCGCGCGGTCCTTCCAGATAGCGTAGATGTACCATGAAAGAGAAAAATTCGAACGATGACGTCGTTACGTTATTTCAAAGCTACTTACGGCAAGAACTAGTAGATCCTCTTCGTGCTGTTGGGCGATTTCTCGCCTACGGCATTGCCGGCTCTTTGCTGATTGGTTCCGGACTCGTTCTTCTAGCTGTTGGGACACTTAGAGGGATACAAGCAACCGAAGTTTTTGAAAATTGGTGGTCATGGGTTCCATATTTACTCTCAGCAGCAGCACTAATAGCTATTTCCGTGATCACTCTTCGACAAATCAAAGAAAAATAAACACAAATGGCACACAAAATCACTCAAGAAGATCTTGAAAAAAGTTTGAGCGAAACTTTAGGCGAAGCAGAAAACCGTATACCTGGAGGCAGAAACTCAGTTCTCGCAGGAATAGCCGTACTTGCCGGAGTTGCATTAACAGTAACTTATTTTCTTGGTCGTCGAATCGGACGCTTAAATTCAACAACAGTAGAGATTCGCCGGAAATAAAATGCCATTCTCGTCAAACAAACTTTTGCGCAAAGGCTTGTTAAAAGGCCTATTTGGTGGCCACCGTGGCTGGCGGATAGCTCTTGTAATGCTCGTTGTTGGAAGATTGCTAATGAAAGCAATAAAGAAAGGTCCAGGAACAGTAGTGCATCGCGAGAAAATTCCAGAAGGCGAAACCTTAGAGATACACCATTCAAAAGCAGCAGAAGCAAAGTTGTCGGAAAATGAGTGAAAAAGGTTTCACTGAAGGCGATCAAGTCCTCTTAATCGATTCAAAAAAAAGAAGGTATTTAGTAGAACTTAAGATCGGCGGAGAATTCCACACCCATACAGGAGTCGTTTCACACGACGAAATTATCGGTATGGCCGACGGGTCAAGCGTACGTTCAAATCGTGGTGGAGAATTCTCTGCAGTCCGACCAACAATGTCAGACTTCATCTTGAAAATGCCGCGCGGAGCTCAAGTGATATACCCAAAAGACCTAGGCCCGATCCTTATGCTTGCTGATTTATTTCCCGGTGCTCGGGTCTTTGAATCAGGAATTGGGTCCGGAGCACTCTCTATGACCATGCTTCGAGCCGGAGCGAATATTACCGGATACGAGATACGAGAAGACTTCGCAGAAAGAGCCCGAAAAAATATAAAAGACGCGCTCGGCGAAGAAGCTTTAGAGCGTTATCACATTTCCATAAGTGACGCATACGAAGGAATAGAAGAGAAAGATTTTGATCGCATGGTTCTTGATCTACCAGAGCCATGGAACGTTGTCCCACACGCAAAAGAATCACTCCGTTCCGGCGGCATCATCCTTGCTTACACGCCAAGTATTACCCAAGCAGCAAAATTCAAAGAAACTCTTGAAGAAAATAGTTTTGCGTTAATAGAAACTATTGAAGTGCTCAACAGAGCATGGCATATAGAAGGTCCAGCAGTTCGGCCCGACCACCGAATGGTGGCACACACAGCGTTCCTCACCCACGCAAGATTACTAAGTACGTGAAACAAGCAGTAGCAGCATTAGCAGTAATCGCAATTGTGGTTACAGCAACGCTCTTATTCTCCAATACAAGCAGTAACGAGATTGCAATTAGTAGCCAGTCAAACTACGTACAGGTAGAGACTTCAGTACCTGACATCAAAGAGTTCGACATGGCGATCATAAGCCAGGTAAAAAAATCTACAGTAGCAATCAAGGGAAGCGACTGCCCCAGATTTCAATTTGGATCAGGATTCTCACTAAAAAGTGGAATAGTGGTGACCAGTGCTCATGTAGTAGCAGGAATCAGAAACCCCATTGTTGTTACAAATGAATCTTCGGAAGAGATTGAAGCAACTGTGATTGCTTTCGATCCTGTTCGTGACCTCGCAATTCTTGACATAGGTTCGCATGAAATGCCTGGGCTTGAACTCTCCAAAGCCACCGATGGAGAAAATGTGGCACTCATAGGTTACGACAAGAACGGAGTGACAGATTGGCGACCAGGTCAAGTAGCACAACATATACGGGCCACCGGATCGGACATATATGGAGAACCTGGTTCAGGGCGTGATGCATTAATGCTTGCAATGGATGTAGATTCTGGACACTCCGGTTCACCAGTAGTCAATATCTCAGGAGAAGTGATTGGGGTGGCCTTCTCTTCCGTAAAGGGTGGGGGTGCGACTGCATACGCTGTCCAAACTAATGAACTAAATAACCTAGTTGATGAAACGCAGGAGAACTCAGAAGCAATCGTCACGCAATGCCGCTAACAAGTCGTTGGCTTGAAACTAGAAAGACCGCCCGTAAGGCGGCCTTTCAATTATTTAGGATTTTTGAATAGATTTAGTCAACTTCAATAAAGATGCATTCACCTGGGCACTCTTCAGCGGATTCAATTGTTGCTTCTATTTGGTCTTCAGGAACAGGAGCGACAGCGTCTGCGCCACCTGGATCACTTAAGATCTTGTCTCCGTCTTTCACGTAAGCCAAACCATCATCAAGCATGGCAAATACACTGGGGGCAATCTCTTCGCAGAGTCCATCTCCAGTACAAAGATCTTGATCTATCCACACTTTTAGCATCTTCAGGGTCCCTCCATCTCTAAAGAAACGATAAAAAATATTTTAGTACAAAGCCATATGACTTTTCGTCTAATAATAATACATTAATTCTTTAGCAAAGTTGTGCGGCTTAACCGTTACATTTGTCACTAACTGCGGTAAGGTCCGGCTCAATGAGTATTTAGGGTCTGGAGGACCATTGACTTCCACGGAAGAAAATTCAGATTTAGAGCGCCTGCAAGAAGAAGTCGCCGACTTACGACGACGACTTGTAGACGCTCCCGTGCAAATCCACGACCTTGAAACCGAACTTCGTGAAACAAAAAAGGAAGTTCGGCACGCCATAGACCGAAATCAGAAACTTGATGAAGCGCTTGAGATGACACGTCAACGCGTATCTGACTTACGTGAAGAAATCGAACAGTTATCAAAACCACCGTCTCCATACGGAACAGTCGTTGGCATCAATGAAGATGGAAGCATCGATGTTCAATCTTCCGGTAAGAAAATGAGAGTCTCGGTCTCTCCTGAAGTTGGTGCCGACCTCGGGGTTGGACAAGAAGTAGTCCTTAATGAAGCCATGAACGTCGTCATGGCTAGAAAACCACACTTCTTGGGAGAAGTAGCAACAGTTAAAGAAGTCCTCTCCGACAGCACGAGAGCTGTAGTTGTAGCAAATAATGGTGAAGAACGAGTCGTTGAACTTGCAGGAGATTTAATCAAGGAGGGCAGTCTTCGTCTAAGAAGCGGAGATTCAGTGATGCTTGATTCCCGTTCCGGACTTCTACTTGAAAGATTACCGCGACCAGAAGTGGAAACTTTGCTGTTAGAAGATGTCCCAGACGTTACGTATGAAGATGTTGGAGGGCTAGATCTACAAATAGAAAAAATAGTTGACGCTGTTGAATTACCGTTTCTGCACAAGCAATTGTTTTCAGAGTACTCGTTACCCGCCCCTAAAGGCATTTTGCTTTATGGACCACCTGGATGCGGAAAAACATTAATCGCTAAAGCGGTCGCTAATTCTCTGGCTCGAAAGGTAGCTGAGGTATCCGGCGAAGAAAATGCTCCGAGCTATTTCTTAAACATTAAAGGGCCAGAACTCTTAAATATGTACGTGGGAGAAACAGAGCGTCAAATCCGATTAATTTTTGAGAGAGCACGCGAAAAATCTGAACAAGGATGGCCAGTAATCGTTTTCTTCGATGAGATGGAATCCTTATTTAGAACTCGGGGAACTGGAATTAGTTCTGACATAGAGTCAACCATTGTTCCACAATTGCTAGCGGAAATCGATGGGGTGGAAGCGCTAAATAATGTGATAGTCATCGGTGCTTCAAACCGAGAGGACCTAATTGACCCTGCCATTTTAAGACCAGGACGCCTAGACGTTAAGATTCGAATTGACCGACCTGACGCAACAGCGGCAGCAAAAATATTCTCACGCTACCTTGTGCCTGAACTGCCAATTGATTCCGAATTAGTCACAACTCTTGGCGGTGGAGACCGCAACAAAGCAGTACTCGCAATGATAGATGAAACCGTAGAAGCGATGTATAGCGATAAGGAAAGTAATCGCTTCTTAGAAGTCACCTATCAGAACGGCGACAAAGAAGTACTTTTCTTTAGAGATTTCGCATCAGGAGCAATGGTTGAAAATATTGTTAGACGCGCTAAAACTCTCGCAATTAAACGTCAACTCGCAGGCGGAAGAGAGGGCATACACACAGATGATTTAATTCGTTCAGTCCGACAAGAGTTCCGCGAACATGAAGATCTTCCAAATACAACAAATCCTGATGACTGGGCGAAAGTATCTGGGAAGAAGGGCGAACGAATTATTTATGTCCGAACGCTTGTGAGTAGCGAAGAAGATGAGGCCGGAGGAAGGTCCATTGACGGAGTAGCTACCGGTCAATATCTCTGACCCCACTTACCCTTCTAGTGACATTAAGGTCAATTTGGTGAACGTGAAGAAGACTCTTGGGATAGAAACTGAATATGGAATCATCCATAAGGGAGTTACAGAACCGAACCCAATAATCGCATCTTCTTTATTAATAAATGCTTACTTGCACGCTCATTCAGCCGCCGATAGAGGCCCAAGTGCACCACGACCGGGATGGGATTTCATTAATGAAACACCCGATAAGGACCTCCGTGGTTTTGACTCACCAGAATCCATAGCGCCAGAAATAGAAGCACACATGGTGAACGCCGTGCTGACTAATGGTTCAAGATATTACGTTGATCATGCACATCCAGAGTTAAGTTCCCCAGAATGCGCAGATCCCCTATCAGTCGTAAAATACGATTGCGCTGCAGACCAGATCCTGATTTCTTCCATGGAAGCAGCCAAAGAAATTCTCCCACCTGGGCAAGAACTCGTCGTCTATAAAAACAATTCAGACGGAAAAGGCAACAGCTACGGATGCCATGAGAATTATTTAGTAAATAGAGGCACTTCTTTTGAACGAATTGCTGACCATGCAACCGCGCATTTCATAACCCGACAAGTATTCACCGGTGCAGGCAAAGTCGGTTGTGAGATTTCGGGCCGCAGTCGAAGTGAAATCCCATTTCAAATAACACAGCGAGCAGATTTCTTTGAAGAACCGATCGGTCTGGAAACAACACTAAAGAGGCCCATCATTAATACTCGTGATGAACCACATGCGGACCCAGCAAAATATCGAAGACTGCATGTCATCGTTGGCGATGCAAATTTATGCCAAGTTGCAACTTTCCTGAAGGTAGGCACAACAGCAATTGTTCTGAGCATGATTGAATCAGATGCGCTGAATAAAATAATCAAATTCAAAGATCCGGTCCATTCACTCCAAGAAGTTTCATTCGACCTGCAATTAAACACCCCACTGGAACTCATTGATGGATCAACAAGTACCGCTTTAGAAATTCAATGGTGGCTATACGGCCAAGCCAAAGAATACGTTGACAAATACGGAACAGAGAATATAGGAGGAGACTCCGCAGAATTAGTCCTGCACTGGTGGGAAAAAGTACTCACTAGTCTTGATTCTCCAAATAATTTAGAAACGCTTGTAGGAGTTCTGGATTGGGTCACAAAGAAACACATATTGGATGGATTCCAAGAACGGAAGAAGATCAACTCAATGGATCCGCAGCTCGCCGCAATAGATCTGCAATACCATGATTTACGTCCACACAAGTCTTTATTCAAGAAGGTTCACCAGAAAACTCTAGTTTCAGAAACAGATACGCACGTAGCGGTAAATAACCCACCAGAAGACACAAGGGCATATTTCAGAGGAAAATGCTTAACAAAATGGCCGGAAGACATTGTCAGCGCTAATTGGGATTCACTAGTGTTTGACTCCGGTGAAAAGAACTTGCAAAGAGTTCCAATGTTGGAACCATTACGCGGTACACGACAACAAACTGAAGACATAATAGAAAATTCAAATTCAGTTTCAGAATTGCTAAAAAGACTAGAAGAAAACATAAGGGATGATTAGATTCTCTTAAAAGGAAACAAAATGGCAGAACAAGAAAAGCGATACAGAAATTCTTCCGAAGAACCGGAGACGTCAGAAGACATAGAAAATATGCCGCAAGCTTCGAAAAAAAGCGCGCACATAAAAAATGAACTAGATGACCTCTTAGACGAAATCGATGAAGTGCTTGAAGCAAACGCAGAAGAGTTTGTGAAAAGTTACATACAGAAAGGCGGAGAGTAGCAATGCCTATTAGAAAGGTATCCTCTTAGTCGTGACACTTCCGCGTTTTTCTTCAGAATCCGATCCCGGACCAGATTTCCTAGGACTCCTAGGAGAACTAAACCGTTTACCCAACTGGGAGACGGTTGCTGTTGATCCTTCCAAAATCATGCACGGAACAACAGTCGTAGCCATACAAACAGTAGATGGAGTAGTAATGGCCGGTGACCGAAGGGCCACTTCAGGGCACTTAATAAGTCATCGAACAATAGAAAAGGTTTTTCCAGCAGATGAACATTCCGGTGTTGCTATCGCAGGAGCAGCAGGGCCCGCTATGGAAATGGTTCGGTTATTTCAATTACAAATAGAACATTATGAAAAAGTTGAAGGAAGACCATTAAGCCTGGAAGGGAAAGCAAACCAGCTAAGCCAAATGCTTCGGAATAATTTACCTGCAGCATTACAAGGCTTAGGAGTCGTTCCTATCTTTGCAGGATTTGACGAAAAACTAAAAAAAGGAAGACTCTTCGAATTTGATATTACAGGCGGACGCTACGAAGAAAGAGATTTCGCAGCTTCCGGATCAGGTAGCCTGCACGCAAGCACAGTTCTGAAACTTAGACACACCGGTGAACTATCGTCTAGCGAAGGCATTGATCTTGCAATAGAATCTTTGTTCCACGCAGCAGATGAAGATAGCGCTACAGGTGGACCTGACCCAATACGAGGCATATACCCCGTAATTGCAGTTATTGACTCAAATGGTTTTACTCGCATCGAAGACGAAGAGTTAAAGAACCGCACTAACTCCTTAATTGAAGAAGTGACTGGAGAACAGTCATGAATATGCCAATGTACGTTTCCCCTGAACAATTGATGAAGGATCGGGCTGATTACGCCAGAAAAGGAATCACTAGGGGTCGAGCAGCGATCGTTTCTGTTTACGCAGAAGGCGTTCTGCTATGTGCAGAAAACCCTTCTAACACTCTTCGTAAAATCGGTGAAATATATGATCGTATTGCTTTTATTGGAGTGGGTAAATATAACGAATTTGACCAGTTGCGTGTAGCCGGAGTGCGCCATGCAGACCTAAAAGGCTATTCATTTAGCCGAGATGATGTAGATGCACGTTGGTTAGCTAATCAGTATGCACAGACCCTTGGGCAGTATTTCACTCATGAAATGAAGCCGCTAGAAGTTGAAATAGCAATAGCTGAAATTCATGAAGAAAATAGTCAAGATCAGATATTCCATTTACTTTATGACGGAACAGTGATGGACACTGAAACCTTCGTAGTTATAGGCGGAGAGACCGAGACAGTGAAAGCACGACTTGAAGAATCATGGACTCCAGACCAGCCGTTGAATGTGATTTTAAATCAGGCAGTGAAAGCGCTAGCCGGACCAGATCGTTCCTTGATGGCTAATGATTTAGAGGTAGCAGTTCTAAGTCGGGGCAACGGACGTCGAGCATTTCGTCGTATAGAAAATGAAGCACTCGACGAACTTCTAAGCGAAAACAGCTGACGTGGATCGCCGAATCTACGGCATTGAGACAGAATACGGAGTTACCTGCACTCAGGGTGGGCAGCGACGATTAAGCCCAGACGAAGTAGCGAGATACCTTTTCCGAAGAATTCAAAATTGGGGAAGAAGTTCTAACGTCTTTCTCCCTAATGGGGCACGACTGTATTTAGACGTTGGATCCCATCCTGAATACGCGACTCCTGAATGTGATTCAGTATCTGAAGTAATCACTCATGATAAGGCAGGGGAGCGCATAGTTGAAGAACTCATGGTAGGGGCGCAAGAAAGACTTCAGGAAGAGGGAATAGATGGCGAGATACACATCTACAAAAACAACACAGATTCAGCCGGCAATTCATACGGAAGTCACGAAAATTACTTAACTGTGAGAGATGAAGACACATCAATGATAGGTGAGACATTAATCCCGTATTTAGTAAGTAGACAAATATGGTCTGGCGCCGGAAAAGTTCTTCAAACGGCACGTGGAGCAATGTATTGCATAAGTCAACGCGCCGATCACGTTTGGGAGGACTTCTCTAGTGCAACGACGCGCTCACGACCAATAATAAATTCCCGTGACGAACCACATTCAGACGCAAATCTTTACCGACGCCTTCATGTGATAGTAGGGGACTCAAATATGAGTGAATATGCAAGCTTCTTGAAAGTGGCTACATGCGGACTAATACTGCGAATGGTCGAAGAAAGCGGAACTATTCTACGTGATATGACACTAGAGAATCCGATACGTGCCATTAGAGAAGTTAGTCACGATATAACTTGCCAACGTACAGTACGTCTAGCTAACGGCAGAGAAATGCGTGCATTAGATATCCAACGAGAATTCTACGAAAGAGCCGTGAGGTTTTCAGTTCACCATGAGATGTCAGTTGAAGAAAAACTTGCTTTAGAAATGTGGGAACATTGTTTGACCAGCATCGAAGATGATCCGCTGACCCTAAGTCGTGAATGCGACTGGGTAGCCAAGTACCTGCTAATTGAGGGTTATCGAGATAGACACAACTTGCCGCTGGCTGATTCACGACTAGCATTGATGGACCTTCAATATCATGAAATCCGGAAAGATACGAGCTTGTTCTATTTACTAGAAAGTCGTGGGCAAATGGAGCGAGTAATCACTGATGGTGACATACAAAAAGCGATCACACAGCCACCGCAAACTACGCGAGCGCGCTTACGAGGCGAATTTATAAAACACGCAAGAGAGCGAAATCGTGACTACACAGTTGACTGGGTTCATTTGAAATTGAATGACCACCCTCAACAACGAAGTGTTCTCTGCAAAGACCCATTCAAATATGTTGATGAGAGGGTTGAAAAGCTAATTGAGGCTCTATGAGTGAGGCTATGAAGATTGAGTTATGTCGAAGTTAGAACGTTTACTTAATTTGATGGCAGCGATGGTTGAAGCAGCCAGGCCAATTACTCGTGACGAAATTAAAGAAAAACTTCCAGCGGGAACTTACTCAGATAACAAAGAGAGCTTCCGGAGGACCTTTGAGAGAGACAAAGACGAACTTAAAAAAATCGGTATACCTATTCTATTTGATGAAGCAACTCAGGGTTACAGTATCGAGACAGGTGTATCCAAAGAACAGAGCTTAAATTTAGAACCCGATGAGCTGGCTGCTCTTCATATAGCTTTCAATCTTGTTCGTTTTCAAACCTCAGATAAGGACAATCCTTTCTGGAAACTGGGCTCTCATGTGAATCAAGAAGGAGAGGTACAGCCACTTACTGAGATCCCCTTAGATCCAACTTTGAGTGTGCTGCTTGGCGCAGCAACCGAAAGGCAATCAGTCAACTTCACTTACAATGAACAAGACAGGGAGGTGCAGCCCCATCGGGTCACCTTTAAACGTGGTCGCTGGTATCTCACTGGCTATGACTTAAATCGAGGAGCGAATAGGAATTTTCGTGTAAATCGAATAAATGGAAAAGTCCAATTAGGAGAGAAGGGCTCTTTTGAACCTCCCGAACAAATCAAACTTGAATTAAATGAATTTCCTTGGCGGTATGGAGAGGAGTCAGCAAGAACGGTAACGATGCAAGTCGAGCCTTCACAAGCCTCTTGGATTATTAGTTACCTAGGAGAGAAATCAGTTCAGAAAATAAATGATGATGGTTCAGTCGTCATACAGGAATCGGTATGCGACTGGAAGGCTTTCAGATCTTTCGCTTTAACATTTCTTGACGGAGCAGAGATTTTAGCTCCGAAAGAGCTAAGGGAAGGTATAAAAGAATGGCTGGAGAGTCTGTTATGAATTCTCTAAACGCCACGGATCGACTTAGACGTCTTTTAGCAGTCATTCCATGGGTGGCAGATAGAGGCGGCGCACCGCTTGAAGAAATATCAACAAATTTTGATTACCCTGAAGAACAGTTACTGATTGACTTAGAAGAAGTGCTGTTTATGGTCGGAGTTCATCCATTTACGCCCGATTGCTTAGTGGACGTTCATATATATGACGGCTTTGTTGAAATATCGTATGCGGATTGGTTTAGGAAGTCTTTGCGCCTCTCAGCAGAAGAGATGCTTCAACTAATAGTTGCAGGAAAGTCTGTTGCGGAATACTTAGATACAGACGAGTTAGGTTCACTTGAGAAGGGATTGATGAAGTTAATAGCATCTTCAAGTGAAGCGGCAAAAGATGCAATAGAAATCAACTTGGGGTCCACAAATAGAGAAATACTAGACATATTTAAAGAAGCATCATTGAAAAACAAAAGACTACGAATCAAATACTTTTCTTATGGCCGCAAAGAAGAAACCACTAGAGAAATCGATGTGGACAGACTATTTGCCGATAAAGGTTATTGGTATGCAGATGCTTTTTGCCATCAAGTGGAAGCACAACGTGTATTCCGATTAGATCGTGTCAGTGAAGTAGCGGAAACAGGCGAGACTTTCGCGACTAAGGATTCGCCAAGAAGGCAAACAGATGAAATTACCGAAGTCTTTCCCATCACAGGGAAAGACCTGCCGACTGTGACGCTCTTACTGCCCTCTGAAGACAAATGGGTCATCGAAGAATATCCAAACATAGAGGCAAAACAAGTTAAAGAGAGTCACTGGAAAGTGAAACTTCCAGTTGCCTCTCCCGGATGGTTAGCCCGCCTTCTCCTTCGACTCGGACCGGAAACAGAAATTCTTGATGCTCCAGAACAACTGGGTGAAGCATTCAGAAAAGAGGCGGCGAAATCAATTCTCGCGTCTTATTCAGAGGCGACACCTTAAATAGGTGAAATAAGAGTAAGTTCTCCTTGTGGACAAAGATAAAGATCAGAACGAAGAAGCAGCTCCTTCTGACGATACAAATTCAGAGTGGTCGGAAGAGATATTGGAGCGCGCGCGCGAAAGGATTGAAACGTCCGAAGAAAATCCAATGCATTCGGAACCAAGTCAAGAAACAGAAGCAAGGTCTAGCCTTGCAGGCCAACTTTCTGTAGATGAGGAAACTAGGCCAAGCGAGCCCACTGTTGAAATCGAAGATGAAGATTTTGATTTTGGTTTACCAGGTCCATTTCGTTCAAATTTAAGGAAGATTCTTGAATGGTTAGCAGTCATAGGCACAGCGTTCATAGTCGCTTTTGTGATAAAGGCTTTCTTGTTTCAGGCCTACTACATTCCCTCTCCCTCTATGGAGCCCTCTCTGGGAATAGGCGATCGAGTAATCGTAAATAAATTGAGTTACAACCTTCATGACGTTAATCGCGGAGACATGATTGTTTTTGATAATCCATCTGAAACTAGTGGAGAGATATCCGACTTAATTAAGAGAGTCGTAGCCCTCCCAGGAGAAACACTTCAAGTTCAAGACGGGAAAGTCTATATAAATGGAAATCTTATGATCGAACCTTATTTAATGGATGATGAAACAACTGGCGATTTCAACACTCCGACAGGTTGCATAAGTTCACTGGAGACACTGAATGTTTGCGTAATTCCGGATAACCATGTATTCGTCATGGGAGATAATCGTTGGAATTCTCGAGATAGTCGAATTTTCGGCCCAGTACCAGTGGAGAGTATTGTTGGACGTGCTTTCGTACGGGTGTGGCCACTAGGAGACTTTAAACGTCTCTAGGAATCTTTGATTTATTAAGTGCTTGCAGCAGACGGTCAGTATGGTCGCTGTAGATTCCATCAATTCCAATATTTATTAATCGTTCAATTTGTCTCGGGAGTTGAGCATCCCAAGCAAAACATTTGAGTCCATATTTATGGAATAGTTCCACATATCCAGCAGTCCAAAGAGGTTCAGGAAGATTGATCGCATCAAATCCGTTGTCGGAAAGGAAGAATGCACGTCTTTCCCCGCCTTCTGGGAATCCTCTCTTTCCAGGCGAGTCAACCAATCTAAAATTAGAATTAATTTCTCTCCATGGTGTAGAGACAGACAGGTCAGGATGGCAGACCCAGAGCTTGTGAACAGCGTTATGACTTAGCGCTACATCAACAGTGGCTTTAATGGAATTAGGGCCTTTAATGTCCAAGGAGATATTCACTTCATTCCCGAAGTTGATATAGAGGTCTTCAAGGGATGGTACTTTTTCTGGAATTTCAGATCGAAGACTTTTACTTATCGTAATTCGGCGTCCAAAAGAGCCGACCTTATTGTCATGGCTAAGGACTGGAATTCCGTCCGCACTTAACCAAACATCGCTTTCAAGTCCGGTTACTCCAAGAGCAACCGAATGAGAGAATGCTTCTAAAGTATTTTCAGGAGCATCCGCGCACCCTCCACGATGCGCGAAAAGAATTGGATCAAGTTGAAACGGCTTCTTTTGCTCTTCGCTTGGGCTCATCTAACTATCATGACGCAAATACTTTCAAAGACAACCATTTATAACTATAGAATCCGAGGATGGGCAATCTAGGTGGCGGAGAAATTCTTGTAATACTCATAATTGGATTAATCGTTTTAGGTCCAACGCGTCTTCCGGAAGCAAGTAAGAACATTGGAAAAGCCTTGAGGCAGATTCGGCAAACTTCTCGAAACTTTCAAGCTGAACTAGAAGCAGCAGTAGAAGATCCACTAATTGAAGAAGCTGCTCGCCAAAGAGGTAGAGAGATGCTGGCTGAAGAAAAAGCTTCCAAAGATGTAACCGAGGAAGAAGGAATTTCACAATCTTCAACTATGGATTTAAATGCACATGAAGATGAAAGCCAAGATTCATGAATAAAGACCGCATGCCGCTCTTGTCTCATCTTGAAGAACTCCGTAAACGTTTATTATTCATGGCGATTGCGATATTCGTAGGGGCTATCGTTTGCTGGATCTTTTATCCACAAATTCTCGACGAGCTTCTTCGGCCTTATTGTGAGATAAGAGAAGGAGTAACTTCAGAGGACTCACTATTTGGGGAAAATTGTGATCTTTTAGTTACTGATCCATTGGAACCGTTCAGTGTTCGAATGATGGTTGCAGGATATGGGGGGTTAGTCCTAGCTGTGCCAATAATCCTTTGGCAAACTTGGAGATTCGTATCTCCTGGCTTGTACCCAAAAGAACGAAGATGGGTAGTTCCTATTGTATTTTTCGGAATACTTTTATTTGTAGTTGGTGCTGGTCTTGCTTACTGGAGCATTCCAAGAGCATTGGATTTCTTGGTATCAATCGGTGGTCCAGATTTAGTTAGTGTTTTCTCACCCACTAAATATCTTGGATTCATAGTAAAAATGATTGTGGCATTTGGAATTGGATTCGAATTCCCGCTCATATTAATAATGCTCCAGTTGGCGGGAATGATCACACACCAAACTTTGAGGCGCGGTAGGCGCTATGCCGTAGTAGGAATTGTCACGCTAGTTGCGATATTAACTCCAAGCGGCGATCCACTAACTCTTGTGATCCTTTCAGTTCCAATGATGCTGTTCTATGAACTAGCTATTCTCTTTGGACGATTAATTGAACGAAGACGAAAACGAGCCGATTCATCCAGTGACTGAACATAGTTGGCCATTTGCTTTAGACCGGTTTCAGTTAGAAGCTATTTCAGCCATTGACGAAGGTCGATCAGTTTTAGTAGCTGCACCTACTTCAAGCGGAAAGACGGTTCTGGCTGAACATGCAATTGATCGCGCGTTAAAAGAGGACAAACGTGCTTTCTATACCGCTCCGATAAAAGCTCTATCAAATCAAAAATTTTTAGATTTCAGAGAGCGTTTCGGTGTGGAAAATGTAGGAATTCTTACTGGAGATGTAACTGTTAATTCAAGTGCACCTGTACTGGTTATGACAACTGAAGTGTTGCGCAACATGCTTTATGCAGAATCGGCAGCAGTAGAAAAGCTCGCTTGGGTCATTCTTGATGAAGTGCATTACTTGGAAGACCCTTATCGGGGTCCGGTCTGGGAGGAAGTAATTCTGAGCCTTCCAAAAAAAGTTCAGATAGTTGCATTGTCCGCGACAATCTCAAATGTGGATCAACTTGGTCAATGGTTGACAAATGTTCGAGGTGAGACTCAAGTCGTGGTTCATCACGAAAGACCTGTTCCCCTCAAACTCCATTATTTCGCCACGAATCGCATGAAAAGGAAGCGTGAATTAGAGATAACTCCGCTTTTACTGGGGAACAGAGCAAACCCAGACGGAAAAAAGTTTCTTCATGTTGGGAAAGGGACTAAAAAGAAAGATCCATATAGGCGGTTTACTTCACCAAGATATATAGAGATACTCCTATCTCTCCAGCAAAAAAAACTGCTGCCATGCATTCACTTTGTCTTTAGTAGAGCTGGATGTGACGAAGCGCGGGATCATATTCTCAAGTCAGGAATCTCATTAAATAGTCAAGTAGAGCAGGAAGCCGTCGGCGCTTTTCTTGACGAGTCTTTAGGTTTGAATGATGATCAAGATCTAGAGGTTTTAGGGGTTAAGCGCTGGAGAGAAGGTCTTTGCCGGGGGGTGGCTTCACATCATGCAGGGTTGATTCCACAGTTCAAAGAGATAACAGAAAAACTCTTCAAAGAAGGACTATTGAAGATTGTTTATGCGACGGAAACTCTCGCCCTTGGCGTGAATCTCCCTGCTCGATCAGTTGTTATTGACAAAATGACTAAATTCAATGGTCACACCCACGAACTCTTAACTCCGAGTCAATTCACTCAAATAACCGGAAGAGCTGGTCGGCGAGGTTTAGATAAAGAAGGACACGGAGTGGTTCTTTGGTCGCCATTTGTTCACTTTAACGAGGTTGCAGAACTTGCTTTGAACAAGACATTCCATCTGCAATCAGCTTTTCGCCCTACCTATAACATGGTTGCGAATTTGATGAACACGCGATCTCGTTCAGAATCTGAAGATCTATTGAGGCGCTCATTTGGGCAGTTCCAGTTAGATCAATCAAAAAATATAAGGGAAAGCGGCTTTGAAGATATCTCATCTCAGATAATCAAGGTCGAAGGAAAACTGAATTCCAAGATGAATACAGAGATCAGTTGGCATTCGATTTCGAGATTGAAGCCGGGTGAAATTGTACTTCTTGGGGATGGTCAAATTCATGCTGTGCTAGCGGTTGCAGATCGAAGCGGAGGACGGAAACGGATAAAAACTATCAATCAGAAAGGTCAATACCGGCGCTTTGTAAGCGAGGGAATACTTGAAAGCCCATTGCATGTTTCAAAAATTGATTTCCTGAATCACGGTGACTTGCGCAGAACTTCTTTTCATAAGGAAATAATAAAAGAGTTAAACAAGCGTTTCTCCGCGGGGGTGAAAGAAGCAGGTCGACTACAAAAAGAACTATTCAAGCTTTCTCGTCGCTTGCATGAACTTCAATTAGGGAAGTTGGAAACTGATCTTGTTGGACAACTAGCTTCAACGGCACAAGTGCTAGAGGAGAGATACCTTGCAAATAACTGGTCGTTAACAGAGCCCGGTCAGAATTTGAAAAAAATTTATAGCGAATGCGACCTTGTGGTGGTGGAAGCACTGAACGCGGGATGCTTTGATGGTCTCACTCCTCCAGAATTAGCAGCTTTATTATCCATCTTTGTTTATAGTCATCGCGGAAATTCTGAAGACCCCGACCCACTTAATAGCGCAATAGTGCACAAGAAGATTCGAGAGATTGAATTAATCGCTAACGATATTGAACTACTTGAAAAAAAGTTTGGAGTTGAATCTGCGGCAACTTTAGATTCGCGTTATGCCGGAAAGATTTATGATTGGGCACTTGGCCTGAATTTCAGTGATGTATTAGATTCAACTACTAGTGGTGGTGAATTTGTTAGAAATGTTCGTCTAGTTATCGACTTGCTTCGTCAAATTAGATCTGTAAGTCATACTGAACTGAGGAAAGTTGTTTCTCAATCTATAGAAACGCTTGAACGAGGAGTAGTGGTCGTTACAACTTCGTTCTCTGAGGAATCAGAAAGTATTGAGGTTTAAAGATGGGAATAACTCCAGGGAAAGAATGGGGGAGTGAAGGTTCATACCCAGAAGATTTTGTGGTCATAAACAGTAACCAGGATTTATGGGACATCTTGGAAAGCCACAAACGCTCTAATGAAATGATCCCCGTGATAGGACTCGCCGGGGGTGACTTATGGCGAACCTTAGGGGGAACAAAAGAAAATAACAGATTAAGCAACGAAGAAGCTCAACTATTTACAGTAGACATTGGTTCTGCTTTACTGGACGGCCATATTTATTGGTTTGCTTCACACTTAATTGCCAGATCACCATTGTGGCTGGGTCGTTCGTGGATTGCCGCAAATGCAGCGCACCGCAAGAGCTGGAATATCGCTCCTCGTGCTCATCCTGGTGATGGTTTACTTGATGTACTTGACTTAAACCTCAATTTTTCCAACCTAGTGAAAGCAAAGTCGCGAATGCAGACGGGAACTCATGTGCCGCACCCGGATATAAATTATCGGCGTGTCAAATCAGAGCAGACCAACTTCAGCCAAAAGACGGATATCTGGTTAGATGACTTGAAGGTAGTAAAAGCAAAAGAAATTTCTGTGCGTGTTGAGCCTGACGCTCTCCGGGTCATGCTCTAGGAGGTAAAGTCTAAGGATGGAATCTGAACCCAAAGATCCGAGAGAAGTCAAGAAAGTCATTTGTGAACTAATTGACGACCTCGAAGAAGAACTCTTGCATGTATCGCATGCCATACATGAAAATCCGGAATTAGGTTATGAAGAGTTTCAAGCCCATGAAATACTAACGAATTCACTTATTAGCCATGGTCTGAAGACAGAGAAGTCTGCATACGGAATTGAAACAGCTTTTGAGGCCAAGGCTGGAAGCAGCGGACCTGTTATTGCCGTTTTGTGTGAATATGATGCCCTGCCAGAAATAGGTCATGCTTGCGGTCATAATGTGATAGCAGCTGCAGGTCTTGGTGCTGGACTGGCTTTAAGTCAGTTAGCTGAGAGTTTGAACGGTCAAGTTCGAGTGATTGGCACTCCCGCTGAAGAAGGAGGTGGGGGAAAAGTCCGCATGATAAGAAAAGGGGCATTTGAGGGAGTGGATGCAGCCCTAATGATCCATCCAGCAGGATCAGAAGTGGAGCGAATAACAAGCTTGGCTATCGAACAGATGAAGGTCTCTTATACGGGAAGAGCCGCGCATGCTGCTGCAGCACCAGAAAAAGGATTGAATGCTTTAGATGCAGCAGTACTGGGCTACATGAATGTCGCAACTCTTCGCCAACATATCGCTCCAGATGAACGGATTCATGGAATTTTTACTGATGGGCCGGTGAAAGCAAATATAGTTCCACAGCATGCAGGCGCAGATTGGTATGTGAGGTCGCCGACACGAGCAGGTTTAGAAAGTTTGAAGTCGAGAGTGATCGCATGTTTAGAAGCTGGAGCTAAAGCGGCTGGATGTGACATGGAAATAAGTTTTTCTGAATTTCCTTATGATGATGTGGTAGATAATCGGGCGCTCCTTAATGCCTACATAAGCAATGCTCAAGAAATTGGACGTGATCCTCGTCCGGAAACGGAAACAGCAATAGTGGGAAGCACGGATATGGGAAACGTTAGTTATGAAGTGCCAGCGATTCACCCCATGATTAAAATAGCGCCCGAAGAAATTGCAATACACACTCCAACTTTCGCTGAGTATGCAAGGGGCCCAATGGGCGATAAAGGTGTGATTGATGGAGCAAAAGCTTTGGCTATGACAGTTGTTGACTGCTGGACTTCTCCAACAATTTTGCCAGAAGTAAGTGAAGAATTCGAAGAACTAGAGGGAGTCCGCGCGAGACGGACAAATACCCCCTAGTCTCAGCGGTTGTGACTCCATATATTGCAGAAGAATTTACGCCAAATGAAGAAGAAATTCTTCGGCGTTATTTCACGAATTTAGACGAACCTGTATTTGCGCTAGTTAATTTGCCCGAAGTCGTAAAAGGAGCACTCTTTGCTCGATATTCAAGATCGCCTCTCAGTCTCCGAAGACTTTTCCTAGATGAATTTGTAGGGGAACTAGATATTTCCGGAGACGAAACTATTGACGCCACAATAGGACTTCGACGCGCTGAAGAACTGTACAACCGAGTTTTCTTTGAGTATGGAGACGATAGTGTCGCCCAATTAGGTGGTGTTCACCTAGCGTGTGAGCAGTCATCAAATCTCCTAACTAAAGTCCTCGAATGGGGGCGATTGATGGCTTACTTAGAGCAGTCAACACGATATATCGCCTATGACGATCGTCCAGGAGGGAGATTCAGGTACTACCGTGATCCAGAAGTTCTCTCTTCTCCTCTTGGGGCGCGCTACATAGCGGACCTTGATCGCCAGTTTGAGGTTTACTCCGTTTTGGTGGCCAAGATGAAAGATTTTTACCGGGAAGCAGTCCCACAAGGATCAGGAGATTCTGATTTCATCTATCGTCAAGCTATTTCGGCTAAGGCTTACGATTCAGTAAGGGGCATTCTTCCTGCTGCTTCTCTTTCTAACGTTGGTATTTACGGAACTGGTCAAGCGTATGAGGCACTCCTGATAAGAATGCGTTCACACCCTTTGCCGGAAGCTCGCGACTACGCAGAACTGATACTAAAAGAGTTACGCAAAGTAATACCCTCATTTCTCACCAGAGTCGATCTTCCTGATAGGGGAGAGGAGATTGGAAAATATCAAGCAGATACGCGTGAAAGACTTGAAGAGTTAAGTGAATATTTCTTCCCTGACGACGCACCGGTTGTTAACGCTCCTTTAGTTGACTTAACAGATTTTGATCCCGATGCCGAAGTTAAACTGGTTGCTTCAGCTCTTTACCCACATACTCGACATCCCGACAGAGTGGTAGAAGAACGCGTACATCAGATGACAGTTGAAGAACGAGTAAGAGTTCTTCAGGCCTTAGTAGGTGACAGAGGAAACCGGAGGCATAGACCTGGCCGAGCACTTGAAAGACCTGCATACCGCTTTGATATTCTTTCTGACTACGGGGCATTTCGTGATCTTCAACGGCATCGAATGCTTACAATTGATTGGCAGCAATTGAGTACAACACATGGATATGTTCGCCCTCTTGATGTTGATACCGCTGGATGCACAAGCGAATTTGATTCAGCAATGGAACGTTCAGACTCTCTATATTTAGCCATGGAAGAGGTATTCCCGCAGCAGGCTTCTTATGCCGTATCGCTTGCATATAAAGTCCGATACATGATGCATATGAATGCACGAGAAGCTATGCACCTTTTAGAATTGAGAACTAGTCCACAAGGGCATCCTGCTTATCGAGAAGTAGGCCAGCAGATGCACCATCTGATTTCAGATGTAGCAGGTCATCGTGCTGTCGCAGAAATGATGCAGTTTGTTGATCACTCATCTGATCAAGACCTTGAACGCTTAGAGTCAGAACGGCGGGCAGAAGAGAAACGAAATCAACGTTTGAGTAATCAGTAATACGGGAAAATTGCTTCTAAATGATGAAAATTAGTGTAAAAATATCAAAATTGTGTTGGCAATTTGATTTATGGGTCTAAGATCCGGCGGCAAGATAGTTATTTGAGGAAACTATGAGCGAAGAAGAAATCGAAGATATGGATGAAGAGATAGATATAGATCTCGATGAAGATGGCGAAGGTTTTGAAGAACCTGACTCTGAGTTGGATGAAGATTTTGAAGAGTCCGCTGATGAGGAAGAAGAAGAGGAAGAAGAAGAAGAAGAAGAAGAAGAGAGCGGCCCTCGACCTTCTCGGCACAGTAGCGACGAGGGTGAGGAAGACGAGCCAGATCCGGATGACGTAGAAGCAGACCTAGAAGAGATTCTAAGCGCTCGTCTTGCTGCAGAGGAAGACGAGGGTGAAGAGGAAGAAGAGGAAGAAGAGTCTGAAAAAGTTGAAGTTGTAGCTAAGTCTTCTGAAGAAGCCCAAGGAAGGCAGAAAACAGAAATATCCTGCCCACATTGCTTTTTGCTTGTGGAAGCTTCTGTCGTAGCAGATACCGGGGAGTGTTCTCATTGTGGGGCACCGATTTCGTAGTGGCTTTTATCGAAAACGCGCGAATTGCAGAAATTTCTGACCTAGAGAATTTAGAAAGACTCGCGCTCAAGAGCAACGAGGAAGCCTTACAGAAACGGGGAGGCAAAACTCTTAGTCTTCAAAATCCTAATTACGGACAATTAGAGAAACTATTTGAAGAGGCCTTCATAGACGAACTGGCGGAGGTATTTGTCGGGACCATTGATGATTCTGTGGTCGGGTATGGAGTGATTAGAGAGGGGAGCCTTCAAGACGGAACACCCCATGCTTCAATTGAAGCAATATATGTGGAAGAAGAAGCTCGATCTGTCGGAGTTGGAGAAATAATTATGGACAAAATGCTGGAATGGGTTCGGTCACGAAACATCCCTGCTGTTGATTCTGTCGCTCTACCCGGAGACAGACAAACAAAGAATTTCTTCGAAACTCATGGTTTAGTGGCTCGTGCAATAATTGTTCAGAAAGACTTAACAAAGTAAATCAATTAAGCAGAAGTTTTTTCTCGAGATCTACTTTTCTTTGGGGGCTGTGTGGGTTTAATGCCAAATAATGCGGCTATTGAGGGAATCTTCATTGAGAGTTCTGTTACTGCGTCGAGTAGTTCTTTTCCTGGATTTTTAGGCAAGCTCTCCGGGACTACTCTTTCTCGTACAGGAGATAGTGATAGGGCGTCCAGAACTGTTATCCAGCGGTCTTGGTAGGTTTCCTCAGTTAGGTTGGCGTTTGCACCTTCGGTGAGAGAGGTCAGAATTTCCTCTGGAAGTGGTGCTCCTGCTTTAGGTGGATACGAACTCATACGTAGAGCACGCACTATTCGGTCTTCCTTCAACGCTATTTCGATTCCTGAAAGCCACTTAGTATGTTCAGATTCTATTCTGCTAGTCAGGCCTTTCTTTAACTCCTCCGCCAAGTCACGAGTTTCAGAATCTTTTGCGGCTGCATCAGAAGCTACAACGACCGATCGGAGATCTCTTAGATCGATACTCTGCATGCCTTTAAGAGCTGCCTCTGCTCTATCTCTCCAATCAGCTGTTCGGAGTTGTGGTTGTATCTGTTCAGCTATCTTAAGTAAGAGTTCAGAGGGTATAGGTGGTTCGTTTGAGGAAGCAGCAACTTTATTTTGATCTTCAATCATTGAACGTAAGCCTGAAATACCTTTTTGGGACAGTTCTTTAGCTAGAAACTGGGCTTCGTCCGGCAGAGATGCGATCACCGCGTCGCGATGTACATGCTTTTGCTTGAGTCGTTTGCCGGTAGAGATGGGGGAGGGGGTTCTATTTCGACGAGGTTTCTTCTGTGCGGCCTTCTCTCTATTTTTTGAGTTTCTTGGATTTCTATCCCCTTTTTGTGATCGCGGTTTCCCACGTCGCTGCTTCTTCTTGTTGAGACTGGTGGTTACTAACGGCTCTTCTTTTCCACTGCCTACAACTTCAAGCAGTTCGGGGCTTGATTTCTTCTCTCGGTTAGATAGTACAGAAATGACTGATATGCCATCGACGAACTGTTCAGTCTCTACACGAATGATGTCACCAACTGAAGAAGTATCAGATAGAAGGCTTCCGTCAAGTGAACCCTTGGGTAATTTTGCACCGGCGGCTCTCCAAGTCCAAGTTCCGTCAGACCGCTTACTTGTTAACTCTATTTCCATTCGAGGCATAGATATAAACGTTAGCCGGCCAAAGCGGTTATCTGCGCCCTAATGGAGTAGTAGTACTAAATTATGGGTTTTATAGACCAACAAAGAATACTTGAATTGTAGATAACGTATGTTATCATCTATTTAGATGCTATTAACCTAGGGATTTAAGTATGGGATATAGAGAGTTGCCGTTAGAGGAAACGATGCCTGCGGCGTTTCATGAGTGGCTACGCTGGCTACCACTACAGGAAGATAAACCTCCTACAACTGTTCGGGCATACAGTCAGGGTCTTCGACGGTTAGTTTCCTTTGCAGAAATATCCCCAACGGACTTTCGTCCAGACTCTTTTGGGCAGGCTGAGATAACTGATGCTGTAAGAACTATGAGAAGTTCTGGTGAGGTTTCTAGAGCAACACTTAATCAGACTCTTGCTGCAGCAAAATCATTTTTTGATTACTGCGTGGCGGACCTTGGTGTTGGAACGGTTCCTGATATTGGAAGAATACGCAAAGTCTCGCAGTTAGCCGTTGAGCAAAGTGAACCGACTTATTATTCGGGATCAGAGGTTCGGGATCTTTATCGTGTAGCTGCTACTCCGATTAAGGACGATGATGTAGGTGGGCGTGTCCGTTGGGCGGAAAGAGACTTTGCAATGGTGACTGTGCTCGCCGCATTAGGACTACGCGCCGCTGAACTGTGCGCTATAGACATTGATTGGATAACGCAGGACTT
>CACFCV010000012.1:0-30327 GCA_902564875.1 Actinomycetota bacterium
AAGAAACATTTTTCGCAGTAAACGACTTATTAAAGAATAAAAATGTTCCAACCGAAAATAACCGAGAACTCACAAGATCAGAATTTATATTCGCCACTGGAGCTGCTCTTTACAGTCCTTCTCTGTGGCCAGACTTAGAGAATGGCATTATTGAAATATTGGAAGAAGAAACAGGGACAATACATCAACGTGTACTTGATGAATATGAGGGAAGGAGAGAAGACGGAAGCTACGACAACTCCAATGCTGTTTTATTTCTAGTCAATTGTACGGATGATCCCTTACGGCCTGCAGAAGACGAAATAGCTGAAGCAGCGGATGAAATAGCCGATCAATTAGAACATTTCGGTTCTCTTTGGCGTTCAAGTACAGACTGTTACGGAATGCCACCTTCACTAGACCCGCTGCATGTAGAGAAAGCTGAACTTGAAACTCCCGCTTTAGTGGTTGCTTTAGAAGGAGATCCAGCAACACCTATGGATTGGGCTCGAGGGTTGACGGACTCTATAGGCGAAGCAGTTTTGATCACAAGTGACGGGGACGGGCATGGCGCATTCTTGTCGAACAGTGAATGCGTAACAGATGTCGTCTTTGAGTACTTGTGGTACCTAGATGTTCCTGCCGATGGATGGTCATGCGAAGAGCCAAACTAGTTCAGTATTTACTACTTGTTGGCTTGTTAATTGCAGGGATCCTGACCGGAGTCCTTCATTCAAGCGCAATAATTTTCTTGTTTGTTCTCTGGTTAGTAATCATGCTCATCAGTAAAGCCGCTGAGCGTCACGCTCAAAAAGATAGGTAAAAGCAATCACCAGATTCAACAGGCTAAAGTTGGGTTCATGAGAAAAACTTTATTCATTTTGATAACAGCCCTTATGGCCTTTGGCTGCTCATCAGACAAAAGTTCTGTAGTGGAAGAAACAGCAGAGGTGTCGTCGACTACTGAGACTCCAATGACCGCCACTGAAGAAGAGTCCGTTGAAGAAGAGTCCGTTGAAGAAGAGTCCGTTGAAGAAGAGCCCGTTGAAGAAGAGCCCGTTGAAGAAGAAGAAACTGCATCGGCTTGCGACTCATGGGATGCTGATCCAAAAGTAACGGTTGGCTGGCCTGGACCTTCAGGAGATTTTCCAGGGCCAAGCATTCAGGAAACAGCTCGGATTGGGGCACATGAAGGTTATGACCGTTGGGTTTTAGAATTCCGTTCCGGAAGCACTCCTCCAACGGGATGGGAGATCTGGTGGACCGGAAGCACTATTGAATCCGATGGGGAATATGACCCAACGGCAACAATGGAAGGAACAGAGTTCTTAACTATCAGGATGCTTTCGTCAAGTGGATGGGCGTTACCAGAGGAAGAATGGTATGACGGACCACGGGATTTATATGGATCTGATGCAGGAACTAGTAACTTGATGCAAGCATCACTCAAGGGAGATTTCGAGGGTTACTCAACTTGGGGAATAGGAGTGGACCATGAAGCGCCGTTCAACGTGTTCACTCTTGCGGATCCATCACGGCTAGTTATAGATATCTGCCACTAACTAATCCAAAGGTGGAAGAGTTCCTTCCTGCATTTTGAAAAGAAAGTAGTCACTTCCAGTTATTGTTGATGGATCACAACCTGGAGTGCGGATATTTTCTAGCTGCTCCCAGAGGATCCCATCGGAAGAGACTTGGTGCCGCATTCCATCAAGTGAACACGTGAGTAAACGAAACATTCCCTCCTGATATGACAGATCCGGGACACCTCCTGTCACAGTTGCTACCAATTCAAAAACTCCGCCTGGTTCTTTACGAAAAACTTCACTCGTTGGATTTTCTTCTGACAGAATTCCAACCGCTAACCACCAAGTGTCTTCAATGATTACTACGGACGGGTCAAACCGGTCTTCCATATCAAGTAGGGCGTATTGCGAAGAAAAGTTTTGTCCATCGTTAGAAGTGAGATAGCAGATCGGACCAGGTGGGCCTTGTCGGAGAAAACCATCTAGAACAATCAAACCGATAGTTGAGTCATTAATAAGAACAGCATCAGGATCAACCATTCCAGAAAAAATTTCTCCGTCAACAGTTATTGGACCATGGTCAGCAAACACATCTTCTTCTAAAGTCCCATGATGTATCACATGGTCTTCTGCAGCTACCCACCAAATATGAATAGTGTCCTCAATCATCAACCCATCAGGCACTGACGCATGCTCTACAAGGAGCTCGGAGTTAGAAATTTTTGTGCTGTCAAGTTGACCAATCCAAACTTGGTGAGAGCTTAATGGTTCCGCATATTCGGGCGGCCCGTGACCGTCTTTGCTGCATTCAGCTAAAGGTGTGGTTGTGGTAGTAGGGGCAAGAGTTGTGGGAGTAAAAGTGGTAGTTGTTGAATTTGCTATGAGTGTAGAAGTTGAGGAAAGGGAGGGTTCCGTGGTTGAGGTGGAAGGTTGGCTCACATCTTCTTGGGTCGATTCAACCGTCGAATTGGAGCATCCGTAAGCCAGAAGTATGGAAAGTAAAAGATAAGAAAGTTTCTTCACAGAAAGAACTTAGTGCATGGTCTAAGATTAAACCATGAAAAAACTCGGCCTTATTTCAATTCTCCTCTCTACGCTTCTGATTCTCACATCCTGTATGAAAGTGACCATGTCACTTGAAGTGGACAGAGATGGTAATGGAACAATGGAGGGAAGCTTCCTTTTCAGTAAAAAGATTGCTGAGATTGCGGAGATGAGTGGCGAAGATGCTGGCGATTTCTGCTCACAAGTAACCGTAGATGGTGAAATGGGGGTCGCTCCTCCGGAAGGAGCAGACGAAGTAACTCTCTTCGAAGATGACGAATGGTGCGGGTATTCGTTTATTGGGGCTTTCCAAGACTTCAAAATTCCGGATAGCGAAGATGAATCTGCTCCTACGTTCACTGTAGAGGGTGATGAGATCACGTTTTCAATGGAAATGGATATGGGAGAACTTGGGTTCGATGAACTGTCGGAAGACACTGGTAGCGACGGAATTGAGTTACAACAAATGATGGAGATATTTGATATTCCGGAACCTGAGTTTGTTATTGCCGTTACTTTGCCTGGTGAAGTAACTACCCACAATGCTGATTCGATAGAAGGTTCTACTCTCACGTGGAATATTGATCTACTTGATGAGCAAGAATCTGGAAGTCTGAACGCCACAGCGGACATGTCTTCTGGAAGTAGCGAAGGTTCAAACACTGGAATAATAATTGGTATTGCTGTAGGTGTCGCTGTCGCGTTGTTGGTAGTGAGGCAACGAGTAAGCGCCAAGAAATTAGATGTTTCTGAAGAAGATGACCCAATCTTTGAATAAATTTTCTTATCTCGTTTTACTATTAAATGATGCGCAGAACCTTTCCGCTTAGAAGAATCACTCGAGGCTTCCTTCAACGAAGAGGCAAAGGCACCGTTTTTGTTCTTTCCGGTGGGGCAGTACGAGGGGCCGCACAAGTAGGGATGCTTCGCGCCGCATTAGAAGAAGGAATATTCCCAGATCAGATAGTTGGAGTTTCGGCAGGAGCGCTCAATGGTTTGTCTTTAGCGTCGAACCCCACATTGCAGCAAATAAGTGTTTTAGAAGAGGTATGGAAAAAGACGGCGGAGAAGTCACCCATTCGAGGAAGTCTTGTACGTAACCTCGCAGCGATAATTCGCGGGAAACCGAGTTTCGATAATGGAGAACGGCTCCGCGAACTCATTTCAGAGAACATCCCGGTTAAAGACATAAGCCAAACCAAAATTCCATTCCACTTAGCGACCACAGCGGCATCTACAGGGAGGCAAGTTTGGTGGCGTAAAGGACCAGCAGTCGATTTGCTTTGTGCCTCAGCAGCGATGCCTGGCGCTCTACCTGCAATAGAACTTTCTGATGGTGACTACCATCTTGACGGAGGGGTCGTCTCAAATATTCCATTACGGTATGCATGTTCTTTACGTCCAGCACGACTAGTTGTTTTTGATGTGGCAGCGGGTTTTCTACCCCCAGAAAAACAAACAGCTTTGTCGATTATGATGACCGGATTTCGAGCCGCTACAGCTGAAGTTACGCGTCAGGAGTGGAGAGACATTCCTGAAGGAATAGAGGTAATACACTTTCGTTTACCTCTTGATAATCATGGAATAGATGACGATTTTCGTGAAGCGCCACAACTCATGAACCTTGGATACATGACCGCTTTCGAAACTCTTAATTCTTTGAAACGTAATACCGCGCGAAAAATAAAACAGTGACCCTTAGATAACGGTCAGGCTAGTAGTGTGACCGTGCCAGCAGTCCCATCCACTTCAACCATGGCTCCTTCAGGAATTTTTTCTGTAGCGCCTTCAACGGCAACAACACAAGGAATACCAAGTTCCCGAGAAACAATAATCGCATGAGACATCAACGCCCCTACGTTCACAACAACTGCTGCTGCGGGAAGAAACAATGGAGTCCATGCAGGATCAGTCAATGGAGCTACAAGTACGTCACCAGGTTCTAGATTCAGAGCATCTGCGGGATCCATAACGATACGAGCCCGACCTCTAGCCACCCCACTACTACCCGCATTACCAACCAGAACATCTCCTGATTTACTGAGTTGAACGGCGTCAACCGATTCTTTTATTTTTTCTGACTCTTCAAGGCTGAGAACTTCCTCTTGGGAACTGATAAAGAACGGGGGAATGATTTCAGAAAAACGATCAAAAAGAATGCCCCGTTCCTCAATTATTGAAATATAGTTTTCTGGCTTTTCTAAATAATTTGGTAGTTCTTCAAAAGGATCTAGTAGAGCCACTCTTACAGGATCAGGGTTACCGCCACGGTCAGCCGCCCTCCTAACCAATTCGCGGTAAACCTGCTTCGCTGGAAGATTGACTCGAACAGCACGATCACGAGTAGCTTCGCGTGCTTGTGCCCAAAAAGGAGCAGCTTTAAGTGCCTTATCAAACTGAATTCGATCCAATAAACCAAGATGAGGACGAACTTTTTCTGCTGCAGCTAAGCGTTTCTGCTCGTTGTCTTCAAGTCGAAGAGAAGGCGAAAGATCATGTTCTGCAATTCTCATACGATCAAGTGCCATTAACGCTAATTCGGGTGTGTTCTCCCAATTCCGCGAAGAAATTTCCCAATCGTTTGGCCCGCGATGACCATGCGCATCTATGAAATCCTGAAACAAACCAAAGAACTCTTCAGCTTCTGGTTTGCCGTCCAAGCGTGCCAATAATCCTTCTACCCCTAAATCAAATTCCGCATCAACAACAGGCATTCTTTTTACAAACTTTGCTATCCGGTAAAGATCATTTGAATATTGTGCAGAGTGCACATCTCCTGAAGCCCCAACCAAATGTGTCACCAACCCAGGCTCTCCTGCAGCAGCGCTTGCATCAGCGAGAGCCCCTGATACAACAGCAGCGAGAGCTGAAGAAAGCATGTGATTCTTAAAAGCAGGGAAGAAGGCGTCGGGGAAGGTATGAAGAAAATCAAGTAATTCTTCATCAGGTGCGTCAAGTGGGGGGCGTTTTTTCTCGTACTCTGAAGCTATTTCAAAACTCTCTGCAACCATGTCAGGTAATTCGTTTGCGTTTAATGCATTGAGGACTACTTTCAGAATTTTTAGCGAGGAGAGGAAACTTTTATCTCCCTTCTTAGGAACATATTTGGGCGGGTTGCCTTCGCCAAAAAAAGAAACGTCAATCGCTTCAGCTGAACTGCCAGGAGCGCGTACACCCATCATTCGTAAATAGGAAAGGTTTAAATAGACGTATCCCCCGTAAAGTCCGATGATGACAGGATCTGAGGAAGCGAAATCATTCGATTTCAATAAACCAAGAGTTCGGTAAGCCTCCCGCCAAGCTCTTTCCCCTGAAAGCACACCCAATTTGTAGCTCAAAGGAGTAACAACTTCAGGAAACACTTCGCCTACGTTCCCGCGAGTGTTTATCGGCCACCTCGGGTCAATAGTTCCTTCAATTATCCATTGAGTTCCCACTATGTGCTCCTTTACTTTCGTTAAAGAAACTTACTGTTACTGGTCGGTTTAAGCAAAGAGGAAATATTTTTGCATCTTTCGTTGTTCGACGCGAGAATGGAAGCAGTTCACGGTTGGGTGTACGTACTTGACGGAAACTCAAGTGTCTCCCGTAGGGAATCGTTGACTCGGGGATCAAATAGTGATTTCTGGATTGCGCCCGTCTCAAGATGGAGACGGGTGCCTTCGCGTTTTGGCGAAATTAAATTGCCCTATAAATAAAGAAACCCTGACATGAGTCAGGGTTTCAAATTATCACTAAACGTATGTGTTCAGATTTTACGAACCTCAAGAGCTTCTGGGCCCTTGCGTCCTTCCCCAACTTCGAATTCTACTTCTTGTCCTTCGTCCAAACTTTTATAGCCAGAACCATCAATATTTGAATAATGAACAAAGACGTCTTCGCCTTCTTCAACGGAAATAAAACCGTATCCTTTTTCAGAATTAAAAAACTTTACTGTGCCACGTGGCATGGTATTCACTTTCTTTGATTTATTAACCGAGCCGTGGTTGGCACGATTAGCAAAGTCTATGCGAGAAGTAGGCAATAACCGCTCATCCTCATACGCAGGATTTTTTTGCAGGTGGGCACGGCGAGCTTTACGGTTAGGTCCATTGGGCCCCACTGCAGCTAGATGTCTGTCTTTTTGTCGCGGTTTTTTCTGATTTTGTTTTTTTCGATTTTGAGTTTTTTTAGTCTCCTGAAAGTGAGGAGATTTCTTTTGTTTCTTTGGAGAATTATCAGAAGTAGAGGTGTTGTTCTTTGGGTTATTTCTTTTGTTCTTGGACAGGGATTTTTCAATAGGGGGAAGGTAGTCCATCAGCAAATATGGAGTGGGTGAGGAAAGTTCTTCCTGGAGATCGATCTTTTGTTGCATTCTCTTTGCCTCTTTTATCTGATTTGGCAAAAGCAAAGAAATTACAACTCCGTTTCTTCCAGCTCTAGCTGTTCGTCCAGATCGATGAATGTACGCCTTGTGATCTTCAGGGGGATCAAAGTGCATTACAGCAACAACATCATCTACATGTATTCCTCGAGCTGCAACATCTGTTGCTATCAGAACTTGCACTTTATTTTTTGTGAAATCGTTGAGCGCTCGAGATCTTTGGTTTTGGCTGCGACCACCATGGATAGCGGCTGCTTTGATCCCTGATTTTGACATTTGTTTTGTAAGGCGGTCAACACCATGTCGGGTTCTGCAGAAGACGATAGCTGGCCATGCAAAGTCAAGAGTTTCAGCTGCTACTTCAAGGCGGTTGCTTTTATCTACTTTCCAAAAGAAGTGATGGGCTGCAGTTATGTCAGGGGTTTCATTACCTACCGTATGAGTAACCGGATTATTTAGGTGTTGTTTAATTAGTTGTGCAACATCTCCATCTAAAGTCGCAGAGAATAAAACAGTTTGGCGCTCTTTATTGGTTTGGTTAAGTAAACGATTAACAGAGGGCATGAATCCCATATCTGCCATACGGTCAGCCTCGTCGAGTACGACTTTTTCCACTGAGGAAAGGCTTACCGCTTTTTGTTGAATTAGATCTTCAAGTCTCCCCGGGCAGGCTACGAGTATGTCTACTCCCTTCTTTAGGGTGTGTAGTTGGGCGCCATATCCAACACCGCCGTAAACAACTCCAACGCGAACGTCGCGTGAGAGGGAACGCAATTCTGTATAAATTTGCTCTGCAAGTTCACGAGTTGGAGATAAAACTAAGGCGTGAGGATATTTGGATTGTGAGCGTTTAGAAGAAACGATAAGCGGAATACCAAATGCCAGAGTTTTCCCTGATCCAGTGGGAGCGCGACCGCAAACGTCTTTTCCGGCGAGTAAGTCGCTGATAGTTGCTGATTGAATCTCAAAAGGTTTATGGATACCCCTTTGTTCCAAGTCTTTACAAATAGACGCGGGAACACCTATTTCTGAAAAAGTCGAAGTCATGTTTTCCTTTGCCCGCGTCAGCGGTTGCTATAAGTTCGCGTCTCTTTGAGATCGAGATAGATGGTTAGGTGGCTCACTTGACGAATAACTACACCTGTCCGCGAACCTTCCAGCAATACATCACCGGAATACTGACTAGTTTACCGGAATAAGAGCAAAATTAGTGTCAAGGAAACTAATGCTGTAGTTGATGTCTCAATTTTTTATTTAAAGGTTTTTCGAGAAGTCTGTAGCTCAATCCGGCAACAAAGATCGAACCTAGAATGCTTACGCCAAGTAAGAAGAAAAAATTTCCTGTGGTTTCTGGCCAATTTAGCCAACTGTGAGTCCAAGTAAGGAATCCCTGATGCCATAGATAGATACCATATGAAATTGAACCAAGATAGGTCATAGTGCGTGTTGAAAAGAAATCTAGAATCTTGTTTGGCTTCTTGGACTTGAATACAAGTGGAACTAACAAACAGGCACCGATAATCCAGTAAATGGTTTGTCGAATCATATGGGTACTCAAATCCTGATGCCAAGGAGAGCCTTCAACCCCACGAGGTAGGTTTAGTTGTGTTGATACGAACCAGAACAAAAGCAATCCAACTATCCACCAACGATGAGGTTTGCGTAAAAGAAACTCTGTGATTTTTCGAATTCGTGGCTGCTTGGTTTCCCAGACCGAGATAATTGCCATAGCCATACCAATAGAGAATGTATCTAGATAAGAGGGCATCCACAGGTGCGCACCTGTAGCCCACCAACTAATTTGTCCAGTAGCTGTAGTCATTACTATTGCCCTGAATAGGTAGCTGAAGGAACTTAATCCCAAGCAAAAAAGAAGCAAAAAGCAGGCTTGACTGTCAATAGACCTATTCTTGGTTAACCGTTTGGTCAGAGTAGCGAACAAAGGAAGAAAAAAGTAAAAACTAAGTTCTGTTGCCAGACTCCAAGATTGGCTAATTCCAAATAAACCCCAAGTTGGATCATAAATTTGCGTTAGAGAGAAAGCCATAGTGACTTGATTGGCTCCCATTAGTTCAATTGCGTTGAAACCGAGAAGTACTAGTAAAGCCAGCCAATAAGCGGGATAAATACGGGTGAGTCTAAGAAGCCAAAAATGA
This sequence comes from Actinomycetota bacterium, assembly GCA_902564875.1. GTDB lineage: Bacteria > Actinomycetota > Acidimicrobiia > Acidimicrobiales > MedAcidi-G1 > MedAcidi-G2B. The sequence continues at coordinate 9,069 of CACFCV010000012.1, forward strand.
TTCGTTTTAGTAGAAGAGGCTTTATCAAATTGATTCTGGACAAATGGTCTATAGAGGAGAAATCCCGAAAGAACGAAAAATATCGAAACACCAATGTCCATGCGACTAAAAAATTGACCGAAAAAATCACTACGAAAAGTTAAGCCGCTAGAGAATCCGGCGTGATGCACAACGATCAATAAAGCGCCAAAAGCACGAAGCCCATCTAAACCTTCAAACCAGAATTTTGGCTTTGAAGTTTTTGCTGCTGCAGAGTTACTCATAACTGAAGCCTTTAACAAAGAAGTCGTTGTCAAAAAACAATAGCAATTCTGTACACCCTGAACGAGAAGGGTAAAAATTGATTGCAAGAATAACTTCTAAAATATTTGTATACGTGTTTTGTTTGCTTTAGTTTTCCTTTAATGGTTGGGATTGCAACTGAAATTAAAGAGGGGCTAGAAAGGTGTGTTGCTTCACCAGAAAGTGCACACACTCTTCCCGCTGCTTGTTATGTTGACTCAGAAATTTATGAGATAGAACAGAATCTTCTTTTCCGTTCAGGTTGGGTAGGTCTGGGTCGTTCTGATCGATGGAAAAATCCAGGAGACTATTCTGCTCTTGAAATTGGTGGAGTTCCCGTGGTTGTTGCTCGAGATGAAAATAAGAAGCTGCGAGCCTTTGCGAACACTTGTCGGCATCGCTCTTCTCAAATTATGACTGGGGAAGGAACATGCTCTCGTTTTCGTTGTCGCTTTCATTTCTGGACTTATGCGTTAGATGGAAGACTCATAGGAGCACCCAGCATGCACAAAACTTCTGGTTTTGAACAAGAAGATTTCGGGCTTAAAGAGTTTGCGTTAGAAGAAACACACGGGTTTGTTTTATTAAGTTTGGAAGAAAACCCAACAGACCTTCATACTTGGCTGGGAGACTTCGAAGACGTTCATGCACCGTGGCCGGCAGAAGAACTTGTTACTACTCGGCGTAGAGAATTTATTGTGGACTGCAACTGGAAAGCTTTCGCTGAAGTATTCAACGAGTACTATCACCTTCCTTATGTTCATCCAGTCAGTATCGGAACTACCTATAACGAGCCAGATGAAGCCGAAGAAGTAAATGGAGCTTTTGCTACTCATTTTGGAACAACTGAAGGCACAGGTGGTCTTTTAGATGAACAGCAAGGAACAGGTCAAGAATTGCCCGTGATGGAAACGCTTACCGGCAGACTGCGTTCGGGAGTTCGGTACTCGTGGATGTTTCCAAATATTGTGACTGCTTTTGGTTCCGACGCAATGTGGATGTATGAAATCTATCCAGAGTCAGCTGATCGAAGTAGTTGTGCGATGACGGTCTGTTTCCCCCAAAGCACAATTGATGAAGAAGACTTTGAAGAAAAATCTGAAATCTATTATGAAAGGTTCGAGGCGGCATTAGAGGAAGACATACCAATGCTTGAACAACAACACGCCGGTATGAAATCACCGTTTGCTCAACAGGGAAGATACTCCTACCTCGAGCCAAGTGTTGCAAGATTTGCTTCTTGGTATGCCCAATCGCTTCTCGTTAGTTAGTCATCCCATAAACGGCGCCTATTTGCTTTACGCTCGCTTTGTTCACGCTTGTTTTTTAATCGTTTTTCAACAGAACTTCTTGTTGGTCGGGTCTTACGCCGTGGCGCCAATTCAACGAGAGCGTCGTTAAGTTGAGATTCAAGACGCTTGATTGCAAGTTCCCTGTTTCGGAACTGAGAACGATGATGATCAACAGACACTTTCACAACTGAACCAAGTTTGTTTATAAGAACTTTTCTGACTTCTTCTTCAATGCCATGAGCGTTTACTAGATTAAGTGAAGCGTCAACTCGGCTATTAACGCGGTTGGCATGCTGCCCACCAGGGCCGCCCGCGGGACCGAATTTCCAGGAAATATCTGAAACGGGAATACGACATTTAGGTCCACAAGAAAGAAATTGGTCGCTTCTGGCCATAACCTACCGTAGAACAACCGATAAGGTCCGTGAACGATGGGTATAAAAATAAAACTCCAAACATTGGTAGCAAGTCTTTTTAGGCGACTATCAACCGCGCTAACTCGCATGTCCATCATCGGTCCAGATAGCCGAGAAGGGCGCCGGTTTGGTCGCTTTGGAGAGGGATCAGCAATTGGATGGCCCACGGGTGCAGGATTCGGCGAAGAATGGATATGGATAGGGGAGAACACGATGATCTCTTCTTATGTGACCCTTTCAGCAGGAATGGGTCCAAACCAAGAAATGCTCACAAACCCAGTTGTGAAAATAGGGGACCGTTGCCTAATCGGGCGAGGTTCATCAATCATCGGACATTGGTCTATCGAGATAGGAGACGATGTTTTCACCGGTATGAACGTCTACATCACTGATCAGAACCACGGTTACGAAAACCTTGAAGAGCCAATCGGCACACAAACACCAAACGAAGAAGCAGTTTCTATAGGCGAAGGAAGCTGGATCGGATCAGGGGCAGTGATCCTCCCCGGAGTGAAAATCGGTAAACATGTTGTTGTTGGATCAAACTCAGTGGTGACCGGTGATGTTCCTGACAATTCAGTTGTGGTAGGTGCACCTGGTCGAGTGATACGAGAACACGACGGAAATGGTTGGCAACGAAAACATCGTTTCACCTCTAATATTGAATAATGTCTTCGAACCAACCTTCAGATCGGGTTTTAGCTGCACAATCAGTAGGAGCTGATCTCGGTGTCGGCTTCTATGTTTTACCGGGAATGGGTAACGCTCTTGTCGCTGAAACAGACGCTGGGCTTGTTCTCGTAGATGCTGGATCACAATTCACCACCCCAGGGATGATCGAATATCTCCGCAAGGCTACAGAATCTCCCTTACATGCCATTTGTTACAGCCACGGCCATATGGGGTACAACAGCGAAGTTGGTATGTGGCTTAATCACTGTGAAGAACGTGGGGAGAGCCCACCACGGCTTGTCGCACACGAAAATATTTTACGGAGATACAGCAGATACAAAGAAACGCTGACCCATCAAGCTCGCATGGCAGCAATCCAATTCCCGGGACGGAAAGGCGTCTCCTATGAAGCGGTATTACCTTCTTTCCGTATGACAGAACCTACTGAGACCTTCGCTGATTCGATGGTGCTCACTGAAGGTTCACGAACAATTGAACTTTTATGGGTGCCTTCTGAAACAGACGACGCCATCGCTCTTTGGTTCCCTGACGACGGCTTAGTTTACGGAGGGGCCTGCACCCCTGGTGACGCGATCCCTAACATCGGAACTCCGCTTCGAACTCAACGATTCACTATTCGTTGGGCTGACTCTTTAGACCGTCTTGCTGCCTTAGACGCAGAGGTTCTAGTCACTGAATTCGGACCGATCATAAACGGAGCCAAAGAAGTGCGCCACCGATTGGAAAAAACTGCCGGATCTCTTCGATGGTTACGGGACGAAGTTGTTGAACGGCTTAACAAGGGTATGAGCGAACGAGAGATACTCGCGGATATGACCTACCCAGAGGAAATGTTTAACGAGCCCTGGATGACTCCAAATTATGGGTGCCCTGAATATATAGTCAGAGATTTATATCGCGAAGAAAATGGTTGGTGGGACCGTAACCCCACTAATTTGCATCCGTCTGCACCGGAAGAAGCCGCTCAAGCAGTTTTAAGTGCGATAGGTCAACCAGAAAAAGTTTTAATAAGAGCGAAAGAAATCGCTGAACAAGGAGATACACAACTCGCACTTCATGTCATCGATTTACTTGCTTTATCGGACTCAGATCTTCCAGAAGTACTTGAAGCTAAAGCATTTAAAGCAGAACTTTGTTTATTTCGCGCAAAAGAAATAGACCCGTATGTTTCTAAAGCTTGCTACCGTTCCTCAGCACGACATTTAGAAAACGGAATAAATTCCTGGCAAGACGCACCCTAAAGGTTTAGAACTTCATAATTTCTCTGCTACAACAGAAAGATGGCAGAGCATTACGAATACCCTTATCCATCACCAGAACTCGAATCTCAATACCCGTTTGTGCATTATGAACATGAACGGTTCACCGAAGAAGAAATGCGGAACCGCGCTCATAATTTTTATGAACAAATGGAACGTAGAAGAAGCGTCCGCATGTTTAGCTCTGACCCCGTTCCAAAGAGCCTCATAGAAACAGCGGCAAAAACAGCATCCACCGCACCTTCCGGAGCGCACAAACAACCTTGGACGTTCGTAGCTACACAGAACCCGAAAATCAAACACGCAATACGGGTAGCTGCAGAGAAAGAAGAGGAAATAAATTATCTTGAAAATCGGATGAATAAAGAATGGCAAGAAGCTCTCGCCCCGCTAGGAACCGACCATCATAAAGAGTTCCTTGAAATCGCCCCATGGATCGTGGTCTTATTTGAGCAAAGGTATGAAACAAATGTTGATGAAAGCACTTCTAAGAATTATTACGTCAAAGAAAGTTGCGGTATCGCCGCAGGATTTTTCATCGCAGCGCTTCATCACATGGGCTTAGCCACCTTGACGCACACACCAACCCCAATGAACTTCCTCAACGAAATTCTTGACCGTCCAAAAAATGAAAGACCATTTGTTTTGTTTCCAGTCGGGTACCCGCTCGAAGGAGCGAAAGTACCCGACTTGAAACGTAAAGATTTAGACGAAGTCCTATTTTCTTGTTAAACCGTCGTAGAAAACATCTTGGGATGACATCTTGAGGTCCGGATAGGTCTCGGCTAAAGCCGCAGCGGTTGTATCCCACCATTCGTGTTGAAGGACAGCATCACAAAAAGCTCCGTAGGCCTCCATTGAATCGAATTCAAGAACGTAATAAGCGGCAGCAGATCCAGGAGCCACTCCTCTCATCAACCGAGGATTCTTTGCTCCAAGAGACTCATGTATCGGAGCAGAATCTTTTGCTGCTGCTTCCAATAGTTCCATACCACCTGGAGTTCCTGTCCACGTAGTTACTTGTGTAATAACCATTTTTACCTTTCAAAAATCTTTTAAGACATCAGGTCTTGACCGAAAGACTGCGAAACCATCTTTGCAGACGGATCAGCAGAAGCTGCAGCCATAAAGGCAACCCATTCTGGGTCTGCTGGCATGCTGTCCATAAATTTTCCGAACGTTTCCCCATCAGGAAAAACCATGGCATAAGTCATTACTGGTAGTGGACCAGCGAAACTTTGAACAAGATGGATTGCCTCAACACCATGACGGCGTTGAATTTCTGAAGCCTGTTGACAATTCGCCATAAATTCGGCAACTTTGCCAGGGCGAACATCCCAAGCTGTTGTGTGAACAACTTTCATACTCTTCTCCTTTTTTAGATTGCTCAGACTTTAATATCAAGAAGAGAAAAGAGACAATTTCAAGAAAGTACTTTAGGTTTAGTTGCCGTCGTGAAGCCACGAGTATTCGCTGCCAGTGAGTTGTATTTGACTAGCAGCGACGTTCTTTTCCGCTTCGCTAAGTGACCGGGCCGCGCACGTAGCAAAAGTAGGAAATGGGGCGGCCAAAATATAAGCAACCGCGATCTGCTCAAGATCACACCCTTTCTCCGCAGCGAGAGAAGCAGCACGCGCACGGCGATCCATGTTTTCTTCAGACCCATAGCAACGCACTGTTTCAGAAAAGGTAGCGAGACTTGAATCAAAGGAAGAAGTCAAAAACCCACTTGCTAAAGAAGACCAAGCCAACACTGGCATCTCTGTTTCTTCAAACCATTGCCGTGCATCACCATGCGTGTCCCCAGTGATAGTGGTAACACCTGGCCAAGGTTCCGCTAATTGATCAACCAGAGAAAAATGAGGGCTGGTAGCACACGGTGAAGTCAATCCTGCTTCTTCTGCGTAATCAACCGCTGCCTTTAGGCGAGCAAAAGACCAGTTTGAAACACCCCAGGCATAAATATTGCCCGCAGAAACTTCATGAGAGGCAGCATCAACGAGTTCTGAAACAGGAACACTTTCGTCATCACGATGAAAAAGCCAAAGATCGATCCGATCAACCCCCATGCGGCTACACGAAATAGAAACATCTTTAGCGACATTCTCCGGGGTGACACGCGAAGCAGACCAGTCAGGCGGCCCGGGATGACATCCCTTACCAATAATTGTTACTTCGTCACGAACGCCACGCGAAGTAACCCACCCGCCAAGCCGTTCATCACAAGATCCTGCCTCATCTGCGTAAGTGAGGCCACTATCAAAAGCATTAATGCCAGTAGAGAAAACATCATCCAGTAAACGTTCCGGCTCTTCAACCAGAGTTTGTCCAAAAAGAGGAGTCGCCCCTTGAATCACTGAAGGCACCGAAAGGGATAAACCTACTATTTCTCGCTTATCCATTAATGAACTCCTTTATCTGCGGGGTATACAACACCGATTTGTGAACGAATTTGATCCATCAAACGCATCATCGAAACAGACCAATCAAAAGAAACAACCTGACTTTCGGTCAAACCAGAACCCAAGCATCGTTCAACCTCTCGTATTTGATACTCGAAACCATTGACTTCATGCGGAGCAGAAAAATCTTCCGAGGAAGAATCGGAATTAAGAGTCGCTTTTTCTGCTTGCCAAAAAAACGGAATCTCTATCACACCTTCGGTTCCAACAATCTTCCCCGAGAATCCGATCGCAGCGTTTATGGCAGAACCGAGGCGGGCAAGACCGCCACCGGGGTATTTAGCTAAAAGCCCAAGGTGAGCGTCAATCCCCTCAGGAGAAAGTTCCGCCTCAGCGGAAATTTCTTCTGGTAGACCCCCATAAACCAAGTCCGCCAGCGTCAAAGTATAAATCCCTACATCTAACAAACTTCCGCCAGCTAAATCAGGATTCCACAGTCGACTCTTCGGTTCATAAGGGGCATTAAAACCAAAAGAGGCTTCAACCAGAGTCACTCTTCCAATCTTTCCTTCTCGTAGCCAGGAGAGAACTTTTTCATATACCGGTAAATGACGAGTCCACATCGCCTCCATGAAGAAAGTTTCCGTAGATTTAGCGGCTTCAATCATTTTGACGACTTCAGTTTCATTAACCGCAAGCGGTTTCTCACATAGCACCGGAACTGAAGCCTCTAACAGAGGAACGGCAGAGGAGCAGTGGCCACTATGAGGAACAGCAATATACGCAGCATCAACATTACCGACAAGAGACAATAAGTCAGTTGAACTTTCCGGCACATCATGTGATTCACAAAAGTTAGATGCACGTTCAGCATCTCGACCCACAACTATGTCAACAGAGTGTCCAATACCCCGAGCAGCCTTCATGAATGTTTTAGCTATCGACCCGTGCCCAACTATTCCCCAGCGCATTCCTGCAACGTTACCGAATAATAGAAGAAAGTCTATTTGGGGGTACCTTTTAAGAAATCGAAGAAAACAAAATATGAAAGTAAGCGAATGAAGGTAGCGATCGGGTACGGCGGACCTGCTTCTGGAGATAAACGAGACTGGGACACGCAAGTCGAATTTCTTCTAGAAGCAGAACAAATGGGTGTGGACATTATTTGGAGCGCCGAAGCATGGGGTATGGACGGAGTCACCACTTTGTCGTATCTCGCCGCTGTAACAAAAAAAGTGCAACTCGGAACTGGCATCTTGCAAATCTCTGCCCGTGCACCAGTCATGACCGCTATGACTGCATTGTCGCTCGCCGCTATAAGCGATGATCGATTTATTCTGGGCTTAGGAGTCAGCGGACCACAAGTAGTTGAAGGCCTCCATGGAGTTGCCTTCGCTAAACCCCTCTCACGGCTACAAGAAACAGTAGATATCGTCCGACAAGCATTTGCTGGAGAGAAAATTTCCTATCAAGGAAAGCACCATGAACTCCCTCTCCCCGGCGGACAAGGAAAATCCCTGCGTTTAGCTCAAAGGCCAAACGAACAAATTCCGATTTGGCTGGCAACACTCGGACCCAAATCCCTCGCATACACCGGAGAAGTAGCTGATGGTTGGGTCGGAACATCTTTCGTACCAAGTGGAGCTGAAGCAACACTTGGGCATGTACAAAAAGCCGCGGAATTGTCAGGACGCAAAGCAAACAGTATCGAATATCAAGCCGGGGGAGCGGTCCAATTCGGCGACGACCTAGAAGCGTTGCTCGCTCCACGCCGCCCTGGTGTTGCCTTCACTCTTGGAGCTATGGGCTCCCCAACAACAAATTTCTATAACGACGCATATCGAAGAGCTGGATTCGAAGAAGAAGCAAGACATGTTCAAAAACTTTGGATAGAAAAAAAACGAGAAGAAGCTACTGCAGCGGTACCCGATGAACTCGTTTTACAAACCAATTTCTTAGGAACAAAAGAACAAGTAACTGAACGTGTCCGCGCTTACAAAAACGCAGGAATCACAGTCTTACGAGTTCAACCCGAAGGAATAGACCAACAAGAACGCTTAGACAGTCTCGGCCAAATCGTAGACATCGTCGCCGACTTAAATGAAGAAGAACAGAACTAAATGTAAGACTGTCCGGTAATGGGCACGAAAAAGAAAAGATGAGACACTTTCATATGGATGATCCAGAATTCTCAAACCTGTCACGATCTGTTCAAGGTCACGTGGTGCTTATAACTGGAGCAGCTTCTGGTATTGGGCGAGCTACCGCAAAACTTTTTGCACGAGAAGGAGCGAAAGTAGCAGTAACAGACCTAGGAGAAGAAAGAATTGAGGCAGTTGTTGAAGAAATAACCTCTGAAAATGGTGTAGCTAAAGGATGGGAGCTAGATGTAACTAACTCCGAGCAAATCAAAAAAGTAATCAAAGAAGTTGCCCTCTGGGGGGAAGAGAACTCACCGCGACTAGACGTTCTCATTAATAATGCCGGGTTATCTGCAAGCACCTCAATTGATGACCCGAATTACGAAGCAGGATGGGACGTATCTCTCGCTGTAATGCTCACAGCTCAAGTAAAAACAATACGAGAAGCACTGCCGTACTTAAGAGAAGCTAAGAACCCTCGAATAATAAATATCTCTTCCACAGAAGGAGTGGGAGGCTCTCCAACATCGTCAGCTTACACCGCAGCAAAACATGGGGTAGTTGGACTAACCCGTTCACTCGCGGTCGAATTAGGAGACGAAGGAATCACCGTAAACGCTGTTGGACCAGGACCGATACATACCGGCATGACCGAAGCAATACCAGAAGAGATGAAAACAAAATTCGCAAGACGTCGAGTGCCACTCAGGCGTTATGGTCACCCCGAGGAACTAGCTCACGGAGTACTCCATCTCGCGCTGCCAGCATCTTCTTATATCACTGGCCATCTCTTAATGGTGGATGGCGGAATGACAATTAAAAATAACTAACAGTTATTTGCTAACCGATAGAGCAACTCATATCAGCGCCACAGCACATTGGTGACTTAATTTTCTTACTTTCATCGTTCACACACATTGATACTTGAACAGTGGAACCATCGTCTTTAGTAAGAATTCCATTCACTAAAGGTTCGTTGCAGCAACCACAATTCGCATTTACTGACATTCCACACGCATCACAGGTATAAGTTGACATTGAGTCCTCCAATAATTAGTTATAGAAATTTTAGTTCATCTAGGAGAAAGTACTGATTATTTGAGAATCGCTCTTATTTTTTTACCTAGGATGTTGAAGCATAATAGTTGGTTTTCATGTCAAGTCTGCGAGAATGCCGTTGGGCCGGTAGCTCAGTGGTTAGAGCAAGCGACTCATAATCGCTCGGTCGTGGGTTCGATCCCCACCCGGCCCACGCTCTTAGTCAATGACCACCCTTTACATTGAAGCCTCGTTTTTGGAGATCTTTAGCTAGATGCCGCTCAAGCATTTCAGCATCCTGACGAAACCTCACTTGAGGGATATCTCTAAACAAATCATAGTTGAGTTCTTTTCCATATTTTTTTACCCATCTGCTTGATTTAATCCCAGCAAGATGTTGTTTTAGACGTTCTTTAGGCGTGTACATGCTTTGCCCGACGTAAACCCAACGATATTGGCTTTCACGTGGACCAACTTCGTCTGAAAGATTGATCACGTACACCGTGTATAAATCCTTACCGTTATTTAAGTCAACGACGTACCCCTTTTTTAAGAGGAACCCTTTAACTCTCTTTTTTTGTTTGCTTATTTCTTCTCTCTTCTTATATGAGGCGGCTCCAAATACTCGCTTAGGGATTTCCTCCAGAATGTCCATTCGGGGCGTAATTGGGAGATCTAATTCCGCTTGCACTTCCTTTATTCGCTTTAGTGGGTCCTTTAGAGAGCTACCGAGTAAAAGTCGAGGCACTTCTGGATCTATCCACTCGTGTTCAGGCGGTTTTATTTGACCTAACCAGGTTGAATGAGAGTAACTATGCGGCATAACTATTCTTTATTTGGTGGTCTCAGCTAACTCTTGGGCAAGTTGAACTATTTCTTTAGAAAGTTCTACTTCTTTACACCATGAAGGGCGTAACGCAGAAACTCCGTGAAGGGCACCGAGCACGTTCCCAACCATTAACCCTGTTGAGTCCGAATCACCAGAATGATTCACAGAAAGAAGAAGCGCTTCATTTATATCTTCTTCTGCTAAAACAACAGCGATAGTGATCGCCAGAGCTTCTTCACCAACCCATGCCCCGCCAAGGGTTTCTAAATCCCACCCATCTAATTTTCCAGAAGGATTGTTTAGAGCGAGATCAACGGCAGCGTCAATGGCTTTAACCACATTTTCCCCTTGAGGGTCTTCGTATGCCATGTGACGGCCCGCGATAATAGCGTCAAAGAGGGCATCTCCTTGCACGATGCGATGAATTATCACTGCTTGAACTCCCGCGGGTATCCATCCATCGGGGTGACTGTGTGTTAACGCAGCGGTTTCACATCCGATGCGGTACGCTTCTTCAGCTGTTGAGCCAAAAAATCCAACTGGAGCTACTCTCATAATCCCACCGCAGCCTTTACTGTTATTCAACGAAGATGAGGTAGAACCAGGTATCCCACCTTTTATGGAACTGGTGCACGTACGCCCAGGAGCGCGACGATTGTGAAGAGCGGGAATATTCAATAATCCAAATGAGGGATCGATGTGTGGAGGGACTTTATCAAATTCTGCCCAGTCTCTTTGTGTGTAATACCAGCGACGGTATGCTTCCCAAACCTCTGTTATAGGGTCAGTATTGTTTTTGTGAGCTTCAATTAAGCCTTCAGCAGTAAACAACGTCATTTGTGTGTCATCGGTTATTGGTGCATCGTGTCCATAAGCAGGAGTAAAAGTGGTCGCTCCACCTTTACCGAAAAATTCTTCGATTTGCTTTAAAGTATGGAATTCAAGAGCTGCCCCTAGAGCATCGCCGATCGCTCCGCCAAGAAGAGAACCCACGACTTTGCTCGTGTATAGATCATAATTTTTGAATGGATTTGGGGCATCGGATTTATTTTCAGACCATGTTTTAATGAACTCGCGTTGTGGCCGCATTTCAGGAGATGGACGGTGCTGCCCATCAACAGCTCCTGTTCTTAATTCATCAATGAGTGTTTGAACAGTTTCTGCTGTGGCAAGGCCGTTTCGTCGAAGCCAGCAACCAAGAACCGTTCCCGTTCTTCCAAATCCACCCCAGCAATGTAGATAAACAACTTTTCCGTCTGCTAAGTGGCTATCAATTGCATCTAATACAATGACCATCTCTTCATCTGTTGGAAGACCAAGATCGCGTATCGGGTACCGTTCCACAATTGCCTGATCAGCGACAAACTTGTCATACTGATCAAGTCGAGCATCGGAATTATTTTTTCCGGATTGATCTTCAGTAAGGTTAATGAAAACCTCAACCCCAGCATCTAAAAGTTGCTGAGTGACCTCTGGGCGTCCTCCAAACTCTCCTGAATCTTTTTTCCCTGGATAAGCACCAGCTATGAATTGGTTCTCAATAACCCAATAGGAACGGTGAGTGGGTCCTAGCGCTCTCTTGGTGAAAAGGGCGTAATTCGTCATAGAGATTTCTCTTTCAGATGGTTGTTATTCCTTAAGGTACTTCATTTCGGCTAAGAAACTATCTCAGTGGTGTACGAGATGCCAATAGGATTGTTGTTATGGAATTAGAAGAAGTCATAAGAACAACTTTCGCATGCAGGGAATTCACAGATGAACCTGTTACCGACGAAACTTTGTATCGAATTCTTGAGCTCGCCCGTTTTGCTCCCTCGGGAGGTAACCGGCAAGGCGCTCACGTCATTGTGGTTAGAGATCGAGATATTCGCCAGACTCTTGGAGAGATGTGTAATCGAACACTCAGGGTTTATGGTGCCCAAGTAGACGCAGGAGAAAATCCTTTCAATCCCATCACCCCATCAAGCGTGGATCCTGTTGAAGCCGTTAAGAAGCCTGATGAAAGATTTGAGATGTTTGAGAGATGGGGAGATCTTCCCGTCGTTCTTGTTATCAGCATAGATTTGTCAACAGTCGCAGCTATGGACAAAGAACTGGATCGAGTCGGTGTGATTTCAGGGGGATCCGTCTACCCCCTTGTCTGGAACATTCTCCTAGCGGCAAGAATCGAAGGATTAGCTGGAGTGCTTACCACAGCAGTAGTTCCTGAAGAAGATGCGGCGAAAGTGCTTTTAGGCTTACCAGATAGTCATGCAATAGCGGCCGTGATTCCACTAGGTGTGCCGGTTAAACGATTAACTAAGCTTTCTCGTCGTGAAGTCGAAGAGTTTACAACAATCAATGAGTTCAACGGTCTCAGGCTTACAAGTAGATAAGTGGTTTCTTCAAGTAACAATGTCATGCTCCCTGAATATCTTCCAATGAGAAACTAAAATCTTTGAATTGTGAAAAAAGATCGAAGAAAAATCCGTTTAGCGTTATTTATTGTATTTGGAGTATTGGTTTCTCTGGTAGCCCCATTTTTGATTGGTGGAAACTCAGGTACTTCTTCAGAGCAGGTAGTTCAAATACCTACGTCTACTGAAATTGGCCCAGTTCTATCCGAAGAAGAAAATGCTGCATCTACTACTTCTTTACCATTTACCGTGGAAACAGAACCACCTAATAAAGCACCTCAGATTTCAATCCAAGGGCCAAGTTGTTTTATCTACAATACGGATGCTCCAGAATCGTTTAATGTAACTCTCGTGGTTGAGGACCCTGACGAAGACTTGGTAACTCTAGATCTTTCTTACAGTATTGGTGAAAGAACTATTGATTTAACAAACGAAATAGACATCTCAGAAAATCTGAGTACACCTTTAAAGAAAGAAGTATCCATAAATTTAGAGGCTGGGATTGAGGAGAAATGGATCCTCCTTTTAAGCCATGCTACTGACCCTGAAGGATCAAAGTCTGAGGCCGCTTCAATAGTAACTTTGTCAGATACTCAGTGCTAGAAGTCAGGCGGTTGCTAAAGCACGCTCCAGATCTCCAACAAGATCTTCAATTGATTCAATACCGACAGAAAGACGAACAAGGTCTTGCGGCACTTCTAACGCTGACCCAGCAACTGACGCATGTGTCATCACTCCAGGGTGTTCAATAAGTGATTCGACGGCTCCAAGAGATTCAGCGAGCGTGAAAACCTGAGTTGACACAGCAACCTTTTCTGCTGCTTCGATTCCACCTTTTAGACGAAACGAAACCATTCCTCCAAAGCCAGACATCTGAGTTTTGGCGATTTCATGACCCGGATGACCTTCAAGACCTGGATAGAGAACTTCTGAGACTCGGGAGTGGTTCAAAAGAACTTCAACAAGCTGTTCAGCATTTCGGCAATGGCGGTCCATGCGCACAGCCAAAGTTTTTACACCACGTAGGGTCAAGTAAGAGTCAAACGGTGAAGCCACAGCCCCAACCGCGTTCTGAACAAAATTGACATGTTCGGCAAGTTCTGGATGGCTTGTGGCTACCGCACCCCCCACAACATCGCTATGTCCACCTAAATACTTCGTGGCAGAATGAACTACAGCATCAGCTCCGAGACTTAGAGGCTGCTGAAGGTAAGGAGTGGCGAAAGTATTGTCAACCACAACAATGCCACCAAGTTCATGCGCTATTGAACAAATTTTTTCAATATCGAAAATCGTCAACATTGGATTCGTAGGAGTTTCAAGCCACACCATTTGAGTTGAGTCACGCCAAGCATCACGAATTGAATCTGGATTCGTGAGATCCACAGCGGTATGCGACAGTCCAGCACGACCATGAACTTTGTCAATAAGTCGAAAGGTGCCACCATAAGCATCATTTCCCAAGATGAGATGGTCATTTGGATCCAAGAAACGAAGTAAAGCATCTTCGGCTGCAAGCCCGCTAGCAAAAGCGAAACCATGAGTGGCTTTTTCCAAGCTGGCAAGGCATTGCTCCCACGCATGTCGAGTTGGATTACCAGTCCTCGCATACTCATAACCAAATTTTGGCTCTCCAATGTTCTCTTGAGCGAATGTCGTGGAAAGAGCAATCGGAGTTACAACACCCCCGGTACGAGGATCGTGAGGCTGGCCGGCTCGAATAGCTCTCGTTTCAAAACCATGTTCATCCGGATTTTCAAATCCGGAAAGTAAAGGATCGCCGCCAATCATCTCATTCTCCTTTCCCTGATAGGCCCTCAACAATATCAGCACGAGTGATGACCGTCTTGGGGCGACCATCATCAAAAACTATAAGTGCTGGAGACTCTTCAAAGATTTCCATAATTAAATCTATAGGTGAGCCAACCCCAACCACTGGTAAGGCCGGTTCCATGGCCTCTTCTAAAGAGGCATCAAGAAAACCATTTTCCTCGTGTGTTTGAGCTTCAATCCAAGATTTAGAGATCGAGCCGACAACTTCTGCAGCTGCTATAGGCATTTCTCCCTTAGCGATAGGGATCTGAGAAATATCATATTCTTCCATTACCGCTACCGCTTCTTGCACGCTTTGAGTCGGCTGAAGATAAATAAGTTCCGGTAAACCATTATTTCTACGTACTAAAAGATCAGAAACGGTTACGCCTTCTTCAACGCTGAAACCCATGGTGGACATCCACTGACTATTAAATACCGTTGAAAGATAGCCACGTCCTGAATCTGGAATTACAACAACAACGAGATCTTCCTCGGTCAAATCTTTCGCCAGTTCACAAGCGGCAGCAATAGCGGTACCGCCTGACCCACCGATTAAAAGACCTTCTTGCTGAGTTACGCGATGAGCCATAGCGAAAGATTCAGCATCACTAATTGGTATAACTACATCAACTGTGTCTGGATCATAGGTATCAGGCCAGAAGTCTTCACCGACACCTTCAACTAAATAAGGACGGCCAGAACCTCCGGAATAAAGAGAGTTCTCCGGGTCACCAACAACAACACAAATATTCGGATTTTTTTCTTTCAGGTATCTACCCGCACCAGAAGTAGTGCCACCGGTTCCAGCGCCAGCGACAAAATGAGTAACACGTCCTTTTGTTTGTTCCCAAATTTCTGGCCCCGTGGTTTCGTAGTGAGAACGTGGATTATTCGGATTGTGATATTGATTCGGTCGAAAAGCATTGGGTGTTTCTCGCATTATTCGTTCTGCAGTTGAGTAGTAAGAGAGCGGGTCATCAGGAGCAACAGCCACTGGACAGACAACTACTTCTGCACCGTAAGCGCGTAGAAGATCGACCTTTTCTTTCCCAACCTTGTCTGTTACAACAAATATGCAGTTGTAACCACGCTGAGCAGCAACTATGGCCAACCCGACACCAGTATTCCCTGAAGTGGGTTCCACAATTGTGTCACCTGGTTTTAAGATCCCCTCTGCTTCTGCTGCTTCAATCATCGTGAGAGCGGGCCGATCTTTACTGCTTCCCCCAGGGTTAAGAGATTCAAGCTTTACAACAATAGGGCACGAAAACTGTTCGTCTATACGCGCAAGGCGAACCATTGGCGTATTTCCGATCAAATCTAAAACAGATTCTTTGATTTCAAGATCTTCTAATCCCATATAACTATTATGGTGGGGTAGAAGCCCAACAAGGCATTAAACGCCAACCAATGGAACAGAGATAAAAATGAGCGAACCCGTAAAAGTAACTAAACACATCAATGCAAGCCCAGAAGCGGTATGGAACCTCGTCACGGATCTGACAAGAATGGGCGATTGGTCTCCTGAAAACAAAGGTGGAAATTGGGTCAAAGGAGCAACAGGAGCAGAAGTAGGTGCAAAGTTCAAAGGGGTGAACAGTAATGGGAAAGTTACTTGGCCAACTCTTGTAAAAGTAATTGAATGCGAACCTCCTAAACGTTTTGTTTTCCGTTTATTAGGTGGACCCTTCGGAAGTGTCGATTGGGTTTACGATATTGAACCCACTGAAAATGGCTGCCAAGTTACTGAAAGCTGGATAGATGAAAGAAGATTCTTACTTACATATTTTGGTGGGAAATTAACCGGAGTGAAAGATCGAGCAGTGCATAATCGCCAAACTATGGAAGCGACGTTAGAAGCATTAGCTAAGGACGCGGAAACAGCGTCAATTTGATAGATAACTGTACTAAATCGAAGTAGTTACTAGTTTTCTTCCCAGCAGGTGCAACCACAGTTAGATTCTGCGGTGCAATCGCAAGGGTTGCAGGTGCATGTTGTTTCGTCCATAAGATGAGTTTATATCTTTTTTTCAAGATGTAGATTTCTCGCTCTTATTTTGGCCAAGAATCCCAGTAGGTAACCGCAGCAGCCCCACCTTCACGAGTCGCTGGTTTGAAATCCGTTCCTAACGTATAACCAACAGTGATTAGAGCTATTTGGGTTATTTCTTCATAGGGGATCTCAAGAACTTCTGCGGCTTCTTCCTCAAAGAGGAGATGGATCGTTGTCCAACAAGTACCTAGAGACCGTTCGCGAGCTGCCAACATAAATGACCACGCACTCGGGATAATTGAAGCAAGAGCCGAGGCAGACATCATAGAAGAGCCATCACCCATTCTTCCGGGCAAGCAGGGGATAACCATCGCTGGTACACGATGAAAGTTTTCAGCGAGAAAAGAAGCGGAACTAACAACTCGCATTTGTTGTCGTGCCCGATCATCTCGAGGTATCGCTGGGGCATCTCCTGAAGAAGAGGCACCCATTTTGGCGTAAATTTCCCATCCTTTACGGTAAATGTCACCCAAAGCAGCTCGCTTATCTTCATCAGTTACAACTAGGAAACGCCAGCCCTGCTGGTTAGAACCTGTAGGTGCTTGTACTGCGAATTCTAAGCATTCTTCAATAACTGAACGTTCTACCGGACGATCAAAATCGAGCCGTTTTCGAACAGATCGAGTGGTTGATAAAAGTTCATCTGCGGACAGTCCAAGAGTAGACATAATTCTCCTTTAATTATTTGCGGCTTCAGCGAGATCGCGAATGCCTTCAATGGTTCGCGACATATTTTCTCTCTGACCTTTTTGGCGACCTCGGATAAGTCGACTTTCCATATCTGGCATCTTTTCAATAACCGCAGTCAGCCCAGAAG
Source organism: Actinomycetota bacterium (assembly GCA_902564875.1). Lineage (GTDB taxonomy): Bacteria > Actinomycetota > Acidimicrobiia > Acidimicrobiales > MedAcidi-G1 > MedAcidi-G2B. The sequence continues at coordinate 26,502 of CACFCV010000012.1, forward strand.
GCCCGGGCCCAAGAACCATAACGAAACGAAGCAGAGTTGAATTATCACCAGATTCAATTTCGAATCGCCATTGAGCGGCAGGATTTTCTACATCGCTTGCATGCCAAGCAAAAACTTCTTCTGGTGAATAATCAACAATGGTGCAAACCACTTCCCATTCGCCCATATTCTCATTCTTATTTCGCCCAGCGAACCTTGCTCCAACACCTGGTTCTGAGTCAATCCATTCCGCTCCTTGAAATTCGTCACTGAAACGCGCCGGAAGATTAATGTCCGAAACTAGAGCCCAAACTTCTGCCGGAGAAGCATCAATGTCTATCTCTACGGTCACTCCATGACCGCCATCAAAAGAAAGGTCACCTTCAGAAGGGGATTGGGCAGTGAAAATACTTCTAACTTCGTTCTTTTCTAACATGAGATTATTTCACCACATCTGCAAGGATAAATACACCTTGGGCTAGTCGCTTCCAAGCCATGCTGGAACTTGATTAAGTAGGTAATCGCTTATTTCTGAACAGCGATCTAAAGCATCGCAAATAATACTGTTTTCGTCGCCGTGGAAAAGAACTGCTAGTGGAATTTCTAAACGACTAGTCACGCCGAGCGAACGTTCTGCTTGATCAGTGACGTCAGTGAAGGAATCCATAGCGGATACCTGTGTGGGTAACTCCGTCCCGCTGATCCCTGCTAGATCGGTTGCCAGCACAAGTAGATCCGGCCCGTGTGCGAGTGGTGGTAACTGCCAAGTGAAAAGAAGATCTAGAGTGAGGTCTTCGCTTGGATAAGCATCGTCAGAAAGCATCATGATCTCATCTTCAAAAGACATCAGAGTGCGTGGCTCTAAATCAAGCGATAATTGTAAATCAACTGGACCGCCACAAGCTGACTCAGGATGAAGGTCTATTTCAAAGGCTTGCCTCATGGTGTAAGTCTCAATGAAATGACGTTCATCATGGATGTGGAAACCATGTTCAACAGCATGACTTTTTAGTTCAGCTATGAATCCAGGAATGTCTAGAAGCATCGCTTAACTATAAATCAATGGTTTATAACTGCGACAAGTCAAGGAAATGAAATTGCTCACTAAGAATAAATCAGAGCTTGGACTTGTAAGTGGTTAGGGCGCTATAGAGTTCTCAATGTGAAGAACATAGAACAAACAACCGTTTTGTCTGAAGAAGTATGTATTTCAGAAGCGTTATGGATGAATGATGAGCCTTACGTGACCGCTGAAGAAATTGAAAAGATACTTGGTTGGGAGCTCAAATCCGAAGGGCTTTGCAAAAAAGAGACATGCATACCTGTAGGAGAGAAAGTCAGGTTTAGCGACGATGGATTATTAAACCTCGAAGATGTTGCTGGTTTAGTGAGTCAGCCGATACTTTCTCTTCCAGAAGTAGGGATGGTCGCGGTGGGTCAACCCCATGAATTGCGGTCTGCTGCTTTAAAAAATCGTATAGCTCCTGACTTCGTACTTCCAGACATTTCAGAAGTAGACAGAGCTTTGTCTGACTGGTCAGGGAAAAAGAGACTTCTTGTAGCGTTTTCAAGTTGGTGAGGGTGTGCATTTGATCTGCCAGGTTGGCAGGAACTCCAAGATGAACTTTCTGATGAAGATTTCATAGTTATAGCGGTAGCGATAGATGAGGACTTAGAAGCTGTTCAAGAACTGGCAAAAGATACCACCTATCCCGTTCTTATGGACAAAGATCACCTTCTTACGGAGTTATATGCAATAAGTAATGTTCCTACGGTGATATGGATAGACGAAAAAGGAAAGATTACTCGACCTGCAGCCAGTGAATTTGGAACGGATGTGTTTACAGAAATCACTGGAATTAAAAGAGAGTTCCATATGCAGCAGGTTCGTGACTGGGTAAAAGAAGGAAAGGTGCCTAGTGATGCATCTTATGCTGTGTCAGATCTCTCATATGAAGAAATCCAAGCGAGACTTTATTTCAGAATCGCAGCCCACTTACGGCGTGAAAATCAATTACCGGAAGCTGAAACATATTTCAAGAAAGCAGAGGAACTTGCTCCACTAGATTTCACTATCGTTCGAGCAAGTATGCCTTTGCGTGGCAAAAACCCATTTGGGGAAGAATTTTTTGAACTGTATAAAAAGTACCAAGAAGCCGGATCGCCTTATCACGGAATCCCAAGGCGAAAAAATCTCAACTTAAGTAACTGACCGGATCATGAAAGATTCAAGAAAGGTTCTTGCCGATCTAAACGAAGCTACAGATCAGATCTTGACGGAGTTTCAAAATTTAGACAATTGGGGTCCTTCAGGTCAGCGGTCTGACCAATACAACAGTGATGTTGTGGCCGACCAGGCAGCAACTAAAAGTCTTCTTTCAGTTGGCTACCGGGTCCTGAGCGAAGAGTCAGAAAATCTTGATGGAGAAGGTCTGATAGTGGTAGTCGACCCACTCGATGGATCAACCAATGCATCTCGTAACTTGCCATGGTTCGCTACAAGTTTGTGTGTAGTAGACGAAGAAGGACCTTGGGTCTCGTTAGTTGTGGATTTGGTTCACTCAGTACGGTATGAAGCGATAAGAGGGCAAGGTGCTTATAAAGACGGACAACAACTTGTACGAAAAGACAATCCACAATTATCTCAATCAATTATTGGAATCTCTGGACTGCCACCACAGAACCCGGGGTGGGCGCAGTTTAGGTCGTTTGGAGCAATAGCTCTGGATCTCTGCGCGGTCGCTGAAGGAAAATTAGATGGATTCATTGACTGTTCCGCCGATGCACACGGAGTATGGGACTATCTTGGCGCCTCATTAGTTTGCTCCGAAGCCGGTATAGGAGTAGTTGATTATTTAGGGCGAGACCTATGTGTATTGGATCGTACTGCTAGACGAACACCAGTGGTGGGGGTCGGTGATTTGGCAGAGGAATTATTAGATTTCCGTAAAGGGTTCTGACACGAGTTCAGAGCGATAGAGTTGTTTCCTTCTCGGGCGTGTAGCTCAGTTGGCTAGAGCGCCTCCCTTACAAGGAGGATGTCGGGGGTTCAAGTCCCTCCACGCCCACCAGCAAACGTTAAGTTGGTGAGGGGTGTTGTTTATGAAACCCATAATTCCAGTATGCGACTCCGGTGAGAATCCAGATGCCATGTATGACCTCTTAAGCGAAGCAGGTTGTCTTGTAGTAAATGGTATGGCAGAACAAGTCACCATTGATTCAGCGAAAGCTGAGTTAGGTAACTATGTGCAGGAAGCCGAAGCGACAGAAGATAATCCAGAGGACTTTTATCCCGGTAAAACACATCGTGTGGTTGCCTTAATGCATCGCTCCCCAACAATGCGAGAACTAATGACCCACCCTGTTGTTGAACAACTGGGCGACAGGCACCTACTTCCTAATTGCATGAAGTGGCAACTGAATGTTTCGGCAGCACTTGAAATTGGACCGGGGGCACGAGATCAAATCCTGCATCGCGAAGAAGACCTTTACCAGTATTGGTCACCACCACGACCTAATCTGATTCTTGCGAGCATGTGGGCCATGTCAGATTTCACAGCAGATAATGGTGGAACGCAACTCGTACCTGGGAGCCACCGCTGGGAAGCCGATCGTGTAGCGACACCCGACGAGGTAGTACGTGCTGAGATGCCTGCGGGGTCTGTTCTGTTTTGGCTCGGAGGAACCCTTCACGGTGGAGGAGCCAATGTAACGAAAGATGATTGGCGTTATGGAATAATCCTTACTTACGTGCTCGGCTGGCTTCGACAAGAAGAAAACCAGCACCTTTCGATACCGCTTCTAGACGTCATCTCTATGTCTGATGTGATGCGCACCCGCCTTGGTT
>CACFCV010000013.1:0-27950 GCA_902564875.1 Actinomycetota bacterium
TAGGGTTCTGTCGTTTGATGGGTTGGAGATTTCGGTAAGTCATGCATCTCCACATCCATTCGCTGGGTCCGAAACGGAAGTTTGTAAGCCATGCTTGTGACCAAATGAGCTGTAATGCCCAAACGAGAATTATGAATATTGCGACAGCGCCGCGACCGAGTTCGCCTCTTTCAAAAATGGTTGAGAAAACGATCACTCCGATGATTGTTTGGGTTAGATAGTTAGTTAATGCCATCTGACCTACTGAGCGAATACGGGTGTGTAATGGTGTTGTGGGTTTTTTATCCCAGAGGGTTATGAGTGAGATGAATGCCAGCGCCATAGGCATAGTTGCTGCATCGTTCGGTAGTTGACCCACAATGGCTATGTCTGTTTTATAGTCAGCGGCTGCTTGCCAAATAACTCCAGCAGTTGCGAGTGGTATTCCAAGACTGAGTCCCCAGATCGCAGTTCGGGTGTAGAGAGATTTTTCTTTTTCTCCGGACATGAAACCTATTCGGTAAAGCGCTACCCCGATCAGCATTGCTCCGAGAGATCTAAGGCCGATGTTGCTGATAAACCAAAGTCCGACAGCATCACTCATTGCGCCGCCTTCTATCCAGTATCCCGCTCCAAGTTCATTCACTGGATCACTGATCGTGAGTTGAGTTGCTATTCCTATGAGAATTGCTAAGGCGAACATTCCTCCACCGAGCAGTAATAAGAATTTTGGTTTCTGTTTCCTTAAAAGAAGGAGTATTGGTGCACATATTGCATAGATGCGGAGGATGTCGCCTTCCCATAACCATGCATGGAATCCTCCGATTACGAGGAGTAAGAAATTACGCCAAAGGCTTAATGGAATGTGGCGTTTACCTTTTGCTGCGGCTCGATCTGCGAATAATACGATTCCTGCTCCAAAGAGCATGGAAAATATGGCCATAGCTTTTTGATCAATGAAGATTTCCCCAAAAATGCCGACTATCCAGTCAATTACATTGTTTGTCCCTAGGGCGTCAAGTTTGTAGTAGGAGACATCTCCGATGCCGTACATCACAGCATTCATGATGAGAATACAGAGTGTTGCTATCCCGCGGACAGTGTCTAAGTTAGTTATTCGGTCATTTTGTGTAACTGGCCCAGACATATCTGATAAAGATACCGTTTTTCCTCAGTTCTCGTTCCAGATAACTTGGAATCATGCTGTTAGTTGACTGTCCTCAATGCGGAGAGGAAGAGAATCTTTCTGGACATATTTCTGGTGAGCCGGGTGAAGAAGTAATTGAGGTTTCGTGTGGCGCGTGCGGTTTCTCTTGGGTGAGAGATCGGACACCTACATGCCCTACGTGTAGTTCCACTGATCTTCGCCAGGCGGCACGCTCAATTGTTGAGAAGTCTCGTGGCACTCAATTATCTATTCAATCTATTGAAGTGATTTATTTGTGCCCCGTGTGTGATGCGGCTGATCTGGCTACGTGGAATCAGTCAAACACTCCCCTTCGTCCTCGAGAAATGCCGGTTAGTGAAGATTAGGGGCTTATTCCTCTACTAAACGTTTTGCTAATGATTGCAATCCAGCGACGAGAGATCCTTTGATTAGTACGACATCTCCGTCTGTTAGTTCTGAAAGGGATTTGTCGATATCTTCTTCGGGTTCTTGCCCGTAAAGATCTGTTCCTACCGTCAAAAGCTCTAACTCTAATGATTGGGCGTATTCAGCAATTTCTTTGTGTGCTAGTGAGGATTGGGCTCCTAGTTCTGCCATGAGCCCTAGCACCGCCACTTTTCGTCCAGATTTTTTGACGGAGGCTAATGCTTCAAGCGCGGCTTTGGTCGAAACAGGGTTTGCGTTATACGCGTCATTGATGACTAGCAGACCCGAGGGCGCGGTTTGGAATTCCATTCGTGCCGGAGAAAGTGTTCCCTCACTTAGTCCAGCACTTATTTCTGAAAGATCCATGTTCAGGAAAAGACCTATTGCTGATGCAGCTAGTGCATTTGGGATCATGTGCTTTCCTCGAACTTGGAGAAATATTTTTTCTCTTCCCCAGGGTGTTTCGATTTGAAATGAGGGACGCAACTCTGCATCAAGTTCTATATCGGAGGCTCGTATTTCTCCTTTTTCTCCAAAAGTGAGTGTCTGGGCGCGAGTTCGCGTTGCTTGTTTCATTACTTCTTGATTATCTGCATTAAGGATTGCGCAGCCATTTGCAGGCAAGTTTTCGATTATTTCTCCTTTAGCTACGCCCACTGTTTCAATGGATTCAAATATCTCTGTGTGAGCTGCCCCAACAGTGGTTATTACTCCTATATCTGGTTTCGCTATAGAACAAAGTTTGTTTATGTCCCCTACATGACGAGCGCCCATTTCTGTTATTACTGCTGTTGCTTCTTCTGGGGTGTTAAGCAGCGTGAGGGGGACGCCTATTTCATTGTTGAATGATCGTGGGCTTGAATGAGTTGTTCCGCGTTGACTAAGCACTGATGTAGTTAGATCTTTTACTGATGTTTTTCCTACTGAGCCTGTTATTCCGATTACGGGAGACTGAATAGATGTTCTTGCTGCTGCGCCGAGGCTTAGTAAAGCAGAAGCGGTGTCTTCTACTTGTATCGATGTTGCGTCTGTTGCCTGTTTCCCGCTTGTTAGGTAGGCAGATGCTCCAGCTTGCACCGCTTGATTGATGTAGTCATGACCATCTCGTTCTGCTACTAGAGGAACAAAGAGGGAGCCGGGCGTTACGGTTCGGGAATCTTGCGTTGCGCCGTCGAGTTCTAGATCTTTTCCGTCTATTTTTCCGTCTACGACTTGCGCTACTTGCGCGGCAGTGAATTTCATATAAAGAGTCTCACAGGCTTAGGAGATGAAGTGGTGCCACCCCTCCACTTTAGACTGCCTCTACCATGCCTATATGGACAAATATTATTTAGTTGTTCTTTTTGGCGGACGTAGTGCTGAACATGATGTGTCGTGTGTTTCTGCTCGACATGTGTTGACTGCAGCAGATCCGGACCGTTACGAAATAATTCCCGTCGGTATAGATAAAGAAGGTAAGTGGTCGCTCTCCTCTTCTTCTTTAGAGTCCCTCAAAAGCGGCGACTTCTCTGATGGACTTGATCCTGCTGGAATCGATTGGGATCCTCTTCCTGAATTAATGAAGTTACGTCATTCTGGTACGACCGTTGTGTTTCCTCTTCTTCACGGTCCTTTAGGTGAGGATGGAACAATACAAGGATTGCTAGAAATCGCTGATATTCCGTATGTAGGTAGCGGAGTTTTAGGTTCGGCTTTGGCAATGGACAAATTAGCTGCGAAAGACGTGCTCAATCATCATGGAATTCGTCAGGCTCGGCATCGTGGAATTCATGCTGATGACTTACCTCCGCTTGAAAGTGAGGGTTCAATCGCTTTGTGTTCAAACATTTTTGAAGACTTAGGACCCAGAATTTTTGTTAAGCCCGCAAATCTTGGATCTTCTATAGGTGTCTCCGTGGCTGAAGATATTGAAGAGTTAGAGAAATCTCTTGCTTTTGCTACCGCATACGATGAGTGGGTTCTTATTGAAGAGGCGATTTCTGGTCGGGAAATTGAACTAGCGGTTCTCGGTGACCGAGTGCCGCAAGTTTCAGGGCCAGGAGAGATCCGCCCTGGAGCAGAGTTTTATGATTATGCCGACAAGTATGAAGACGGGAGTGCTGAACTTATTGATGATCCGGAACTTGATCCTGAAACTGTAGTTGCTCTTCAAGAAACTGCTGCGAAAGCTTTTCTTGCTCTGCGTTGTTCAGGTATGGCGAGAGTTGATTTTTTTGTTTCTTCGAGTAACGAAATAGTTCTTAACGAGGTGAACACCATTCCGGGTTTTACGCCAATTTCTATGTATCCAAGATTATGGGAAAAATCTGGCCTTTCTTATGCCGGTCTTATTGATCGTCTTGTGGATCTTGGTATCCAGCGTCACCTGAGGAAGAGACGGAATACGGCTAGATAGTTTGTTTCTCTAGCGGTGTTAAAGATGTTCGTAAGAAACTAAGTAGTTCTTGACGTCTTTGAGCTGCTGGGCGTAGTACTCGTTCAACGCCCGCAGTTCGTAATATTTCGATTTCTGTCGCTAAACCTACGACTGTTGAATATGCGCTTAGCAAGACGAGTTGAGCATCGGTTCTTCTCATCCGTCCTGATTCCATCTCTTCTTCCATCCAAGCAATTGCTCTGCTCATTAGAGGTGACATTTGAGTTTTTAATCTTGGCGCTGCTGGTGACCCGGGGCGACTGACTTCTCGTAGGAGGCCTAGTAAAAGGGGTTGTTCTAGTGCAACACGAAACACTGAGCGCACAAGGTCTTCTATGCGGTCTCGATTTGAGTTGGTAGAAGTTAGTACCTCTTCTAGCGATTCTGTGAGTTTCTTTACGCTGTCATCTAAGACTGCGTTCAATAATCCTCGTTTGGAAACAAAGTGATAAAGAATTGTTTGTTTCCGGATGTCAAGTGCTTCGGCAAGATCATCTAATGACGTTCCGTCATATCCAATTGTGCTGAAAGATTCTAAGGCTTTCGCCAGAATGCGTTCTTTTGTTTCACCTCTTGGAGCCATGTTCACAACCTAACCGATTTTTCTACCATTTGGTAAGTCTTGAGTATTTCTGCTAGAAATGTAATGATGATTTCTGATTCTCTCTCTGGACGTCGTATAGCGATCACTGGAAGTACTGGATTTCTAGGTACGGCTATTGTTGAGAAGCTTTTACGCTCAGTTCCTGACTGTGAATTGGTGTTGATCGTGCGACCTGGACGTCGCGGTGCTGACCATCGTGTAGCCAGAGAAATACTGCGTAATGATGCCTTTGACCGGCTCAAAGAAGATCTCGGTTCTGAAGCATTTGAGAAAATGGTTGAAGAAAGAATCACTTCTATTGGAGGTGATGTCAGTGTGGATGGGTTGGGGTTAGACGAACAGGGACTTTCTACACTTTCAACTTGTGATGTATTTATTCACTCCGCAGCATCTGTAAGTTTTGATTCCCCTCTTGATCAAGCAGTAGAAATTAACCTTCTCGGCCCTGTTCGTATCGCTAACACACTAAACGACCTGAAAATCGCACCACACCTCGTTGCTGTTTCCACCTGTTATGTCGCCGGAAGTCGCAGAGGGTCAGCTCCTGAAGAACCAATAAACGAAAGCCCTTTTTATGTAAACGTAAATTGGCAAAACGAAGTTGAAACAGCACGTCGGATTCGAATGGATACAGAATCTGATAGTCGTACCCCCGAGAAATTAGCGGAGTTTCGAAAAGAAGCTGAAGAAGAACTTGGTGCTGTGGGAACACCTGCGTTAGCTGAAAAAACGGAGCAACTCCGAACCCGTTGGGTTGATGATCGCATGGCCGAAGCTGGAGTTTCAAGGGCTTCTTCACTTGGTTTCCCAGATGCCTATGCCTACACAAAAGCTCTTGGTGAAGTAGCGCTCGCTGAGTCTGCAGGAGCCGTACCTATCAGTATCGTTCGTCCAGCAATAATTGAAGCCGCCGTTAATGAACCGAATCCTGGCTGGATCAGAGGTTTTCGAATGGCGGAACCAATTATCATCTCTTACGCCCGTGGGTTATTAGAAGAATTCCCTGGAATACCTGAAGGCGTCATTGACGTAATTCCGGTCGATCTTGTTGTCTCAGCTATTTGTGCTGTCGCTGCTCGAGGACCTATTGAGGGCTCCGACATAATTCAAGTTGCATCGGGAAGTTCAAATCCTCTTCGTTACGGCCGACTCGTTGACCTCGTGCGTGCTTGGTTCACTGAAAATCCAATTTACGACGAATACGGGCAACCAATATCAGTGCCAGAATGGTCATTTCCAGGTAGAGGTCGAGTGAAGAAGCAACTTGATCGCGCTAGCACAATGCTAAACAGAGCCGAAAAGGTTATAGGAGCTCTTCCAGTAAGGGGGCGGCAAGCGGAATTAGGTGCCCGTCTGGCTGAGCGAAGCGAACAAATTGAACGGGCAGCAAGTTATGTAGATCTTTATGGTGCTTATGCAGAGTGCGAAGCAGTTTATGAACTTGATCGCTTAATGGAGTTGTGGGATTCCTTAGATGCTAAAGATCAAAAAGCTTTCTGCTTTGATCCGCGTGTTGTTGACTGGGACTCTCATATTCCAAACGTTTGGATGCCTTCGGTGGTAAAAGCAGGACGAGTTCCAATGAAGCCTCCTTCTAAAACCGGAGATAGCAGACCCGATCGTTTGCGGAAACAAATTCTTTCCCCGGATCGTCATTTAGCCGCGTTTGATTTAGAAAATACTTTGATTGCTTCAAATGTTGTCGCGTCATACGCATGGTTAGCTAGTCGACGCCTTTCACCACGCGATCGGTGGCGGTTTGTCACCAAGACACTGCTTGAGGCCCCGACTTTGCTGGCTCTTGACCGAAAAGATCGAAGCGACTTTCTTAGATACTTTTATAGACGCTACGAAGGTGCCCCTATTGAGCAGATCGCTGAGGATAGTTCGGAGAAATTTAGTGAGCTGATTTTGACTAAATCTTTTCCTGCAGCAATTCGTCGAGTCCGTGAACACAAAGCTTTAGGTCATCGAACGGTCTTGATTACTGGTGCTTTAGATTTCATTGTGGAACCTCTGAAACCTTTATTTGACGACATTGTCTGTGCCGAACTTGGTCAAAGTAACGGTATGTACACCGGTGAAATGACTGCCGTTCCTCCTACAGGAGAAGCCCGTTACCAAGCCTTGTACGACTATGCCGTGGCCCACGGACTAGACCTTCGGGAATCAATTGCTTATGCCGATTCTGCCAGTGATCTTCCAATGCTTGAAGCTGTTGGATTTCCTGTTGCAGTGAATCCTGAAACTCGACTAGCTGCAATCGCGAGGAAACGTGGTTGGCTTGTCGAAGATTTCCAGAAATCCCCGGGTACCACTCGGCGTCTTCTGCCGCTCGCTCCCCCGCATAGTTTGAGCAGTTACCAAAAACAGGGGGCTAAATCGTGAAAGCTCTTGAATTCAGACGCAATATTCCACGCTATGCAGCTGCAAAGTTAGCTGGTTCGTTTACCCCGGGTCGCGGGAGCGGTGTTGGTCCGATGCGGCTTGTTGATGCTGATCTTCCAGAACTACCTAATCAAGACTGGGAAATAGTTAAACCGCGGTTATCTGGTATTTGTGGATCAGATTTAGCAACTATTGACGGAAAGTCTGCTAAATATTTTGAGCCTTTGGTTTCTTTTCCTTTCACCCCGGGTCACGAAGTAGTCGGTGACCTTCAAGATGGAACAAGAGTTGTTTTAGAACCAGTTCTCGGTTGTATAAGTAGGAGTATCAATCCACCCTGTACATCTTGCGCGAGCGGACAAATAGGTAATTGTGAACACACAAATTTTGGTGAGATTAGCCCAGGTATCCAAACCGGGTCTTGTCACGACACTGGTGGCGGATGGTCCGTGGCTTTTGCTGCACATAAAAGCCAGCTTCATCCTGTCAAAAAAGATTTAAGTGATGAAGCTGCAGTGATGATTGAACCAACTGCGTGCGGTGTTCATGCCGCTCTAAATACAGGTGTTGCTTCAGAAGGAACGGTAACCGTTATTGGGTCGGGAACTCTCGGACTCGTAACCATAAGCGCCCTGCGTTTCCATTTCCCAGACATCACAATTCTTGCTACAGCAAGATACCCACACCAGAAAAGCCTTGCCGCTGATTTGGGAGCTGATTTCGTTATTGCTCCCGATGAACTCAAACGTGCGGTACGGCGCATGACTAAAAGCAAAGCGATCAGTTTAAGTAGCGAAGATGGGAGTGTTGATCGGCTTACCGGAGGCTCAGATGTCGTGGTTGACTGTGTTGGGTCTTCCGAGAGTATTACCGATGCTCTTTCAGTGACTCGTCCTCGTGGAAAGGTCGTTCTTGTTGGTATGCCCTCGTCAGTTAATCTTGAGTTAACTCCTCTTTGGCATCGAGAAATACAACTGGTGGGCGCCTATACCTATGGGGTAGAAACTCTGACAGATGGGAGCACTACCCGCACTTTTGATCTTGCCGCTGATTTGGTTGAATCAGCAAAACTTGACCGACTGGTCTCTGCGGTCTATCCACTCAACCGATACCAAGACGCTCTTGAACATGCTGCTGCGGCTGGGCCCCGCGGTGCTATAAAAGTAGCTTTTGACCTTCGCTCTGAAAAGGAACGTGATTTGTTGTGAAAAATGAAAAGCATCTTGCCCCTCGCCCTGGATTTGTACTTGATGTTGATCGCACAAGTCCGCCTGTTCTCTTTCACCACGGAGACACGTTCAAATTAGAGAAACTCCCTGCGGGTCGTTCTCGAGTGATTTACCCACCTGAACCACTTGCAGGGCTTAAAGATCCAGATGGGGCTATTCGCCACGCTTTAGAAAATCCAATAGGTGATTCAGAACCTCTATCCGCTCTCCTGCGTCCTGATATGAAACTGACGATCGCTTTTGATGATATTTCGCTTCCCTTGCCTCCAATGAGGCGCCCTGATATTCGCCAAAGAATCATTGAATCTGTACTTGATTTAGCTGCAGAGGCGGGAGTTGATGATGTTCATTTAATTGCCGCTCTTGCTATCCATCGGCGCATGACTGAGGACGAACTACGTCATGCTGTCGGAGATCGAGTTTACGATGCATTCGCCCCTTCTGGCCGCCTTTACAATCATGATGCTGAAGATCCTGAAGGAATGGTTGTCCTCGGTGAAACTCCTCATGGTGAAGATGTGCAATTCAGTAAACGCGCGGCGGAAAGCGACCTTGTTGTTTACGTAAACATAAACCTTGTTTCTATGGATGGTGGTCACAAAAGCACCGCAACTGGCCTATCTGGTTACACCGGTTTACGTCATCATCACAATGTTCACACCATGAGAAATTCCACTTCTTTTATGGATCAAGAGAACTCCGAATTGCATGCCTCTAACTGGAGAATGGGGAAAGTTATTCGTGATGCTGGGGTGAAGATTTTCCAGATTGAAACGACAGTAAATAACAACACTTTCGGGCGTTCTGGACCTTTAGCGGTACTTCAGAAAAGAGAATGGGAATGGTCTGCTCGAGATAGAACTTCTTTTATAGCAATGCAAAAGGGTCTTGATTTGATGCCCTCTTCTGCCCGTCGGCAGATATTTAACGCTTGGGAAGCCCCTTATGAAATGACGTCTGTTCAAGCAGGAGAAGTGGAGGCCGTTCATAAAGTAACCACAGAGAATGTTTATCAACAACAACTCGTGGATGTAGAGGGTCAAACCGACATTCTCACGATGGGCCTTCCTTACATCTGTCCCTACAACGTGAATTCTGTTATGAATCCAATCTTGGTCATGTGCTTAGGTTTGGGTTACTTCTTTAACATGTATAGAGGGAAACCACTTGTCCGTGAGGGTGGTGTTGTAATCATGAGTCACCCAACTCCTTGGGAATTCCATTCTGTCCATCACCCTAGTTACATAGATTTCTTCGAACAGGTTCTCGCTGATACTACTGACCCAATCGAGATAGAGAGAAAATACGAAAAGCAGTTTGCGGAAGATGAGTGGTACATACATCTTTATCGAAACTCTTACGCTTACCATGGTGTCCACCCCTTCTATATGTGGTATTGGGGCAGCCACGCTCTAGAGCACCTCGGAAGAGTGATCATCGTCGGTGGCGAAACTGCGTCTGTCCAAAGACTCGGATTTCAATCAGCTTCAACTCTGTCTGACGCCTTGGAGATGGCTTCTGATGTAGTCGGCCCACAACCAACAATTACTCATATGAAGAATCCACCTATTTTCCTTGCGGACGTGAAGTAATTGAGCGCTTTAAGCACCTCCCTTAATAAAGCCAAAGGTCTGATAAATAGATCCGGCTTTCCCTATCGTGCTGCACCCACTCCTTATGGTGTTGAACCTCCACCACCTAAGAGAACTACTGGTAGTGATTTTGATACTGACTGGGCAAGAAAATATCCAGCACGATTAACAAGAGCGATGCTAATTGAGGGTTTCATGCGGCCAGCGATGAAAGCTATTGCTGATCCTCAGATATCCGGCATTGATCGATTGAGTGGACTTGACGGCCCAGTAATTTTTGCTGCAAACCATCACAGCCATGCTGATACTCCTCTCTTGTTATCAACTATTCCTGATCCTTGGCGCCATCATGTTGTTGTTGGAGCTGCTGCCGATTATTTTTTTGGCACACGAGTCGGGGGCACTATTTCAGCCTTAACCCTCAATGCTGTTCCGATAGAACGAACCAAAGTTGGTCGACGTTCCGCTGAGATGGTTCGTGATCTCATTAACGAAGGATGGAGTTTAATTATCTTCCCTGAAGGAGGGAGAAGCCCTGATGGTTGGGGTCAACCTTTTAGAGGTGGAGCTGCGTATCTCGCTATCCGTTGCGGAGTTCCGGTAGTCCCTATTCATATTTATGGGACAGGAAAGATTCTAAGGAAGGGGAAAACTCTTCCCCGTCCCTCCTCTACCCAAGTCACTTTTGGCGACCCTTTACTTCCCGCTGAAGGAGAAAACGCTAAAAAGTTTGCAGTGAAACTAGAAGCCGCCGTTGCTGCTTTAGCTGACGAAGCTTCTACTGACTGGTGGCAGGCTCGTCGCCGCTCATATAGTGCTAGCTCTCCAGACTTAACCGGACCTGATGCCGGTGGCTGGCGTCGAATTTGGGCGCTTGGGAAAACCAATCGTAAATCTCAACGTAGACGCTGGCCTGATTTTTAGATCTTTATTTATTCTGATCTTGGGTGATTAGTGCTTGCGCTGTTGATAATCGAGCAACAGGTATCCGAAATGGCGAACAGGAAACATAGTCGACTCCAGCTTCCACTAAAAGGTTTATAGATGAAGGATCCCCGCCATGCTCTCCGCAAACCCCGACTTCGATACCAGGCTGAGAAATCCGAGCTGCACGTGTCGCTGCAGCGATCAGCGGAGCAATTGTTCCTGAGTCAAGAATTTCAAATGGATTATCTTCTAAAACTCCCATCTTCAAATATTGCTCCATGACTTCTTTTTCAATGTCGTCTCGGCTGAATCCGAAAACCATTTGAGTTAAATCATTTGTTCCAAAAGAAAAGAAGTCTGCTTCTTTCGCTATTTCTGATGAGGATAAAGCAGCTCGTGGCGTTTCGATCATTGTTCCGATCTGCGGCGTTTCCGACAAGTTACGAACTTTCGCTATCTTTGTTATTTCCTCTTGAATCCAGCCTCGAATGATTTCTAATTCTTTTCGGTCTACAACTAATGGGATCATGATAGAGACGTTAGGTTTTCCGCCTTCTGTTGTTACGTCTGAAATAGCTTCAACGATTGCTCTTGCCTGCATTCGGTAGAGATCTTGACGTAGCAGGGCTAAGCGAACGCCTCTTGTGCCAAGCATTGGGTTGTGTTCTTCTTTAGATGCAGTATCTCCTCCTAAAAATTCGTGAAGAGGAGCGTCAAGAAGGCGCACAGTAACTGGTGAGTCGCCTGCGACGCGAAATAGTTTTACAAAATCTGATCTTTGTGTTGATTCAAGTTCTTTTAAGACATGTTCTGGCGGGTTTTCTTGTGCGGTGAGAAACTCTTGTATAAGTGGTAATTGCTCGCCTAGAAACATGTGTTCCGTGCGACAAAGTCCAACTCCTTCAGCTCCGAATGCTAAAGCCGTGAGCAAATCTTCTTCTGTGTCAGCATTGGTGAGAACGCCGATGCGTTCTCCACGAATTTCGTCGGCCCACTCTAAAAGTTTTTCAATTTCTGGTATTTGTTCTGAATCTTCTACTTGGTTGGATCCGAGAAAAATTTCACCGGTTGCTCCATCCAAAGAAATAGGTTCACCTTCTTTTATTTCTATCTCTCCAAATAGTGCGCTCTTTTCGTTGATTTGAAGCGAAGGCACACCAACCACTGCAGGGATTCCCCATCCGCGCGCGATTACTGCTGCATGAGAAGAAATTCCTCCTCTGGCGGTTACGATGCCTGCGGCCAGTCGCATCCCAATTTCATCTGCTGGCGTCGTCTCTGAAGACACGAGAATTGTTTCTTCTCCGTCTTCATCTACTGATAAAACCATGTCAGCGGATAAGCAAAGAAGACCAGATGCGGCTCCGGGACTAGCAGGAGTTCCCGAAGCGATAACTTGGCGATCTTCGGATATTGATTGAAAGCTAGAGTGGCTGAGCTGTTGCACCAATTTAGGATCAACTGCTGCTACAGCTTCCCATCGTGCTTCTATAGTCCCAATTTCTTCAGTGTCTTTAATTAATTTCTGAAGATCCTCAAGAGTTTTTACTTCGCTCATTGTTTGTCTGCTTTAAAGATTTACTTGTTTATTTGTTCAGATAAGTAGTCCACAAGTCCAGCTATTGGAATCCGCTCTTGAGTCATCGTGTCCCGTTCTCTTACAGTAACTGCTTGGTCATCAAGGGTGTCAAAATCGATTGTCACACAATAAGGCGTACCTATTTCATCTTGCCTTCTATACCGGCGTCCAATTGCTTGAGTCTGGTCATAATCGCACATCCATTGTGGTTGAAGGATTTCTAATACTTCTTGGGATGGTCCGATAAGTTCAGGTTTTTTTGAAAGAGGTAAAACTGCCACTTTATAGGGAGCGATCCGTGGGTCTAAACGAAGAACTGTTCGCGTGTCGTCATTTACTTCCTCTTCGTCATAAGCGGCCATAAGGAATGCCATCGCCGCCCGGGTAGCTCCTGCCGCTGGTTCAATCACATACGGCGTGTATCGCTCATCGCTATTGGGGTCATGATATTCAAGTCGACTACCTGAGGCTTCTGCATGTTTCTTGAGGTCAAAATCAGTTCGATTGGCTACACCTTCAAGTTCATCCCATCCCCAAGGGAATAGAAATTCAATGTCTGCCGTTGCCGCAGAATAATGGCTTAACTCATCAGCATCATGTTCTCGTAATCGAAGTTTGTCTTCAGGGATGCCAAGATCCAAATACCAGTTGTGGCGTTCCTTACACCAATATTCATACCATTTGGGTGCTTCATTCGGTGGCACAAAGAATTCCATCTCCATTTGTTCAAATTCTCTGGTTCGAAAAACAAAATTTCCAGGAGTGATCTCATTGCGAAAAGATTTACCGATTTGAGCTATACCGAAAGGTGGCTTTTTTCTACTCGTATTTAATACGTTCGCAAAATTCATGAACATCCCCTGAGCTGTTTCGGGGCGTAAATAAACTTCGGCGCTGGTATCTACCACCGGCCCGGCCTGCGTTTTAAACATAAGATTGAATTCTCGGGCTTCTGTAAAAGAACCGGCACTGTTGCAAGAAGGACAAACATTAGGATCCTCAAGTTTGTCTTGTCGATGCCTCGCTCCACATTCTTTGCAATCCACCAAAGGGTCAGAGAAGTTAGTTAGATGCCCGGATGCTTCCCATACTGCTGGTGGGGAAAGAATGGATGCGTCTAAACCAACAACATCGTGGCGGAGTTGCACCATGGTTCGCCACCATTGATCTTTCACATTTCGTAAGAGTTGTACACCTATTGGGCCGTAATCGTAAGTTGATCTAAATCCGCCATATATTTCTGCTGATTGAAAAATAAAGCCGCGGCGTTTTGAGAGGTTGACTACTTTCTCAAAAAGTGTTTCATCGTTTGTAACCATATGTATCAAGGTTACCTTGCCTGTCTGGTCGGAGGGGACTGTTCACCGCCATAATGCAATTACGGTTTCAATAGTTACTGGATGGGAAGAATGGCTGAGTCGAAATCAGTTTTAGTTAAGCGTGGGCTCGCTTGGGCTATTGATAGTTTTTTGGTGCTGTTTCTTATCTCTGTGGTGGTGATTTTTACTGCGGAACGGTATGACGTTCCGGATAGCTGGAGTGAAAAAGAAGCTTGTAGTCAATTTTCTGATTCATCCGACAATTGTCTTGTTGTTTTAGACGAAGCATTAGTTTTTGATCTTGGTGTTAAATCTCCAATTTTTTGGATTCCTTTTTTTGGTTTATTAGCAAATTTTGTCGTTTTAACAGGTTTGACTGGTTTCAGTATCGGAAAGCTTATTTGCGGTATTCGAGTTATTAACCGAGGTAGTCAGAAGCCTCCTGGTTTGACTGCTGCGGCTGGACGGACACTGCCTTGGATCTTGGTCACAGCCTTTCCTCAAATCGGTCTAGGTTTACTCTTTGTAGAGATAGGTCTCGTAGTTGGTTCTTCTGACAGGAAACGCTTGGGTGACCGCATCGCTGGCACATTAGTCATTAGCCGATCAACGAGCCAGAACAATTAGAGCGTTGGTAGCGAAAATGCTAGACATGGTGAAGGAACAATACTAAGTTACCAGTCAGTAACTTAGTATTCTTTAGAAATGGCGACCTCTTGAAATCCTCAATAACTACAATCTTCATACTTCTTATCTGCTTATCTTGTAGCGGTGGTAGCGGGAATGCATCCTCTGAAGAAACAATTGCCGGTATTCAAGGTGGCCAACAAGTAGTTAGTCAAGAAATAATCGACGCCGCAGAAGCCCAAAGAGAAAACAAGAGCGAGACCATCGAAGAAATTGTGGAAGAAGTAGGTGTGCTTTCTGTTGAAGAAGTAGAAGTTGAAGAACTCGTCACTGAAATAGAAGAAGAAGTTGAAGAAGAAATAGACGTCGCCACCGCAGAAGAAGACCCGCTAGAAGGAATCCTGAACGCTTTGTCTGTTTTCACCACATGCATAGAGGAAGAAGGATTTGAATTCGTTGGTGTTCCTGGTCAACCTGGCCCAGATGGTCAAGTTCTTGACCCCGCGGATATTGAACCGGGTTACATCGAAGCACTGCAAAAATGTGCAACTGAAAGCAACATTCTTGAATCGTTTCAAACTTATTCGGATGCTCAAGCTAATTTAACTACTGAGCAAATCGCTGAAATCAACTTTGGTATACCGGTCTTTCAAGAATGCATGGAACGCCTCGGTTGGGAGGTTCAAGAACCTATCCCCAACGAGCGTGGTCTGCTTGAATTTGGTCAAAATGGAACCGGACTCACCCCGCCTGAAGGCACGGACGATCTTGATCCTGAAGATATCGGCACATGCCGTAGCGAAGCCCAGGATTATACAGCTGAGAACTATGTCGCCGAGGAAGAGTAACTATCTCGATGAATAAGAAACTGTTATGGATATTGAGCGCTATCGGAGGAGTTGTAGTTCTTCTTGTAGGTTTATTCGTCTGGCCAGGTCTTGGAGACGACAACGATTCTTCTTCGACCGTGAGTGATGGACCAACTTTTGTTGTTGCCCCGGTTGAACTAAGAACGCTCTCCGATGAAATAACTGTACGTGGTGAGATTCGAAGAGATGAGCTTCAACGAATCACTTCAGGAGTTGATGGACAAGTAAGTTCTGTCCTTGTTGACGATGGCGACACAATAAACACTGGCGACGTTCTTTATGCCATTGATGGTCGCGCTGCCGTTGCTGTAGACGGAGAATTCTCGTTCTTTCGCCGACTAGACGTCGGATCCGACGGTCCAGATGTACTCCAGCTTGAAACAATTCTTTCTTCCGAAGGTTACGATGTTGGAGTTGTTGATCAGCTCTACACCGAGTCAACTCGAGCAGGGCTTCGAGAGTGGCAAATTGATCGTGGGTATGGTGGCGCTAGTCCTGAGCCGAATGAGAACATCGTCGTTTCACTCAGTTCCAACTCTGCTGGATACACCATCGGAGCGAAAAACACAGTATCTATTGAACTTCAACCAAGTGTCCCGAATCAGGAATTGACTTCAAGTACTAACGGATTAGAAACAGAAGAAACCCGATATGTAAAAAGAGAGAGCCGTAATCGATTCTTTAGAACAGCAAACTTGATTTTCGAAAATAACGACCCAGTTATTCAATCAGATAGACCAGAGGTTGAAGTAACAGTGAGCCCATCATCTGTCGTTGAAGGAGGGGCCGCCACCTTTACCTTCACTTCCGATATCGCTATGCCCGACGACACCGTTATCGAGTACATCGTCACAGGGTCTGCTACAGCGGATGACGACTATGAAGACGATCCGTTAGACGGAAGTTTTGTCTTTCCTCAAGGTACGACAAGTTACACACTTGATATTGAAACATTGACTGACGAAGTAATAGAAAATGTTGAAGACTTAACCATTGAAGTCGGAAATGGATTTGGCATAGTCAACGAAGACGATGCCTATATACCTGGCCCACTCAACGAAGCAACGCTTGAAATCACTAGCCCTGCTGGTGACTTTCAAACTATTGAAGTGAGAGCCACCACTGTTTCTACTCCTGAGGGAGGAAATCTCTCTTTTGAATTTGAAACAGATCTTGTTCGAAATGAAGAGACCACAATCACTTTTTCTGTCTGGGGAACCGCGACAAGCGGGTCCGACTATTTTGCCGAAGATCTTGAAGTTGACCTTCCTGCCAATGCGGAAACTGTCACAGTAACATTTCAGACCCGGGATGATAAATGGGTGGAGCAAGATGAGACTCTTTGGGTAACTATCACCTTAAATCCCGATGAGGATTATGTAATTGGGGCTCAAGAATCTTCTTCAGGGATAATCGAATCAAACGATATGCCGGAATTAACTATTGAGGGCGGCGGGAACGTTGGGGAAGGCGGGAACACTCAGTTCACAATAAAAGCAGACCAGCCAGTAGTTGAAGACACCTCAATTAACTATCAGTTACGGGGAAGCGCTTCGCCCGGTTCAGACTATAGAGAGCTCCCTGGCACAGTAGTGATGCTTGCCGGAGAGAGCGAAGTTACCGTTCAGATTGAGACTATAGATGATGACGTAATCTTTCTTCCCGGAGATATGGTCGTAGCTTCTTGGCCGGCACGAATCGGAACCGTTTCAGTTGATGATGGAGAATTTATTCTTCTTGGTCAGCAAGTTCTCACCTTGACAGAACCCGACTTCACGATCACTTTGACGTTGAATGCAACAGACCGCGGAAATCTTGAAGTCGGAATGGCAGTAGAAGTTGAACTACAAGCAAGCGACCAAGATGCCGTTCCAGGAGTCATCATTGAGTTAGATGAAACAGCGACAGTAAGCAGTGACGGATCCGAACGATACGAAGGGGTAATAGAAACCTCGGAAACTCTTGATGCAGTTGATGGCGCTAACGTAAACGTTGACGTTACCCGTGAAGAAAAAATTGATGTGATAACCGTCCCGGTTGCTGCAGTTCTTCAAGACGGACAAGGAAACGACGTTGTTAGAGTCGTATTAAGCGATGGAACAACAACTCAGGTAAGAGTAGAAGTTGGGCTTTCCGAAGGAGCTTTCGTGGAGATCACAGAAGGGCTTACCGGTAGTGAACTAGTTCTGGTGGAAACGTAATGAACTCAACTGGGTTAAAAAATCCCAACCCGGTAAATTCCCGCCAGACGCAACTCTTCAGTTTAAATAACGTCTACCGAATTTATGGTGAAGAACCAGTAGCTGTTCATGCTTTAGATGGAGTTTCTTTAGATATCCACTCCGGCGACTTCATGGCAATAATCGGTCCTTCTGGATCAGGAAAATCAACGTTACTTGGACTTCTTGGTTGTCTCGATTTACCTTCCCGCGGGTCAATAAAAGTTTCTGGTACGGAAGTTACCGAGTTAGACGATGGAGCACGTTCGAAGTTGCGGGGCGACTCTATCGGATTTGTTTTCCAACAATTTCACCTCATCCCGCATTTAACAGCTTTAGGGAATGTAGCAACCGCCCTTCTCTATCGTGATTTGAGTAAAAGTGAAATAAATCAGCGCGCATTACAGGCCCTTGACACCGTTGGTCTGGCTGAACGTCATGATCACCGGCCAGTTCAAATGTCCGGTGGGGAACAACAACGAGTTGCCTTAGCACGGGCGATAGTTACTGACCCGCTCATGATTCTCGCTGACGAACCAACAGGCGCTCTTGACACAAAAAATGCAAAAATGGTGATGGATATTTTCAAGAATCTTCAAGATCAAAACCGTGCAGTTGTTCTCGTAACCCACGATCTTGAGATAGCTGAACAGATGGATCGAGTTGTTTCTATGCGAGATGGAAAAATCATTGCCGATGATTTACGTGCCGAACGCAAACAGTCATTACAAGATACTTTTTGGGAATCCGGTAGCGGTTCCAAACTCGAGTAACTATGAACTGGTTTCGCGAGATACTCAATGTCGCAATTAGCGGCTTGACGGCAAGAAAAGTCCGCACTTTGCTCATCATGCTTGGTCCAGTGTTAGGTGCAGCAGGAATTGTTGCTGCCGTTGGATTGAACGAATCCGCAAAAGGAGATGTACGTCAGACTCTAGAAAGACTTGGCACGAACTTGATCGTCGCTTCTGCAGACGGATCTTTCTCTGCAGGTCAAGCACCAACGCTCCCTGAAGATGCTGTTGAAAGAACCAAGAATGTATCAACAGTTGATCGAGTAGCTGGAATTACCGAAATAGGCAGCCTCACTGTTCTTCCCTCTCAAGGCGGGAAAGACTTTTTCCGAACGATTCCAATTCCAGTTTTAACTAGCGACCAAAACCTTCTTAACGTTCTAGATGCACAGATGCTTCACGGACGTTTCATCAACGGATCCGATGAAAATAACGTCTTTCGTTCTGCCGTTATGGGACACGATTTAGCAAACGACTACCAGTACCTTCCAGGGGAACTTCGAACAATAGATGTAGACGGGGAAACTTATGGAGTAGTTGGAGTAATCGAAAAAGTAGATCTTGTTCCAAAACTTGACACGGCAATAATCATTCCGAAATCTTCTGCAGAAGAGGACTTTGATGTTGAACAAAAACCAACCACGTTATATGTGAGAGCCACAGAGGGGAATGTCGATTCAACAGCAGAAGCTTTACCTATGGCTATTAACCTCGGCGGAGACGAAGCGGTCACTGTCGCAGTTCCTTCTGACTTACTCGAAGCTCAAGGAGCTGTCGACACAACATTAAGAAATATTCTTTTCTTAATGGGTGGTTTAGCGCTGCTTGTTGGTGGAGTTGGAATCGCGAATGTGATGTCAATTTCTGTTATTCAGCGCTCTGGAGAAATAGGTATTCGTCGCGCTCTTGGGCATACGAAAATGACAATAGCTCTTCAATTCGTCCTTGAAGCCCTGTTTGTGGGGGTTCTAGGAGGAATCGCAGGAGTGGTAACTGGAGTGTGTGTTATTTATCTTGTGTCTTCAATTCTTGGATGGATCGCGACACTAAACATTCCTCTCTTTTTAGTTGCGGGAGGGATGGCCTTGATTGTTTCGGTGATCGCTGGTTTATATCCAGCTTGGAAAGCAGCACGCCTTGAACCTCTCGAAACTTTACGATTGGGCTAAATAAGGTTAAATTTATTCTATGAACAAATTCTTACCAATATTTCTTTCTCTATCCTTACTCTGTTTAGTTGGGTGTGGTGACTCAGATTCTGGCAATGAGGGCGGTTCTGATAGGGAATGGCTTATCAATGACCTTGCCAACGACGATGAATTTCCTGGCGACAGAGAAGAAGCCGAATGCTACATAGACACTGTTTCTGAATCAGGCAATGTTAGTTATGCCGAAATGAGAGCTTGGGGTGAAGAAGGCCCAGAAAACCCTTCCCCTCAATTGTTCGCTGCAATACTGGGAAGTCTAGAACCTTGTGGAATAGAACTAGAAAGCATCTTTGAATGATTTCAGATATATAGCCTTCTATAGTTCTGAAATTTTACTTACGTTTGGTCTAACACTTTCCGACTACGTAAACGGCGTTCCAAATGAAATTCAACTGCTTCGTAAGCTACAGATTCGACTTCTGAACATACTTGGTTATCTTCAACCGCTAATGCCATGCTGAGACCACCACCTAGGATTGAACGCATGACAGCTATTGATCTTTCAGTGACTGATCGTCCTCGGCGACATTTTTCACAGAGAACTCCTCCTTCGTTGTAATCAATCGAAACAAGTGGGCCACTTGACTGGCACCTAGTGCACAAATCTAGATGAGGCTCAAGTCCTTCATGGGCGAGAACTTTCAGCAAGAAAGCTGGCAGAACCAAAGGGGCTGGATTCTCGTCAAGGGTTCTTAGAGCTCCGACCAGCATTTCATATCGCTTAACATCCTTATTTTGATCTAAAGAAAAATGGTCAGAGACTTCCAGCATCGCTGAAGCGCTGGCAAATAAATTCGGATCATTTCGTAAATTGACGAAACGGTCGATGGTTTCTGCTTGAGTTACAATGCCCAGTTCTCCTCTTCCTTCAAACATTTGAAACGATACGTGGCTGGTGAGTTCTAGCCTGCCTCCGAATTTACTTTTTGTTTTTCGAACGCCTTTTGCTACTGCACGTACTTTCCCGTGCTCAGCGGTTAAGAGAACCACTATCCGATCTGATTCCCCTAGTCGCCAACCACGGAGAACTACACCTTTATCGTTGTATTGGCTCATAGTTACGTTTCAGACACTCCGCCGTAACGGCGATCTCGATCTTGATACTCTTTCACAGCAGTAAAAAGATCCTCGCGTCTAAAGTCTGGCCAAAGAGTCTCTGAAAAAATAAATTCGCTGTAAGCGATCTCCCAGAGAAGAAAGTTCGACACCCGGTACTCCCCTGACGTGCGTATCACCAGATCCGGATCAGGAATCGTTGGGTCATATAGATGTCTACTTATCGTTTTTTCATTTATACGTTCCGCAGACATTCCCTTGTCGATAATCCGTTTCACCGCGTCGACAATTTCTGCGCGTCCACCATAATTAAAAGCGATAGTGAAAGTTAGTCCAGTGTTTCCTTTTGTTAAATTTTCTGTTTCCTCCATACGGCGAATAAGACGTCTTGGGACTTGACGATTCCTACGCCCAATGAAACGAATCCGCACATTACGTTCATTTAATTCGTCTCTTCTTTCCAAAAGAATCTTTTCATTGAAATTAAGGAGGAATTTCACTTCTTCAGAAGGTCTTGCCCAATTCTCTGTGGAGAAGGCGAAAACAGTAAACCATTTGACTCCAAGATCATCAGCGCCTTCTAAAACATCCATCAAGGATTGTTCACCGGCTGTATGTCCTTCTGTGCGCGGAAGTTTACGACTTTCAGCCCACCGGCCATTTCCATCCATCACTGCCGCAATATGAGTTGGAATTCTTGAAAGGTCTAAATCAGAAATCTTCACACAAGAAACTTACCTCCTGTTTTGCCTTAGAACCGAACCTTAAGCACCATCAATTGAACTTAAGCCTCTACTCTTCTATTCATGGACTTACCAGATTCAGCAAACATCGCCCTTGAAACCGTGTGCGAGAATCTACCAAACGGTGGAGAACGGCGACCCGGACAGGAAGCTATGACTCGTATGGTCGCAGAATCTATTGTTTCTGGAAACCATCTTGTAGTTCGAGCTGGCACTGGAACTGGGAAATCTTTGGCCTATCTCCTACCAAGTATTCTTTCTGAAAAACCGACAATTGTTGCAACTGCTACTAAAGCTTTGCAGGATCAATTAGCGCAAAAAGATCTTCCCTTTCTTCAGTTGCATCTTGAAAAGCCATTCTCTTTCTCAGTTTTAAAAGGTCGTTCAAATTACGTATGCCGTCAAAAAATTATTGAATATCAATCCTCAGATCAGCAGCAAGTTCTTGAAGAGATGCGGTCACTGGTCAATGAAGAGCATTTAGATTCAATTATTGAATGGGCTGAAGACACGGTTACCGGTGATAGATCAGATCTTTCTTTTGAACCCAACAATGCCACCTGGGAGAAACTAAGCGTGACTTCAAATGAATGTCCGGGTAGAAACAAGTGCCCAAGTGGTGAGATTTGCTTTGCTGAAACTGCGAAAGATGTTGCTGCCGTTTCTGATGTCGTCGTAACCAACCTGCACCTCTATGCATTAGATATTTGTGCTGAAAATGCTTTTCTTCCTGAGCATGAGATCGTCGTCCTAGATGAAGCACACAAAGTTGAAGAAATTCTTTCTTCTTCTTTAGGCTTTGAAATTCACGGAGGGAAATTCCGTTCTCTCTTTAGAGATGCTGGGTCTGTCCTTTCTTCTTGTTCAGAGTTAGAAAATGTTGGAGAACTCAACGAAATGTTTGATACTGCCTTGAATCCTCACTCAAACCAGCGTGTTGTCCCTCCAGAAGACAGAGTTCTTTCAGACTTGTTTGATCTCACTGAGGCGCGTTTGGTTGCGCTGTCTTCAGTTCTTCACGAACTTCCAGATATTACGACCCTTGACATAGGAGCAAGGATTACTCGAGTCATTCAATCAATAGATTCGCTTCTTGAAAATGTGAGGGAAGCGCGATGGCTTGAAGATGATTCTGTGGCTTGGGTTGAATCAACTTATGGGCGTCCCACCATGAAAGTTGCCCTTATTTCTGTAGATCATATTCTGAACGAGAATTTGTGGCCCTTACGCACTGTTGTTCTTACTAGTGCAACTGTTCCGGCTAATCTTGCTAATCGCCTAGGACTTGATGAAGAGAGTTTTTCTTTTGAAGATGTTGGGAGTCCATTTGACTTTGAGAATCAAGCACTCCTCTATTGTGCTTCTCATCTTCCAGATCCGCGAAACCAAAATTACCGCGAAGAACTTCATGATGAAATTGAACGCTTGATCATTGCTGCAGGTGGAAGGACTCTGGCTTTATTTACCAGTCGTCGAGCTCTAGATGAAGCCACTTCCTATCTTCGCCCTCGGTTACCTTTTACTATTTTTCACCAAGACGATCTCCCTAAGCCTGCTTTGATTTCTGCTTTCTCACGAGAAGAAGAATCTTGCCTATTTGGAACAAAGGGGCTGTGGCATGGAATTGATATTCCGGGGCCTTCTTGTTCTTTAGTCATTATTGACCGCATTCCTTTTCCCAGTCCTGCCGATCCTTTATTAAGTGCTCGTAGGGAAAAAATTGGAGATTCGTCTTTTCGTGAGATAGATCTGCCAATTGCTGCGACTGAATTATCTCAAGGGGTTGGTCGGTTAATTCGTTCTACATCAGATTTTGGTGTTGTTGCGGTACTTGACTCCCGGCTCGCTAAAACTGATAGTTACCGGGGTCAACTACTTGAAGCTTTGCCGCCAATGACTCGAACTACGGATCTGGAGTCTGTTACTTCTTATTTAGAACGTATTGAGACTCGACTTTAGTAGCCCAACCGATTTAAAGAGCGGGGTTGTCTTTGCCAATTCTTGTCAACTCGGACAAACAGTTCGAGAAATACTTCTTCTGGTAAATGCTCTCGGGCTTTAATACCGACTTCTTTTAGCACTAACCCTTTCTTACCGATAACTATTCCTTTTTGGGATTCACGTTCTACGAGTATTTCGCATCTTATTCTTGGCCATTCCCATTCGGTTACTCGTGTGGCTATGGAGTGAGGAAGTTCTTCTTTGACTATGGCGAGTAATTGCTCTCTTACTAATTCTGCTACCCAGAATGCTTCAGGATTATCAGTGATGGTGTCTTCAGGGTAATACTTAGGTCCTTCTGGCAATTGACTCAATATGTATTCCACTAAGGCTTCTACTCCTTCACCTGTCATGGCTGAGATGGGGAAATATTCTTCGAATTCAAAACCTGCGGCTTCTGAAAGTTGTGTCATTATGCGGTCTTTGTTGACTTTGTCTATTTTGTTTAAAACTAGAACTGTTCGGTTCTTAGGGAGCGTTTCAGCGATCAAACGGTCACCCTTGCCGATATTTCCGTCAGCTTCGACTAAAAAGAGAACAACGTCCATGTCAGGTAAAGATTCACGGGCGGTTGCGTTTAATCTTTCCCCTAAAAGAGTGCGTGGCTTGTGTATCCCCGGAGTGTCGCAAAACACTGCTTGAACATCTTTACGAGTTAGGACTCCGCGGATTTCCGTTCGTGTTGTTTGTGGCTTATCAGAAACAATCGTTACTTTTGTTCCAAGTATCTGATTGAGCAAAGTTGACTTACCTACATTTGGGCGTCCAACAAGTGTTATAAAACCTGAACGGAAGTCATCAACTGGTTGCATTATTTTTTGTTGAGTCCATGTTTGGCGAGGATTTCTTTTTGTCGGCTCTCCATGATTTCTCTTTCTTCTTGTTCTGCATGGTCGTATCCCAAGAGGTGAAGGACTCCATGGATTAGAAGTAAAGAAATTTCTGTTTCATACGAGTGTTGGGTTGCTTGCCTCTTAGCAACTTTCGGGCAAATTAGGACATCCCCTAGTAATAGAAACTCTCCATCAGGAAAATCTTTTGGATCATCTAACGGAAATGCTAGGACGTCTGTTGCTCCCGCGCCTTCCATGTATTCACTGTTTAGCTCTGCCATTGCTTCTTCATCTATGAAATGGATTGTGAGTTCTATTGATTTATTTGCTAAACCTTCTTGCGTTAAAACTTCAGTAGCGAGACCAATCAATTCTTCGGCTACGAGCTCTGGTTCTTGCGAAGTATCAATGCGACTCTCAGTAAATACAACCTTTAGAGCACCTTGGCTATTATTCATCCTTTTTGCGTCTTTGAGGTCGCCGGTCATATGCATTTACTATGTCTTGGACAATACGGTGTCTGACTACATCTCGGCTCGTTAAGTTAACGAAAGAAAGATCTTTGATCCCAGACAGTATTTCCTCAAGGCCATCCAACCCGCTTCTTCCTCCCGGAACATCTACCTGACTTGCATCTCCGGTAACTACAACCTGTGAGCCGAATCCAATGCGAGTGAGAAACATTTTCATCTGTTCAGGTGTGGTGTTTTGTGCTTCATCTAATATCACGAATGCGTTGCTTAAAGTTCGCCCACGCATGAATGCTAAAGGGGCCACTTCTATTTGGCCGCGCTCTAAAAGGCGTGTTGCAGTTTCATGATCAAGCATTTCAAATAAGGCGTCATAAAGTGGTTTCAGGTAAGGGTCAACTTTTGCCATGAGGTCTCCTGGCAGAAATCCAACTCTTTCTCCTGCTTCGACTAACGGGCGAGTGAGAATTATCCGATCAACCAAGTCATTTTTAAGCGCTCGTACCGCCATGGCTACTGCTAGCCAACTTTTTCCTGTGCCGGCAGGGCCAACAGCAAAGGTAATTACTCCATCGCGAACTGCTTCAAAATAACGCATTTGCCCTGCGGATCTTGGTCTTACTGATTTGCCTCTGGTTGTTCGAAGTATTTCCGTAGTTAGAACTTCAGATGGCTGTTCGTCTGCTTTTATCATGTCTATAGTTCGGTCCAAAACACGCGTATTGAGTTCTTGTCCGCTTTCAAGCAGATGAACTAATTCGTTAAATAAACGTCCAACTACGTCAGCTTCTTGACCATTTACCGTTACTTCATTTCCTCGTACTGAAATCATGGCTTCCGGAAAAGCTGCTTCCACTTGACGGAGGAGGCCATCGCGCTCTCCTACTAATCCAACCATCAAGTCATTGTTTGGAACACTTAATTTGAGATTTGTCATACAGATTTAAGAACGATAACGAATGAGGGACGGTTAGAGAGATTTTTCACTTATTTCTTTTTCGTTTCTTCTGTCGGCGAAGCATGTTCCGAGGCGATCTTTTGCGCTTTCTTCTTTCAGCTTCAACTTCTGCTTGCACCTGTGGAGCGGCTGAGTTCACTATGTCTTCAACTGACCCCAGTAGATCTGCAATACTGCCATCTTCTCCTAAGCCGCTAGGTTCCTCTGGAGTAGCTGGGGTTATTAATGTTCCGTGACTCCAATTCACGTCCACTGTTCTTCTTTCATACGAAGAACAGTTATCTGGACAACGCCAAGGAGCTTCTGGAGCTAAATCTAGATTGCACTTTCGAACCGTGTCTCCATTGGGATAGGTTCGGCTTTCAAATTGCTTACATTCTTGGCGCATCGGCATGGTTCTAGAACCTTAGCAACTCGTAATGATTAGAGCGACTAACCGATTGAACCTTCCATTTGAAGTTCAATCAAACGGCTCCATTCGACCGCATACTCCATCGGTAAAGTTTTTGTTACTGGTTCAATAAAGCCATTAACTACTAAAGACATAGATTGTTCTTCTGTTAGGCCTCTGCTCATTAAATAGAAGAGTTGGTCATCTGCTACTTTTGATACTGTCGCTTCGTGTCCTATAACTGCGTCGGAAGAACCAACTTCCATATACGGATAGGTATCCGAAACACTGTCATCGTCTAAAATTAGAGCGTCGCATTGGACGTGGCTTTTACATCCATAGGCTTCTTCTTCGACTCGAACAAGTCCACGGTAACTTGAGCGTCCTCCATCTTTTGAAATCGATTTAGAAACAATTTTTGAGGTTGTTTCAGGTGCGGCGTGTGTCATCTTCGCCCCTGCATCTTGATGTTGGTCGGCTCCTGCGTAAGCGACGGAAAGAACTTCACCTGACGCCTTTGGCCCAACCATTACTACTGCGGGATATTTCATTGTTAGACGTGAACCTATGTTTCCGTCTATCCATTCCATATGTCCTTCTGCTTCGACCCGAGCTCTCTTTGTCACCAAGTTATAGACATTTGATGACCAGTTTTGAATCGTTGTGTACGTTACGCGTGCGGATTCTTTTACCACTATTTCGACTACTGCGGAGTGAAGCGAGTCCGTGCTGTAAACCGGTGCAGAGCATCCTTCAATGTAATGAACTTCCGATCCTTCATCAGCGATGATTAATGTTCTCTCAAACTGGCCCATGTTTTCGGCGTTGATTCGGAAATAAGCTTGTAAAGGCATTTCAACTTTCACACCAGGTGGAACATATATAAAGGATCCCCCACTCCAGACTGCTGAATTAAGAGCGGAGAATTTATTGTCATTCGGTGGAATTATTCGACCGAAGTAGTCTTTAACTAATTCTGGGTTCTCTCTTAGAGCAGTATCCATGTCACAGAAAATGACACCTTGTTGCTCTAGGTCTTCACGATTGCGGTGATAAACAACCTCTGACTCGTATTGAGCAGTTACTCCAGCAAGATATTTTCTTTCTGCTTCGGGTATTCCTAATTTTTCATAAGTGTCTTTGATGGCTTCAGGAACGTCTTCCCAATCTTCTGAAAGTGAATCTGTTGGCTTGATGTAATAGTAAATATCGTCAAAGTCGATACCGGTCATGTCTCCACCCCACCAAGGCATCGGGCGGTCAATGAATCTCTGATGGGATTTCAGTCGGAAATCGCGCATCCATTCCGGTTCATTCTTCATCCATGAAATTTCTTGAATGAGTTTTTCATCTAAACCTTTTGTTGGTTTATAGACGTAATCTTCTTCGTCGCTCCAACCAAGTTTGTATCGGCCTAAGTCGACTCCAATATCTGCGCTAGTCACTTGTGGATCTTCTCCATTTAATAAACATTTCTCCTATACAGATAGTAACAATATCTGACAGACAACCCCCTTTAATGTGATGACATTCACTAATCAACTAGTAAGTATTGTCTGCTTAACCAGCCAAGCAATATAGCTATTGCTCTCGGATCGTGACGTAGGTGATGGCCGGCGCCACTAATCATTCTTAATTCACTAGTTTCATGTGCCCCTGAAATAGCGCGTGCATCGAGCGGAGGAACGATTTCGTCATCGGTTCCATGAACAACGAGTAAAGATTTGGAAGCCAGATTTTCTGCAGATCGTTCTGCTGAGATTTCTGAAAGCGAAGACCTCCAAGTATCAAAATCCTCTAAAGGTGAAGATTCATTTACAAGTCCGGCGTCTCGCGCGTGAAGTAGAAGTCGGCGTGGGTTTTCAGCCCAGTCTTTGAAATCTGCTGGGGCTGCTAATGCTGCGACACCTTTGATCTCTTCTTCTGTGACTGCAGCAGCAAGTGAAAGTGCTCCTCCTGTACCAAAACCCGCCAACCATAAAGGCCCTACTTCTTCAAAAGCAGAGAAATGATTAATCGCAGCTTTTAGATCTTCGCGCCATCCATCAAGGCTAAAAAATCCTTCAGATTCTCCCATGCCGCGAAAGTGAGGCGCCATTACTGCCCATCCCATTTCTTTTGAGATTCTCTCACCTAATTCTGGAAGGGTGTCCG
>CACFCV010000014.1:0-26976 GCA_902564875.1 Actinomycetota bacterium
CAACTTTAGGGCGAGTATAAAAACGTAATCCTTCTGGCCCATACATTGTTGTGTCACCAAATAATGAATCTTTCCATCCGCCAAAAGAGTGGTAACCAACTGGAACAGGGATAGGAACATTTATTCCCACCATGCCTGCGTCAGCATCTTGTTGGAATTGGCGTGCTGCCCCTCCATCACGTGTGAAGATAGCTGCTCCGTTTCCGAAACCATTATCTGAAATCATCTTCACGCCTTCAGCGTAGGTATCGACTCGGACTACGGAGAGAACTGGACCGAAAATTTCATCTCGGTAGACAGTCATATCTGTAGTGACACCGTCAATAAGGGAAGCGCCTAGGAAGAACCCTTCTCCAGTAAATTCTTGTTCGCGTCCATCTACGACTACTGTTGCGCCTTCGGTAGAGCCTGTTTCGATGTATCCAGCAACACGATCTCGGTGTTCTTCAGTAATAAGTGGGCCCATTTCAGAATCTGGGTTGTCTCCTGGGCCGATATTGAGATCTGGTATACGTTTTTGAATTGCTGCAACGAGATCGTCTGCTACATCGCCTACAGCTACCACAACTGAAATAGCCATACAGCGCTCTCCTGCCGATCCATAAGCAGCAGAGACCGCAGCATCTGCCGCTAAATCAACGTCTGCGTCGGGAAGGACGATCATATGATTTTTTGCTCCACCTAGAGCTTGAACCCGTTTACCGTGTGCCGCTCCAGTGGCATAAACGTATTTAGCAATTGGAGTTGAGCCTACAAAACTGATTGCTTTTACATCAGAGTGTTCTAAAAGCCGATCTACCGCAACTTTGTCTCCGTTTATTAAATTCACAACCCCTGGAGGAAATCCTGCTTCTTGGGCTAGTTCAACTATGAATCTGGGAGCAGAGGGGTCGCGCTCTGAAGGCTTAAGCACGAAAGTGTTTCCACAGGCCACAGCGTTAGGAAACATCCAGAGTGGAACCATTGCGGGAAAATTAAAGGGGGTTATTCCTGCGCAGACTCCGAGTGGTTGTCTTACCGAATACACATCTACTCCGGTGGAAGCATGTTCTGTGTACGTGCCTTTTAACGCATCAGCAACTCCACAAGCGAATTCGATGTTCTCTAGCCCCCGAGCAACTTCGCCTTGAGCGTCGCTATTTACTTTTCCGTGTTCTGCTGTTAAGCGACTAGCGATTTCCTCTGCGTTAGCTTCAACTAGATTTCGAAAGTTGTATAGGAGCTTTGTTCGTTGAGCTACTGATACGGTTTGCCAATCTTCAAATGCTTTCTGAGATGATGCAACAGCTTGATCAACTTCTTCAACGGAAGCGAGATCTAGTGTGCCGGTTTGCTCACCTGTCGCTGGGTTATAGACCGCAGAACTATTGCCAGACTTACCGGCAACGGTCTTACCGTCAATTAAATGTGAAATTTGCTGCATGAGACTCCTTAATGAGGATTAGTGGAGGTAAGTGGACAAGCCCCGCTTGAGGTAATTTCCATCGCCTTTAGCGCCATGGTAACCATTATCGGAAATAATGATTTTTCCTTTTGATATCACTGTGTCAACTTTTCCATCGACTTCAAATCCCTCATAAGCCGAGTAGTCCATATTCATGTGATGTGTGTCAACTGAAATAGTGGTTTTTGCATTTGGGTCATAAAGAACAATGTCAGCGTCTGAACCTGGTGCGATCACACCTTTTTGTGGGTAGAGCCCAAACATGCGGGCTGGAGTGGTGGAACAGGTCTCTACCCAACGTTCTAAGGTCAACTCACCCATGACTACACCTTGATATATGAGGTCCATGCGATGTTCCACTCCGCCAATTCCATTTGGTATTGCTCTGAAGTCATCAACACCTAACTCTTTCTGATCTTTCATGCAGAAGGGGCAATGATCGGTGGCCACAATCGATAAATCATTTGTGCGAAGGCCTTGCCAAAGGTCCTTTTGATGTGTGTGATGTTTTGTGCGAAGTGGCGAAGAACACACATATTTGGCGCCTTCAAATCCAGGTGCTCCGAGATGGTCTTCTAAGTTGAGGTAAAGGTATTGCGGGCAAGTTTCAGCGAAGACGTTATGTCCGTCGTTCCTTGCCGCTGCTACTGCTTCAAGTGCTTCACTAGCAGAGAGGTGCACGAAATAAACTGGAGCGCCCGCAACCAATGCCAATTGAATAGCTCTATGAGTTGCTTCCCCTTCTAATAAAGATGGCCGACTGATTCCATGATAAATGGGGTCTGTTTCGCCACGTGCTGCGTGTTGTTCAGCGAGCACATCTATGGCTATCCCATTCTCTGCGTGCATAGATATAAGTGCGCCATTGTTTGATGCTTTTTGCATGGCTCTTAATATTTGACCGTCATCGCTATAGAAGACACCGGGATATGCCATGAAAAGTTTGAAACTTGTTATTCCTTCTGAAACTAAAGTGTCCATTTCTTTTAGGGCGGCGTCGTCTACTCCCCCTAAAATCATGTGGAAGGCATAATCGACGGCGCATTCACCTTCTGCTTTTGCGAACCATTCGTCAAGAGAGTCTCTTACATTTTCTCCATATCGTTGGACAGCGAAGTCGATGATTGTTGTTGTTCCGCCCCAAGCTGCTGCTCGACTTCCGGTTTCGAAGGTGTCTGACGCGTAAGTTCCGCCAAAGGGAAGTTCCATATGGGTATGAGCATCAATACCTCCGGGAACTACATATTTTCCTTTGGCGTCAATTATTTGTTCTGCTCCGGCTTCTGCAGCTATTGCTGCATCGGTGCCAGGTAATAACACTGCGGCTATAGTTTCGCCATCTATTAGCACATCAGCGGCATGTTGCCCTGTAGCACTAACTACTGTTCCGTTCTTTATTAACTTTGTCATAGGTCCCCCCTATTTGGTTTAAGTAATTAATCCAATGCTTCAATACATGCGACCAGAATTTCTGCCGCTTCGTCAACTTCTTGTTCAGTAACTGTCAACGGTGGTGCGATCCGTAATACATTTCCGTAAAGTCCGCCCTTACCTATCAATAGTCCTGCTGCTCGTGCCTGTTCCATGATTTGACCTGCTGCTTCAACATTTGGTTCCAACGTTCCTGGTTGCACAGTTTCGAGTGCTTGCATCAGTCCTCGTCCTCGTAGCTCTGCAACGGTAGCTGAAGCGTCAACTGCAGGTTGTAGTTGAGACACCAATTTGTCTCCCATGCGTTTGGAATTTCCTTGGGTGTCATGGTCGAGCATGTATCGAATGGTTGCTAACGCACCGGCGCTGCTTATTGGGTTACCGCCGAAGGTTGAAATTGAGTTCCCCGGTAGAGAGTCCATCAACTCAGCACTCGCTACTACTCCACCTAGAGCTAAGCCGTTTCCTACTCCCTTAGCAAAAGTCAGAATGTCTGGAGTGATTCCATGGGCTTGATATCCCCAGAAATGTTCACCCGTTCTACCCCATCCTGTCTGAACTTCGTCTGAAATGAAGAGCACACCACGATTATCTAGTTCTTTTTTCATCGCACCGAAGAATCCGTCAGGAGGTGTGGCAAAACCCCCTACTCCTTGGATTGGTTCTGCGATCATTGCTGCTACATCTCCAGATGTCATCATGTCAAATACTTGGTGAAGATCCGCTACGCAAGCTTCGGTATATGCGTCATCTTCAAATTCACGGAAGGGGCTTCGGAGCCGGTATCCGCCATGTACATAATTTACGGATAATCCACTGACGCTCGTAGGTGACCATGAACGATGTGAAGTAATCGCAATGGTGGTAAATGAACGACCGTGATAACTGTTTCGAAGTGCCAGGACTTGATTTGATCTTCTATGGGTTGTTGCTAAAAGAAGAGCAGCATCGTTTGCTTCAGTTCCTGAGGTTGTGAAGAATACTTTTGCATCAGGGATCCCAGAAAGATCTGCTATTAATTCAGCTAATTCAATCATTGGCTCTGAAAGATACAGAGTTGATGAATGAAGGGTCTTAGGTACCTGCTTGTTAAGCGCTTCGGTAATCTCAGGAATGTCGTATCCCAAACTTGTTGTAAGTATCCCGCCAAAGAAATCTAGGTATTTATTTCCTTCAACGTCGAAGATATGTCTTCCTTCTCCTCGATCCATTGAGATAGGAGGGTCATAGTATTGAGCCAACCAAGAAGGAAGCACTTTTTGGTGACGTTTGAGTAACTCAGCGTTTGTGGTCATCTTTACTCTCCGATGATTCTTTGCTATGGCTGCACTAGTGGGTCATATTGATCTGGACGACGATCTCGGTAAAAGGCCCATTGATTTCGAACTTCTTCAACCATGTCAAGATCAAGATCTCTAACAATGAGTTCCTCTTCAGTGTCTGAACAAATTTCACCTACGTACTGACCTCTTGGGTCTACAAAGTAAGTGTTTCCATAGAAGTCATTCTCTCCTAGGTCTTCAACTCCTACTCGATTTATTGCTCCGACAAAATACATATTCGCCACTGCGGATGCTGGTTGTTCTATCTGCCAAAGGTAACGAGAAAGACCTCGACTGGTGGCTGACGGGTTGAAGACCATTTGAGCACCGTTCAAACCAAGGGCTCTCCAGCCCTCGGGGAAGTGCCTGTCGTAGCAAATGTAAACTCCAACTTTGCCTACAGCGGTATCAAAAACTGGGTATCCAAGGTTGCCTGGTCGGAAATAAAACTTTTCCCAAAATCCATTTACTTGCGGTATGTGGGTTTTTCGGTATTTACCTAAATAGGTTCCATCGGCATCGATTACTGCTGCCGTGTTATAGAGAAAGCCTTCTTTTTCTTTCTCATACATTGGAAGTACGAGAACCATGGAATGTTTGGCTGCTAACTCTTGGAACCTTTTTGTTGTTGGGCCGTCAGGTATTGCTTCGGCATAGTCATAAAAAACTGCGTCTTGAACTTGACAGAAGTATGGTCCATAAAAAAGTTCTTGGAAGCACATTACTTTTGCGCCAGCTGCTGCAGCTTCTGCTAAGTACTTTTCGTGAAGTTCTATCATGGATTCTTTGTCGCCAGTCCATCCTGTTTGAACCATCGCAGCACGTACTTCGTTAGCCATTGAATCTCTCCTTAACTTTTCTTTTTAAAGGACTATTAATAAGACTTTTGCTTAATAAGTAAGCCTAGTAAAACCCCTTATAAATGAGAATAACCGCCTAAACAAGAATTTGTCGGTTTGTGCGATTCTTAACTTGAATTTATTTCAGTTTGAAAGACGGTCTACTCTATTGAAAGCACTATGAATTCTTTCTCTTCTGATCTTGATGACGGCAATGGCCTCCTGAGTTGGCCTGCGCTCCAGGAATGGATTTTGAATGCTGATTTGCCTGGTAAGGGAGAAATAAAGAGTTGTGAGCAGTTAAGTGGAGGGACACAGAATAATCTTTTCTTGCTTGCTCGCGCTGATGGTACTGAAATGGTGTTACGTCGCCCTCCGCGGCATCCACGCCCACATAATGACCGAACTATGATGCGAGAGGCTCAGGTTTTAGCAGCTTTATCTGGTTCAGATGTTCCGCACCCTGCTTTCTATTCTGCTTGTGACGATCCATCCGTTATTGGGGTGTGTTTTTATTTAATGGCTCCTATTAAGGGATTTAATCCTTTTAGTGAAAATCCGGAGCCTTATGCTTCAAATGCTGAGTGGTATAAAGAATTGGGTCTTTCCATTGTTGACGGAATTGCTGCTTTGACACGTATTGATCATGTCGCCGTTGGTTTAGAGGACTTTGGTAAACCTGAGAGGTGGATTGAAAGACAGGTTGAAAGATGGCGTAGTCAACTAGAAGGTTATTCAAGTTTTGATGCATACAACGGTCCTGAAGTCGGTGGAGTAACGGAAGTTGGAGAATGGCTTGAGGAAAACCAGCCGGTTGATTTTATTCCCCGCATCATTCACGGTGATGTGCATCATGCGAATGTAATCGCTTCCTATGAACATCCTAAATTAGCTGCTTTAGTTGATTGGGAACTTTCCACTATTGGTGATCCACGACTTGATCTCGCGTGGCTGCTGATTTCTTGGTTTGACGCTAGTGATCCTGACCGTTCTTCACCTGCGTTTGAACAAGTTCATGGTGGCTTAACAAGAAATGATCTTATAAACCATTGGGCTGAACAAACAGGACTGTCAATAGCTGATATGGATTGGTGGTTTGTTCTCGCCGCTTACAAATTAGGGATCCTGCTTGAAGGTACGTGGGCCCGATCGCTTGAAGGTCAAGCCAACCAGGATGTTGGATTAGTTCTTCATCTACAAGCGAACTGGCTTTTTACTGTTGCTGGAAAATACAGTGGGGTGCTTCAATGATTTCTCCGAAAATAAGCAGGAGAAATTTCTTGCTTGGATCTGCTGCTTTGGGAGTGGCTCTCGGATCTGGTTGTGGAGAGAAGAAGCCTCTTTCGATACCAGACGCGTTAAGTAATTCTTCACTTCCAAACGTCGTTGATTGGCGTATAACTCGTTGGGGGTCTGATCCTTGGTCACAGGGCTCTTATTCATATATTCCAACAGGTTCTTCTCCGCGTTTACGTGTTGATTTATCTAGATCGGTTGATGGTCGACGATTTATGGCCGGAGAAGCTACTGAATCCGATTTTCCCGCCACCGTAAATGGAGCAATCCGATCAGGATTTCGCGCTGCCGACGAGGTGTTGGAAGCCAGAGGAGTTGATTCTTGCATTGTTGTTGGAGCTGGGGCTTCAGGTTTAGCTGCTGCTTCTGCTCTTCAAGATTCAGGATGTGGAGTCATTGTCCTTGAAGGGCGTGATCGAATTGGTGGCAGAGCATGGACAGATAATGTTCAGGGGTCGCCTGTTGACCTTGGCGGATCTTGGTTTCACGGGGTGGATACCCACGTGCTAACTCCACGTGCCAATGAACTCAATATTGAACTCATTCCTACTGATTATGAGAATTGGATCCTATTTGATTCTGATGGTGGTCGTTTACGCACATCGCGTTTAAATCATCTGTACGACCTCGTATATGACTCTGTTATCGGAAAGTCTTCTACTGCTGCTATGGGTCCGTTACTTGCAGATATCCGCAAAACCTTGAGTTCAGATGAGCAACGATGGTTCGACTATGTCGTAGTGTCCGAGATTGAACATTGGTATCCGGCACACGTTGATGATCTCGCTATGGCTACCGCTTACGAGGGGGCGCTTTCAAAAGGTGGGGATGCGGTTCCTGCAACAGGTTATGGTCCTTTTATTGAGGACCTCGCTAAGGACTTAGACATCCGTCTATCAACTAACGTTTCTGAAATAAACCACGACAATTCGGGGGTCACCGTTATAGGTAATGATGAGATTTTTGAAGCCGCTTCCGTTGTTGTCACTCTTCCTCTAGGTGTTCTTCAGTCAAAGACGGTGAAGTTTTCTCCTGAGTTGCCTTATAGCCAACAGGTTGCTGTAGACGGACTGGGGATGGGGCTTATGAATAAAGTAGTTTTAGAGTTTGAAGAAGCTTTCTGGGATACGGAGAAAGATCTTATTAGTTACGTTCCCTCTGAGAGGGGGCGTTTTGTTGAGTGGTATAACGCTGTGCCTTGGACAGGGAAACCTATTCTTGTTGGTTTCAACACTGCGGATTCTGCTGAAGCGATAGAGACTTGGAGTGATGCTTCTACTCTTGAAGCTTCTCTCAACGTTCTAGCGCTATTGAAATTTTAACTTGTCATAATTGTTAAAAACTGAGTTATATCTCTCTTCGTAATACTTATAACCAACTCTGTTGCTCTAGATACAGCACTCATGTTATTAAAAGTAAAACAACGAAGGTGTAAGATTTCTATTGTTCAAACCTCTAGTTTGTAATTAAATAACTTAGAAGGAAAACATGAACTCAAATAACCGGATCCACCTCTCTTTCGGCAAATTGGTATGCATTCTGCTTACTTTTACTCTTTTGGGTAGTGCCTGTTCAAATGAAAGCTCTAATTCAGAGTTAGCTACTGCAGTAGAAGCTTTAGAAAAAGCTTTAGAGGATCAAGAAGCCATTTTGGAAGAACTTGCCAGTGCGCCAACAACAACAACAACAACAACAACAACAACAACAACACCAACAACAACAGCAGCACCAACAACAACAGCAGCACCAACAACAACAGCAGCACCAGCAACAACAGCGCCAACAACAACAGTGCCAGAAGATCCCCCTTGTCCTCCGACTGAACCTTTACCTGGTGAAGCAATCACCAATCCTTCTGCGTTTTACGACCTTGACGGAGACGGTGCTGATGAAGAGGTCTTTACTTGGAGGCCTCCTATTGGAGCAGAAGACGACACATGGAGCCTTAGAGTTATTGACGGCGAATCACAAATTAACCATGAACTTGAAGATTCCGGCGGCGTTTATAACAGCGAAATTCTTGGAGTTCGCCCCGAAGATAACGATAACGTTCTAGAAATTTTTGTCACAATTACCGGCGGGGCTTACACTACTGCTTTCGGAGTTCTTCAATACTACGACTGTGAAATTATTCGAACCACTACCGTTGATGGAGATCCTGCTCTTTGGTATTTCGGTGCTTCAGTATCCAATCAGATAAAAATAATTTGTGATAGTCCTTTTATTTGGACTTACTCTGCAACTATCTCAGAATGGGATGAAGATAGCTTTCCATTAGCTTGGTCAGTAACAGTAACTCGATTGGGGCTTACGGGAAGTATGTGGGATCCTCCTGGAGTTAGCGGTGGAGGTAACTACGAATCAGAAGGACCTGAACCTCCCCTTGTTGGTGAACTTCTAGAATGTGACTTTTTTGCACCTAGCTAAAAATGGAGAATTAAATGAAAAATCTAAAATATCTACTCTTGCTCGCAATTTCTTTTCTACTAATAATTAGTTCGGCTTGCAGTTCCGACTCCGATGAATCAAAAGACCTAATAAACAGGATTGCTCAATTGCAAGAGAACCTTATTGAAACGCAAGAACAAATCGAAGAATTGTCAAATAATCCTTCAAACTTAGAAGAAGATGAAATATCTGACCCAGTAACAGAAGTTTCTACCGATGAAGACCCTGCACCTACTAGTACAGAAACTCCGGCTACTAGTTCTGAAGCTCCGGAATCTACGGTTGCTCCTGAACTTCCTGCTAAAAGTAACGTCATAGTGGCTGCCGAAGGAGTTCTCGGTTGGAGTGTTGAAGGTGAATGGGTTGAAGTAGACGAAGCGCCCGTTGATCCTTTGAGCGTCCCCGCTGAAGAAGGCGACCTTTATAGGGTATTTAGGGTAGGTAGCGTTACAAATACTGATGTTCTAGGTTCAGCTCCTACCGAAGGTTGCCCGCCGCTCATGGGCTATACGGTGGAAATAACAATTGATGACCCAATGTTTGAGGCTGAAGGTTGGCCCTACACCTTTCCAATCGCCATATCTTCGAATTGGGACTTAACCCCAAATGAGGTTGAACTTTTGGATCTCGATTCAGAAATTTATAAGGGATTCGCTAGTGATCTTCTTGCCGAATACGGAGTAATTGACCCAGATCCGACTTTGACCGCTCTAGTTCGCACGGATCTAGAAGGTGATGGTGTTGATGAAGTCATCATTGCTGCTGAGCGACTAGCGGGTGAGTCATTATTATTCCCTTCATCAGGCGACTACTCAATCTTATTTATTAGAAAGTTGATAGGGGGAGAAGTCACCCGGCAACTCTTAAGAGTGAATTACATTCCAGATGCCGGGTTAGATCCAGGCATAACTCGGCCTATAAGCGCCACCCGTTTGATTGCGATCGCTGATCTCAACGGAGATGGCTCTATGGAAATAGTTTTTGGAAGCGCTTACTATGAAGGAAGTTCAACGCATGTCGTTGAAATGCTAACAAACGAAGAAGGATTCAACGAAGTCCTTTCAGTCGGGTGCGGGGCATAGCCTATTTGTTTTAACTCCCTGAATCTACTGAAACGATAGAACTTGGAGTGGCGCTTCCACTCTTGAGGCCTCACTCCAAGTTCTATCGAAAATGCAATTCTAATTAAGCGTAAACGACTATGGATTGCGCCACGGTGTTCGCTATGACAATACTTGCAGCTAAGCCTCTAA
Source organism: Actinomycetota bacterium (assembly GCA_902564875.1). Classification (GTDB taxonomy): domain Bacteria; phylum Actinomycetota; class Acidimicrobiia; order Acidimicrobiales; family MedAcidi-G1; genus MedAcidi-G2B. The sequence goes on from CACFCV010000014.1 coordinate 10,034, forward strand.
AGACTGCAAAGGGAGCTTTTTTAAAGTTCTTACCCATATCAGAATTTGCCATATCTTCATCCATTGAGGACCTACTGGCGGCTATGTCTGCAAGAGCTCCATCAAACCAGGCCAAGGCATTAAGACCAAATCCGACAATCGCTACCACTAAGGCTGCTTTCATTTCATCGCCATAACCGGCAACGTCTCTTATAAGAAATAAGGTCGCTACCGAAGCGCCTGTGTAGGCAAAAGTTGCTGCACGTAAATCAGCTGCCCTACTACTGACCCACGACTGTAAAAGTTTTGCTTTCATATCTTCTCCATATTTATTTGGTTTTAACTTATAGAAGTTGAGATTCAGACTAGAGATACTCAGACAAACTGTCCAGTGCTAAATATTTTTAGCTCTCGGAATCTTCTAATTCTTCAGCTTGAGGCAACTGTGGTGTTGCTTCAATACCAGATGGGTTTTCAAGCTCTTTGCCCCCTACGCCGAGATCATTGAACTTTCGAAGTTGTGGCATAAAGCGACTATCAAATGAGCCGACAAGTTTGTTAAAAGACTCCACTACAGACTTCAGCCGAGCCCCCGTCGTTTCAAAATGTCCAATTAAAACACCAGCTCTTACATAAAGTTCTTTTCCGAGTTCTGCGACGTCTCGAGCGCTCTCGGAAACTTTCGCTTCTTGCCAACCTTGGTGCACTGCCCAAAGTAATGCGAGAAGGTTCACTGGTGAGGCTAAGAGAACTCTTTTTTTCATTGCTTCTTCGAGTAACTGAGGTCTAGCTCGAGCCGCATCGGCGAGGAACGATTCACCTGGAACAAACAGGATCACATACTCGGGAGCAGGCCCATCGTTGTGTTCCCAATATTTTTTTGATGCCAAAGCGTCTACGTGGCTTTTTAAATCGGCTGCATGTTTCTTGAGTTCGAGATCTACTGTTTCTTGGTCTGTAGCTTCTTGCGCTAGGGCGTAATGTTCATAAGGTGTTTTGGCATCGATCGCTAAATGGGCGCCATTTGGTAGACGGACTCGAACATCAGGACGCACTACATTGCCTTCACGATTTTCTCCGTGTGCCTGTTCTTCAAAGTCGCAGTATTGGACCATTCCCGCCATTTCAATGACATTTCGAAGTTGCTGCTCTCCCCAGGACCCCCGATACGTCGGAGAGCGAAGAGCTGTACTGAGTGTGTTGGTTGTTGTATGCAATTCTGATATTTGGGTGCCGAGACTAGTCATTAGTTGATCTACAGCGCCCTTACGAGTTTTATTTGAGGCTTCAAGTTTTTCTATTTCGCTTCCGAGCTTCTTCATTTGAGTGTCAAGGGGGGCTTGCAGATTTTTCATTTTTTCATCTGCTAATGCAAGGAATGTCTCATTGTTCGCGTTCAACGCGGTAGTGGCAGCTTCGGAAACTTGAGTTTTTACTTCTGCGGCGATGTGTTGAGCCAACGCTGTATTATCCGGTGGGCTTGAAGCAGCATTTTGTGTTTTTGCTGGCTGGCGAACTGCCCAGACGACAGCTATGACAGCGACTACTAACGAGATGATTGCAACTATTTCCATACCCTTACCTTAAACCATGGGTGTGACATTCATTCTGTGTTCATTTATTTGGCCCAATTCTTTGGATCAATGGCATAAATAAACCCTTGTAAAGGCTGATTTTCGTCACGTTTACTTCTGTTTTCGTCAGCTATTTTGATTAACTCTTCAAGCGCTTCCCGTCCGTCATATTGACCAGAGGAGAATCCTCCATGTTCATCAAAGAGTTGAGTGCGAAATGTACGTGTGGTGAGATTATCCCAGAAGGAAACATTCATTTCTGTGTCTCCTTGAAATGAGGAGAAAACAAGATTTGTTGAACCGATCGTCGCCCATGTGTCATCAATAATCGCTGCTTTTGAGTGGACATATATTTCTTCATAACCCCACGGCCGTAGCGCTGCGGGGGCCGCTAGGCAGAAGTTAGGGTATTCGCCACATTTTTCTAATGCTTCGTATCCGGCAGCGATACCCGGATGTGATCTAGCTGCTGATAATTCGGGCATAGGGTCTGCCGGGACTAAGGCAAGCACGGGTATTCCTCTTTCGAGCACTCCGTGTATGACTTCTAAACAAGCTCTGCTTAAGAAAATTTGGTTCTCAAAGTAAACATAACTTTCCGCTGCTGCTATGGCTTCTAAATACTGTTGCCGAACACTGTTTTCCCCGTCGGGCATTTCAGGATAAAGATCAGGAAGAATACTTCGAGTTATCTGAGCTTTTACGTTGCCGGCATTTGAAGCTATTTTGTCTGCCTTTGGCAGGTCTTTGGTTTTGTTCTTTGGCCAGCTCCCATGTTCTTTATTTTGCTCTGATGCACTGTTCCAGCGCATAACAAAATTTTGGTGGACATCACTGGTGATTGGTCCTTGTATTTGGCAGTGAATATCGTGGATGTTTGAGTATCTTTCGTTACGTTCTCCAAAGCTCGGTTCTTCGTGGGTTTGATTTGCCATTGAACCTTGGGTGATGTTTATTCCTCCGACAAAAGCAGTTTCATTTGGTGTGCCCGCATCTATAAGCCAAACTTTTTGATGTTGACAGTTGATTCCGACGGCATCCCAGCGCGCTTGCCATTGTGTATTTCTCATAGACAATGTTTCTGCAGTTTTGGCGTCGGCGCATAGGGTGTCGTCAGCTTCAGCAGAAGGCCCCTCGGGTTGCCAAATGAGTGCTCGTACATCAAGACCTCGAGATGCGGCGTCATCTAGTAAATCAAAGAAGGTTCCTCTTCCGTTGGGGAAAGTTGCTTCTGTTTCTAGAAATGCGACACAGACCCAGAGAGAAGAAGTGGCTGATTCGATTGTTGAAGCAATCTGATCAAACGCTATACCGCCATCAACGAGCGGAGTGATCACGTTTCCTTCTCTTGGTGGAAAAAATGCTGAGTCTGGAACGGGGATCACCATATGAAGACATTACCTAATGTGTAGGTGGAGTTAATTACTGGCTCCGAGAGGTCTTATATCTCTTTCTGGCGGTAAGTTTCTAATTGAGTTATAAGCAGAGAGGCAGATAAGGAGTTTCTATGTCTTCTCATCATTTAATGATTGTCGGCGACGAACGTCTTGATACCGAAAACGCTATTGAGGTTTGTTCACCTTTTGATGGACGACTTCTGGGAACAGTTCCAGAAGCCTCTTCTGCCCATATTGATCAAGCGGTTCAAGTAGCGAAATCAACTCTTGAGGGTGGGTTGATTCCTACACATGAACGTGCTGCGATTTTGGATCGGCTTGCGGAGAGACTTGAGGCTCGTTCTGAAGAGTTTGCTCAGTTACTTTCCGCGGAGGCAGCTAAACCGATTCTTTTAGCGCGAGGTGAAGTGAGTCGAGCTATAGACACTGCCAGATTCTCCGCAGCGGTAGCGCGTACGATGAATAGTGAGTTAATCACTATGGATGCCAGTTCAGCTGGAGTGGGTAAAACCGGTTGGGTTAAGAGGGTTCCTATTGGAGTTGTGGGCGCTATCTCTCCTTTTAATTTCCCATTGAATTTAGTTTGCCATAAGGTCGCTCCTGCGATTGCTGCTGGATGTCCTATTGTTCTCAAACCTGCATCTTCTACTCCTCTTACTGCAATTCTTTTAGGGGAAGTTCTGATTGAAGAATGTGGTCTGCCTGCCGGATGGTTGAATGTCATTACTTGTGGTGGTTCTACAGCAAGTCACCTTGTTGAACATAAAGATGTCGCGATGATTACTTTTACAGGTTCTCCAGAAGTGGGTTGGGGGATTCGCTCTGACGCCCCAAGAAAACGAGTATCTCTTGAGTTAGGAAATAACTCTCCGGTAGTAATTGAACCAGATGTTGACGTTGCTGATGTAGCGGCGAAACTCCGAGGAGCAATCTTTGGTTATTCCGGACAAACCTGTATTTCTACTCAACGAATTTACGTTCATGCTGACATTGTTGAAGAGTTCACTGCTGAACTTGTTGATACTGCGAAGAGTGTGGTTGTCGGCGATCCTTCTGATGACGGAACTGAAGTTACTGCTTTGATTGATGGTGATTCAACTGAACGAGTTGCCGCTTGGATATCTGAAGCTGTTAAAGAAGGCGCTGAGGTTGCTTGTGGCGGAGAAGTAGGCGAAAACGGAATTCTCTCTCCTACTGTTCTTACTGGCATAACGCCAGAGATGAAAGTTTCTTGCATGGAAGTTTTCGGTCCTGTGGTTGGTATAGCCACATACACAGATTTTGAAGAAGCGTTAAGTCGCTCTAACGACACCGTTTATGGTTTACAAGCGGGAGTATTCACCAATGATTTAAGCAAGGCTCTGCGGGCTGCTGATGTTCTTGATTTTGGTGGGGTCACGATTAATGAAGTGCCGTCGTGGCGAGCAGACCACATGCCCTACGGCGGTATACGTGATTCAGGAAATACTCGTGAAGGGCCGGCTTATGCAGTGAAGGAAATGACTGAAGAGCGACTAATTGTTATGCAGCCCTAGGCTGTTTCTATTTTTCGGCAGACGAGACAAGATCAGTTATTGCTTGAAGCATTTCTGGCCAAGCTCCTTCAGGTAGTTCATGGCCCATGCCTTCAATCCAAAGCATTTTTGCGTCAGGTATTGCCTCATAGGTTTCTTGCCCTCCCTCTGGAACTACTAATGGGTCCGTCGTTCCGTGAATAACAAGAGTGGGGGTTTTAACTTTTCGAAGTTCTTCAGTTCGATCTCCATCAGCGATAATGGCTGCACCTTGACGTGCTTGTCCTTCTGGGTGCCATGAACGCTCTATTCCTTCAATCAAGCGTTGTCTAGTTTCTTCTTCGTCGAAGGGAAAGCCACCGCCGGAGAAAGATCGAGCTGTTTCTACAGCTAATTCGATACGTTTTTCATAGGTTCCTGGGTCTTCAGCAAGCAGGGCTTGAATGGATTCATTGGTTCCAAGAATGAGGCGCGGCATGGAAAAGAGCGAAGTTAATGACCGAACTCTGTGAGGATGATTAATGACAAGACGTTGGGCAATCATCCCTCCCATTGATCCACCAACGATGTGCGCTGTTTCGTGTCCAAGGGCATCAAGGAGTCCAACGGCGTCATCTGCCATATCGCTTAGGGAATACGGTACTTGAAGCTCTCCTTCTTGGAAAGCAGCAGCAAAAAGTTCAATCATGCTTGGTGGTTCAAGATGATCAAGGTGGGTGGATAGCCCTATGTCCCTGTTGTCGAATCGAATTACATGGTGGCCTTGGTCGGCGAACTGTTGGAGGAACTCTTCTGGCCATGCAGTCATTTGAGCTCCAAAACCCATAATGAAGAGAACAGGAGGGGCGCTTTGGTCTCCAAACGTGTCGTATTCGATTGTTAACCCATTGGCTTCAGCTTGTGGCATTTCGCTCCCCCTTTTAACGTTGTTGATGTATTTTGACTATGTTGTGTGAATGACTAAAGAACTATGGCAGTGCACGGCAACAGAACTTGCAAATCTTATCGCTTCAAAAGAAGCCTCTAGTAGTGAAGTTATTGATGCTCATTTAAACCGTATCGGTGAAGTTAACGGGCACCTCAATGCAGTAACAAAGGTTTTAGAGGAAGAAGCTCGGGCTGATGCCGCTGCTGCGGATGCAGCAGTAATGGCAGGCGACGACCTTGGACCTTTTCATGGGGTTCCATTCACTATTAAGGAAAACATTGATACTGCAAATACGCCTACTACTCAAGGGCTACCGATTTTTGCCAATCGTATTTCTGCTGTTGATGCTCCAATCGTAGAACGTATGCGTCATGCTGGAGGGGTTGCTTTAGCGAGAACGAATCTTCCTGAGTTGGGGCTGCGGGTTAGCACTAATAATCCTTTACATGGCTTAACTCGTAATCCTTGGCATCCAGATTTGACTGCAGGAGGTTCCAGTGGTGGTGAGGGGTCAGCGATAGGTTCTGGCATGTCTCCGTTTGGATTAGGAAATGACATTGGAGGATCGGTAAGGAACCCGGCTTTTTGTTGTGGCATCGCTTCTTTGAAACCCACTCATGGGCGCATTCCTTGGTTTAGTTCCTTCGCTGAGGATCAAAATATTGGTCTACCAGTTTGGATGATGTGCACTGACGGTCCAATGGCTCGTTCAGTTTCTGATCTTTGGACTGGGATGGCAGTGCTGAATGGTCGTGATGTACGCGATCCGCGTTCAGTTACTGTTGCTTTAGAAGGTCCGGAAGTCCCAAAAAGAGCTGCTGTTTTAAGAGAAGTTCCTGAAGTTGAGTGTGATCCATGGGTGCTTGATGGAATTAATAAAGCGGTTGCAGCTCTAGAAGCGGCCGGGTGGGAAGTTGTTGAGGCTGTTCCACCTGAAATAGAACAGACTGGAAAAGTTTGGGCTCACTTACTTTCAAGCGATTTAATCGGTGAAGTTCTTGAACAATCTTTAGAAATAGTGAAAATGTTTATGAGTGAAGGCCTGATAACAAGTTTGACGAATCTAACAAACCAGTATTCATCTGATGACATGTCCTCTACGGAAGTTCACACTGAGTTTGTTCGCTTGAGCCGTCTTTGGAGTCAATTTTTTGTTGACTATCCGGTACTGATTATGCCGACTTGGACTGCTAAACCCTTTGCTCATGATGCTGATATAGATAACCCAGATACTGATTGGATGCGGGATTTGCTTGCGTGTATTTTGCCACCGAACATTTTAAATCTTCCTTCTGCTTCTGTGCCTGTGGGCGTGGCTGACGGGCTACCACAAAGTGTGCAATGTGTATCGGATAGATGGCGTGATGATTTAGCGCTTAGTGCAGCAGAGGACATCGAAACCCAACTAGGAATTTTTACTCCTATCAACCCAGTTATCTAATAAGAACCGACGAAATCTCTAATTAGCACCCTTACGGGGTTTGCACTCCTCGAATTAATTTCACTGGAACTCCAGCAGCTGTGGTGAGTTGTCCGGTGGCATGCACTCCTCGAGCAGTTAATGCTTCCGCTATTTCATCTACATAAACGTTTGTTAATTCGTCTTCATGCCCGTGATGTGTCGCATGGAGGGGGTGATCAGGATGAGTGTAATCCTCGTCTAATAACACGATGCGTCCACCTGGAGCTAACACCCGCGCTAGTTCATCAAAAGCAGCTTCGAGATCCACCCAGTGATGAACCGCGTTCACAGTCCATGCTGCATCAATTGTTTTATCTTCTACGGGAAGGGTTTCGGCCACTCCATCTGCGACAACTATTTGATTACGTGCTTTTTGCCCTAATCGCCTTATGGAAAGAATTGTTCTCATAAATGATGACGGCTCTACTGCTATTACTTTTGCTCCTTGAAGTGCTGCGGCAACCGTGGCGGGGCCCATCCCTGCCCCAATATCTAAAACTGTTTCTCCGGGTTTGATTTCCACTAATTGCAAAGTGGCACGGTTGATGTCTGATTGCCAGAATTTTCTTATCTTGGTTAGCCAATGAAACTTGGCTTTCAATTTCTTATCATGTTCGTGGCGATACTGGTCGTGACTCATTCTGGCCTCAGAATTCTTTTCAATATTTCAACGAAACGGAAGATGTCAGTAAAGGAGTTGTAAAGCGGGACCGGTGCTACTCGTATCACGTCGGGATAGCGCCAGTCGCAGGAAACTCCTGACTCTTCTAGTTCATGGAAGACTTCTCGTCCGTCTTTCCCTTGAGCGATTATCCGTAAGGAAAACTGGCATCCTCGTTCGGGCAGCGCTTTAGGGGTTATCACTTCTATTTCTTCTGAAAGATTTTCTGCTAAAAGAAAATCTAGATAGTTGATTTGTTTCTCACTTTTTTCTCGTAACGGGAGCATGCCGCCTGCGAGATCAAAAATATTCAGCGACGCTCGTATTGGAACCATGGAAAGTATGGATGAGTTAGAAAGTTGCCACGCATCCACTGTTGGAATCGGGTCAAACACGGTTTCCATCTCAAATCTGGTTTCTGCGTTGGTTCCCCACCATCCTTCAAAACGATTTATATCGGATCTATCGAGATGTCTTTCATGTACGAAACATCCAGCGATCGCTCCCGGACCAGAATTCATGTATTTGTAGTTACACCAAACCGCAAAATCTGCCGACCATTCGTGAAGATCTAAAGGAATATTTCCTATTGCATGTGCAAGATCAAGCCCGACAATTGCCCCAGCTTGATGCCCTAGTTCAACGATGTCAGACATTGGGAAAACCTGCCCGGTGTAGTACTGAATTCCAGGAAGCAGAATGAGAGCCAGTTCTTCTTTATGTTTTTCTATTTGTTTAGCGATGTCTTCCGCTCGAATGAGTTCTTCACCGGGACGAGGTTCTACTGTGATGAGTGCTTCTGCTGGAGAGAGTCCATGGTGACGTATTTGTGATTCAACAGCAAAGTGGTCTGTGGGGAACGCGTGACCTTCAATAAGTATTTTATATTTTTGTTTATTTGGACGATAAAAGCTGACCATCATCAAGTGAAGATTGACAGTGAGTCCATTCATCACTACTACTTCTTCCGGTTTCGCTCCAACTAGTGAAGCCATTTGCTCATTCATGATTTCGTGGTAAGTCGACCAAGGATGGTCTGGTTCATGATCTGTTTCAGCGTGTCCTCGAACGCCAAGCCTCCCCCACTTATTTATTTCTGCGTTCATGTAGTCGCGAGCGGCCAAGGGAAGAAGTCCGAGAGAATTACCGACCAGATATACCTCTTCGTCACCGTTGGGAGTAACGGTCATTTCAAATTCGTTTCGAAGGAAAGCTAAAGGGTCGTCTTGATCAAGTTGTTGAGCACACTCAACGGAGTTGTCAAAATTTTTATTCATGAATATCAACTTTCATGCATTCTTACGTGCTGGATGCAAATGCCCGCAAGAACCACAAGTACGTTTTTCTTCATCAGTATAGAAAGCATCAAATATTGAGGGAAGATCGTCCACGATCGATTCGACTACTACTTCAACTCGGTAAACCAATTCATAACATTTCGGGCAATACCACTCGAAGGCTTCAACACTGTCTGGGGGTCGGGCAGATTCTATGACTAATCCGATACTTCCGGGCTCTAGGCGTTGTGGTGAGTGGCGAGTGTGTGCAGGAAGAAAAAATATTTCTCCTTCATTTATTTCGACATCTATTGGAGGTTTACCAACTTGTTCCATAATACGAAGGATCATGTTTCCTTCTATTTGATAGAAGAATTCATCTACTGGATCGTCATGGTAATCAGTTCGTTCATTTGGTCCTGCGACAATGAATGCCATTAGTTCTCCATCGTCCCAAATCAACTTGTTTCCGACAGGAGGTTTAAGAAGTTCCCTATGTTCGTCTATCCATGCTTGAAGGTTGAGCGCTTTTAAATTATGTGCTGATGCCATGAGATCTCTAACTTTTCTTTAATTTTTAACCAGATTCTCCGAGACCTAATTCTCTGCTAATAACTATGCGTTGTATTTCGCTAGTTCCCTCTCCTATTTCAAGGACTTTTGCATCACGGTAATAACGAGCAACAGGTGTTTCATCAATGAATCCGTAACCGCCAAAAATCTGTGTTGCGTCTCGAGTCGCGGTTACCGCTGCTTCTGTGGCATGAAGTTTCGCTATAGCTGCTTCTTTTTTAAATTGCTTTCCTGCGTCTCTTAACTGTGCAGCATGATATGTAGCTAGTCTTGCTGTCTCTAACGATGCGGCCATATCTGCACACTTAAACGCAATTGCTTGATACGAACCAATTGATTTACCAAAAGCTTTACGTTGGTTGGCATAATTGACGCATTCCTCAAGGCAAGCAGAGATAAGTCCTACTGCTAGCGCTGCAATAGCTACTCGGCCGTCATCTAATGTTGAGAGAAATTGAGCGAAACCGCGACCAGGCTTTCCAAGCAAGTTGTTTTTTGGTACGCGGCAGTCTTGAAAAATTAATCCATGTGTGTCGGACGCATGCCAACCCATTTTTCTATAAGGTGGCTCCACTATTAGTCCCTCAGTTTTAGCTGGAACAATAATTGCGGAAATACCCTCTTCTGTTTTTGCTGTCACCGTAACCAAGGAAGTTATATCGGTACCTGAGTTGGTTATAAAGGTTTTTGATCCATTAATTACCCACTCGTCGTTTTGTTGTTCAGCACGTGTTGCTGTTGAGCCTGCATCTGACCCGCCATCTGGTTCTGTTAACCCAAATCCGGCGAGCCGTTGACCGGAAACTAAATCTGGTAACCATTGTGCTTTCTGGTCTTCGGTTCCGTACTCGGCAATCGGTCGAGCCCCTAGTGATACTGCTGCTTCAAGTGTGATCCCCATTGATTGATCAACTCGGCCTATTTCTTCAATTGCAAGACACTGGGTTACGAGTCCAGCATTAGATCCACCCCATTCTTCACTAAACATGAGACCAAAAAGCCCAAGCTGGCCCATTGCTTGGACAGTAGATGTCGGGAATTTATGATCCCGATCCCATTTTTCTGCATAAGGTCTTATTTCAGATTCAGCAAACTCTCTTACGACAGAACGAAATGACTCCTGTTCAGTTGTGAACTCCAACATAAGTCGATCTTTGCACAGAAATTTCTTGTGCGCTTGGCCGGAACTAAGATAAGGAACCTAGTACACAACATTAATAAGGAATCAAAATGGGTGAAAGTTCTAATCCTCAGCCTCTCGGAGGGAATGAGATGCCTCGATTTGGTGGTATTGCTACCTTTATGCGTCTGCCCGGTAAAACCGATCCAGCCGATTTAGATGTCGCAGTTATCGGTGTCCCTTTTGATATTGGTACATCAAATCGTCCTGGAGCACGTTTTGGGCCACGTGGAATTCGAGATGAATCAGTGCTGCTGCGGCCTTACAATATGGCGACTCGGGCTGCTCCTTTTGACAGCTTAAAAATTGATGACACCGGTGATGTTGCTTCCAGTCCCTTTGATCTTTCTTCCGCTATTGAACAGATAGAAGAGCACTTCAACAATTTATTATCTAACGATTTGATCACCGCTTCTTTGGGAGGCGACCACACAATTGTTTTACCTATTTTGCGGGCGATAGCAAAGAAGCATGGCCCGGTTGGTTTGATACATGTAGATGCTCATACCGATATTAATGACACGATGTTTGGTGCCAAGATTGCCCATGGGACTCCATTCCGCCGAGCTGTTGAAGAGGGTCTTTTAGATACTAATCGTGTTGTCCAAATAGGAGTAAGGGGAACAGGATATGCGGCAGATGATTTTGACTGGTCTCGTGAACAAGGTTTCCGTGTTGTGCAAGTTGAAGAATGTTGGGGGAAAAGTCTCACGCCACTAATGAGCGAAGTACGGGAGCAAGTCGGTGACGGCCCTGTGTATTTAAGTTTTGATATCGATGGGCTTGATCCTTCTTTTGCCCCTGGAACGGGAACGCCCGAAGTTGGTGGCTTAACTGTCCCCCAAGCGCTTGAAATAATTCGCGGATGTCGCGGTTTGAACCTCGTTGGAGTTGACCTTGTTGAAGTAGCACCCATCTACGACACCAGTGGACTCACCAGTTTGACTGCTGCAAATCTTGTATATGAAATGCTTTGTGTCTTGCCAGGTGTAAGTTACAGAGATTGAAATGAATCAAACATCTAAATCTGAAGCAAGATTGCTTCCCTACTATTTCATTTTGTATGGGATGTCCGTTGGTTTAGGGGGCATCGTCGCACTTGTAGCTGAGTTAAAAAATAACTTAGGGTTTTCTGATTTTGATATTGGGTTGACTATTTCTTCTGGTTTCGCTGCTGCATTTGTTGCCAGTTTGATCACCGCTCCACTGGCGGACCGTGGACATGCTCCACTGATGCTGCGCTCGGCGTTGGTTATTGGAATAATCTCGCTGATTACTCTCTCCGTTGGCCAAGATCTTTGGCACTATTTGGTTGGCCGCGGTGCATACGGGCTTGCTCTTGGTAGCGCTTATCCCGCAGCCAAAAGAACCGTTATTGTCGCTGACCCTGAGCATATGGGTCGGAATTTAGGACGGATGGGTGGTGCTGATATGTCTGGTTTTATGACAGCCCCTCTAGTTGTAACTGCATTGACCGCTTTGACGAGTTGGCGAATCGCTTTTCTGGGGATTGCTATTCTTCTCTTTGCTGTGCTCCCCGCTACATTCAAAGCTCAGCCTGATACCGCAAAGAAAGACATTGATAGACAAGGCCTTAAAGGTCTTCTTCGTATAAGACGTCTAAATGGTGCTCTTCTGGTAACTATGTCGATGTTTGTATTAATTGGTGCCTTTGAAGCTATATGGGTGCTTGAGTTAGACCATCGTGGTGCTTCGCAAACATTCATTGGTTTGGCCCTTACTGCTGTGGCTTTACCAATTGCTGTTTTATCTCCTATCGGAGGCACTTTGGCGCAAAAATATGGAGCGAGAAAATGGGGCGTTTCAATTTGGATGATTCATGCCGTCGTAACTTTGTTTTATGGGTTAGTTCCCGGTCTATGGATTTTACTTAGCCTGGCTTTCTTTTGCGGTGTGTTAGAGGGTTTTGGATTCTCCGCCGCTTCAATGCTTGTTTCCGCTGCTGTTTCAGAAGATCGCCAAGCTGCTGCACAAGGGCTGATGACTGCTGTTGAAGTAGGGACTGGAGCAATAGCCTCACTTGGAATGGCTGCAATTTATAGCTCTAGTGGCGATACCTTGGCTTGGCTTGTGACCTCAATTTCTATGAGTATCTTGTTAGTGGCTGGATACATACTTACTAAGCCAGAAGATCTTAAACCGGTACGCCCTGGTGTGCCACTCGAGAAATTAAGGAGACCTTTCGAATGAACAACTCTCTACTCCACCCATTTTCGCTCCCCGAGCAGCCAGCCAGTGATTACGTCAATATTGTGCGCGGTGAGGGCTCTATTGTTTTTGACGATTCCGGGAAAGACTATGTAGATGGTTTAGCAAATCTTTGGTTATGCCAAGTTGGTTATGGCCGCACGGAAATTGTCGGGGCTGTAGCTAACCAAATGTCGAAAATTCATGCATATAACACCTTCGCCCCGTTTACAAACGATCCAGCGGAAACAGTTGCAGAGATGATTGTTGAGCGTTCTCCGCACCCAGATGGACGGGTTTTTCTCGGATGTTCGGGATCTGAAGCTGTTGACACTGTGTTGAAGATCGCTCGTGTCGTAATGCAGCAGCGAGGTCAAACGGAAAGACAAATTGTTGTCAAAAGAACGAACGGATATCACGGCACAAACTTCGGAGGGACTTCCGCCCAAGGAATCGCCCCTAACCGTGAAGGATGGGGAGACCTTGTTCCACATTTTGTTGAAGTCCCGCATGATGATTTAGAAGCAGCAGCGCAAGTGTTTGCAGAACATGGCGACCGAATCGCTGCAGTTTTAACTGAACCAGTTCAAGGTGCTGGTGGAGTTCACCCTCCAGTAGATGGATATTTAGAAGGACTGCGTCGTCTTTGCGACCAGCATGGTGCGTTGTTGATATTTGATGAAGTCATTTGCGGGTTTGGCCGTACTGGGCATTGGTTTGGGGCTCAAGCCTTTGGCGTAACTCCTGATTTAATGACTTTCGCTAAGGGCGTCACTTCGGGTTATCTCCCTCTGTCAGGTGTTATTGTCTCGCGGTCACTCTGTGATGAACTAGAGAGTCCAGGATTTATGTTGCGGACTGGTTATACATATTCTGGCCATCATGCTTCTTGTGCTGCTGGAGTTGCGAATTTGAAAATAATGACCGAAGAACAACTTCCGGAAAGAGCGAATCACATTGGTGAAAAAATTTCTGAAGGGCTAACAGCACTTGCTGCAGATGGATTAATTGAATCTTGGAGGGGTATGGGGGCTGTCTATGCTGCGGAGTTAGGTCGTGATTCTATTCCTGTGCGTAACGAGATTTTGAAAAATGGAGTTATTGTTCGACCTATTGGTACCTGCCTTGCGATATGTCCGCCCTTGGTTATAACTGATGATGAGATTGGGCGTATTTTGGACGCTATGGAAAGTGCCCTCAAATAACTCTTATTGCTTTGACATTTCGACCATTGCCTCTGTGAGGACTTGTCGAAGAGTTGTTTGGATGAAATCAAATTCTTCTTCCCCAGCAATTAGGGGCGGAGATAGTTGAATTACGGGTTCACCACGATCGTCAGCTCGGCAAATCATGCCGAGTTCTAAGAGTCGGTTTGAAAGAAATCCTCTGAGGAGATGCTCTCGTTCTTCTGCATTGAAGGATTCTTTAGTTTCGCTGTCTTTTACGAGTTCGATTCCGTAGAAATATCCTGCTCCTCTAACATCTCCAACAATTGGTAGATCTGAGAGATCATCTAATGCTGCTCTAAACGCAGTTTCATTAGTTTGAACATTTTGGATGATGTTCTCATTTTCAAATATTTCTAGATTTGCTAGAGCGACGGCGCAGCTCACTGGGTGTCCAGCAAAAGTGATTCCATGAAGGAAAGATTCGCCCGTTCCGACAAAAGGTTCTGCGACTTTGTCGCTTACAAGCATTGCCCCCAATGGCGCATATCCTGAGGTCAGTCCTTTTGCTGTTGTGATCATGTCTGGGTGATATCCAAATTTTTCACATCCAAACATGTAACCGAGACGGCCATAAGCGCAAATGACTTCGTCTGATACGAGAAGGACACCATATTTGTCGCAAATTTCTCGTACGCGTTGAAAGTAACCAGGGGGAGGTTCAAAACATCCGCCTGCATTTTGTACTGGTTCTAAGAAAACTGCGGCAATCGTTTCTGGCCCTTCAGCGAGGATGGCTTCTTCAATCGCGTCAGCGGCATGAAGGGAACAGTGTGGTTCGTCTTGGCACATGGGGCAACGGTAATGATTTGTTTCAGGTACTTTTATTGCTCCTGGGACAAGAGGTTCAAACATTGTTTTAATTGATTCGAGACCGGTAATTGAGAGTGCCCCCATAGTGGTTCCGTGATAGGCAAGATTTCGACTAATTACTTTGGTTCGTTCTGGTTGGCCTTTGAGTTTGAAGTATTGACGGGCAAGTTTCCAAGCTGATTCAACTGCTTCGGAGCCTCCGGTAGTGAAGAAGACTCGGTTGATGTCGCCAGGGGCTAATTCTGCCAACTTGGCGGCAAGTTCAATTGCTGTTGGATGGCCATATGTCCAAATTGGGAAATATCCAAGAATGGCGGCTTGGTCGCCTGCTGCTTTCGCTAGTTCTGTTCGACCGTGCCCGAGTTGACTAAGGAAAAGCCCGGCTAGTCCGTCAAAGTACTGGTTACCTTCTGTGTCCCAGAGGTAGCATCCATCTCCTCTTTCGAGGATGCGCATTCCATCAACATTGTTTTTTATTGCGGTGAAATGACCCCAAAGATGGGCTTCTGCTAGTTCTACTAGTTGTTCATGGTCCATGTATGAAGAACTACTTTCTAACTACACCCAAGTTCTTCGGCCCTCACCCGAGGGTGAGGGCCGATAAAACTTTGGAAGGATGATTAAATCAGCTTCGTGCTCTAGTAAGAGCGTCTGTGAAGTTGATTTCGAAGTCGCCAGTGTCTGCGATGTATTCAAGTTTTGATTGATCCGGTGGGTAAATAATCGGATTATCAAGAACTTCTTGATCGATGTAAGGCAAGGCTGCTCCGTTAGGGCTTGCATACCAGTTGAAGTTGGTTAGTTGTGCCCCGTTTTCTGCGTCAAGCAGGAAATTCATGAATGCGAAAGCAGTGCAAGGATGAGGTGCATCCGAAAGTACTGCCATGTTGTCTACCCAAACAGTTCCGCCTTCGTCAGGAACGAAGTAGTCGTATTCGCTTTCACCTTCTTCAAAGTCCCAGAGGAAGTTACCGCTGTAGCCGTGCCCAACGATGGTTTCCCCGGCGACAACGAGTTCGCTGTACTGGTCTGAGTCAAAGGCTGCCACACGACCAACTGCGTCTTTGATGATTGCTTCAGCTTCAGCTAATTCTGACTCGCTAGTGGAGTTAAGTGAGTAGCCGAGGTATTTCAAAGCAGCACCCATGGTTTCACGTGGGTCATCAAGCAAACTGATTTTTCCAGCAAGTCCGTACTGTTCTGCTAGATCTGCGTCAAAAAGAAGTCCCCATGTATGTGGAATATCAGGTCCGGTGACTCCAATGTCTATACCGATACCCGTGGTACCCCATTGATACGCAGCGCTATAAACGGCGCCTGGATCGTAAGGAGGGTCAGCAAATAGTGCATCAACATTTCCTTTGTTTGGAACGGCTGCTTCTTGAACTGGTTGAATCAATTCTTCTTCAATGAGAATCGAAACCATGTAATCAGAAGGAACGACCATGTCATAACCGGAGTTTCCTTGTTGCACTTTAGCTACCATCTCTTCGTTTGAAGGATAGAAATCTTCAGTTACTGTCACTCCAAATTCATCTTGGAATGCGGTGATGAGATCTGGATCCATGTATTCGGTCCAGTTGTAGAAGTTCAGATCACCGTCTGTTTCTCCAGCAGCACATTGTTTGTATTCAGATTCTTCAGCTGGAGCTTCAGTTTCAGCTGGAGCCTCAGTTTCAGCTGGAGCCTCAGTTTCAGCTGGAGCCTCAGTTTCTGCCGGCGCTGCTGCTGATGAAGACGATGTTTCTTCATCGCTGCCGCAACCTGCAGCTACTATGCTGAAAACTCCTAAAAGAGCTGCCAGCGCTATCCATTTTTTCATAGGTTCCTCCCCTAACTATATTTCTCTACCCAACACTATCTGAGTCATTTCCTACTCTGCTATTTATGTAAATTTAACTATCTTCTCTCGCAAATTGAGTTGCTCTTTGGAAAGCTAGCGACCCCAGAATTAGCAGCATAGATGCGGAGAGCATTACGACAGAAACTGCATTAATAAGGGGGCTAACACCTTTTCTTGCCAAGCCAAATACATAGACGGAGATAGGTGTTCCGCCAACAGAAGCAACAAAACTTGAGACGACTACATCATCTAGTGAAAGCGTGATTGCTAACAACGCTCCCCCGATGATTCCTGGCATTATCTGAGGC
>CACFCV010000015.1:0-26467 GCA_902564875.1 Actinomycetota bacterium
AAACACCTTCTCCAATGCGGATATGCCGGCACACAGTGGAACTTATGCGTGGCGTGCCCATAAAGCCTCTCCATTGGACAACTGAAACCATACGAGAAGGACGGCGACTGCAAGTAATCCAAACTTCGCTTCATGACGAAGGTAAAGAAATAGCTCGATCTACCTCAGTCAAATTAAGAGTTACCGAAGAATCAAATCCAGTAGATGAAGAAAGAATGTCACACGAAGAAGATGAGCTACCTCCATTCCCCGATACCGCTACTCAACTAACCACTCCAGGCATCGGAATCCCGGCATTCCTTCGAGCAGTTGAGATTCGCTTACCCCGTGAAGCATCTTGGGCAGGAACACCAGGACTCATGTGGATACGCCTCACAAAACCTCTAGTAGGAGGAGTGAAAACCTCTCCTTTTGTAAACATGGCGGCTGTTAGCGACATGCTAAGCATGGTGGCTCAATACTTAGACCCAAAAGAATGGGTGACACCCAACGTTGACTTAACCGTCTCATCTTTCAAAGACCCCGAAGGAGAATGGATCGGACTACGCGGAGTGCATAAAAACTCAAAAGACGGAATCGGACTTTCTGATGCCGTTCTTTACGACCGTAACGGAAGAGTGGGACGTGGGTTAGCAACAATCCTTATTGACCCACGACAATAAAAATCAAATGCACTTGTTTTACTTCATCAGTCACAGGACACATGTAAGGTGACTTTGATGCCCAACAATGAAAAATCGTTAGATCTGAACGAACTCAACCCCGCACAAAGAGAAGCTGTAACTCATCTAGAAGGCCCCTTACTTGTCGTCGCAGGTGCTGGTTCCGGAAAGACCAGAGTACTTACCCACCGCATTGCACATTTAATTGAAAATAAAGGGATTTCCCCTTTTGAAATACTCGCAATCACTTTTACAAATAAAGCAGCCGGTGAGATGAAAAGCCGAGTAGCAGATTTAGTAGGGCCTGTTGCAGAGAAAATGTGGGTATCAACATTTCACTCCGCATGCGTTCGCATACTCCGCCGTGATGCCGAACGAATCGGCTATCCAAGCCGGTTTAGCATCTATGACCAAGACGATTCAGCCAGGCTCGTGGGGTATGTTCTCAAAGATTTGAACTTAGACACCAAACGTTTCCCACCACGAAGTATTCAAGCCACAATCTCTGCTTTAAAAAACGAAGGCAGAACAGCTGCTCATTACGCCGAGTCAGCAACAGGACCTTTTGAAGAACGTATCGGAAGAGTTTTCACTGAATATCAAAAACGTCTAGTCGACGCTGGAGCGATGGATTTTGATGACTTGTTGGGCAACACTGTTCATTTGTTACGCGAACACCCTGAAGTGCTTCAGACCTATCAAGAACGATTCAAACATGTACTCGTAGACGAATATCAAGACACAAATTTAACGCAAAACGCACTCACAATTCTTCTAGCTCAAAGCCATGGCAACATCTGTGTTGTTGGTGACAGCGATCAATCGATTTATCAATTCCGAGGAGCTGATGTACGAAACATCCTTGATTTCGAAAAAGCATTTCCAAACACCACGGTTGTGGTCCTAGATCAGAACTATCGTTCAACACAAAATATTCTCGACGCCGCTAATGCAGTTATTTCACAAAACATTGGACGCGAACCAAAAGAACTTTGGACAGAAGAAGGTAGCGGCACGTTAATAACTAAATTCACCGCAACTGATGAAACTGAAGAAGCAAAATGGGTAACTCAACAGATTTACCACTTAAACAGGAACCAAGATCACCCTTGGTCTGATCTCGCAGTTTTTTACCGCACCAATGTCCAGAGCAGAGCTATTGAAGAACAACTCGTCCGTCAAGGCATCCCTTACCGAGTCATCGGAGGAACTCGTTTTTATGACCGAAAAGAAATCAAGGACGCGATGGCTTATTTACGTTTAGCAGCAAATCCAACAGATGAAGTTGCAGCAAAACGTATTCTGAATGTCCCCAAACGAGGAATAGGGAACACCTCAGTAACTCGAATAGATCAATGGAGCACTTTTAACGGAACAGGATTTCTAAATGCTTTAAACCACGCCGAAGAAGCAGGCGTTACAGGACGAGCCCTAACCGGTATCAACACGTTCATTGAATTTCATGAAAAGCTGAAACAAAAAATTGATGATGGTCCAAGTCATTTATTAGAAACAGCTCTAGAAGACTCCGGCTATTTGCAAGAACTCCGTGAAGAAGGGTCAATTGAAGCAGAAGGAAGAATAGAGAACCTTATAGAACTCATTGGAGTCGCATCTGAATTCGACAACGTAGACGAATTCTTAGAACAAGTTGCTTTGGTATCAGACACAGATGGGTTACCAGATTCGGACAAAGAGGATTCCGGCGAAGTGACATTAATGACTTTGCATTCCGCTAAAGGCCTTGAATACCCTGTCGTTTTTCTTCCCGGAATGGAAGACGGAGTATTCCCTCACATACGTTCCCTCGGTGACGAGAGGCAAGAAGAGGAAGAACGACGACTCGCCTACGTCGGAATTACTCGTGCCAGAAAACATCTTTATGTAAGCCATGCGTGGAGTCGCATGCTCCATGGAGCCACTCAATACAACCCTCCTAGCCGCTTCCTGAAAGAAATCCCAGAAGAACTCGTTACTGAAGCTAAAGAGAGCCAAAAACGCATATCACTAAACGACTCTGGCTGGGGTAGTGAAGAAGGAATTCAAGATGATGAAAGTTGGCTCTACACAGACCACATCGCAGAAGAAGAACCCAGCGGAACTGTCTACGGGAAAAGAACCAAGAAAGACAATTCAGATAAAACTACCGGAGCGCATTTATTGAATCTTCAACCAGGAGAAGAAGTTCTACATCGAGCATGGGGCGAAGGAGAAATAATAAAAATCACTGGAGAGGGAGATAGGGCAGAAGCGATCGTGCAATTTGAGCGTGTAGGAGAGAAACGGTTACTGCTTGCATGGGCGCCAATAGAGCGAGCATAAGGTTAAAAGAAGTCAAGAACGCTACGCTAACGATTTATGCCCGTGTAGCTCAGTAGGAAGAGCGGCTCACTCGTAATGAGCAGGTCCGGGGTTCGACTCCCCGCGCGGGCTCAAAACACATAAATAAAAATTTTTAAGATCCGACTTAAACCGTCGAACTTTACTGTCAACCCTCTAAGATTCTTTACTATGAACTTGTTCTCAGGCGTTATATGGCATTACTGGATAGCTGTACCTCTCGTCGGTGGTGGCGTTATTTTATGCATCGCTACGTTGGTGGGGTACTTCATGAAGGTTTCTTCTACCCGCTACCGCAAACGCTGATTGTGGCCCAATGGGGCGATCACTAGCTATTGACTGGGACTTGGCCGAAAGAGTAGCCGTTAAGGTCTCCAACCACGCCCCCTTTTCCGGTGACCAATATAAACAAGGCCTTCTTGAAGAGTTCACAGAACACACTGCACGAGCCGAAGGGCTAGTCGCTGCTACGACCGGATTAACTTCAACACAAGGCCAAGCACGAGCAAGAGTAGTTGATCGTGCAGGCTGGATATCAACAAACCTGAAGTCGTTGCAGCGTCTTTTGAAACCACTACTAGAAAATGAAGAAACTGATGCTTCAGAATCTCCTGTTTCCGCTCGGCTCACAGCAATAGAAATGGGGGCAGTCCTTGGCTGGATGTCGACCAGAGTATTAGGACAATATGACTTATTAGTCATTGAAGACGAAGACGAAGACGAACAAGACCTGGTTTACTATGTGGGCCCAAATGTTGTCGCGCTAGAACGACGTTACGCTTTCCCATCTTCAGATTTTCGACAATGGCTAGCTCTTCACGAGGTAACACACCGAGCCCAATTCACTGGAGTTCCTTGGCTAAGACAACACTATTTAACTCTCGTAGAAGCACTCCTCGATGAAGCAGAACCAGAATCAAACCAAATAATTGAACGTTTACGCGCGATAAAAAATCAAGATGAAAACACCTCTGGAGAAGGATTCATTCCAGCAGTAGCGACACCACAACAAAAAGCAGCGTTAGACGGCATAGCAGGCCTCATGAGCCTCCTAGAAGGACATGGAGACGTCACCATGGACAGAGCTGGCATCGGAATAGTCCAATATGCCAATCGATACGCCAAAGTCATGAGAGACAGAAGACAATCTGCAACCGGAATAACCCGACTGATACAAAAAATTATTGGGTTAGAAGCGAAACTTGCCCAATACGCACAAGGCGAAGAGTTCATCGCAGCAGTTGAAAAAGCTGGTGGGGAGAAATTATTCAATCAAGTATGGGTAGAGCCCTCTCATCTACCTAGTTCAGAAGAAATCAAAAACCCTTCTCTATGGATTGAAAGAATACAGGTAAAGACCGGTGGATGACTTACCAGTTGATTCACTACTAGAGCGCTGTAATTTCCCTCAGGAAAACACAGTCGTTGATTGTGCCGTATCAGGAGGACCAGATTCGCTAACACTTCTGATTTTGGCAGTGCATCAAGGATTAGACGTCACTGCATGGCATGTTGACCATGGACTACGAGAAGGATCATCAGCCGAAGGGGAAAAAGTAGCTGAAGCTGCCGACCGTTTAGGAGCTAAATCCAATCTAGTGACAGTATCTGTCACCGATGGGCCAAATTTAGAAGCAAGAGCACGTGATGCACGACGAGAGGCATTGCCGAAAGATGTTCTCACCGGCCACACCGCTGACGACCAAGCCGAAACAGTTCTACTAAATCTATTACGCGGAGCCGGACTTCCTGGGACCGCAGGTATCGGAGAGCCTCACCGTCGACCTTTACTAGGCATAAGGAGAGAAGAAACGCTCTGGTTATGTAGCCATCTAGGATTTGAACCCATCAGAGACCCAATGAACGAGGACCCAAGGTTCACAAGAAGCCGTGTTCGCCATGAAGTTATACCTTTACTTTCGGAAGTTTTTGGACGCGACCCAGTTCCGCTTTTAACGCGTCACAGCGACCACGCTCGAGAAGCCAATGAACTTCTAAATGACTTGATTAAAGATATAGATCCAACTGACACTCGCTCTCTATCAAAGTCACCAGAACCAATTGTTCGCCTTGTTATTCATCGTTGGTTAACAGAGTCCCGGCAAGGAATAGCACCAGAGTCTGCAGCAGTCGAACGAGTTTTAGCTGTTGTCAACCATGAAGCTCGAGCAACCGATGTGGGGGATGGAGACCGCGTAGAAAGATCAAATGGCAAACTACGGTTTTCTTCTGCCTTTAATCCGATAAAGTCGGGCTGATGGGCGCCGATCATGTAACAGAACCTGGGATTCCAGTCCCTGGACGCGTGCTCGTTAGCGCTGAGGACCTCGAAAATCGAGTAGCGGAACTCGGGGCAAGAATAACAGCAGACTATGAAGGAAAGTCCCCACTTCTCGTCGGAGTACTCAAAGGCGCATTCATGTTCATGAGTGATTTAGCGAGAGCTATTGACCTCCCTGTAGAACTTGACTTCATGGCAGTATCTTCCTACGGGCATTCAACCCGCTCTTCAGGCGTGGTACGGATCGTAAAAGACTTAGATTTAGACCTTGCCGATCGGGACGTCATCGTTGTTGAAGACATTGTAGATAGCGGACTAACCCTAAATTATTTACGAGAAAACCTCCTCGGGCGTAATCCCGCAAGCCTTGAAGTATGCGCCCTGCTCGTTCATGAAGATCACAAATTAGATGAAAAAATTCTTAAGTATGAGGGATTTCGTATTCCCCCAGAATTTGTTGTTGGGTACGGATTAGATGTTGCACAGAAATATAGAAATCTTTCTGACATACGAGTAGTAGAGAACTAGAGAGTTGATGGAATTATGAGTGATGTGTTTGATGCAGGTCGTGTTGAATCGGCGGTTAGAGAAATATTGGAAGCTATCGGTGAGGATCCAAACCGGGACGGACTTCAAGAAACACCAGCACGAGTGGCGCGAATGTATAAAGAAATTTGTAGTGGAATGTACGAGAATCCGGATGAACACCTCATCAAAACTTTTGATGTAAGCCATGATGAAATGGTGATGGTTCGTGACATTCCTCTCTACTCACTATGTGAGCACCATATGTTGCCGTTCGTTGGAACAGCACATGTTGCTTATATCCCACATGAAGGCGGGATGATTACCGGTCTTTCAAAATTAGCTCGACTTGTAGACGGATACTCAAGACGCCTTCAAGTTCAAGAACGGCTTACGAAACAAATCGCAACAGCCATACAAGAAACTCTTCACCCACAAGGAACCTTAGTGGTGGTAGAAGCAGAACATTTTTGTATGTCAATGCGTGGAGTCCAGAAACCAGGAACAACAACAATTACTTCTGCAGTTCAAGGGATTTTTAGAGACGACATTTCAACTCGCCTTGAAGCCATGCGATTTTTAGAAGCGTCACGCAAATAACGGAAACCAAGTCAAATACATCTATTCATTTTTAGGTTTTGCTCATGTCCTTAGTTATGGGAATCGTAAATGTCACACCAGATTCATTCTCAGATGGCGGCCTTTATCTCGAAAAAAATAAAGCAATAGCACACGCCCGGCAGCTAATTAATGAAGGCGCTGACGTCATTGATATCGGCGGCGAATCAACTCGACCAGGAGCCACTCCCATAACACTCAAAGAGGAAGCCTCTCGAGTGCTTCCAGTAATTTCAGCTTTAGCTGGTGAAGCCCGTATTTCGATAGATACACGGCATGAAGAAATTGCTCGATTAGCTGTTCAAGAAGGCGCAACAATCATTAACGATGTAAGCGCATCATTGAGTCAAGTTGCAGCTGAACTTCAAGTTGGCTGGGTAGCGATGCACATGCAGGGGACACCACAAACTATGCAAAACAAACCTGAATATGAAGATGTGGTAGGAGAGGTCTGTAAGTATCTAACAGACAAGGCAATAAACGCTAAAAATGAAGGAGTGCCAGAGATTTGGATAGATCCAGGTATCGGATTCGGTAAAACTACGGAACACAACCTTGCATTGATCGCAAATATAGAAAAAATAGTAGAAACCGGATGGCCTGTTTTATTAGGAGCGAGTCGGAAACGCTTCTTAGGCGAAATTGCATCAATGAGAAATAACTCAGAAGATAATGACATCACCGATGACCGGCTTGAAGGATCTATAGCAGTAGCGGTTTTGGCATGTCAAAAAGGTGTTGAAATGATACGAGTACACGATGTGGCTGCCACTGTCCAAGCAGTAAAAGTAACTAAGGTTTGCTGAAAAGCCGTCAACGGTGCATGATAAGTAATAGCAAGCAACAAAGAATCAAATCAAGCGAAAATTCCTAACAAATACATAGGTGGGGTTAATGAGAGGTAAATGGGCGCAAGGTATCGTCCCACGAAGTTTCTTTTGGATCATTAAAGACCAAATGGCTATTTGTGAACGCCCAGGCGGCTATGGAACTAACCATCGTCGGGTAAGAAGACAAGAAGAAATTATTTGGATTCGCGAGAATGATTTTGATGTCGTCGTTTCTTTGTTAGCGAGTGAACACAATCTTCATAATTATGAAGAACTTGTGGTTCCTTGGGTGCACGAACCCTATGGAGGGGCACAAGAAGGGCCAAGAAGACTGGTACAAGTCATCGAAAAACTCACAACTCTTACTTCAGACGGAGGCAGAATTATTGTCCACCGAGAAGAATTAAACGACGTGGTTTGTGGACTGATGGCAGCGTATTTGCTATTTAATGGGTTGGTGGGAACAGGACCACAAGCTATTTCAATATTAGAACAGTTAGTTAGCAGACCCTTAGGCTCACCGGGACGTCAGATAGTAGATCAAATAATTCAGTTCAAAGAAGAGCAAGAAGAGCAAGAAGAGCAAGAAGACGAAGAAGAGAAAGAAGAAGATTCTTGAGTCACGATCAAATAGAGATCCGAGGGCTTCGATTGATGGCTCTTTGTGGCCTACTTCCTGAAGAACGAGATCGTCGTCAACCTCTTTCCTTTGATATAGATATTCAAACAGATCTAAGCGTTGCAGCAAACTCTGACGACATTGAAGACACTGTCCATTACGGGATGTTATGTGAAATGATTTCTTCCATCATTGAACAGGAACAATTTGATCTTCTAGAAAGATGCGCCGACCGAGTAGCTGAAAGCATCATGGGGATGAATCGTGTAGACAAAGTAATGGTGAGCGTACAAAAATTGCGTCCACCAGTTCCCCAAGATGTAGCAACCTGCGGGGTTCGTATCTATAGAACCCGATGAAAAGAACCGTATACCTTGGTCTTGGTTCAAACTTGGGAAATCGTTTGGAGTATTTACAACTAGCAGTATCAAATCTTCCTGATGTAAGTAAAGTTTCACCTGTCTATGAAACAGCTCCAGTCGGTGGACCTGATCAGGGACCGTATTTAAATTGTGTTGTTCAATTAAAAACAGAATTAACGGGACAAGACTTATTAACGGAATGCCAGAAGCAAGAAAAGCTTGCCGAACGAATTAGAAAAGAACGGTGGGGCCCGCGCACCCTTGACGTCGATTTGTTATGGATTGATGGCGAAGTCATTGAAGAAGAAAACCTGACCGTGCCTCATCCACGCATGAAAGAGAGAGGTTTTGTTTTAATCCCACTACGAGACTTAGACCCCACTCTTGTTGACTCATTCCCTAATTCCCAAAAAGTAATTAGCGGAGATCTTGACTCCGTAATCAAAATCGGCACTCTTTTAGATGAGACACCAAATGGAGAGTAAGAAGAAAAAAGTTCAGGTTGTTGGACCAGGTAAAGCAGGCTGTTCGCTAGGAACAGCCTTAGAGCGAAAAGGATGGATAGTCCAAGAATATTTAGGGAAAACTGATGATCTACAAGATGCAGCTCAGTCAGTAGATTTATTAGTTATAGCCACCCCCGATGAAGTGATTTCCACGGTCTCAAGAAAAATCCAACCAAATCCATCGACAGTAATTGCGCACCTATCAGGGGTTTTAGGACTAGATGTATTAGCCCCACATAATCTTCGTATGGGGCTACATCCCTTAGCTTCTCTGCCTAACCCAGAAAGAGGAGCCGATTTACTTGAGTCTGGTATTTGGTTCGGGATAACCGGCGATCCTTTAGGTAAAGAAATAGTAGATGAGTTAGGAGGAAAGTATTTCCATGTCGCGGATGAAGACAGGTCTCTTTATCACGCAGTAGCGGTAACTGCTTCCAACCATCTCACATCTTTACTCGGCCAAGTAGAAAGAATCGCCAAAGAACTAGATATACCATTTGAAGCGTTCTTAAACCTTGCGTTGGAAACAATGAAAAACATTGAAACGCTAGGACCCTCTGAAGCTCTAACCGGTCCTGCCTCTAGAGGTGACAGCCAGACTATTGCCCTGCATCTGCAAGCTTTACCCGAGGATGAACGCAGTCTTTACAAACTGCTTTCTGATAACGCAAAAAGATTATCGGAAAGGAAAGAATGAGCTCATTTCAAGTATTAACAACAGCAAAAGAGCTTCGTTCATACTTGGAAGAAGCTCGTAGCGCTGGTTCCTCTATTGGATTAGTGCCAACAATGGGTTTCTTACATGAAGGCCATGCATCATTAATTAATGCGTCCACTAACCAAAGAGATGTGACCATAGTTTCAATTTATGTAAATCCTTTGCAATTCAGCCCAGATGAAGACTTCAGCGATTATCCGAGAGACATTTCTTCAGATTTGAAATTATGCGATAAACACGGAACCGATGTTGTTTTCGCTCCAAGTGAAGAAGAGATCAAAACGTTTTTCCCCACAACACCAATTCATTTAAGAGAAGTGACAAAAACTTTTGAAGGAGAAAGTCGCCCAACTCATTTTCAAGGTGTCGCAACTGTCGTAATGGCACTTTTTGAAATAGTCGGAGAAAGTCACGCTTACTTTGGAGAAAAAGATTTCCAACAATTGACGGTAGTTAAGCAACTTGTAGAGGACCACGAACTCCCAATAAAAATCGTCGGATGTGCGACAGTTAGAGAGGAAGACGGCTTAGCTAAGTCAAGTAGAAACGTTTATCTGTCTGCTGACGAAAGGTCCCAATCCTCCGTTCTCTACCAAGCTTTAAAAGTTGGCGCTGAAGCAGTTTCTAAAGGAGAAACCTCCACACAAATTATTGAATCACTAATACGGGAAACTATTGAAACTTCTCCTCTCGCAAAGATCGATTATGTCGGAGTAGTCGATTCATCATCATTTGAAATTCCAAACAAAATAGTTACTGAAGTACGTTTGTTAGTTGCTTGCAATTTCGGACAAGCACGATTGATCGACAATCTTCCCGCAAAGAAAAAAGTTGGTAGTGATCACTGAGACTGGCAGGCTACTTAATATGTCACAGTCTCCAGAATCTCTTAAGCGCTCAATAGAGGATTCTGTTCAACGCGCTTTAGAAGAAGATCTAGTTCCAGATGGTGATCTGACCGCGATGCTTGTGCCTTCGGAATTAGTCACTTCTGGAACGATCACAGCACGTCAAGATGGAGTGTTAGCAGGATCCGCTTGCGTATCAGAAACATTTCGCCAAGTAGACACAAACATTAACGTTTCTTGGGAAAGAAAAGAAGGAGATCATTTCTTAGCAGGGGATACTCTGGCCACCTTGAACGGCCCACTAGCTTCAATCCTCACAGCTGAGAGGACCGCACTAAATTTCTTAAGCCACTTATCAGGCATAGCTACGTTGGTAGCAAAATGGGTTCAAGAAGCAGGAAATGGAGCAAAAATCTGGGATACACGCAAAACAATCCCAGGATTAAGAAGTGTAGAGAAAGCCGCTGTCTTAGCCGGCGGAGGAACCAATCATCGCCATAACCTCAGCGAGTGGGTGATGTTAAAAGACAATCACTTAACCGGAACAACAATTAAAGAAGCAGTTGCTTTATCACGACAAAAATGGCCAGATCGGCTAGTACATGTTGAATGTGACTCAACTAAGCAGGTAGAAGAAGCCCTAGAGGCTGGAGCAGACATTTTGCTCCTTGACAATATGACCCCTGAGCAGGTCAAACAATGTGTTGTTATTGTTGACGGATTTTCTGCAAATGGAGGAAAGAAACCACTACTCGAAGCCTCTGGAGGCATTACTTTCAATACAGTTTCAGAATATTCCCAAACTGGAGTCGATTATATTTCAAGTGGAACTTTGACTAACTCGGCGCCTGCTTTAGATATTGGACTTGATCTTGTAAATCCTGATTAGAAAAATCATTCAGTGATGTACGATTAAGGAAGATTAGGAAGAAAGATTTTGGACAATAATGAAAAACCATCAATGCTGTTAGTTATAGATGTTGGTAACACGCAAACGGTAATCGGACTTTATGAGAATGACCTTGAAGCCGGTAATGGTGCAGGGGACGGACTCTTAGATCACTGGCGCATAGCCACTGATGCCGACCGAACGGCGGATGAACACGCTGTAATCGTCCGAGATCTTCTTGAATCAGCTGGCTTCACTTTCAATGTAGATCAAGTCGCTTTGTGTGCGGGTGTTCCAAAAGTATTAGCCAGTCTTCGACAGATGATTTCCCGCCATAGCGATAAAGAACCTGTAGTTATAGAACCAGGTGTGCGTACGGGAATGCCCATCCTCTACGACAATCCGAAAGAAGTAGGAGCAGATCGTATAGCCAATGCTGTAGCGGCCTATGACTTATATGGTGGGCCTACAGTCGTAGTTGATTTTGGCACCGGCAACAACTTTGATGTGATCTCTGAAAATGGTGAATTTCTAGGAGGAGCGATTGCTCCAGGTATTGAAATAAGTCTTGAAGCACTTTTTGGCAGAGCCGCCGCTCTTGGGGCAATCGAATTAGTTGAGCCAAGAAATGTTATTGGAAAAAGCACAGTGGAATCCTTGCAGTCAGGAGCTGTGTATGGATTTACCGCACAAATAGATGGCATGGTTGATCGATTTCGATCAGAACTGGGTT
The DNA here is from genome assembly GCA_902564875.1 of Actinomycetota bacterium. Lineage (GTDB taxonomy): Bacteria > Actinomycetota > Acidimicrobiia > Acidimicrobiales > MedAcidi-G1 > MedAcidi-G2B. The sequence goes on from CACFCV010000015.1 coordinate 11,932, forward strand.
CTTGCACCGTTGTAGCTACCGGTGGATTAGCACACTTAATAGCACCGATATCTGAAACAATTGAATATGTGGAACCTTTTCTCACTCTGCACGGCCTTCGTCTCGTATATAACAGAAATCAAGAGACAAACTGATGGCTGAATCAACTATTCCTTACCGATTTGACCCTTCTCATTCCATTGATGAGCTTCGTGAAACTCACTCAGATATAGAAGATGGTTCAGAAACGGGTATTAAAGTCGTTGTCGCCGGAAGGTTGATGCTTAAACGAGATCAAGGAAAAATCGTTTTCGGAACACTTCAAGACTCCACAGGAAGAATCCAACTTTTCGCACCAGAAAAAACCACCCCAAATTTCACCGAACTTACAAATCTGCACTTGGGTGACTGGCTTGGAGTCACAGGAGAAATAATTAAGACACGAAAAGGTGAACTGTCGGTCAAAGTGTCTGAATGGGTTCGTTTAGCAGAAGCTCGCCGACCCTTTCCAGACAAATGGCATGGCATTTCTGATACCGATATGAGATACCGACAAAGATACGTTGATCTTTGGGTTACAGAGGAAACTCGACAAACATTTCTGATACGAAGTCGCGTTATTTCGTTAACTCGCCGTTGGCTAGAAGAGAGAGGTTTCATTGAAGTTGAAACGCCGGTATTTCATCCAATACCAGGAGGAGCGTTAGCTCGCCCATTCACCACTCATCACAACGCACTTGACGTTGATCTCTACCTTCGTATCGCTCCAGAGCTTTATTTAAAGCGCCTTGTTGTTGGTGGTTTCGAAAAAGTTTATGAAATTGCAAGAGTCTTTAGAAACGAAGGGCTTTCCACTAGGCATAATCCAGAATTCACCATGCTTGAGCTCTACCAGGCATATGCCGACTACACCGACATCATGGAGATGGTGGAAAACTTAATGGAATATCTGGCTTTAGAAATCTTAGGAACAACCACTCTCACTCACGGTGACCGTTCTTTCGATTTGAAAACTCCTTGGAGAAGAGCATCCATGCTGGAACTTCTTTCAGAATACGCCAGCATTGAAGTAGATCTAAATACACCCCGTTCTGAACTCATCAAACTATGCGATCAACATGAGGTCCCAATCAAAGATCACTATGGGCCAGGAAAAATAATTCTTGAACTCTATGAAAAAACAGTTGAACCAAAATTATGGGACCCGATTTTTGTGACTGATTATCCGAAAGAAGTTTCACCTCTTTCGCGTGACCATAGAGAAGATTCAGGATGGGTAGAAAGATTCGAAGCAATTGTTGCTGGCAGAGAATTGTGTAACGCATTCACCGAATTAATAGACCCGGAAGAACAGCGATCTAGATTTTTAGGACAAGAAGAAGAAAAAGCAGCAGGGGATGAGGAAGCGATGGTCGTGGATGAAGATTATCTCCGATCACTTGAGTATGGATTGCCTCCCACTGCCGGCATAGGCATTGGTATTGACCGTCTTGTGATGCTACTTACTGGAGATACAGCGATTCGGGACGTTATTCTTTTCCCAACTCTTCGACCTGAACAAGGGCTTTCAGATTAATCTGCTTGTTTTGTAGCAAAATCTATTTGCTCTAAAAGTAGATCGCAGGTCAGATTAAGAGCGTTTACGGCTGGGGTAGGAGGAAGTTCTTCAACAGTCTCTCGAGCCCGGTTGGTGCACTGGATAGCAGTTGCTACTGCTGAAGGCAAAGCTTCGTCACTGCGAACAATATCTAAAACTTGATCGCGTGAATTCTGGTCTATGGCGTCGTTCAGAAGTTCACGAAGTTTCTCTCCACTAGGCCCTGCAAGTGCACGTATTACAGGAAGTGTGTAAACACCCTCAACTAAATCATTTCCCGCAGGTTTACCAAGTTGTTTGTCGGTTGCAATTAGATCAAGTACATCATCAATGATTTGAAAGGCCATACCGTAGTTCTGCCCAAAAGCAGTTACAGATTCAACTAAGTCCCTCGGATGATTTGCAACCAAAGCTCCTACTCGGGCGGAAGTGGCAAGCAATACTGCAGTTTTCCCTGAAATTGATTGAAAGTAAGCATCTTCAGTGCGGTCAACATTAAAAGTGTTTTGAAGTTCAAGCACTTGTCCTTCACAAAGAGAAGCAATAGTGCTGGCAAGAAGTCCGGCTACCTCAGTACCAAGATCAGCGGCAATCTCAGAAGCTCGAGCCAGAAGAAAGTCTCCAGCCAAGATAGCTTCACGGTTACCCCACCGAGCGTTCACGCTTTCAACATTTCTTCGAGTCTCTGCTCCATCCATTACATCATCGTGATATAAAGATCCTTGATGGACTAGCTCTACTGCGACTCCGCCTCGGATTACATCATGATCTACGGACCTAGGGCTCTCTTCAGAAAGAAGAGACGAGGTAATTGATAGTGCAGGGCGCACTCTTTTCCCTCCGGCATTAATTAAGTGGATAGCGACTTCAGTAAGAAATGAGTCCTTCGACTGAACAGATTTTCTAAGTTCTTCATTAACTCTTTCAATGTCCCTAGCCATATCAGGCAAAGTTAATAGTGGCGAAGAGGACGATGAGTCAGTACTTTTTGAATCTTCTTTTGGTATTGATATAGACGAGGTCACTAGATGAGGATACGGCGAGAAACACTCGTCTTGAAACTTATAAGTATTTAACCAGTCTGTGGAAGCGCAGAGGGACGGTACACTTGTATAAATAGGTTCCAGGAGGTAACTGGGTGTTTGAAAGGTTTACCGATAGAGCTCGAAGAGTAGTGGTGTTAGCTCAGGAAGAAGCGCGCCTGCTTAACCACAATTATATTGGGACAGAACATATCCTTCTAGGTCTTATCCACGAGGGTGAAGGTATTGCTTCGCAGGCTCTAGAAACACTTGGGATATCACTTGAAGCAGTTCGCGATCAAGTAGAAGAAATCATTGGGCAGGGAAGCCAATCTCCTAGTGGTCATATTCCATTTACTCCGCGGGCAAAGAAAGTACTTGAGCTTTCCCTACGAGAAGCTCTTCAGTTAGGCCACAATTACATCGGCACAGAACATATTCTTCTTGGGCTTATTAGAGAAGGTGAAGGGGTCGCCGCTCAAGTATTGGTAAAACTAGGAGCCGAGTTAGCCCGTGTCCGACAACAGGTCATCCAACTGCTATCCGGATATTCTGGCGGAGGCACTGGCTCCTCAACGAGCTCTAGAGATAAGGCAGGAGCCACTTCTGGCGGTAGAGGAAATGATTCTTCCTCAGGATCGCTTGTTCTAGATCAATTCGGTCGAAATTTGACACAGCTAGCACGAGACAAACAATTGGATCCTGTAATTGGGCGATCAAGAGAGTCTGAACGTGTAATGCAAGTATTGTCACGCCGCACAAAAAATAACCCAGTATTAATTGGAGAACCAGGAGTAGGTAAAACAGCAATTGTAGAAGGTCTCGCACAGATGATCGCAAACGACGAAGTTCCTGAAACAATTCATAACAAACAGCTTTATACCTTAGATCTGGGTGCTCTGGTAGCGGGAAGCCGCTATCGCGGTGATTTTGAAGAACGTTTGAAGAAAGTTCTCAAAGAAATAAACACACGCGGAGACATTATTTTATTCATTGATGAAATTCATACGCTTGTAGGAGCAGGAGCAGCAGAAGGAGCAATTGACGCTGCATCTATTCTCAAGCCGATGCTTGCGCGAGGAGAATTGCAAACTATTGGAGCTACAACAATAGAAGAGTACAGAAAGCATTTTGAAAAAGATGCAGCTCTAGAGCGCAGATTCCAACCAGTAAGAGTAGAAGAACCTTCAGTAGCTCACACCATTGAAATCTTAAAGGGACTAAGAGAACGGTACGAACAGCATCATCGTGTGACCATCACCGACCAAGCATTAGTAGCGGCAGCAAACCTAGCTGACAGATACATTTCAGACCGTCACCTACCTGATAAAGCCATAGACCTTATTGATGAGGCTGGATCCAGAATGCGAATAAAACGCATGGCGACACCAGAAGATTTACGTGAATTAGAAACCTCATTAGTAGAGGTCACTCAACAAAAGAAAGCTGCCGTTGAATCTCAAGATTTTGAAGAAGCAGGACGTCTTCGGGATCGAGAAAAAGAACTACTAGCCGAAAAAGAATCTCGCGAAGGAGAAATAAAAGGCAGCGGAGTTGATCTCTTTGACGAAGTAGACGAGGAAGGAATAGCCGAAGTTCTTTCCGTGTGGACAGGGATTCCTGTTTACAAATTAACTGAAGAAGAGACTCAAAAATTGTTGCGGATGGAAGAAGAACTTCATAAGAGGGTTATTGGGCAAGAAGATGCTATTAAAGCAGTTAGCCAAGCAATTAGAAGAACGCGTGCTGGTCTAAAAGATCCTAAACGGCCATCAGGATCCTTCATTTTCCTTGGCCCTTCCGGTGTTGGAAAAACAGAATTATCAAAAACTTTGGCTGAATTCTTATTTGGTGATGAAGAAGCTCTTATTTCTTTAGATATGTCGGAGTACATGGAGAAACACACCGTCAGTAGGCTTGTTGGATCACCTCCCGGGTACGTTGGTTATGACGAAGGCGGCCAGTTAACAGAAGCAGTTCGACGTCGACCATTTTCAGTTGTACTTTTCGACGAAGTAGAAAAAGCTCACCCAGATGTTTTCAACACTTTGCTTCAAATACTTGAAGAAGGAAGACTCACAGATGCTCAGGGCCGTTCGGTAGATTTCCGAAACACTGTTTTGATTATGACTTCAAACCTAGGTACAGGTGATCTAAGAAAAGCCAATCTGGGTTTCACAAAAAATGATGAAGCGGTTAGTTATGAACGGATGAAAGCAAAAGTCCAAGATGCGTTAAAAGATCACTTCAGGCCAGAATTTCTTAACCGAATCGATGACACCATCGTCTTCCATGAACTTAGCGTTGAAGAAGTAACCCGTATTGTCGACTTAATGATCCGCAGAGTCGCCAAACAATTATCTGGCCAAGGTTTAGGACTTGAATTAACTGACGCCGCTAAGGCCCACTTAGCTAACCAAGGGTATGACCCAACGCTTGGAGCGCGTCCGTTGCGTCGGGCAATCCAAAGAATGGTCGAGGATCCTCTATCTGAACGTCTTCTGCATAAAGAATTCCGCGCAGGGGAAATTGTCATTGTTGATGTTGAAGACAATGAAGAAGCCCCCGGAGAACAAAAAATAGCGTTCCGTGCGATTGAAGGCTTTGAACCACCAACCGTAGAGATGGTTACTGAGGGCGCAGAGTAATTGTTCGATTCAGGCTGGCAACACAAAGGTTGTTTTGTCGCCTAGCGTAAGTCATTATGCGACGTTTAGTGCCGGTATTTCTATCACTAATATTTTTATTTGGGTTACTTACCGCTTGTCGAATAGAAACAACCGTCACTGTTGATGTTTTACCTGACGGATCTGGTGAAGTAGAAGTTCTGGTAACTCTAGATGACGAAGCCCTTAAAGCAGTTGAAACATCCGGACCGCTCGAAGATCAGTTAAACGTTGACGACCTTTCCGATGCGGGGTGGGAAATAGGCGATATTGAAAGAGGAACCGTTGACGGGTTAACTCGAATTACGGCAGTTAAAACCTTCGCAGTGCCTGAACGGTTACCGAGTGTTCTAAACGACATTGCAGGGTCAGAAGTTTTTTCCAATATGGCACTCACACGTGAGCGGTCATTTGCCAGAACTTCTTGGAACCTAACAGGTCAAATAGATTTATCTTCTGGATTAGCACTTTTTAGCGACTCCGACCTAGAAGCAGCTCTATCGGGGTTGATTCTAGGAAGAACCGAAGAAGAAATTCGCGAACTTTCTGGTTGTGATGACCCGGATTGTGAACCCACAGATTTCTTCCTCTTCAACTTCGAAGTGCCTCTTCGCGATGGAGGCAAAGGAAACGGATCAATCGAAGATGACGTAGCCCGCTGGACCCTAGTTCTAGGAGAAAAGCAAGACGAGCCACTTCAGTTACATTGGACAGTAGAAGACCAAGCACCAAGATTATGGAGAATCGGATCAATAATTGCAGGAGTCCTATTTGTTTTAGTTCTTGGATTGCAAATCATTCGTCACTTCCGAGGACCTCAGGCAGGCCCTACCCTTCCTAAGCCTAAGAAAACATTCCTTCCCTCTAGAGAAATTGTTCAAGAGTCTCCACAAGAAAATACTGAAAGTGACTCTAGGAGTCTCGAATTGCTTGTTTTAGGGGGAGTAGGTGTTATTTGGGAAGGAGGTAATCACCCAGAAGGCCTACTTGTTTCATTTGTTCAAGACAAGGGAGGTATCGCAGATAGCCAAGAAATAGCTGATCGTTATCGATCAGCGAGCCTAGGACATGTATCACAAGACGATTTTTGGTCTTCTTTAGGAGTCAACGGTCTGGTTTCTGAAATTGAGGAAGAATATTTGAATGGTGTAGACATTCGGACAGATGTCCTACCTTTCTTAGACCGCATGAAAGAACGAGAGTTTGAAGTAGCGTGCCTCACCAACGCGGTGCTTCCCTGGGCAACATATTTGCGCCAACGCTTTGAACTTGACGAATTTATAGCCCATTGGATCATAAGCGGCGAGGTAGGAGCACGTAAGCCAAGCCAAGCCATGTTCGAGGCACTACGTCGCACCTCAGGAGTTTCATTTAAAAACATGCTTCTCATTGATTCAGAAGTCTCAACCCTCGAAGCTGCTAAAGGCTTAGGAATATCGACAGTACTTCTAAAAGGAACTGCTTTAATCCCTGAAGGATTCCCTCACCCAGTAATTAATAGTTTCGCCGAACTTTTCCGGCCAAGCGACCCTAAACCGGACTCACAAGAAGAAACAAAAATCTCAAATCCTGAGGACTGACACTCTTCATAGCCGCATAGCTGGTTAATTTATTTTTATTGCGCAATAATTCAAATATGGAAATAAATCTTCCTTCAGGAACAAAAGCAGAACTTGTACATCCATCAACTGGGGAACCAAAAAGAGGCTTAGTGATTATTCCCGATGTAATGGGTTTACGCCCCTTGTTTGCCGATCTAGCTGCAGAGTTAGCTGAAAAGAATCAATGGTCTGTTTGTGTATTTGACCTCTACCCTGGGCAAGAAAACCTCGAAGTTGGAGAAAGATTAGCAACTGCAGGGCTTCTAAATGACAAAGACGTATTGGGAGATGCAATCGCCGCTGCAGAAGCAACTACCTGCGACCCCGTCGGAATCCTCGGATTTTGTATGGGAGGTATGTACACACTCAAGGCAGTATCCACTCAAAGATTCGATCGTCACTGTTCGTTCTATGGAATGATCCAAGTCCCAGATCAATGGCAAGGCCAAGGCCAAGCAGAACCATTAGAACTACTTAAGACAGGTGACCCTAAATCAGTTCTAGCCATAATTGGGAATCTTGACAGTTGGACACCCCCACATCATGTTGAGCTGCTTACAGAGACAGGAGCGAAGGTTGTCTGCTACGAAGAAGCGGATCACGGATTCGTACATGACGCATCACGCCCTGCTCATCGTCCAGTTGAAGCTGCCGATGCTTGGCTCCAAGCAACTAAATGGTTCAATTTAGAGTCTTAAAGTCCTGTTTCTGTCTAATCTATTTTGAACGAATCATAAGTTGTTCACGGTTAATGATCCGGTAAGAGCGATCCATTTGCTCTATCCATCCAAGCCGAACAAAAGCGGCAATAGCCTTATTGACTCTTTCACGAGAAGCCCCAACCATCCCTGCTAATTCCTCCTGCGTGATAGGTAAAGAAAACTCTTCGCTTTCCCCAGCAAGTTCAAGAAGCTTTTTCGCTGTACGTCCAGTGACATCAAGGAAAACAGAATCAGCGAGCGCCTCATCCATATTTCGCAACCGTCCGGCCAACATTTCGATGACCTGCCAAAGAAAAATTGGATTACTTTCGTACAAAGAGCGAACAGGTTCATAAGGAATTGCTGTTACAACAGAATCTTCTAACGCTCTTGCTTGAGCTGAACGACCTTTACCGTCAAAGAGCCCCATCTCCCCAAATAAATCACCTGATTCCATTAAAGCAACCATTGATTCACGCCCATCTATTGACTTATTGACGATTGCAATTCGCCCTGAAAGCACAATATAGATTTCATCTGGCGGATCTTCTTCACGGAAAATAATGTCACCCCGCCGAAGATCGTGATCATGTGACTGGTTCACGATAACTTCAAGATCGGTTTCAGGAAGTTCTCCAAAAAGTAATGTTTCACGGAAGAAAGTAGCGTCTGGCATTTCAATAGACCATGCTAGTTATATGACACCAAAGAATGCCTCATCGGCTGAAAATAGAATCTCCAAAGTTTGGACCATCGTTGTAGCCGCTGGAGAGTCCAAACGATTCGGAGAGGATAAACAGAAATTAAAAATCGGGAATAAAACCGTATTAGAGTCCTCTGTTTCTTCAGCAGCATCAGTTGGGTCTGTCGTCATAGTTGCTCAGGCAGGACTAGTAAAAGAAATTAAACAATTTTTCTCGACAACTCAAAGCGTTAAATCTGTGGTTCCAGGGGGACAAACACGAACAGCCTCAGTCTTTTCAGGTCTATCTCAAGTTCCATCGGAAGTTGAAATCGTATTAGTCCACGATGGTGCACGACCATTAGCAACAAAAGAATTATTCAAAAGCGTTGTAGAAGAAATCGAGAATGGCAGTAAAGCAGTAGTGCCTGTGGTGGAGGTTAATGATTCACTTCGAAATATTGCCGGAAATGCACTGGACCGCTCAGAAGTAGTAGCAGTTCAGACCCCACAAGGATTCAACGCTTCAGTGCTCCGAACCGCGTATTTGAATGAAGAAGAATTTACCGATGATGCCTCAAAAGTTGAGAATCAAGGTGTAAAAGTAGAGATAATTAAAGGTGATCCAAATAATCTGAAAATCACACATCCAATAGATCTGCTAGTAGCTAGACAGATCGCTAATGAGGTTGAAGACATTGACTGAAATACGTGTAGGCCATGGTTTTGATATCCACCCATACAGCGAAGACCCTGATCGCTCTATGGTTCTAGGCGGGGTCATTTTTGAAGGACCCGGATTAGAGGGGCATAGCGATGCAGATGCAGTTGTTCATGCATGTATAGATGCTCTTCTTGGGGCAACCGGTTTAGGTGACATAGGGGAAAGATACCCAGACACTGATGAGAAGTTTGCTGGCGCAGACAGTCTTGCTTTACTTTCCGACACAGTTAATGCGATAGCAGTAGCCTCATGGAAAATTGCAAATGTTGACTGCACAGTTATTTTAGAAAATCCTCGGTTGTCTCCCCATCGAAAAGAGATGGAAAAACTTCTAAGTGAAGCTGTGGGTGCACCAGTAACCGTTAAAGGGCGCCGCCCTGAAAAATTAGGTGCACTAGGACGAGAGGAAGGCATTGCGTGTTTTGCAGTGGCATTGGTACACAAATTATGAATAAAAGAAATTCAAGAAATGCACGACGTACCCAAAAAGGCTCCACCCCAATACGTAAGAAAAACTACGACTCAAATAAAGGTTTAGGAGGCGACAGAATAGAGGGTCGGCAAGCAGTGCGTGAGCTGCTGCTCGCAGGTCATAGAAGAGTAAGGGAGGTCGTCTTAGCTAGTGATTTAGACCCATCACCAATCCTTGACGACATTATTGACTTAGCAGATGAAGCAAAGGTTTCGATTAGAGAAACACCTAGATCCAAGTTCGAATCAATGGCAAAGACTGAATCACCTCAAGGAGTTCTTGCTTCAGCAGCACCTCTTCACGACTATGACGTTGAGGACCTTTTAGCGCTTGGACCTGAAGGACAGTTACCATTTTTGTTAGTTCTTGATGGGATAACTGACCCTGGAAATCTAGGGGCAATTCTACGATCAGCAGAATGCGCTGGAGTTACAGGAATAATCATGCCTCAACATCGGGCTGCTCGAATTACACCAACTGCTGCCAAATCAGCTGCCGGAGCAATAGAACATCTAAGGCTTTGTTCGGTTTCTGGGCTTCCAAAGACTCTTACGAGATTAACAAAAGCAGGCATCTGGTCTATAGGGTTTGACGCTTCTGGAGACTCTCCAATAGACGAGATCCGAGTTGATGGCAGTGGAGTAGCTTTAGTTCTTGGAGCAGAAGGATCTGGGCTTTCAAGATTGGTCTCTGAACGTTGCGACAGCTTGGCTTTCATTCCGATGCAAGGGGTTCTTTCCTCTATGAATGTTTCAGCCGCAGCGGCAGTAGCGCTCTTCAATGTTGCTGGACGGAGACAAAAACTAAGAAATGAGCCCGAGGTCGGATTCGAACCGACGACCTGACGCTTACAAGGCGACTGCTCTGGCCAACTGAGCTACTCGGGCTTAAGATAATAATCGTAGGGCTTATTGAGTATAACCGGGGGGGTACTTGCGTATTGCTCCCAAAAAGATGAAGATCAGAGGGTGGAACTTACAGAACGAGACCGAGAAATATTAGAATTTGAAAGATCATGGTGGACAGTTGATGTCCCCAAAGATCAACAGATACAAGAGAAATTCAATTTGTCTGTTACCCGCTATCATCAAATTCTCGTAGAGTTATTAGACATGCCGGCTGCAGCCATTTATGATCCTCTAGTTATTCGACGTCTTCAACGCCAGCGAGACCGACGGCGTCAAGCAAGATTAGACGCTATGGCAGAAGAGACAACTACATCAACGGCTTCCACAGGAGAAGATAAATGAGTAATGGAAAAAGGAGCAGAAGGTCCGAGAGTAATCTTGGACCCAGTAACGAAGCGGCAGCTTTCCGTGGAATAATCCTAATTGTTGTTGCTTCTGTTCTAGGTATCTTGCTTCTTTGGAAGGGCATTGATGGCCCAAACCCAGACACGAATGCTTCTAGCAATAATTCGTCAACCACAACTGTTGCAGAAAGTGATGAGAGTGGATCTGAGAGTGCTGAAGAAGATTCTGAAAATACGGATGGTTCGCTTGCAATTGACGAAACGACTACAACGACCACTACGACATTGTTCCCTCCAACTCCACCCTCAGAAGTTACTGTCTTAGTCGCTAACGGGTCAGGTATCGCCGGCGGCGCTGGAACTGTTACAGATATTCTCATATCACGGGGGTATACCGCAAAGGATCCAGCGAATGCGATACCGACAGATGTTACTGGAATTTACTTCCGTACCGGGATGTCACAAGAGGCTCGAGAAGTCCAAGAAATCCTTGCTCCTGAATACCCTGACATACTTCTACAAATGCCTGACGGCGGATTAGATGTTCCAGATGGAACTCTGGAACGGGTTGAAGAGTCCGACATTGTGGTCATACTCGGCAGTGACGGAGTCATTCTTTCTGAGTAGTAATTGTGCATGTAGTAGTTGCACCAGACAAATTTCGCGGAACAGCGTCCGCCGGACAAGTAGCAGCGGCAATAGAAGAAGCGGTTATAGCAAGTAAAGGAACTGCAGTAACAGTTCCAATGGCCGACGGGGGAGAGGGAACACTTGAAGCCCTCGGGGGACAGAATCAAACTTCTCTAGTCACTGGCCCACTTGGTGATTTAGTAGAAGCACCGTGGCGACTCTCTGGAAACACAGCAGTTATCGAAATGGCACAAGCTTCTGGGTTAATAAAAGTAGGAGGTCCCGAGTTCAACAATGCCCTTGATGCGACTTCAACTGGAACAGGAGAACTCATTTTGACTGCAGTTGAACACGGGGCAACTCGAATTATTGTTGGATTAGGTGGTTCTGCATCCACAGATGGAGGATTAGGGGCAATTGAGGCCATGGGTTCACCGGCAAGGTATCGAGGAATAGAAATGCTAGTCGCCTGTGATGTACGAACTCGTTTTAGTGACTCGGCAAAGGTATTTGCATCACAGAAAGGGGCAACTAAAGCAGAAGTCAAAATGCTAGATCGTCGACTTAAACGCCTCGCTCAGATTTATCAAGAGAAATTTGCAGTAGACGTCCTATCTTTAGACCATGCAGGAGCGGCTGGAGGTTTAGCAGGAGGGCTTGCAGCTTTAGGTGCCCGGCTAATAGACGGATTTGATCTTGTTGCAGATGAATTACGGCTAGATGAATTACTAGCCGATGCAGATCTAGTTATAACGGGAGAAGGACGATTAGATCAGACCTCTTTTGAAGGGAAAGTTGTTGGTGGCGTTTCGGCATATGCGTTAGCGACTGGAGTGCCAATTCTGGCAGTAGCAGGACAAGTAGAGCCCGAGGTAAAAGATCGAATTAACAATATTTCATTAACTGAAGAATTTGATGAACATTTGTCTATGACTGAAACAACCCAATGCATAAAAAAAGCAGTAAGCAGATTTCTAGAAAACTTCAAAGCTCAATAAACAAAGTTTTCTAGAAGGAGTTCTGATTGTTTTAGGCCTTAACCTCAGTAGGATGTTGGTTTGATTAGCACTCGTTTATTTAGAGTGCCAAGGTCAAAAACGTTAATTATCACAACCTGTCATCAAGAAAGGCACTTATTTCAATGGCAAAAATCATAAGTTTTGATGAAGAAGCTCGCCGGTCACTAGAACGCGGAATGAATCAACTTGCGGATGCGGTGCGAGTAACTCTAGGACCTAAGGGTCGTAATGTCGTATTAGATAAAAAATGGGGCGCTCCAACTATCACTAACGATGGCGTTTCAATTGCTAAAGAAATAGATTTAGAAGACCCTTATGAGCGCATCGGCGCTGAACTAGTTAAAGAAGTTGCCAAAAAAACAGATGATGTAGCAGGTGATGGAACAACAACAGCCACTGTTTTAGCTTGGTCAATGGTCAGCGAAGGATTAAGAAACGTAGCTGCTGGAGCCAACCCGATGTCTTTAAAGCGCGGGATAGAAGCAGCGGTAGAAGCCTGTGTTGAATCCATTCGAAGTGGAGCGATCGATGTTTCAAGCAACAAAGAACAAATCGCTAATGTTGCCTCTATTTCTTCTGCAGATACAGAAATTGGGACAATGATTTCTGAAGCTATAGAAAAAGTAGGTAAAGACGGAGTTATAACCGTCGAAGAAGGCCAGACCTTCGGAATGGAAATGGACTTAGTCGAAGGTATGCGCTTTGACAAAGGCTACATTTCTCCATATTTCGTTACCGACCCAGAGAGAATGGAAGCGGTTCTGGATAACCCCTACATACTGCTCGTTGGCTCCAAGATTTCCGCTATTCGCGATCTCGTACCCGTACTTGAGAAAGTGATGCAGACATCCCGACCTTTGGTAATTATTGCTGAAGATGTTGAAGGAGAAGCCCTTTCTACTTTGGTGGTAAACAAAATTCGCGGAACATTTACATCAACAGCAGTGAAAGCACCAGGCTTTGGTGATCGGCGTAAAGCGATGTTGCAAGACATGGCTATCCTCACTGGCGGTCAAGTCATTTCAGAAGAAGTTGGACTAAAAGTTGATGGTGTCACCTTGGAAATGTTAGGTGAAGCAAGAAAAATACTTATCACCAAAGATGAGACTTTGATCGTGGAAGGATCAGGGGATGATGCAGATATTTCCGGTCGCATTAATCAAATAAAGGCCGAAATAGAAAACACTGATTCTGACTACGATCGCGAAAAACTTCAAGAACGTTTGGCGAAATTGTCTGGGGGTGTTGCAGTTCTACGAGTTGGTGCTGCTACAGAAGTAGAACTTAAAGAGAAAAAACATCGCATCGAAGATGCTGTTAGCACGACAAAAGCTGCTATCGAAGAGGGTGTGGTAGCAGGTGGTGGCGTAACCCTTGTTCGCGCCCAGTCCGCAGCAGAGAAAGCAGAAGGCGAACTTAGTGGTGATGAAGCCACAGGCGCCCGTATAGTTGCGAAGGCTCTAGAAGGTCCTTTAAATCAAATCGCTGTTAACGCTGGTTTAGAGGGAGGAGTCGTAGTAGAGAAAGTAAGAAACCTCAAAGGCGCAAATGGACTCAATGCGGCAACCGGAGAATACGAAGATCTTGTAAAAGCAGGTGTTATTGATGCAGCTAAGGTCACACGATCAGCTCTACAAAATGCAGGATCAATAGCAGCCTTATTTTTAACCACCGAAGCAGTGATTGCAGACGCACCAGAAGAATCTGGTGAGCCAGCTATGCCTGATATGGGGTTCTAATCAAAAAATAACAACTAGTGCTTCCAATCGCCTTTAATTGAAATTTCCTTTAAGGTCTAAATAAGCAAGTTGAATATTAAGGATTGTCTCAATGGCACGAGGTAGAACAAAACATGTTTTTACTCACCGTGTTGATTCGGATGGACTGCGTCGGATACCGGATGAGTTAATTGTCGAAGAGCCAATGTCGATCCGGCTAGACGATGAACTCGTCGCGACAACCATGCGAACCCCCGGAGATGATTTCGAATTGGCTGCCGGGTTTTGTTTCACCGAAGGGTTACTTCGAGAAGCAGAAATAAAATCAGTGCGTTATTGCGGCCAAGGCTCTGCCAGTGAGTCTGAATACAACGATGTAACGGTTGATACAGCAGGAACAGCAGCAGCACCCACGCCTCGACTAGGACCCTCATCCTCTTCTTGTGGAATATGTGGCGCTGAGGCAATAGAGC
>CACFCV010000016.1:0-24465 GCA_902564875.1 Actinomycetota bacterium
AATACGTCAACAACTTCTCCTAATAACGCACGATACGACTTAGCACATAGGGGAGTTCCGGGAGTTGTACGTGCTTCAACGCACTACTACAACACCCAAGAAGAAATTGACTCCTTTATCTCTGTAGTGAAGGAACTAGACAATAACTAGTAAAATTTGCTTGTGATAGAATAGAGGTGGAAGGAAGTGCAGATATGTCAGAATTTTCTGAAGAAGTCCTAATCGACACACTGAACGAAATACTTGAAGCCGAGTTATCCGGTGTTGTTCGCTACACCCACTATTCACTAATGATTGCCGGACCACACCGCATTCCCTTAGTGGATTTCATGAAGGCTCAAGCGGTGGAATCACTTGATCACGCTCAACAGGTCGGTGAAATTCTTACTGGATTCGGTGGGCATCCTTCTACGAAAATTGCAACTGTTGAAGAAACTTACGAGCACGGCATTGAAAAAATTCTTCAGGAGAGCGTTGATCACGAACTTCAGACAATAGGGCTTTATCGAAACCTACTGGCACTAGTTGAAGGACATTCAGTTTTCTTAGAAGAGTTCTCTCGAAATCAAATCTCTATTGAAGAACAGCATCAACTTGAATTAAAAAAGATGCTGCGCGACTTTGCCTAAACTTTCCTAGTTTTATAGATCACGGGGGTAAAGAGTCTCTGTGTGACCATCTACTGAAAGCAGTTGTCCGTTAATTGATCGTGCATGAGCGCTTGTCAAATAGAGTATGAGGTCTGCAATTTCATCTGGGTCTTGAAAGCGCCCCATCGAGACACCTCGGGTGTACATTTTACGAATGTAATCTTCGTCTAAACCATCTGCTTCCGCATGAGCGGCTATCACTCGGTCCATTCTTGGCCCATTGATTGAACCCGGAGCGATCGCGTTAACTCTTATGCCATGTGGTCCAAGTTCCATAGCTAAAGTTTTCGTTAATCCTACGACGGCAAACTTTGCTGCTACGTAAGGGGCTCGAAGGGGCATACCTAAGAAACCGGCAGTAGAAGACATGTTTATAATGACGCCTTCTCCAGCGGCTTTCATCGGACCAGCTACACGTCGTGAAGTAAAGAACATGGCGTCAAGATTGATCTGCAAGCACTTCTGCCATTCTTCGGTAGAGATGTCTTCTATTGCTGCAGCCGGACCGCTGATTCCGGCGTTATTCACCAAGATGTTGATCCTGTCAACACCAATTTCGTCTAACCAGGTATCAATCGCGTTGGGATTAGATACGTCAACCACAGATCCATGTAAATCAGAAGGCAGGTTACTTATAGCTTCTTGATCAATATCACAGACAAAAACTTCAGCCCCTGCAGTGCGTAAGGTTTTAGCGACAACAAGTCCTAAACCATTAGCTCCAGCAGTAATAACTGCTGTCTTCCTGTTCAGATTTGTTTCAAGCACTCTGTTCCCTCGAAGAAAGTTCAGTTAACCCGAGTAGCCGCCCAAGAGAAGAATCTCCCTTAAACAACTTGGGTAAATTTTTATTCACAGAAACAATCACAATAAGCGCTGCAGCAGACATACACAATCCACCAACTACATCAAGAGGCCAGTGTTCAAGTTCACTGATTCGACTCCAACACGTCAAAATAATCAACAGTAGAACGGATCGGGCAATCCATTTAGAAACACGGGAGGAAACATTACTAGTAGATAGGGTCCAAATGGTTCCAAAGACAAGAACGGTAAATATCACGTGTCCACTTGGATAGCCGCCGTTGCCAAAAGAGTACGCCATCCATTGTCCATCAGAAGTAGGCCTTGGCCGATTGACCAGATCTCCGATGCGCGTTAAAGCAGTGCATGCACCAGCGAATCCGAGAATTATCGCAGAGAACCTTCCCCAAAATATCCAAACCACTAAAACAAGAACTGCAAAAACGATAGGTGCAGCAATGTCAGTAAGTAATGGATCACTGACGTCATGAAATACCTCAATGAATGCTGGCGAATTTTCACTCATCCATCGAGTTACCTCCACTTCGCCACTCACCGGGCCACCTTTTCGTACAACGAGAGTGCAAAAAATTGAACTGGCAAATAAAAATATGAACCCAAGTTGACAAGACAACGGGAAATAAGAACTGAATAAAGATTTAGCTTTCGGCGAACCCATTTCAGTCACAATAAATATTCCTAAACGTCAGATTGAGTCTCGCCGAAATATCTTGTTTAGTTTTCGGAACCTGATGCTCCCAAAAGTGCTGTGTTTGACCACTCATCACAAGTAAGTCCCCATGATGCAACTCAAGTGAAGCTGTTTTTTTCGACAGAAATTTGTGACGCAATTGAAATCGTCTCGTCTGCCCAAGACTCACTGAAGCAATCACGGGATTTTCCCCAAGTTCTGGTTCGTCATCAGCATGCCAAGCCACACTGTCTTGCCCGTTCCGATAACGATTCAATAAGACTGAGTTGAATCTCGTCTGAGTTTCGTTTTCAACTTTCTCGCGTATTTCCGATAAAACCGGTGTCCACGGCTTGGGCGTATGAGTGATGCCCGAATAGGTGTAGGTGGTTCCTTGATCCCCATACCAAGCAGTCTCACGGGGCTCAGGATATTTTTTCCCAAATACAATGATCTCTTCTTGATGCCACGGAACATCTTGCAAACGAGCAAAGTATTCATCAGCTTTTAAAGAAGGAAAATACTCCCTGAATAAAGTTATAGATGCATCTTGAAGATCTAAATTTCCTTCGTCCTCCCACAACTTTCTTTGCATTTATAGAGACTACCTAATGAGTAAAAGCCAACTATGTTTCTCTGGTTCTTAACCCATTAAAGTTCTTTCTAGTTGTCTACCGCAGGCAGACTTCCAGATCAGAGAGGCAGAAGTGGCAGAAGCATACGAATTTAGTCGCATGATTCAGTCGTTTGATGCTGATTCTAAGGGGGCACCTGATGGCGCTCGTCTCGCGTTGGAGAAAGATGGCGTGGTCTGCCTACGTGGCGCATTTAACACATCTTGGCTCTCTGTTATTGAAGAAGGAATAGTCGAAGCATTGGCTGGAGCGAGCGCTGACTTAGAGGTAGTCAAAAGGGAGGACGATAAGGGACGGTTTTCATTTAGTTCCGGCGCTTGGCGAAGTGTAAAGCCCTTTCAACGCTTTATCTTTGATTCTCCTCTCCCAGATTTGGTATGGCCCTTACTTAACAGCTCAACTCTCACTCTTTTCTACGACTTCTTGTTAATTAAAGAAGCACATAGTGACAGTGCTTTAACGCCATGGCATCAGGATCATTCTTATTACCCGCTTGATGGCACAAAGGTTGTTAACAGCTGGACTGCGTTGGATCATATTCCCATTGAATCCGCACTTCGTTTTCTAGCTGGCTCTCATAACCCTCCTAACCTTTACCGCGCCGTTGATTTCGATAACCCGAACACCAGTTATCGTCACGCCCGCTCTGAACTTCCACTTCCGCCCACTGATGCAGATGGAACAATAGTTGCGGCAGAGTTACAGCCGGGAGACATGCTGGTTTGGTGGTCACACATGTTGCATTGCGCCCCCGGCAACCAGCTTCCACGAAGACGCGCCGCCTTTTCGGTCAATTGGCTCGGCGATGACATCACCTACAACGGTCAACCAGCACTAGACACTTATATTGATCCATCGCTTAGCCCAGGAGATACTGTTGTCAGTCAAAAGTTCCCAGTTGTACGACAGATGAACACTCTTGACAACTAAAGATGAATCTTCAGGCCTGAAATTAACGAAATACTTGCTCCTAGAGCACAAGCGAGGCAGAATTTCGGAAATTGGGAGAAAGTATGAAGTTAAGCGCAGCAGCTGATCTAGAAGAGATATTCAACTTAGAGGACTACCCGATACAGAGCTTCCAATCCTCTACACGCACTGACCTTATTTCTGAAATAAGGAAACAGATGAAAGAATTCGGGTGTTGTCGAATACCTAATTTCATTCGCCATGAGACTGTTGAGCAGCTAGTGAAAGAGGCAAAGAATCTGCATGAAAAAACTTTCTGGTCAACACGTGAACAGAACCCCTATGCATCTGAAGATGATGAAACTTTCCCTGTCGGACACCCGAGAAGGTATTTCTCACTCCGCACAAATGGGTTCATAAGTTCAGATCTGCTACCAGTTGATTCGCCGCTAAATCTCCTCTACGCATCTGATGTACTTACTCATTTTGTTTGGGAATGCCTCGAAGTTGATCGCCCGCTTTACCGATATGCAGACCCATTAGCCAGTCGTCCATACTCAGTTATGGAACCAGAGAGCGAGTTCCCCTGGCACTTCGATGGAAATGAATTCACAATCTCTGTTTTAGTCCAGCAGGCAGAACAGGGAGGAATCTTTGAATATGTTCCAGATATAAGAAGCCCCGGAGAAGAAAACTATGAAAAAGTTGAAGCAATTCTTCACGGGGGAGAGGAAGGAGTGCGCCGTTTAGATTTAAACCCCGGAGACCTCCAACTCTTTAAAGGTAGGTATTCAATGCACAGAGTAACCAAGATAGAGGGGGTAACGACACGCTATATCGCTCTTCCATCGTACGTATACGATCCATATCGAATGAATCAGCCACATCATTCAATCAACTACTATGGCCGGGCAACAGAAGCACACTATGAACGTTCAAAAGTTTTGGTAGATGGCTTAGTTGATTAGTGGTTGGAAATTTTACGACGTAATCTGTAAACATGTCTGACTCTCACCCTGTCGAATTGAGTGCACAAAAATCACCTGAATTCGTCCTACCTTCTGAAGACCCCGAGGCGATAAAAGCTTTAGACGAGGCTCGCTTACTAGACGATGAGACCTCACGAAGAGACAAAGTCATAGAAATTCTTGTCCAATGGCCAGATTTTCTTGATGCATGGGCAGAAATAGCCTCATTAGGGCGTGATCCCGTAGAAACGTACGCGGCTTTCCGTGTCGGATATCACCGAGGTTTAGATCGTTTACGTCAAAATGGGTGGAGAGGGTCAGGTTTAGTGAGATGGAACGCCCCACACAATTTAGGGTTTCTTCGCTGTTTAGAAGGACTAGGGCTCACTGCTCAAGAGATAGGCGAAACAACAGAATATGAACGTTGCATGATTTTCCTAAAGCAATTAGACCCCTCGTATGGATCAAACAAGGAAATTTGATTAATAAAAAGAATTAAAGAAGTCTTATTGTTGGGACATCAATTCTTTTCGTTTTTCCATCATCGC
The DNA here is from genome assembly GCA_902564875.1 of Actinomycetota bacterium. Lineage (GTDB taxonomy): Bacteria > Actinomycetota > Acidimicrobiia > Acidimicrobiales > MedAcidi-G1 > MedAcidi-G2B. Next base: position 5,206 of record CACFCV010000016.1, read on the forward strand.
GTCAAAGTCACCGACTGGTTTAATTTCGGCCGTTCCTGAATTAAAGATAGGGAAAAGACCAGCAAAGATCTGCGCAGTGTCGTCTGCTTCTACAACCATAAAAAACTGATGTCCAGGAGGGTCAACCCACACTCCGAGTACTTCGTTTACGTTTTCTTTCAGAGAGTCCACAACAACGGCAAATGTTCTCGACATAACTTCGTCGTCATGAGCTGGACAGGTATGTTCATCATGGGTATGAGTGATATGGAAAAGCATGGTTTCCTTTCAAAAAAAGTTATTACGAGTAATTTATGTGTTGTCTATCGTTTAAGCAAATAGAAGGTTGCTTCAATTTCTGTATCTCAAGATGTTTCCGTGTACTGTAACTAGAGGGGTAACTCAGGAATGGAAAAATTAACAGGCGTTGAGCGCTTAAATTATGAAAAAGAAATCACCGCTCCATTTCTTGGCAAATTTGGCTACAGGACGATCTTCAATTTCTTGTGGGCTTCTGCAGGGTTCATAACTGTAATTTTTCTTACTCATAGTGGAGGTCTGCCTCTTTGGCTTGGACTGTTACTTAACGTCTTATTCATTCAAGCGTTTTATATGCCGATGCATGAGTGCGTGCACCACACTCCTTCTGGCGGAAAACCCTCACTAGTGTGGATGGATAACCTAATAGGTCAATCAAGTGGGTTTGTGCTTTGCGAGAGTTTCACCGGGCACGCAACAACCCACCTTTTGCATCACACACACGCAAATGGCGAGAAAGACCCAGACGTCCTCAATTCAGAGGGCACCCCGCTGGAAATCTTTGTCCGTGTAATCGCCGGAGCGACTCTCTATTTAGTTACTCCACTGCTTACCTTCATGCCTTTTCTCGCCTACCTTTTTCCTAAAGGGATAAAAGAACGTTTCGCACAACGTGAGCAGTTGCGTGGACCCGAGGTGGCCAGAGCGGCGAAACTAGTCGCAAGTTTGCACTTGATCGTGCTCGTTGCAGGAACAGTTTTAGGTTACGGAAAGATTGTCTGGCTACTTTGGTATCTTCCGGCATGGATAGCTAGGTACTGGTTGAGTTTAGTTTTTGCATGGCTTCCTCACCGACCCCATGAAGAGACCACGCGATACAGGGACACAAGAATATTCACTTTTCCAGGAAGCACTTTCCTTATACGCGGGCATGACCATCATCTACTGCACCATTTGTTTCCTCGTGTGCCGCATTATCACTTACGGACGCTATGGAAGGAGATAGCACCACATCTTCATGCACAAGGCGCAAGAATTGAAGGTAACGCAGCTCGGCAAGTGCTACATGTAGGTGGGGTTAACTCTCAAGAGACGCTTTAAGCTGGTTTATAGTGGGTCGAAGAATAAGCGTGTAAGTGTCAGAAATAGCATTTTCTCGATGTGTTTGGGCTTTCAAACGGTCAGGATCAGAAACCACTGCCATAAATGCCTGCTTGCTTGGATAGTTGATGAATCGAGCCTGATCCCAATCTCTGCCATCGCCAAGAATTGTTCCTTCGACAGCGAAAAATCCGGAAACACTTACCCCATGTCGAGCGGCTACTTTTGCAGCTTCTGCGGAATAATTGTTCATATCCTCAGGATTTTCTCCTAAATCAACAGACTCTTGATATTTTAATACATGAAGAACGACTATTTCGCCGTCTCCTTCGGTTGCGGGGTGGGGGACTTGATCTGCATCGACACTTGAAACTTCTCCCATCTCGGGCAACGAGGTTGGAAGTCCGCCCATCACGATTGTTGATTTCATACCAGCATCTTTGTGAACATGCTTTTCTTGAAAGTCTTCTCGCTGTTGCATATCTATAAAAGATTTGCGTGTCGGATACTTCACGACAGCTACACGGTCCCACACGGGGTCCTCACCGAGAAGTTGCTGGTCAACGTCAGCGACAAACACCAGTTCAGCACCTATTTTTGCAAGGACGTCAACTGGGGAGTAGATATCGTCAGCTTCCCTTCCAGAAATCTGGCTTTGTTGGCCATCTTGATAGTCGGCTGCCTCACGGTAATGCATGAGGTTAATCATCCAAACTGGCCCATCTTGATCGGGTTCAGTAGTAGCCAATTTACGAGCGTAGTCAATGTCTACTTTCCCGTAACGGGGTCCTGCATGGTTTGAGTCACTCATAGTTCTCCGTTCAATTTGTGGTAATAAATGAATTGATTATCTCTGCGAGCTCAGGGCCTTTGTCTTCTTGTAGGAAGTGCCCAGCAGCATGAATGGTTACATGGTTTTGATTTTCCGTCCCTGGAACTGTGCCAAGAAAAGCAGCTGCCCCTCCTTTAGTGACTGGATCGCTATCACTGAAGCAAGTAAGAAACGGTTTCTCGAAACGCTTTAATACTTCCCATGCTTCCTGATTATTCACAGATTCAGGATTATCAGGAGAGGTTGGCACTAAAGAGGGAAATATACGGGCTCCTGCTTTGTACGAGTCATCAGGATAAGGAGCGTTATAAGCAGCGATAACTTCTTCAGATAGGTCACTAGTGCATCCGCCAGTCACGATTGTTCCAATATCAAAGCGAGGCGACTCTTGCGAGAATTTTTGCCACGCCATGAAAGCATCGCTCAATGGTTGATGCCCTGTAGGTAATCCGGTGTTCCCGACGACCACACGAGAAAATCTTTCAGGAGCGGCACTGACTAATCGGAGGCCTATTAGGCCTCCCCAGTCTTGACCGAAAAACGTAATATTTGATAGATCCAGGTGGTCAAACAGAAGTTCTGAGGTCCAAGTAATGTGACGGCCATACGTGTAATCCTCTTTCTCGGTCGGCTTATCGCTTTTTCCAAAACCAATGAGATCGGGCACAATGACTCTGTTGCCTCCCTCAACTAAAACAGGAATCATGTGTCGGTAAAGGTAACTCCAAGATGGTTCACCATGTAAAAGTAGTATGGGATCCGCTTCGGCTGGTCCTTCATCCAGGTAGTGCATTCTGAGTTCGCCACCCTCAGTATCAGAAACGTTCACATAATTTTCCGCAAAGGCGTAATTTGGGAGATCTGCAAAGTTTTCCTCAGGGGTTCTCAAAGCTTCCATGGTTCATTCTCCTTTAGTGATTTCAACGCGGTGAAGATCGTCACCAACTTCGATTTGGCCAGAAAAATGTTGAGCAGCGAGATCAATCCAGTCTTGCCCATCTGCAGCGGGACTTGTCATACTCAAATCAGGAACATAATGCGTCATTATTAAAGTGGACATTCCACCCTTTTGAGCGGTTTGAGCTGCTTCTTCAGGTGAAGAATGGTAATCAAGGATGTCTTGCGCTCTGAGGTTAGGCGACAGTTTTACAAGGTCTTTTCGTATAACTGTATGCACTAGAGCGTCGGAGCCATCACAGAGAGAATCCAATCCAGCGCAGGGAAGGGTGTCACCCGCAGCGACCACCGATACCTCTTCATAGGTGAAACGGTAACCAATGGTTGGTTCAACGGGCTTATGGTCGGTTGGGGCGCATTCAATAGCTACATTTCCTCCGAGTGAGACCACTCCTTCAGCTACTTCAATTACATTAAGTAGGGGAGGGAGATTGAGGTCGTCATGATGGTCCATGCGATATTTCACGTCCTTACTTAATGAAGCGAGAATGGCGTCTACCACATCCTGAGTTCCTGGTGGACCAACAATAGTCAGTGTTTCATCCGGGGGGCCCAGAATCCAGTAACTAGTGATCACATCATTCAAATCTGTAATGTGGTCACTGTGCAGATGAGTGAGCAGTACTCCGTCTAATTCTCCGATTCCAACCAACGCACCTGCTAACCGCATGAGAACACCTCTGCCGGTGTCAACTAAGTACTTTTCACTGCCAGCACTAATTAAAGTGGCGGGACCAGCTCTATTGGGGCTGGGGATAGGGCTTCCAGTGCCGAGAAGCGTGACTGTAATCGTCATTGTCTTGCATTCTCCGTTCTGGCCATAGCTTCTTTGGTGCCAGGTGCCCCACGAGAAAGTAATTGAATGACTATTTCGTGGAGAGTCCCAGTAAAAGGAAAAGCCCCGCTGTATCGGGTTGAAACCTGTGAGCCATGATCAGATCCGATACTTTGACCAATTGAAGAAACCATGCGCATATAAAGAGGTAAATCTGCTCTGCCAGAGGGAGTGTCATTTACTTTTAATTCAAATGATCCTGCTCTTCCTTCGCCACGACGGAAAGTCACAGTCAAAATTGAATCCCCTTCAGGTATTTCCATCTCAGATTCAACGATTGTATGGTCATCAAACGCGTTGTAATCAACTACAAGTCGGTTGTTCTGAATGAAAATAGACATTCCAGAATTGATGTTTCCTGTAGCCCAAAGCACTCCCTCAGATGAGGCATCGCTGGAAATTCGTGCAGTTAATTCCCAACTTCTCCCACCGACTGCTGCTGAGGCTTGCGCAGTTACCGGTGACATTGGAGGGCGGTAAACATACCTTCGGTTGGCGGGATGAGGGGATCTATCGCGAAATCGTGCTCCAAAAAGTTCAAGGCCCCGTTCATCTATAGGAAGAACCCCGTTTCGTTCCGCTTCACTCCACCAGAGTTCAATTAATTCGTCGAGTTTCTCTGGTTGCTGGTCAGCAAGATTGACACACTCCGACATATCATCGGCTAGGTGGTAAAGCTCCCATGGTTCAGTGTCAAAATCTGCTCCAGCTTCATGCTTGCAGACAGCTTTCCATTCTCCGGCAACTAACGCTCGGCTTCCATTTTGCTCGAAATACTGCAAAGTGTTAGTAGCTGGAGCTTCAGAGTCAGTCAAAATATTAACGAAGGAATGTCCCGTAATTGGCATTTGGTCATACCCCTTTATTTGTTCAGGGGCGCTAATGCCGATTAGTTCATAAATGGTTGGGACGATGTCAGAAACATTGACAAATTGGTTCCTTAGAGACCCTGCCTGCTCTTCATTCAGCCCTTTTGGCCAGTGAAAAACTAGTGGCACATGTACACCACCTTCATGAGTGTTTTGTTTATACCACTTGAAGGGAGAATTACCGCACTGTGCCCATCCCCAGGGATAATTAGTGTGGCTGCGTGGCCCGCCAATGTCATCAATACGTTCAATGGCTTCATCCGGGCTTTCTAAGATTCCATTGAAAAATTTCATTTCGTGCATTACGCCAAAGGGGCCACCTTCTTGAGAGGCGCCATTATCAGCTAGAACAAGCAAAATGGTGTTATCCAATTGCCCCATAGCGGATAGCCCATCAACTAATTTCCCGATCTGGTCATCAGTGTGGTCCAAAAAAGCGGCAAAGGCTTCTTGAAGTCTCGCTGCAAGTTTTTTCTGGTTCTCCGGTAAATCTTCCCAGGCGTCAACCCCAGGGTTTCGTGGAGCGAGTTGTGTTCCTTCAGGGATGACACCCAATTCAATCTGTTTTTGGTAGCAGCGCTCCCGCATGACATCCCAGCCTTCATCAAAAGCGCCACGGTATTTCTCTAGATATTCGGGTGGCGCTTGATGTGGGGCGTGAGTAGCGCCAAAAGGCAGATAAGCAAAAAATGGACGATCAGGTCGGATTCCTTTGCTGTCGGAAATCATCCTTAGGAGTTGATCTACGAGATCTTCACTTAGGTGATAACCGTCTTCAGGGCTCTTGGGGGGATCAATATAGTGGTTGTCCACGGTTAGTTCTGGATGAAATTGATCGGTTTCACCTTCAAGAAAACCGTAAAAGCGATCAAAACCACGTTGAACCGGCCATTGGTCAAATGGTCCAGCGGAAGATGTGTCTTCCATAGGGGCAAGATGCCACTTGCCCGTACAGAACGTGGCGTACCCTTTCGAAGACAATACTTCTGCAATTGTTCCCGCATGATTAGAAATATGCCCAAGTTGATGAGGGAAGCCAGACTGCCAATTGGAAACTCCACGCATTCCTACCGCATGCTGAGACCGACCGGTTAATAATGAGGCACGTGTCGGGGAACATAATGGTGTCACATGGAAGTTTGTGAACTGTAAACCATTTTGAGCGAGAGAGTTAACGTTTTCGGTGTCTATCTCAGATCCGTAACAGCCAAATTGGGCGAAACCAGTGTCATCTAACAGAACAAATATAACGTTCGGGGCATCCTCACCTGGGTGGGGTGGCTCAGGGAACCAAGCTTCCGAATCTTCAAGTGTTCTACCAATTTTCCCTTCAAATGTTTGTTTCATCAAACTCCGACCTTCTCGTCTAACAATTTCATTATTTCCCGAGCAACCATCGGCCCAGCATTTTGATTTTGACCAGTCACGATATTTCCGTCTACTTCCCAATGATTAGCGAGCGGATCTCGTCTTCTATGTGTGCACTGAAAATCTGCACCTAGTTCCCTTAATTCTTTTTCAGGATGATGGGGAGTGGTTTCGATCCCAAGTTCCCTAACTTGTTTGTCAGTTACTGCAGTGATTCTGCGCCCTTTAACTAAAGGATTACCTTCAGCATCTTTGGCCTTCAAGAATCCAAGCGGACCGTGACACACTCCGCCTAGAACTAGATTTTTAGCATTCGCTTCGGTTACCTTTTCCCCGATCACGTCAGAGAAACCAAGATCGAATGCAGCACCCCATCCACCAGAAAAGAAGATGACATCGTAATCGTCGACCTCAATATCAGAAACACATATTGAATTCCTTACTTTAGATCTCAATTCAGTGTCAGCAAGAAAACGATCGTCATGCTCGGATCGGGGGACAGCACGCAAAGACATTGGATCTACAGCAATTTCTCCACCTTTAGGGCTGGCAAGATCAACCTCAATGCCTGCATCTGAAAACAAATAGTAGGGGACAGTCATTTCAGATGCGAACAGACCAGTTGGTTTTCCAACATCAAGCCAAGCATGGTTTGTGCAAACAATTAGAGCTCTTAAACCCTTACTTTTCAACGTGTAGCTTTCGGTGTCATGCGGATGCATGCCAAGTTTTCTGATCAGTCGCCTTAACGCTCTCGCCACAGGAGGAGGCGACTTTCTTGGAAGTTGCTCAACAGGAGGATTACGTTTTTCATACGGCCAAGGGTTATTTCGTGCCGGCACAGAACGCTCCGCTTCTTGGGCTAATTGCTGTTTCAAATAAGCGAAGACTTCTTGAGTAGCATCAGAGTCTTGCAGATTATTTACTTCAATGGGGTCAACGGTTAGATCATATAACTCCCATTGATCTGGTATCGGTTCAGTTCTGTAAGTGTCGCCGCCACGTAATGGGCTCGCCGATAAATGAGAGACATGTGGAGTTGACCAAGTTTCAGGGTCGTCAAAGGCTCGGACTATTTTCCAGAGATGACCCTTTCCCTCTTCGACTATCTCTCGGGGAACTGAAGTGACTATCCCTTCAAAGTTGCATGCAACATGGGCAGGTACTTGAATACGTAGCGGTGGAGGCGGGTTCTTGTTCATCCCAAGTGCTCTAGCCATACCTGAAGCTAAGGTGTCACCTTCTAGCATGTTGTCTCTTGTCATGAAATACACGGAACGTTCAGAAAGAGATGTGAAATCCTCACCGTTTACAAATGCGGAAAGATCTCGTCCAGGAAGGGCATGAACCTCACTGAAGTTGTCGGAAAGCTCTTGTGATAGTTGTTGTTGGTCTAACCCGGCAAGGCTAAGAGCGGTTGGTATTAAGTCAACATGAGATGTTGGCGTACTTTCAACTACTTGTGGAACTGTCGGGTTTCGCCCAATGCGAACAATTTGGAAAGGAACTCGGGCAGCCTCATCGTAAAGGTTGAACCATTTTTGATGGAGTCCGCCGTGGGAGCCGAGAAGATCACCGTGGTCAGCAGTGCGAAATAATACTGTTTCTCCTTCGTTTCCGTCTGTGACTGCTTGACGAACCCGGTCAAGCGGTGCGTCTACCTCAAGGTGGAGACGGTAATAAAGGTTTCGGTATTCTTGTTCATTTTCTTCATAAACTTCTCTCAAAGTTCGTGTAGGCCCGTAGCCAGAGTAGTAGGAATGCTTATAAGCGATTTGTGCTGCAGGTTTAGTGGAAAGATCCTCATGACGCGTTGGAGATTCAGGAATATCTGGCGGCAGAAGATTAGTTTCTGTCAAAGGAGAAATATCTCGACGTTTCCATGCGGGAAACAAAACGATGTCATGCGGGTTAACGAAACTCGCAACAAGTAAGAACGGTCGTAACGCTTGAGGATCTCCTTCTCGCCTTAACTGGTACCTGTTTTCTAGCCAAGCAACAACACGATCAGCGATAAGACCGTCACGTATGGCCCCGGAATTCGCTAACGGAGCGCCGTGAGGTTCAGGCCCCACCCAACCGTTAAACCCGTACGGATCCAGTGGGTTGGCATCAAGGTAGGCTTCAACCGCTGAATCAATAATCTCGCCTTTGTCAGTGTTGGTGGCAAGCGGCAATCCAGTTTCTGGATCAGTCAAATCGGCATGACTTATGTGCCATTTCCCGTCGTAATGCGTGTCGTAACCCGCAGCTCTGAACCAGTGGCCAAGAGTTGGCACTTCTCCTTGTCGAAGCCACCTCATGCGGGTATCTGAGTGAGCTTTACCGAGCCCATCGGTTTGAGTAACTCCATGAAGATCGGGGTATTGACCAGTGAACAATGTTGGACGGCTGGGCACACAGGCTAAAGAGCCGGTGTAGTGGCGAAGAAAAGTGATGCCGTTTTCTTCAAACCATTTTCTTCCCGTCAATGCCGTATCTCGCCAGGCTTTTACCTCTTCCCCTTCATATGGAGTAGGGGCCCGTTCTTCATCAGTCATTATTATGACAATGTCAGGTTTATTCATGAGGACACTCCGGTTGTGTTACGAGATTCTTCTATGAATTTCTTCAGATCTTTCAGCATGTTCTTGTTTATGCGACCAACTATGGTGCCGACTATTAAAGCGGGAAGATTTGCTGGAGGTCGGATCGGTAGCAACTCAACGGTGAGACTTATTTTGGTTCCTGATCCACCAGGTTCAAGCAGCCATCGGTTAGTTACCCGACGAAAAACCGGTGGGAAACCAGAGAGAGTGTAGGCCAGCACTTGGTTTTCTTCCCATTCAGTGATGGTTTCAACGATCGTGTTTGACCCTTGTTGTATACGTCGAGCGCAGCCAACACCTGAACTTCTTTCAGTTAATTGAGAAGAATGACTGACAAAAGTAGCCCATTGTGAAATCTGGTCAAATTTTGACAATGTTTCCCAAATCTCACTTGGTGGCACATTCATAGATATTTGTTTTGTTACAGCAACCATTAACTGTCCTCTTTGAGATCTAAATGTGTACCGGTAATGCCTCTTATGCATTCTTCTGCTTCAGAAGCAATTTGGGCTACGACTTCAGAAGCTGGAAGGACGCTGTCGATTAAGCCAGCGATATTTCCTGCCCCGTTCATTGAAATACCTTCTTTTCCGCCGCGGTCCGTTGCGAGAGATCCAATAGTTAAGCCAGTAAGCACGGGTTGAAGTGGCATAGGGAGTGGGTCTAGGTCATTATTTTCCCAAGCTTCAGTCCATTTATTTGGGAGCATTCGGAAGCGTTTGCCGGTGTAAGCGCGGCTTATAACAGGGGATTGGTCTGCGGCAGCAACTATTCCAGCTTTTTGCCATCCTTGTATTCCTGCTTCTTCTGTAGCGAGAAAGCGTGTTCCAACCCACACTGCTTGACACCCCATCACGAGGGATGCTGCAAGCCCACGGCCATCACCAATCCCTCCGGCAGCTACAACCGGAACATCAACAGCACTTAGGACTTGTGGTAGGAGTGCCATTGTTCCTACATGTCCTGTGTGTCCGCCACCTTCGGTTCCTTGTGCTATAACAACTTCTGCACCGTCTTTAACTACGCTCACGGCTTGTTTTGTGTTTCCGACGACAGACATGACGACAACTCCTGCGTCTTGAAGTCTTTTGGCTATAAATCCCGGTGATCCTAAGGCTCCTACAAAAACGGGAACATTTTCTTCCATTACGACTTCAATTTGGGCTTCTGCATCGGTGCCTAAAGCATTTCTGTCTAAATCCGGGGATATTGCGGCATGGTCAACTCCTAATTCTTCGGCGATATCTTGCGCTGCTTTTCTATGTTCTTCTGGAATGAGCTCCGCCACATCTGCCATTTTGGTTCCGCCTTGGTCGATTCGGGTGGGCAGAATTAGATCAACACCAAATGGTTTATCGGTGAGGTCGTATGTTTTTCGAACTACTTGCCTTATTTCGTCAGCAGACATCGAAGTGCATCCTAAAACTCCAAGTCCGCCTGCGTTAGAGACTGCAGCGACTAGTTCGGGTCCGGCGATAGGTCCCATTCCAGCAGAGAAGATCGGTAGTTCGATGCCAAGTTGGGAGCAAAGGGGAGTTTTTAACATATTCACTATCTATTTTCTAGTCACTAAGTTGGGTGTTATCGAGTGAGTCGTTAGCTGAACCAATTTTTTTCAGTCGGGCGGTGAATCCCACGTATTCCCAAACGAGTTCTTCACCTTCTCGCCATCTCTTCACTTCAATTGGAAGTCCCTCTGGTCTTAAGACATGAATTTGATTCTCGTACGTGGCTTTTACTTTTATCGGTGTTTTGTAGTCAGCTGCCATAACGTCGTTGACTCCGTTTTCTTCTGTTCCGTCACAACGCATATCGTGAATTACTCCACCGCTAGTAATGATGATTCGGTCTCCGCTTTGTTCGATGCGTTGTATCGAGTCAAGAATTAGGTGTTCTTGTTGTGACTCGCCGTCTACCTGGACTTCGTAGACTCTCCATACACCCCTTAGATCCGGTGCAGAATCTACAAGATTTGTGGTACAAGTGGAAAGAAATGGATCAGGAAATTTTTTAAAGCCACCTTCGGGTGTATTTATTACGGGAACTGAATCTGGAGAGTCTCCACTTAATAAAGGTGATTTTTCGTTCATGTCTCTACTTTTGTTCAAAAACTGTTCTTTTAAAACCCAGAACTGAAGTTACTCAATAGTAACTTGCAGTGCAAGTCTTGCTAGTTTTCAAAAACACACTTTCAAGGTAGAAAATTGATTGACAAGGGAAAGTAGGAAATCAATGTTTAATAACCGAATCACTGAACTTTTAGGGGTAGAAATTCCAATAGTTCAAGCACCAATGGGATGGATATCTCGCGCACAACTTGCCTCCGCAGTATCTAACGCTGGCGCTATGGGAATCATTGAAACATCCTCAGGAGAATTGGATGCAATACGTGAAGAAATAAGAAAAATGTCTGACCTAACCGACAAACCTTTCGGCGTAAACATAGCTCAAGCTTTTGTTCGAGATCCCGACATCGTCGATTTCGTAATTGACCAAGGAGTCAAGTTTGTGACGACTTCTGCTGGAAACCCGATGCAATACACTTCGCAACTTAAAGAAGCCGGATTGACGGTATTTCATGTCGTTCCAACTCTCTATGGAGCTCTGAAAGCGGTTGAAGCAGGAGTGGACGGCCTCGTTGTAGAGGGAGCAGAAGGTGGAGGATTCAAAAATCCGCGAGATGTTGCGCTTATGGTGCTTTTACCTTTAGTTTGCTCGAAAGTTGATGTGCCTATTATTGCGGCTGGCGGGATGGTAGATGGCGGCTCAATGGCGGCTGCCTTAGCCCTAGGCGCAGAAGGAATCCTAATGGGTAGTCGTATGGTTAGTTCTGCGGAATCTCCTGTCCATAACAATTGGAAACAAGCAATCGTTGATGCCGCTGAAACAGACACCGTCTTCTTGAATCGTCATACATCGCCTTCATTACGGGCGTTGCGAACCGAAAGAAGTGAGGCCTTAGAGTTTGATATGGAAACTAACGCAATGACCGCGTTAATTGGAACCACTCAAGAGCTATATTTCGGTGGCGACATGAACGCAAGCCTTGCTTTAGCAGGACAAGTTGTTGGACGAATCGATGAAATACAACCAGTCAGTCAGATTATTTCGGATTGTGCAGAAGAATGCTTAGAAATACTGGAACAATTATCTACTAAATATTCACGAACAGTTGACGCCTAAAAGCTCAAGAGATTAGCGCTTCAGTTTGATGCTCGCTACTGGGTAAAGAATCTGATTGAGGATTGGTAAACATCATCACCCCATCGTCAACGGAAGCTTTTGAGATCAATTTGATGTCCCTCTGAAAGTCTTGAGTGTGCAGCCAAGGCTCACGGTCTCCTTGACGGGGGAGAAGAGGCATCATGCGTTGCATGTATCCAGCGGGAAAATCCTCGATCCATTGACGCTGCGGCATATCACCGTCTTCTTCTCGTAGTCGTGGAGTGCACTGCGTAGAGTTGGTTTCTTCCATGTGGTTAAGAAGTCGGCAAACATATTCACTAGTTAAATCGGCTTTCAACGTCCAAGAAGCATTCACATACCCGAAACAAGAAGCCAAATTAGGAACATCAGAGTAAGCGACTCCTTTGTAGGTCCAGGTCTTAGAGAAATCAAGAGGAACGCCATCAACGAAGAAATCCATCTCACCGAGTGTCACCAATTGCAAACCGGTAGCCGTAACGATGATGTCTGCCTTTAGAACTTCACCGGATGTCAAAAGAAGCCCATCTTCCACAAAGGAATCAATATGTTCAGTTACTACAGAAGCATCACCCGATTTGATTGATTTAAAGAGATCTCCATTTGGCAACAGACAGAGTCGCTGATCCCACGGGTTATATGCAGGAGTGAAGTGTTTCTCTATGTCGTAATCTTCCCCGAGTTCCTCTTGCACTGCTTGGAGTAGAAGTTTCTTCACTTCGTCAGGCTTAGTCCGAGTTTTTTTGTACACAAAACCTTGACGGAAGATGTTTTTCTTTCTCGTTATCCAATAAGCGGCCTTATCAGGGAGAACTTTCCGCAAGAAATTTGCGACTCGATCCTCATCCGGGCGAGAAACAACGTACGTGGGGGAGCGTTGAAGCATAGTGACGTGCTTAGCGATGGAGGCCATGGCAGGAACTAAAGTCATGGCCGTCGCCCCTGAACCAATGACTACAACTTCCTTATCTGCGTAATCAAGATCTTCAGGCCAATCTTGCGGGTGAACAACTTTCCCCTTAAAAGAAGCTACGCCATCAAAGTCTGGGGTAAATCCACCCTTGTAGCTGTAGTAGCCAGAACACATGTAAAGAAAATTACAAGAAAGTCTTTTCGGCTGATCAGAGTCCGCAGTATGAATTTCAAGCGTCCAATTGGAATCTTTTGATGACCAAGATGCATTAGAAACGCTGTGGCCAAACTTGATTTTCTCCCTTATGTCATACTCCGTTACCGTTTCTTCTAGGTATTCAAGGATCGCCGGCCCATCAGCAATTGATTTTGCTTGTTTCCAAGGTTTGAATCGAAAACCAAGTGTGTGCATGTCACTATCTGATCGAATACCGGGATACCGAAACAGATCCCATGTTCCACCGAGATTCTCGCGGGCTTCCAAAATGGCCCAGCTCTTATTCGGCGACATAGTTTGAAGATGGTATCCAGCACTAATTCCGGAGATTCCAGCCCCGACAATAAGGACATCAAAATGTTCTTTAGTCTCGCTCATTTCGTCTTCCATTAGTTGAACTGCAATCGGTAGTGATCATACTTTACTGAATTACTTCTTCTGTCAGCAAAACTATGCGCCATCTGAAGAGTAAGAAATTTGGGTGCCTTTCCGGGTAACAGAATCTGAAGCTCGATCAATAGCAAGAGATATTGCATCTTTTGGATTTAAACCGGTGCTTAAACCATGAGCAAAAGCACCAACGAAAGCATCACCCGCACCAGTGGTGTCGACCGCAGTAACAGTAGGTGCAGCAAAGCGAATAATTTCACCTTCTGCGTCTGCGAGTATGGCACCCTCTTCACCGACGGTTACCACAAGCTTAATTTTGTGCTTTCTAGCAAAAGACCGAACAGCGTCTTCGCTGACCTCTTCGCTAGCGAGGGCGTGAAATTCATTTTCATTAGGTATTAGCCAGTCAGTTAACTCTAGAAGCTCAGATGGTAGAGCAGAGTCATCAGTAGCCGGAGCTGGATTAAGAACAGTTGTCGCTTCAATCTCCTTGCCAGCCTTGAATGCTGCAATTGTGGCTTGTGTCGAAATCTCTAATTGACCTACTACTACAGATGGGCGAAGAGAGAGAATTCCCTGTTCAGCGATTTCTGGAGCTAACTCAAAATTAGCCCCAGGCACGATAACGATACGATTCGCTCCGTTTTCTTCGACGAGAATGGTTGCCACACCAGTTGGCAACTCACCAACGGTAAGAAAAGAAATATCAATATCGTATTGCTCAAGATTCCTTCGGTATTCCTCACCGTAGGTGTCTTGACCCAAACAGTTTATGAATCCAACATTTGATCCAAGTGTGGCGGCCATAATCGCCTGATTGGCACCTTTCCCTCCAAAAGTCATTTGAAAGCTGTCACCTACTACTGTTTCGCCAACTTCTGGAACACGCGGAAGGTAAGAAATAAGATCAATCATGGTTGAACCAACCACGACAACGGAAAAGTTTCGTTCTTGCGACATAATGTTTATCTAATAGTAGACGAACATTGAAGGTAAAAGTTTTGACTCTAAGTATTCGCAAATTAGTGACACGACATGAGGAAATCCGTGTTGAAGGTGGGAAGGTCGCTGACTCACCACTGCATCTCTATGGGGTAGCTGCCGTTATAACGAATCCATGGTCTGAAGAAGAGTTTGTTTCAGATCTCAAACCGAAGATTTTGTCTACTGCTCCAGAACTTGGACATGAAATGGTTCCACGACTTATTGAGATGGCAGGCGGAGGAGACGCGGTAGAAGCATACGGGAAAGCAGCAATGGTCGGAACGGAGGGGGAGATCGAGCATGGTTCAGCGCTGATACATACCCTGAGATTTGGCAACATTTTCCGAGAAGCGGTTCAAGGGACTGCGTATTTGTCCTTCACAAACTCTCGTGGTGGCCCTGGAGCCACTGTTTCAATTCCTATGATGCACAAAATCGATCCGGGTTGGCGTTCTCATTACCTCACTCTTGAGATGGTAATTCCTGATTCACCCGCACCTAATGAGATCGTAGTAGCTATAGGCGCTTCTGTAGGAGGTCGTCCGCATCACCGAATTGGGAATCGTTATTCCGATATGGAAGAAATGGGCATTGTTCAAGAAGAAGAGTAGAGAGTGACTGCAAAGCAAGTAAATAGTTGTTTTAGTGCGTTCGAAACGGGAGAGTCCGATGAATGAATATTTAATGTACATAAATGGGGAGTTCTGTGAAGCTTCCGATGGGGGAAGATTTGAATCAATAAATCCTTCAACGGGGGAACCTTGGGCAACCGCTCCTGCAGCCACCGAGGAAGATGTAGACCGTGCGGTGAGGTCTGCTCACCACGCCCTCTATGAGGGACCATGGTCTAAATTAACTGCGACTGAACGCGGAAAGATGCTCTTTAAACTCGCTGATCTCATGACAGAGAATTCAGAGCTCTTAGGATCTGTGGAAACTACTGATAGCGGAAAATTAGCTGTTGAAACTCGCGGTCAGTCAGCTTACGTAGCAGAATATTACCGGTACTACGGAGGCTTAGCAGACAAGGTAGAGGGACGAACATTACCCATCGACAAACCAAACCTCCACGTTTTCACGACTCAAGAGCCAATCGGAGTAGTTGCTGGGATAGTTCCATGGAATGCGGAAATGTTGTTAACCGCAACAAAAGCCGCTCCAGCTTTAGCAGCCGGAAATACCGTAGTAATCAAATCTTCTGAAGAGGCGCCTGCCCCTGTTTTAGAGTTTGCACGGCTCGTAGATGAAGCAGGTTTCCCTCCTGGTGTATTTAATTTGATAACCGGTTTCGGAGAGCCTTGCGGTCGCGCACTTACTAGTCATCCATTAGTAGCAAAAATCTCTTTCACCGGTGGAGTAGATGCTGCGCGGCATGTTGTGGAAAATACTTCTCAAAATTTTGCCCCGGTCTCTCTTGAATTGGGTGGAAAGTCTCCAATAGTGATTTTTGATGACGCTGATCTTGAAGGTGCAGTCAACGGTGCAGTAGCCGGCAACTTTGGAGCAACTGGACAGAGTTGTGTCGCCGGATCAAGAGTTTTTGTCCAAAGCGGAATATATGACGAGTTTATTGCCGAAGTGATTAAACGAGCAGAAGCAGTTCGTATTGGTGACCCACTAGATACTGATACACAAGTTGGGCCACTAGCAACAGAGGCGCAACGTAATCGAATAGAAGAAACGTTAGTAATGGCTCAGGAACAGGGAGCTGTAATACACACAGGTGGAAGCCGGCCAGAAGGCTTTGAAAATGGTTGGTATTTTGAACCAACAGTTGTTGCGTGCCCGGATCAATCTGTTGAAACTACCCAAGTTGAGTTATTTGGGCCTGTTATGTCAGTTCTTAAATTTGAAACCGAAGAAGATGCCGTTTCTCTTGCCAATGACACCCAGTTTGGACTCGGAGCCGGTGTATTCACTTCAAACGTTGCTAGAGCTCACAGAGTCTCGGCGGCCATTCGCTCAGGAATAGTATGGGTTAATACTTATCGAGCAATATCACCTATCGCTCCGTTTGGGGGTTTCGGACAAAGCGGATATGGGCGTGAAGCGGGAATCAATGCAATTTACGACTACACCCGAACGAAAAGTGTTTGGATAAATACGGGTGAAGAGCCAATGGCGAATCCATTTGTAATGCGATAGCAATTAAGCGAACTAGAATTTCTTCATGGAACATTACGCAGCGTTTCTCGGCGGCCTAATTAGTTTGGTTTTCTTTGCCGACCAATTTGTCAAAGGGTCGTCAATAGTTGCGAAAGTTTATCGAATCCCACCTGTCATTATCGGCGTAGTTCTTCTTGGTTTCGGGACATCACTTCCAGAGTCTCTCGTTTCAATCGCAGCCGCTCAAGCAGGTGACCTAGACATTGGCGCCGGAAACATTCTTGGATCAAATGTGGCAAACCTCACTCTTGTCATGGCTGCTGCAGTGATGTTTACTCGAATAAGTATTCCTACAAAAATACTTCGCAAGGAAGGACTACTAACACTTGCTGCATCAATAGCACTGGCAATTGTTCTGATAAATGAATTAATAAGCCGCTTAGAAGGGCTACTCCTTCTTGGGGGAGGAATCCTCACTCTTCTTTACATAGTGAGAGGCAACTCTGAAGAACTAACAATTGAAGTAGAAGAAGATCCAAGTAAGGCACCTGTGGAGTTCGTCAGAATCGGCCTCGGGCTACTTGGAACAGTAGTTGGCGCCTACTTCACGGTAAAAGGAGCGGATGGCCTCGCGGAATCATGGGGTATCACCGGAGGATTTGTAGGGTTCTTACTTATTGCAATCGGAACCTCCTTGCCAGAATTAGTTACTACGGCTTCATGCGCCAAACGCGGTGAAACAGAAATGATTATCGGCAATCTTTTCGGATCAAATATTTTCAACAGTCTTCTTGTCGGGGGTCTTATGGGAGTTGTCGGACCTGGCTCAATAGAAGACTCAAACCTAACTGGCAGGGGAGTTGGCTTCATGCTCCTCGTAACCTTCTTATTACTTGGGTTCGCTTTATTCAGGAAGAAGCTACACAAGAGTGAAGGCATCATACTTATAGTCTTATACGTAGTTGCGGCTGCTTTTCTTGGGATGAACTCTGCTACTTAACTAACTGAAAGAGACTTAATGGACACACAATTTGATAGTGAGACGCAGGCGTCCTTACAAGAGGATGGAACATGGAGTCTTTTATTGAGCGATCAATGGAACATCGGAGAGAATCCAAACGGTGGATACTTAATTATTCCCGCCCTTCGAGCGATGCAACTTAATGAATCTCATAAGGATCCGCTCTCCGTTACCGCCCATTTTTTACGCCCAGGGACAGGAAATGAGCAAGCTGAGATTTCTACCGAGTTAATTCGAAGTGGACGTTCAGTAACGACTACGCGTGGGACTTTAAGGCAAAGCGGTACAACTCGACTTGAGTTAATGGCTGCGTTTGGGGATTTGAGTGAAAGTAGCGCTCATGACTATGAGATAGTTATTGAGCCACCTGATATACCACCACCGGAAGAGTGCCTGGAACGTTCGGGAGAGCAGCAGGGGGTGGATTTGGTGATAAATAATCGTGTTGAAATGCGCATGTCGTCACCGGATCCGGAAAATACCGGTCAACCCAAAGCTGAGGTATCAGGATGGATCAGACTTGTTGATGGCAGAGACCCAGATGTTTTGAGTCTTGTGCTTTTTGCTGATGCTTTTCCGCCTCCGATTTTTAGTTATGTCGGAAGAGTTGGCTGGGTTCCAACTATTGAATTCACAGCGCACATTAGAAAACGTCCAGAACCGGGATGGGTTCAGGGTAAATTTTGGACTGAAGATCTTCGAGATGGTCGGATGATTGAAACTGGATTGCTTTGGGACTCAAAAGGTGACCTTGTTGCCCAATCAAGACAACTTGCAATGTTTCTACCGATGGAGGATTAGGTTCCTGTCCAGTTTGGTGGCCGCTTCTCAGCAAAGGCTACCGGGCCTTCTCGAGCATCGTTAGAGGTAAAGACAGGGATTTGAAGTTCTGTGTTCAAAGCCCAGAGTTCTTCTTCTGTTAGTCCTTGTGTGGTGGCTTCTATGATTTTTTTAGACGCTGCAACTGCTAAAGGCGCATTTTGAGCTACTCGTTCAGCTAGTGCCAGTGCTCCTTCTACGGCTCCGCCTTTCTCTGTCAAGCGGGCAACTAAACCGTAGTTGTATGCTTCTTCAGCGGTAATTGGGTCAGCGGTAATAGCCATTTCCATGGCTTTACTGAATCCCACTCGGCTCGGGAGGCGGAGTAGTCCGCCAGCTGCGGCATATAAACCAACTCCAACTTCGGGAATTCCTAGTTTGACGCCTTCTGCTGCCACTAATAAATCACAGGTCAGAGCGAGTTCTAAACCACCGGCGAGGGCGAAGCCTTCTACTGCTCCAATTAGTGGTTTCTCTGCACCACTTTTTATGAACTTCATAAATGGCCCGATATCTTCTCCACGGGCAAATGCTTTCAAGTCCATGCCAGCGCAGAATCCACGACCAGCACCAGTTAGAACCCCGGCAGTCAAATCAGAATCAGTATTTAATGATTCGATAGCTGCCATTAATCCATGAGAGAGATCGCCATTTATTGAGTTCATGGCATCTGGTCTATTTAGAGTAATTAGTAGAACTCTGTCTCGTTTTTCTGTTAATACTGCATTGTTTTCACTCATAGCATCTCCTATTTGGGTGGCATTCTTATGCCGCCATCAACTCGAATAGTTTCTCCGTTCATGTACGGGTTAGTGATGAG
>CACFCV010000017.1:0-22623 GCA_902564875.1 Actinomycetota bacterium
TACGAGGCCAAGAAGTTCTTCAGGGTCATGAATGGGAGGGTCAATAACGTAACTGGGTTCTGGTCCAGCTTTCTTCCAGTCAAGATGTGACACCACTTCTCGGCATAAACGTATGGCATCCATTTCATCTTCGGCGAGGTAGTCGGCGAGACCAGATTTCTCAGCATGCATTTGTCCACCGCCAATAGTTTCAGCGTCAGCGATTTCTCCGGTTGCCATTTTTACTAGTGGAGGGCCGCCAAGGAATACTTGAGATTGTTCCTTTATGAAGATGTTGTAGTCAGACATGCCTGGCTGGTAGGCGCCGCCGGCGGTGGCTGAGCCGAAGGTAACACAGACTGTTGGTATTCCTAGTTTTGATAGTTCGATCATTTCGTAGAAGAAGCGCCCTGATTCTGCAAAGTGGTCGGTTTGAACTCTGGTTCGTTTCTTTCCTCCACCAGTTGGGACACGTAAGTCAGCACCAGCGGATTCCACAAAACTTACGTAAGGCATGTGGTTGTCGCGTGCGATTTCAATTGCGCGCATCCATTTCTTTCCCGCGTATGGGGTTAAGGCGCCAGCTAAGACTGAAGGGTCATTTCCTAAAATGACGCATTCTGTTCCGGCGATAACTCCGATGCCGAGAACCATTCCGCCTCCGACGGCGTAGTCGGAGTTGTATCCGGCAAGTGTGCTGATCTCAAGAAAGGGGCTGTCAGGGTCAAGCACGTTTGCGATGCGTTCTCGTATCGGCATTTTTCCTCGGGAGCGCAGACGGTCCATAGCTTCTGGTCCGCCTCCTGCTTTGGCTTCGGCGAGCAGTCCATCGATTACTTCTAACTGTTCAAGCGTGTCGGAGCGATTCTGTTCGTATCTTTCACTTCCAATATCAAAAGAGGAGGGAAGTGGTGGTGCTAATAATGAACGTGACATGCTCACAGCATAGACCGGTAATTAAAATAGCGCAAAGTTACCGTTCAATTTTGCACTTTACTTCACTTTCAACGGTATTACCGGTCTTGACAATAGGTGATCACACGTTACGTTCTACAATAAAAGGCAATGAGTGAGCATGAAGCAATTGAAGGGTGGTCGCCGCCAACGGATGAAGAGTGCAAAGAAATTTTGCGTTCAGTCACCTCAGTGGCCATCGTAGGTGTATCAGCGAATCCAGCCCGCCCTTCAAATGAAGTAGCGAAATACCTCTGTGAAGCCTCAACTGGTTATGAAATTTATTTCGTAAACCCAACTACAACAGAAGTTTTAGGGCAACCATGCTTTCCTTCACTATCAGATTTGCCCGTAGTGCCTGACCTTGTTGACGTCTTTCGGAAACTAGAAGACGTTCCTTCAGTAGCTCAAGAATCTGTAGATGTAGGGGCGCAGGTCTTTTGGACACAATTTGACTTATGGAGCCCCGAAGCCGCACAAATCGTTTTAGGCGATGGGATGCAACTAGTAATGGATCGCTGCTTAAAAGTCGAATACGCGCGGCTATTTCGTTAAATCAGAACTTGGATCACAATTAACGAGGTTCGCAAATAATAAGTGGAATATCGCGGTCAGTGTTCTTCTGATACTCGGCATAATCTGGCCAAGCAGCAACCGCGACCGGCCACCGCTCAGCTTTCTCTTCCGGAGTAGCGATACGCGCTGTGCATTCAAGAACTTCCGTCTCGTCCTGAACAATAATGTTTGGATCGGCAACAAGATTGTCAAACCAAAGCGGGTTCTTTGGTGCCCCACCTTTAGAGGCAATAAGCAAATAGTTGTTGCCGTCGTGAACTTTAATCAGCGGGCTAATACGAGTCTTTCCGGTACGACGTCCAGTTGTTGTAAGGAGAATGCAAGGAGCGCCCTGCATGTCAAAACCTTCATCGTCTGGAGCTAAATAACGTTCAACATGGTCGGCTACCCAACCCCAAGTACTTGGTTCATAATTGTCATCTTCCATAATCCAAAAGTTACCGCACGTTCATTTTTGGCACAAGTTCTGACTTTCTAGGTATAAACCTATTTGACGATATTAGAAAGTAAGAGAGAGGCACCCGATTTACCCCGATACGATAAACACGTCCCCTTAACAATCGGGACATGCGCACCGGTGCCCGAGTGGACCAAGGGAACGGCCTGCAAAGCCGTAAAGTCGCGGGTTCAAATCCCGCCCGGTGCTCCACAAGAGTTCTTGTTATATATTCAAGACAGGGGTAACCAGAAAGGATAAAACTGTGAACGAAGCCACAGAGGATCCGACTGAAGAAGAAACAGACGGACCTGGATTCCCTCACACGCCTCCTTTAGGAATAAAAGCAGTTCACCCCGGTGATGAAATTCCAAGCGCACCAGAACCCGCACAAACCATCCAACCAGAAAAAGCAAAAATGGACTGGGGCGTAGCCGTACTCGTTTCTTTAGCTGCAATTGTTTCAATAATCGGCACTTTTCTTCCATGGACAGAAGCCCGCGGAGAGTTCGTGATAAGAGAAATAGGGTGGGACCAACCCATTGACGCTCTAATCGTTCTGTTTAGTGGACTAAGTGCAGCGTTAGTGGCTGGAGCGATCTTGTCCGGGATAAAAAACCGAATGATTGCATTCTGGCTATTTGTATCTGGAGTGATTCACGTTGTGTTAGCAATAGTTAAAATCTTCGATGTTGAAAGCATGGAATCAACAAGTGGATACAACTATTCAATCGGAGTGGGCCTACCGATAATTATCGTCGGGGGAGGAGTTCTAATTATTGCCGCTTTCCTTGAATGGGGATCACGCCGCAGAGAACAGGTGTCCTCTTAGAACCCCACTGCTACCATTTGACATTCGGGGCCGTTAGCTCAGTTGGCTAGAGCACCTGCATGACGCGCAGGGGGTCGGGGGTTCAAATCCCTCACGGCCCACCAGTTTCTTAATCAAGGTTCTCTTGAAGTCTTTCTCCAGTCTCTTTGTCTACTCGCCACTCATCAAGTAAGAATCTCTTCCAGTCTTTTCCATCCCATTCAACTTTGTAAAGGCGGTAAATCGAAGCTGAAACTGTTGGATCCATAGTTGCAAGATCGTCAGGGTGCCAATCAGCCTGCTCAAGCATAAATGGATATTCGCCATCTTCTATAAATCGGTCGCGATTAGCATGAATGATGGAACCTAAGCGGGCTGGCCTATCAGGGTTAGCGGAAAAAATTTGTATTTCTGAAGAAGTGCCAGATCCACCGCCCCAGCACCACACACTTATTATTGTTTCCAATCCAGGTGACTCTTCAACAAGTTCGACTTTTTTTAGTTCTGTCACTTCGATTGTTCCGTGAAAATTGACTGCTTCGCCGTTCGAGAATGTTGCGAGGTAAGGGTAGGCACCTCCTCCGAGTATTCCAGGGCAACGCACATTGAAAGTGGCGTTTAAAAAATCTAAAGGTTCTTCACCAAAACTCAGAGCAGATCTACCTATTATTGTGCTGGTTGTTTCGGGGGCTTCTGTGGTAGTTGCTTCGGGAACCTCAGTCCCTATCACTTTTTCAATTACTTCTCCATTGCTATCCGTGGAAGATCCACACGAAATTATGAACAAAGTTAAAACGAGGAGTAAAAAAAGCTTTTGGATAAACCAGTATTTCATATTTTTGAAAGCATTTGCTCTCTACCTAGCTGCCGTATCTATACCTAAAGGTTTATTTTGATCAACTCGCGGCTTACTGGATCGCGTCTGGAACATGATGATTGAGAGCTAATTTCGCCCGTTCGAGAAATAGACCCATTTCGTTTTCAAATTTGTCTCCCGCATCTAGACATAGATTTGCTTGTTCTCCCGAATTACTATCACTTAGTTCTGAGCATGTTTCAAATGCAAAAAATCCATCTATAACGACAGTACCTACGGCTTCTGGATACCAATCATCACAACTTCCAAGGCCGTACCGCTTACTTTCATCCGCCCAACCCTTGGACTCTCCGTAGAAACTTCGAGGGTCGTACCTACCGATTTCTTCCAAAATTGTTTCAGTATGGAGATCAAAACTATTCAGATGCTCTGTCCATATTTGACCTACTCCATTAGAACTTTCGGCAGAGGACGCCAACCGTTGTATGTCAACAAACTCGTTGTAAAAGTCAGCGATTTCTGTGTAACAACG
Organism: Actinomycetota bacterium; assembly: GCA_902564875.1. Lineage (GTDB taxonomy): Bacteria > Actinomycetota > Acidimicrobiia > Acidimicrobiales > MedAcidi-G1 > MedAcidi-G2B. The sequence continues at coordinate 4,106 of CACFCV010000017.1, forward strand.
ATAAAAATTAGGCATACCTGTAGAGGGATTGTTAAGAGAGTCTGTTTGCATAAGACCGTAGGGTCCTTCTTTATACAGCACATCGACAAGGTAGTTAATACTTGTATTCGCTTCCTGATCTGAATCGCTGCTGCACCCAAATAACGAACCAGAAAAGATAATAAAGACAAGAATTAAAGAGATTTTTCTCATACCAATATCTATACCGATGATCTCATAGGGCGCCACCCTCACCAGGGGAGGGTGTTACTCTAGCGGTCTTAAGATCTTCCATGATCCATTGTGTTGCCGGAGAGTAGACATCAATAAACACCGCTTCCTCTTCCCCTAAAACCTCACCTCCATGAGGAACATCCGCAGGGGCATACCATCCATCTCCCGGTCCGATCTCCCGAGTTTCCTCTCCTACGGTCAGCCGCATCCGACCAGTCAGCAGCAGGCTGAACTGCTCATGAGGGTGACTATGCATCGGGTAGGTCGAACCCGGAGCGTAAGTGGCCCGGATTAGATGCATACGCTCACCGGTCACTATCTGACCAGAAAGCCCATCATCGTCCCAGTGAAACATTTCAAACTCATCCCAACTAAAGATGCGTCGAGTGGAGACTTCGACCCCATGTTCATTTATGAGTGATTCGCTCATGACCGCCCTCCCTTTTTGTTTATTTAGACACTAGTGTCCTTGAGATGAGGATGCGGTTACGTCAGGTTGCCTTCGTGGCTGAAGATCTCTCTTTAGTTGAGGCAACTATTGAAGAAAGTCTTGGGTTGTCTCTTTGTTTTCGGGATCCAGGTGTCAAAGTCTTTGGCCTTAAAAACGCTCTTTATCCTATTGGAGAGCAGTTATTGGAAGTTGTGTCTCCGATCCAACCTGGTACTACCGCTGGACGACTACTTGAGAAACGTGGAGGAGACGGCGGCTACATGGTGATTTTTCAAGTCGACGATCTTGCTTTAGTTCGCCAGCGGCTTAATGAAACTGGGGTTCGGATAGTTTTTGAAGCAGTTGCTAAAGGGGTGCTGGGTTTACATCTCCATCCAAGAGATATTGGCGGAGCGATCGTTTCCGTAGACCAGACGGATGAATGGGAGTCTTGGCCTTGGGCCGGTCCCAACTGGCGTGACCATATTGACACTTCAGTGGTAACGGCTATATCGGCAGTCGAGATCCAAGCTGAAAACCCGGAAACAATGGCACGTCGCTGGTCCGAAGTTCTTGGTTATCCCGCCGAAAAGACAACGATTGCTTTAGATGAGGGAGAGATCAGATTTGTGGAAGTGACTGATGGGCGCGGCGAAGGAGTCAGCGCAGTGGAATTGGTAGGGGACCAGAGTGAAGAACTTGAAATTTCGGGTGTTCGAATTTTAGTTTCCCCTAAAGAGGGATAACCGTCCTGACCTTATGGCAAGTCTAAGTATGAAAATTAGAGAGAAGTCCGCAGGGAAATCTTCACCCCATAAGCCTCAAACAAGCGATGTAGTCATTATTGGTGCAGGGATTATCGGGCTTGCAACCGCCTATTCACTATCACGCATTGGCAAAAGTGTTCAAATCATTGAGCGATCAAAACCTGGGGTAGGTCAATCAACGAAAACCGGAGGTGGTATTCGTTTAGCTCATGGATCTGAGTTAAATATTCAACTCAGTCAACTCAGTCTCGACACTTGGTTGAATTTTGAAAAACATTTCAATATCGACCCTTTTTATCGAACGACAGGGCACCTCTTTCTAACTACAGAAAGTGAAAGCGCTCTCTTGTCTCAGGCGGCCTTGCTGGAGAGAATGAAAGTCGATTGCGAACTATTGACAAAAAGTCAAATAAGTTCGCATTGGCCTCAACTCTCTCCAATGAATTTCTCAAAAGGCTTATATTGCAATGAGGGTGGTTATTTAGATCAGCATCGCGTAATAAAAGGGTATGTAGACACAGTTGTATCTAATGGAGTAAAACTTCTGACCGGCACTCAAGTTGAAGGACTACTAAAAGCAAATGCAAGAATAAATGGAGTTACAACTTCCGCAGGCGAATTTCACGCTGAATGGATTATCAATGCAGCTGGGCCTCATGCGGGTGAAGTAGCTGATCTTGCGGGATGTCAAATCCCTTTTGTTTCGCGCCACCACGAACTCTTAGTTTTAGAAGAATCGGCAGCCGTTCCAGAAGAAATCCCGTGGCTTATAGATACAGATAGACAAGTGCATATGCGTCCTGATGGTTCAGGACGAGCTCTAATTGGTGGATTTTTAGGTCGTGACGAAGCAACTGATCCGAACACTTATGACCCTGACTTATCCGAAGGATGGTCAAAAGAAGTACGTAGAGAAGCTTCTCATTCCTTTTGCATCACTGATCCAGAAAGCAGTGTCTTGAGAGGTTGGAGTGGTCTTTACCCAGGAACAATCGATTACATGCCTGTTATAGATGAGACCTCGCCCGGATTTATAACGGCTGCTGGTTTCTCCGGTACTGGTCTTATGCATGCTCCGATAGTCGGAGAGATCGTTGCTGACTTGACTATGTCTACTAAGAGACATCTTGTAGATATTTCTTCTCTTAGCTCAACTCGGTTTACTAAAGATTCGCAAATCTTAGAGTCAACAGGGTTTTAGATATTCATCTGATCGGTTGCTGAAAGGCAAACTTTTCTAATTGTTTAGGAGTCTGTACGATAAATGTTTGGTTACCTATACACTTTTTTAAAGACAGAGAAGATTGTATGTGTGATAACAAACAAAAAGCAGAAAAGCCCTTTGAACACGGAATAAATGTACGCGACCTATCAGTTAATATCGGGCCTGCTCATATTCTGGAAAATGTAAATATCACTGCTCCAAAAGGCTCATGCTTAGCGGTCTTAGGGCCAAGCGGTTGCGGAAAAACAACACTCTTAAGATCGTTAGCTGGCCTGCAAAAAATAACTTCAGGTGAAATCACTCTTTCAGGCGAAACCGTAGCAACAGAAGAATTCCAAACCCCACCAGAACAAAGAGACGTCGGCATGGTATTCCAAGACTGGGCCCTCTTCCCACACCTCACCGTCCTTGAAAACACCGTTTTTGGTTTACCAAGAACAGACAGAAAGAAACCAAAAACAGAAATTCATGAACTATTAGAAATGGTTGGAATACCTGAACTTGCTGACCGCCTCCCGTCCTCACTATCAGGTGGACAACAACAACGAGTTGCCCTAGCACGAGCCCTAGCTCCTCGACCCTCCGTGCTTCTATTAGATGAACCATTTTCAAGCCTAGATACAAACCTACGTATAGAAGTGAGAGCTGAAGTTTCAGAACTACTTCGCTCCTTAAACGTGACAAGCATGTTCGTTACACACGACCAAGATGAAGCTTTCGCTCTCGGAGACCAAGTTGCGGTCATGAACGAAGGCCAAGTAGTTCAACAAGATGAACCCTCCGAAGTTTATAGACACCCTGCAGATCAGTGGGTAGCAAGTTTCGTGGGGGAAGCTAACACGATTCAAGGAGTAGCTTCCGGAGATAGCGCGGACACTCTGTTAGGGAGCATCAATCTTTGCCATCAAGCACACGGTCCAGTAGAAGTATTGATACGCCCCGAAGAAGTGGTTCTTGTCGATGGAGCAGACGCGGTAGTGAAAAGAGTAGATTTCTTCGGGCACGACACACTCTATGTGGTGGCTTCAGGCAATGAAGAAGAGTTGCGCTGCCGAACTGGAGGAATACCAACATTCAAAGTCGGCGACCGGGTAAACATTCACCATTCTGGCGCAGCAACTGTGAGTTTTCCCTCTTCGTAGATTCTGAATGCAAGATCCTCCATTTGGCAAGCAGGAGAAGGTTGGGTTCAAGGTATTCAGCAAAGCCAAACAAAAATACCTTTGTTTTACCTAAGTCATTATTGGAGGTAAGATTTAGTTATGGCATATGAGAGCCCTGAATATCACCCAGCATTCGAAGAATATTGTGAAACCATCTTTGAATTAGATGAAGATGGTGTTGACGTAATTCAAGCTCGAATAGTTGAGCGGCTTCAAGTATCGCGCCCAGCAGTATCGGAAATGATAAAAAAAATGGGCGAAGCCGATCTTATATATTTTCATGGAACGAAAATACATCTAACTGAAGATGGCAAGAATCTTGCAAATCAGGTTGTGCGACGTCACCGTCTCGCAGAAAGATTTCTCACAGACGTTCTTGGTCTTAGTTGGGCTGAAGCTCATCATGAAGCAGGACGATGGGAGCACGTCATTTCTCCTAGTGTTGAAGACGCTTTTCTCCGCATTCTCGAAGATCCCACAACGTGCCCTCATGGAAATCCGATTCCAGGCACCGATTATCAAATGCCAGAAGGAGCGTCTGCCCTTTCAGACATTGAGGTAGGAAACAAGTTTATTGTCGAGAGAATCCCTGAAGAACTTGAGTTTCAACCAGGACTTTTAGAATTCCTTGAAGAGTCCAATCTTATTCCTGGGGAAAATGGGAAAGTCACGGCTGTTTCGCCTGACGGAACTACCACTGTGGAAGTAAAGGGCACGATGATTGGTGTCGGGGCTTTTGCTTCGCAACGCATTCTTGTTACCACTTAACTTTCAGTCCTCAACAACATGGGACTCAAACTTTCTTAAGGATTCTTCCCAAGTATCCTTATCAAAGTTTCCTTCGTTATCCAGTGAAGCCGCGGCTTCCCACCCCATGACAAGCGTGTGATGAAGATTGTCCGGCACCGCAAGACCTTGCCGACCAAAGGTGGATAGTCCTTCTAGCGAATTCCCCCAATTAAGAAGATCGCTTCTTTGTTGGTTCATTGATTTTTCAAAAATTGGATAAACCGATGGAAGTCGCCGCACCTCGGTTTGACTGTGTTTTGGTTTTGGCAGACCAAGACGCTCTATGTCATCAAGAATCATCGCTCCTAAGTCTTGATTCGACATTGACCAGATCTCATCTTTTTGCCAACACGGGATTTCAGCGCAAAGAACGGTCCTATCTTCAGGATCAGGGCCATCTCGGTAGTTTTTAGGTTCAGAGAGGCGAGTCATTCGAGTTTCGGGACCAGGCAAATAATGGGCATCGTATTTAGTGAATTGTGGTTGATCCAAGATCAAATAAACGAGCACCATGGAGCGGATACGCAAGGATTTCGCTGCATTATGTATTTGTATGGGCGGGGTTGGAGTAACGATTTCCGGCAACAAAGTAAGGGGAATAGTTGACCAAATAAAGCGAAACTCTTCGCTGCCAGTTCGATGTTCAACTGAACAGCGATCCCCTTGAAGATTTATACCATTTACTTCTTCTTCAAGTCTTATATCTACTCCTGCAGAGACCGCCGCATCAGTCAAGCATTCAACAATTTGCCCGTAGCCATTCTTAGGATAAAGAAAAATTCTTCCGCTTGGAGTGGAAGACTTTAAAAGGCGTCGAAGAATTGAAAAAGGAGAAGTAGCAGAAACTCGCCGACGAGCTAATTCTGAATCAATCTCATTTGCAGGTATGCCCCACAACTTTTTTGCGTATGGGTTGTAGAACTCCGATGACACGGTTCTCCCTAGGCGTTGGGTTACTTCATCATCGAAAGATTCGTTCTTTTTACTTTGGAAAGGTTGAGAGAGGATGTCTAAAGCAGAATCAAAAGAGAACTTGAGTGGGAGGTGTCGAATCATATTGGTGCTACGGAGAGGAAACGAAACCCAGCGGTCGTAGAGGCGGATTCTTCCGTTTCGTTCACGAACTTGAAGATCTTCACCCAAGAGTTTTTTAATTTCTTCTAGTAAATGTGGGGGAGTAGCTGGGTGAAGACGATGTGAACCAAAATCAACCTTTTGTCCTGCTAATTCGAAACTCGCAGACATACCCCCAGTGAAAGAACTGCGTTCGTAAACAGTAACTTGATGTCCTTTTTCAGCTGCCTGCCAAGCGGCAGTAAGGCCGGCAGGCCCTGCTCCAATAATTGCAATTTCAGTCATCTAAAATTCAACTTCTTTTATTTCAATAGTTTGTTCATAATGTTAGGTTTGCTTAATTCTAAATGTAAACTATGGATTCTATTGAATCCCACGTTACCTAATGTTAAGGAAAGAATGAAACGAGCAGTCATTACTGGAGCCGCCGGATTCATAGGTTCGCGCCTTACTGAGAATCTTCTCTCTAAGGGTCAAACCATTGTAGGTGTAGACAACTTCGATCCTTGGTATTCACCGCAAACCAAGGAACAGAATTTGGTTGCCTCACACCAAAGTGAAAATTTCTCCTTAAAAATAGATGACCTTCTTTCAGTTGATCTCAACTCAATCTTTCAAGAGGGAGATGTTGTTTATCATCTTGCTGGACGACCAGGAGTTCAAGATTCGTGGGGTTCAGGCTTTTTGCCAAGTGTAGAGAACAACATCATGGTGACACAGAGAGTGTTTGAAGCAGCTCTCGCATCTGGAGTTAAGCGAGTGGTTTTTGCTTCTAGTTCTTCTGTCTATGGGGCTTCTGCAACAAGTCTAAGCAGCGAGGTGAATCCCATTAGCCCTTACGGCGTCACTAAAGCGGCGTGTGAACAACTTGCACAGGTTTACCGATTCCGGGGACTCGATGTAATGGTGATGAGATACTTCACTGTCTATGGGCCGCGTCAACGTCCCGACATGGCAATGAATCGATTATTTCGCGCTGCTTTGCCTGGCGACTATGTGTTCCCTCTTCGTGGTACAGGAGTTCAAAGAAGAGAGTTTACGTTTGTTGATGACATTGTTGATGCGACTATAAGAGCAGGGTCTTTAGAGGTCGAAGCCGTTACTGAACCTTTTGATATCGGAGGAGGAGTTTCCGCTTCTTTAAGTGAAGTCATAGATCAAGTTGAACAAATTACTGGATCCTCAATTCGTGTAGATCATCAACCAGCGGCAAAAGGTGACCCTTTGATAACGGTTGCGGATACGGAACCAGCAGAGGAAATACTTGGTTGGCGGGCAAGTACAGATCTTCAAACCGGTTTGAAGAAACATTTCGATTCTGTTATAGAGACGTCTCTTCCAGTTTCTTAGAGTCTTTCTTTGTTGCCTTCTCTGGAAAAGAAAAAAGGACAAGAAGGCATAACCAAAAGAGATGTAATAATATTTCTCCGCCCCTGAGATCTGTGAAATCGGGTGTTATCCATGAAAGTGCTTTGTAGATGGGGTAAGTCGTTTCGTAAAAGTCCACCACGAGAGCGCGGTTTCCTGTAGAAGCCTCGATGGCAAGCCAAATCCAACTAATAATTCCTGCTACACCACCAACAATAATGAAACGAAACCAACGTCTACTTTTCTCAGCAAGTAAAGACATAATTACAATGGCTGCCGGGAGGATTACAACAACCTGTCTGCCGGGCCACCACCAACCATGCATAGTTAACGCCACCCACGTGGCTACCGCCCATCCCGTCCCAACAACGCTCAATAGGACAACGAAATCTTTACTCTTAGACCTCAAAAGGCTTATGCAGGCAGGGATAAAAGCAAAATAGACAGGCGCCCAAGGAATCAAACCAAATTCCTTATCCAACAACAGCCCAGATAGACGGCGGGTTCTACCAAAGATATTTGGGTTATTCCCAACAACGAGAAACTCCCCATCAACAAAATGGTCGCCGGAAGCGTAGACAGTCCAGCCGCCATAAATCTTTTGGTGGACGATCAAATAAATCAAACCTGAAAAGAGTAAGACAGCTCCGAACGCAATTGAATTTTTTGGATCTTTTTTATAGTTTCTCGCTAAAGCAAAAATTGCGAGGATTCCGGCAACAGGAACGTATTTTACTGATAGCCAAGGTAGGGCGCTGACGGTAAGAGCTAGACCTACAAGCTCTTTTCTGTTCATTGTGGGCGAAGTAAGTATCCCAATTCCTGTAATTAGGCATAACGCAGCAGGCATCTCTGGATAAACCTGTGTTCCGTAAGAAACTAACGGGGGAGCCATAAAACAAAGTCCTACGACAGCAGTGCCGATATGTGATGAAATTGAAAATCTTCTTACTGCAACCCATAGAGTCACAGCAGATGTAAGGGCAGCAATAAGCGCCAATGTTATTTTGGCGGCTGCCCAACCTCCGATTCCCATTGGAATTGATAGAACAAGGGGAAGAAGGGGGTCATGTGGGCTAATTCTTTGCCCGTCTTCGTTCAAATCAATTGTTTGTTGGTTTAATGGAATTTCATGAAAAGGCAGATAGCGCTCTTCAGCTAGTTCATCACTGATATCAAGGTCTCTGTCTTCCGCGATACTTAAAGCAGTGAGAAGGTATTGAGGTTCATCAACACTAATTTTCGCCCCATATGTCGCTCGGGCGTTAATAGCAGAAACAGCGACAATAAAGGTTCCGACTGCTACAAGAATCATCTTTGAAGTCAGGGAACGCATTAGAGGTGGTCTGATCTTCGTATGACGAGAAACCAGGTAAGGATGGAAGACAGCCCCACAAGTATGAGAGCCATAATCCCGGCTTCAGCAACAAAAGCATCTTCAAAGGAACTAAAGATTCTTGTTGCGAGAGTGGAAAAACCTAGAGGCGATATCAAAAGAGTGATCGGTAATTCTTTCATTGTTGAAAGAATTACTAGCCCGGCGGCAGCCCCTAACCCAGGGGCCATGATGGGCAGGTCGATACGAACAAATCTTGAAATTCGGTTTACTCCAAGAATTTTTCCTGCTTCATGCAACCTCTTAGGAACAGCGTTTACCGCAACTAAAATGATTCCCATAGCCAAAGATCCGAATCTGACGATGTACGCAAAGATAAGAAGAACTTCGGTGTTGTTTACAAGGTCGTAAGCCCAATCTGAACGTAAAGTCCAGAAGCGCATAGCCAAAGCAATGAGAATTCCTGGAAGCGCAAAAGTGGCGATAATTATTGAATGAGCGATACCGCCAATTCGAGATTTATATCTTGCGATTAGGAAAGCGATCGGCAGTATTGCGAGCACTGCAACAATTCCCGCTAAGACGCTTATAGAGAAAGTATTCCACGTTGATTCCCATACCTGTTCTCGGTCAATAGTGAGCGGATAACCTCCGCGGGTAGTTCTTAATAATCCATCGGTTGCCCAATCCCCTAAAGCTAAAAGAGGCGCCCCAACAGAAAGTAAGAAGGTTAGAGAGACAAACCCAATAGCAGGGAAACGCCATTTACCAAGTGAATATTGGATTGGCTCACCAACTAGTGCTTCATCGGCAGTGAACTTCGCTCGAGAAAAGAGTCTTTCAAAGGCGACAATAACGCCTGCTAAGACCAGCAGTATGAGGCTAAGTGCGAGAGCGGCGGACTGGTCGGCAAGTTGAGCGGTAAAAATACTTCGTGCCAATGTGTCATAGCGCATTAACTGAACAGCACCAAAGTCGCTGATTGTGTAAAGGAACACGAGAAGTGTGCCGGCGGCAACAACAGAACCAATTTGTGGAAGCACAACTCGGGAAAGAGTTTGGTAAGGGCGCTGGCCAAGAACGCGAGCATTTTCTTCTAGGGAGCGAGGCAACTGACGTAATCTTGCCGCTACTGGTAGATAAACATAGGGATAGCAGAAGAGGGTGAGGACAGACCAAGCACCAAAGAAACCACGCATTTCTACAACTGTTTCAATGCCGAACTCGGAAAGTATGCGGTTAGCGAGACCTCCTGGATTCATTGTTCTGATGAAAGCTGCAGCCCCAATAAAAGTTGGAAAGACAAGGGGTATGGGTAGCACAACTCGCCAAATTCGTTTGCCGAAAAGGTCTGTTCGTGTTGTTAGCCACGCCAAGGTGGTCCCAATAAATGCGGCAGTAGCGGACACAGTCAGGGCTAACGAGACCGACCGCCATAATGGGTCAAGAATACGGCGTGTTGCGATGAGCTCAAGAGGATCACCGCCCTCAGTGAAATTTCTCCATAGGAGATAGAGAGCAGGGAAACTAAATAAAAACGCTAGCCCAAGGACTGCTATCTGAAGCCCAGCGGGGCCTCTATGTTTAATTTCAGTTTGACTCACCTATTTAGGATGCCACTTGCCTCAATGATTCGCGACGCTTCTTCAAAACCACCACCTAATTCATCAAAGTTCACTGACCCTATTTCCAATGCAGTCAACTCCGGCAAAGTGCTATTTGGAGACACTCCAGCAGCTAGCGGATACTCAAATGTTCGGTCAGTGAAATACTGTTGAACAGGGGCTGAAAGCAAGTATTCCAAGAGATCTTCAGAAGCTTCCACATTGCTTGAAGAGTCAAGAATGGTTGCGGCGGTAATGATCAATAAAGAACCGATATCTTCATTATTGAAGTCGTAATTCTCGGCACGATGAGCAGACCCACTGGCGGCCTGTTCTTGGTAGTTGTAGTAGTGGTTGACCAATCCCATTGCGATCTCGCCCCGCCCCGTTGCTTCAACTATTGATCGATTGTTCGGATAGTAGCGAGCACCATTGTCCACCATGTCGGTTAACCATTGAGTGGCTACATCTTTACCGTGCTGATCCATGAAGACGGTAAACCAATCGATGAAAGATCCATTAGTCCCAGGTAGAGCCACCTTGTTTCGGTATTCTTCACCAGTTAGGTCAAAAACTGAATCAGGAAGGTCTTCCGGACTGTATTCATCAATGTTGTATACCATCACTCTCTTACGACCGGAGAAGCCAACCCAAGTTCCAGCAGATGAATGGTTTTGTTCATCCACTAAGGAGAGAATGTCTGAACTAATTGTTCCTAGTAGACCATTTGATTCTAGATATCCAACAGGACCAGGGGAGCGAGAAAGGAACACATCAGCTTGTGTCCTGCCTCCCTCTTCGTTGATTAAGAGAGCTAAGTCTGTTGAGGCCCCCCATCTAACTTGTACATCCGTGCCTGTTTCACAACCAAAGGCTTCAAGCACGGGGAGGATAAGGTTTTCAGTTCGACCCGAATAGATCGTCACTGAGCGCCCATTGCCACTCGAACATTCACCTGGATAAATCTCGGCAGCCCGTCCATCTAGTGATGTTGGGTCACTACTGCAAGAAGTAAAGACGAGGGCTGTTATAAGTGTTGAAAGTAAAATACGTAATCTCATGAAGATGCACTTTATCTGCATTTTTCGAAAAGTGTAAAGGTAGCCTAACGTTTATTATGAACCTTGCCCGTCATCGTAAATATTTAAAGAACCCTTTAGTGGTTTTTCTTCTGGCTGTAGCAAGTCTCAGTGTGGCTGTAGTAATCGTTTTCAACCTTTTAGATGTCTCGGCATTCAAGGACACCATTCAAAAAGCTGGTGATGAACCTTTTCAATTGGTTCTTGTAATGGGTGCTTTCACTTTGGCATTTTTGTTCCGAGCTTTTGCTTGGAAAAAAGTTTTACCTGAGATTTCTTTTGGACAAAGCCTTGCTGGTATTAATCTCTCTGTAGGAGCAAATCATGTGCTTCCATTTCGGCTCGGAGAGCCAGCACGCATTATCAGTGTTATCAAAAGAACGAACACCTCTCTTGACGCGGCGACTGCATCTACTCTGACCTTGAGATCTGCTGATGTTCTCAGCATGGTGCTTATAGGAATCGTTGTCGCTCCTGCAGCATTTGCTGATCTTTTAGGATGGGTTGGTTGGGCTTTAACAGGGATTGTTGTTTTTGTCTGCGTTTGTTCTTTCAAATGGCTTAAGAAAATTGTTCAAACAAATAAGTCTGTGAATCTTCCTGGTCCTGTTGCGATTATTTTGACAGCTTCAGCTTGGTTACTTGAATCAATATTGGTGTGGCAATGTGCGCAATGGGCTGGACTGAATGCCACTTGGACTGATGCCTTACTCGTTTCTACACTTTCGGTCGCAGCCCAAATAGCAGCCATCGCCCCCGGCGGATTCGGAACATATGAGGCAGCAGCAGTTGCCGCATATGTGACATTGGGGTATGACGCTGACGCGGCTCTTGTGGCTGCACTAACTGCACATGCTCTAAAAACCTCTTATTCTTTGGTTGCCGGAGCGATAGCAGTATTCATGCCGAAACCAAATTTCTTTGGACGCATAAGGCTACGTACAACCGAAGAGTTAGCGCCGGTCACTCCTCAAGGAATTCAGCCCGTCTTACTTTTTTTACCCGCTTACAACGAAGAAGAAGCAATTGCTGAATGCTTAGGCCGTGTGCCTGAAACCGTTTGTGGGCTGGATGTGCATTGTTTAGTGATAGATGATGGCTCAACAGATCAAACAGCAGAAATAGCTAAAGCCTCTGGCGCTGAAGTCATTTCTCTAAATCAGAATCAGGGCCTTGGTGCTGCGGTGCGTGTTGGGCTTTCGGAAGGAGTGAAGAGGAAATCCAGTGCGGTGGTGTTTGCTGATGCAGATGGCGAATATCCGCCTGAAGAATTAGAAAATCTTGTTCGACCTATTCTTGAAGGCAAAGCAGATTATGTGATTGGGAGCAGGTTCATCGGAGATATTCAGTCAATGCGTCCGCATAGAAGGTTTGGGAATCTTGTCTTAACTCGGATTTTGTCAGTGATTGCTCGCCGCAAGATAACAGATGGGCAGAGCGGATATAGAGGGTTTTCTCCTCGAGCAGTAGAAGCAGCAGAAGTCATTCATGATTTCAACTACGCACAGGTGATCACTCTTGATTTGCTTGCCAAAGGTTTTATCTATTTGGAAGTTCCTATTAGTTATCGATTTAGAACAACTGGGGAGAGTTTTGTGAAGCTTTTTCCTTATCTCCGGAAGGTAGTTCCCGCGGTTTATCGAGAGGTTAACTCGCTTCCTGTTCCCGGTAATGAACCAAAATTAAGCATCCTTAACAATAAATAAAATGTTTCCTTAATTTTTTTTGATTTTGGGTTGGAAAATATACATTTTGTCTTCATAATAATCGTATTAGGTATACCTAACATTATTAACTTTGAAATTAAGGAGATGTTGTGAGATCCAAGATCGCACTTTTATTAATTCCGGTCCTGACTGTTTTCGCACTTGTCACTTCAAGTTGTGGAAGTGACGATGGAGGCAGTGTTCGGAACTTAGATAGTTCTTCAAGTTCAGCAAGTTCAGGATCTGGTTCAGGATCAGGATCAGGATCTAGTTCAGGATCTAGTTCCGGTTCAGCATCTGCTTCCGGTTCAGCTTCAGCTTCAACCCCAGCCTCTAGTTCTGCTTCAGGCTCAGCTTCGGCTTCCGGGTCAGCTTCAGCACCTGCTGTTACAGGAGGACCAACTGACGATGCCACTGCCGCGGACGGAGGATATGAATATGCCTCCAACATAGATTCGCATCGAATGGTAGTTGCCGATATTTGTGAAATTAACACGTTGCTCGGAGACTTTGACTTTGATGCAGCCAGAGAGATTTACCAAAATGGTAAAAACTCGGTGAAATCATCAGGTGACATTCGAACAATTGGCGGTTTTGCTGTAGCTGAAGGAAAGAGCCACGGTGTTGATGCCTACTACGGTACGGCAGCGCCTATGGATGATTATGTTCTCGCAGCCTTAAACGGTACTGGACCTTTCGAGGGCGAATCCGATGGAGTTCGTAAACAAGGCGCACAAAAAGGAATCATGAACCAAATCATGATTGCCTGGGTCGTACACGAACTCGCAGCTGCTTCTAGCAAAGCAGCCGATGGAAACTTCGACTCAGCTTCAGGAGCCCCACACAACTGGGACGAAGCATGGGCGTTCTACCATGGAGCAGAACCAGGCTGTGGACCATTCGCCACTGCCAATAAACGAGGAGCTGACTTCGGAACCGTTGGATCTGACGGAGAAACAGCTCTTGCTAACGAAGCGATCCTCGCAGCGATGATCGAAGGGCGTGACGCTCTCTATGCCGGAGATGCAGCAGGACTTGATGCAGCAGCAGCTGAAGTCACCAAGCAAGCAGTAATTATCTACTCACAAGCAACAATCAAGTATGCAGTGAAAGTTATATCTGACCTTGCCGATAACGATGCTGAGGCAGCAAGAATTCACCAAGCAGAAGGCCACGCCTTCTGGAGAGTAATCGAACCATACATCGGTGGCATCGCTGACTCTGACGCCATTAACAGCATTCTCCACTTAGAGAATGATCCAGGCTCAGGTGGAGGAGACGAGATAATTGCCGCCCTCCAACCAGCATGGGACGCTCTTGGCATAGAAGCCGCTGACGTAGGAACTTACGGCTAATTCAAGATTTCCCAACACAAAGTGGAGTCGGGCCCCCTCAGGCCCGGCTCCACTTAAACTTTTTTGGGACATTTCTAAATTAAACAGAGAAGTCGGTCGTCTTATTCAAAACGTTCAGTAGTTTTATGGTATGAATCGGCTTCAAAACGAAACCAGCCCCTACCTTCGTCAACACGCAGACAACCCTGTTGACTGGTGGCCCTGGAACGAAGAGGCTCTCGCAGAAGCCAAAACAAAAGACAAACCCATTCTGCTGTCCGTTGGTTACTCCGCTTGCCACTGGTGTCACGTCATGGCTCACGAATCTTTTGAGAGTCCAGAAATCGCGGAAATCATGAACTCTGGGTTCATAAACATAAAAGTTGATCGAGAAGAACGCCCAGACATAGACACCATCTATATGGACGCCGTTAACGCACTTACCGGGCGTGGTGGATGGCCAATGACCGTCTTTTGCTTCCCCGACGGACGACCCTTCCACGCCGGGACCTACTGGCCGGATAAACCCAGAGGCGGAATGCCCTCTTTCCCGCAAGTCTTAGAGCAAGTGCAACTTGTTTGGCGGGACAACCGTGCAGATTTAGAAGAACACGCAAACCAGCTACTTCCTTACGTCGGGAGGCAAGCCTCCGCGCTGCCTAGTGGACGCCCAGAAGTAAACGCAATAGAAGACGCATCCAGAAAACTTCTTGCCGCTCATGACAACGAATGGGGTGGATTTGGATCAGCACCAAAATTTCCCCACTCCATGAGCATCGACATTCTTTTACGCCAACTACAAAGAACCAATGACCCTGAAATTCTTCAGGCAGTAACCACCAGTCTTGACGCGATGGCTTCCGGTGGCATCTACGACCATTTAGATGGAGGTTTCTCCCGGTACTCAGTTGATGATTATTGGCTCGTTCCACATTTCGAAAAAATGCTCTACGACAACGCCCTTTTAGCTCGCGCCTACCTACACGCCTGGCAAATCACAAAAGAACAAAGATGGCGCAATGTAGCCGAAGAAACCATTGACTACGTTTTGCGGCGGCTCACTCAACCCGGAGGAGGGTTCGCTTCGGCCGAAGACGCAGACTCCGAAGGAGTAGAGGGACTTTATTATGTTTGGACCGTCGACCAAATCAACGAAATCTGTGGCGCTAACGCTCCGGCGGTTCTCGACTGGTACGGAGTGACCGAACAAGGAAACTTTGAAGGCGCCAACATTCTTTACCGCCCCGTCCGCGGCGACCTTCTTCGTCCACCAGAAATAGAACAAGCAAGACAAGAACTCCTAAATGTTCGAGAAGGACGTATCCGGCCGGGGCTTGATGACAAAGTACTCACCGAATGGAACGGGCTAATGCTCACTACTTTGGCGGAAGCAGCAGTCGCGTTTGAACGCACTGACTGGCTTGACGCAGCTGAACAAAACGCAGAATTTCTTTGCGAAACGCTGCAACTCGAGGATGGAAGATGGTTGCGTTCCTGGCAAATCGAAGGCGGAGCCCGACAACTCGGTTTCGCCGCTGATCACGCAGCAATGATCGAAGCATTAGTAAAACTCAGCGAAGCGACCGGTAAAACAAAATGGCTTGACGCCGCAATCAAAACAGCAGACGTTTTGATCGAAAAATTTTCTGACGAGGAAAACGGGGGATTCTTCACCACCGGAACCGACGCACCTGCGTTGATTTCACGCCCTAAAGAAATTATGGACAACGCGGTGCCCTCTGCGAACAGTCTCGCCGCATTAGGGTTACTACGCCTCGGAGCGTTAACAGGAGAAACAAAATATCTTGACACAGCAGAAAAAACGGTCAACCTTTTAGGCTCTATCGCTTCTGAACATCCCACCGCTTTCGGCCATCTCCTTGCCGCTATTGATTTTTTACTCAGCGGAATGACAGAAGTTGTAGTCACTGGTAACCGGCCAGACTTAGTTAAAGCAGTTCAGTCGATGTGGCGACCAAACCTTGTCCTCGCCTGGGGAGAACAACGGCAAGGGCCGCTCTGGGAAGGACGAGACGACGACCTCGCCTACGTGTGCCACAATTTTGCTTGCCAAGCACCCACCGATAATTCTGAAGAGTTACTTGCTCAGCTTCAAAATTCATAACCCCTGACTTATTTCTAGGTTTAGGTTTTTATTGGAGTTAAAAAGCCGTTAACGCACAAGAAATATTGGCGTGTTAAGTTCCATTTTGAAAGGAGAAAGCATGTCATATACAAGTATTGCAACGTCACGGCCTGGACCGAGACTTCAAGCTGCGCAAACAAGTGAAGAACTTGGAGCGCTCATGATGGAGGTTTGGGCAATCGTTAACGCTAATGGTGGAGAAAACACCCTCACGGGAACAGATTTCGCTCGTGGCGTCAACATTTCAATCACTAACTATCCAGATGCAGCGTCATCGGAAAAAACAGTTGTTGAACTCACCGCAAAACAACTCATTGAATTTATTTCAACTGGGCCATTCATGACCCTAGAAGACTGGATGCCGATCGCTTCCGCAGCGATGGACGGCAACTAAAAATTACTGCTTCTTGATGATGAGGTTATGTGTGTAAAGCGGTCAGGATCGCTTCATGCACACGATCAACATCAAGATCAGTAATAACGTTGATGGGGGACTGGGCATTAGGTTTACCTGATGTTCGGCCCTGATCATCAACAGTCACTGACATCGGAGTGAATTCAAATAATTCTGGCTCCACCACGGTCAATAAAGCACAAGGATCATGTGCTGGACTTTTTTGTCGCGGTGCTTTCGGGATACACGCTTGAAGCCACGACCAGAAACGATCCGCCTGATCCGATAAAAGGTCACCAATAGGGTGACTTTCAGTAACTGGCAGTAAATCTTCTTCGGTAAGCAGCACACGCAACGTTTGATCTAACGGCATAACCGTCAACGGAATACCCGACTCAAAAACAATACGAGAAGCAGTAACGTCCGAAGAAACGTTGTGTTCCGACCATTCGCGGCCAAACTCGCCACCCATCATCGTTAACCGGCGCACATTTGACACAAAAGAAGAATCCCGCTCAATCGCACCCGCAATATTTGTAAGCGGCCCAATAGCGACAACATCAACATTCCCCGGATCAGCGGCAGTCAAAGAACATAAAAGATCAACAGCGTCATCTGAGCCAGAATCAGCATTATCAAGCTCGGGAACACCCATGCCTTCAAAACCCGCCCACATCACCTCTTTGCCGCTCATAGGATCACTAACCCCGCGAGCAACTGGAACCGAAACCCCCATCCCCGTCAACGCAAGCGAAGCGAGACGAGCACGCAAACCAACATCGCCATACACCACCGTCACTGCAGCCAAATCAACATCGCTACGGCCAACCGCTACAGCAAGAGTCCACAAATCATCAACATCTGTACCGATGTCGGTATCAATGATTAATTTCTTCATGGCTGTTCAAGCAGAGCGGCAGTCAAAGCTTCTATCAAATAGTCAAGGTGTTCACCACGCGGGGTGCCGTTACGGTCTGACCAGTCACGGTATTCACGATTCCACCGCAACCCTGGCGGTATCTCTACCTGAACTCCACCGTTTTCACTTTTATTCACCGGATTATCTGGGTGTAAGCCTCGCAGAGAAGGAGGCATGACTTCAGTGTCGTCAACCACCCGGTACTCATCAGGTATTTCAGCACGTAAATGACCAGTGATGTGGTGAGCCATTTCTCGGTTGCTGCCGCCAACAAGCACCGCCCAAAAATCGTCATCACGTCCATACCCATGAATAGAGAGAACAAAATCAACGTTGCCGAGAAAAGTATCAAGCTTCTCTGACACTCCAGGAATAAAACGAGTGGAGGGGAGATGCCGTCGAGAGCCATCAGGTTGAATCACCGCATAGTAAGAAGACCCGGTTCGTTCCGCAACTTCACGAGCAACAACCTGAGTGGCTTGCTCTAAACCCCCGCCATGAAGGGCACACACCCCGATAGTGGAGCGAATCTCTAGTTCTTCAACAACACCGTCAACGGCAAGTAACTCTTCGAAACTCTCAATACGAGTTACTTTCCCAGGGTGAAGAACTGGCCTTTTGGTTTCCGTCATAAAAATCCTCTACAGAGACACAATAACGAAAAATCTGCTTCAACTACTCACTCTGGAATAACCAATTTCTAGAGCGTATGGGCTATGTTACTAGTACCCATGAAACAAAAACTCTTACTTATTTTCACGACACTTCTTCTATTCGCTACAGCCTGCAGCACTACCACTGATGACGAAATAGCCGAGTTGCGCGCCGAACTTCAAGAAGTCGAGACAGAGCTCGCAGAACTCAAAACAGAAGACTCTGGTGCCGATGAAAGCGGTCGCGAGCAACTCCTTCAAGAAATCCTCGCTGAACCTGAATTGGGGATCGGCAGAGACCTTGCCGAATGCTTTATC
>CACFCV010000018.1:0-22122 GCA_902564875.1 Actinomycetota bacterium
CTATCTCAAGAGCTATTAGAGGACGCACACTTTATCCTTTTGCAAAAAGGAAGACGTTCCCGTCATTTGTTAATAATTTCTTGAATTAGGACATTGGAAAAATTAGCGGAAATAAGGGCTAAAAGGTTGATGTAGACGTGCTTGAGCGCTAGCGTTGCGGAGCGCACAAGTTCAGGAATTTTTTTGCTGAAAAGTGTGTAGTTGCTGTAATTCAATGGTTAAAGGCCATAGTAATGCTGCAGCGACGGGCACTACCGGCCTTCAAGGAGACCGGCTGCCGGATGACACGTAAGTCATCATGTGCTCTTTGAAAACGGAACAGAGGACGAAAAAGCCAGTGCGGGCTGGCCACAGATGATCGCGAGTTATCTCTGGTCAGACCCTGAACAATTCAAGCACTGACGGACAGCATGGTCACTTAAGTGACCATCTTGACCTGAAGCCAGTCAATCAAGAAATTTGGTGTTTCTTAGATTGACACACACTCGCGTCGGTTTTGTTTTAACAAAACCGCACAAATGATTTCTGGGAGAAACTTCTAAAGTTTTTCTTGAGATTTTGATGGAGAGTTTGATCCTGGCTCAGGACGAACGCTGGCGGCGGGCCTTATGCATGCAAGTCGAACGCACTCGACCTTCGGGTCATATGAGTGAGTGGCGAACGGGTGAGTAACACGTGAGAAACCTGCCCCGAAGACTGGAATAACCCGGGGAAACTCGGGCTAATACCGGATACCCCCAATTGATCGCATGGTCGATTGAGGAAATGCTCCGGCGCTTCGGGAGGGTCTCGCGGCCTATCAGCTAGTTGGTGAGGTAACGGCTCACCAAGGCAACGACGGGTAGCTGGTCTGAGAGGACGATCAGCCACACTGGGACTGAGACACGGCCCAGACTCCTACGGGAGGCAGCAGCAGGGAATCTTGCGCAATGGGCGAAAGCCTGACGCAGCCACGCCGCGTGAGGGATGAAGGCTCTAGGGTCGTAAACCTCTTTCAGCAGGGACGAAAATGACGGTACCTGCAGAAGAAGCTCCGGCCAACTACGTGCCAGCAGCCGCGGTAACACGTAGGGGGCGAGCGTTGTCCGGATTTATTGGGCGTAAAGAGCTCGTAGGCTGTTCAGTAAGTCAGGTGTGAAAACTCGAGGCTCAACCTCGAGACGCCACCTGATACTGCTGTGACTAGAGTCCGGTAGGGGAGTGTGGAATTCCTGGTGTAGCGGTGAAATGCGCAGATATCAGGAGGAACACCAGCAGCGAAGGCGGCACTCTGGGCCGGTACTGACGCTCAGGAGCGAAAGCATGGGGAGCGAACAGGATTAGATACCCTGGTAGTCCATGCCGTAAACGTTGGGCACTAGGTGTGGGATTTAACTAACAAATTCCGTGCCGTAGCTAACGCATTAAGTGCCCCGCCTGGGGAGTACGGCCGCAAGGCTAAAACTCAAAGGAATTGACGGGGGCCCGCACAAGCGGCGGAGCATGTTGCTTAATTCGAGGCAACGCGAAGAACCTTACCTGGGTTTGACATGTAGGGAAAAACCATAGAGATATGGTGTCCTTCGGGGCCCTACACAGGTGGTGCATGGCTGTCGTCAGCTCGTGTCGTGAGATGTTGGGTTAAGTCCCGCAACGAGCGCAACCCTTATCCTATGTTGCCAGCGGATTATGCCGGGGACTCGTAGGAGACTGCCGGGGTCAACTCGGAGGAAGGTGGGGACGACGTCAAGTCATCATGCCCCTTATATCCAGGGCTGCAAACATGCTACAATGGCCGGTACAGAGGGCTGCAAGACCGCGAGGTTGAGCGAATCCCATAAAGCCGGTCTCAGTTCGGATTGGAGTCTGCAACTCGACTCCATGAAGGCGGAGTCGCTAGTAATCCCGGATCAGCAACGCCGGGGTGAATACGTTCCCGGGCCTTGTACACACCGCCCGTCACACCACGAAAGTCGGCAACACCCGAAGTCAGTGGCCCAACTCTTTGAGGGGGAGCTGCCGAAGGTGGGGTTGGTAATTGGGGTGAAGTCGTAACAAGGTAGCCGTACCGGAAGGTGCGGCTGGATCACCTCCTTTCTAAGGAGTATGTATCTCGTAAGGCTGAGAATTTCTCAGCCAAACGAAAATACTCTCAGTTAGTGCACTGGTTAGTTTGATCATTATGGAAATTTGGAATACCAAATAGAAACAATGTTTCGTTCCGTCCTCTGTTTCGTTTTGAGAGAGCACTTAGTGCTCACTCTTGACCTCTTCTTATAAGAAAGTCAGTAGCTGACTGAGTAGTCAGCAAATGCCTTTTGAGAACTGCACAGCGAACACGAGCATCTTCAATCAATTATTGTTGATGTATTTAAATTTTGAATAATTCCAAGCTACTAAGGGCCAACGGTGAATGCCTTGGCGCCTACTACCGAAGAAGGACGTGGACGGCTGCGAAAAGCCACGGGGAGCTGCCTATCTAGCTTCGATCCGTGGATGTCCGAATAGGGAAACCCGATATTCGTAATTGAATATCACACCGATCTGAATACATAGGGTCGGTTGAGGGAACCGGGTGAACTGAAACATCTAAGTAACCCGAGGAAAAGAAAGCAAAAGCGACTCCCCCAGTAGCGGCGAGCGAAGAGGGAAGAGCCTAAACCATTTTGGTGTTAAAGCCTGGCGGCGTTGCCAAAGTGGGGTTGTGGGACCATGTGGAGAGGGCGTCAGACCTTTCACAGAGTTACAAATCTGTCAGTTAACGGAAATGTTTTGGAAGAGCATGCCGTAGAGGGTAATAGCCCCGTATGTGAAAACTGAACAGACTCTGACATGTGTTCCCGAGTAACACCGGATCCGGGAAAGCCGGTGTGAATCTGCGAGGACCACCTCGTAAGGCTAAGTATATGTAGGCGACCGATAGTGAACTAGTACCGTGAGGGAAAGGTGAAAAGTACCCCGGGAGGGGAGTGAAATAGTACCTGAAACCGTTGGTCTACAATCAGTCAAAGCGTCGTCTTGAGCTTGCTCAAGGCCGCGATGGCGTGCCTTTTGAAGAATGAGCCAACGAGTTACGGTGTGTGGCAAGGTTAACCCGTGAGGGGAAGCCGGAGCGAAAGCGAGTCTGAACAGGGCGTTCAGTCGCATGCCGTAGACCCGAAGCCGAGTGATCTATCCATGGGCAGTGTGAAGCGGAGGTAAGACTCCGTGGAGGCGCGAACCGACCTAGGTTGAAAACTGGGCGGATGACCTGTGGATAGGGGTGAAAGGCCAATCAAACTCGGTAATAGCTGGTTCTCCGCGAAATGCATTTAGGTGCAGCGTCGCGTGTTCAGCCATGGAGGTAGAGCACTGGATGGGTTAGGGGGCCTACAAGCTTACCAACCCCAGCCAAACTCCGAATGCCATGGCTCAAGAGTGCGGCAGTGAGTCCTCGGGGGATGAGCTTCGATGGACGAAAGGGAAACAGCCCAGACCGCCGACTAAGGTCCCAAAGTTAAGACTAAGTGGAAAACGAAGTGGGATTGCCCAGACAGCCAGGATGTTGGCTTAGAAGCAGCCACCATTGAAAGAGTGCGTAACAGCTCACTGGTCGAGTGATCCCGCGCGGAAAATGTAACGGGGCTAAGTCTTACACCGAAGTCGCGGACTTCTGCATTAGCAGGAGTGGTAGCGGAGCGTCGAGTTTGCGTTGAAGTGGCGGTGAAAACCGTTATGGAGCGGGCTCGAGTGAGAATGTTGGTATAAGTAGCGAGAGAGGGGTGAGAAACCCCTCCGCCGGAAGTCCAAGGGTTCCTGGGGAAGGCTAATCCTCCCAGGGTAAGTCGGGAGCTAAGGCGAGGCCGAGAGGCGTAGTCGATGCACAACCGGTTGATATTCCGGTACCACGGATTGCGCGTAAAACGTCGACCCAAAGTGCTAAGGGGATGTCTGATCCTTCGGGATCAGGAGGAACTTGAACCACTCTGGCAAGACGAGTGAGGCGGGGACACAGGAAGGTAGGTGAACCCAGGCGATGGTTGTCCTGGGGCAAGCGTGTAGGTCGGGGCGTAGGTAAGTCCGCTCCCCATTAAGACTGAGACGTGATGCCGAGCCGTTCAAGGCGAAGTCACTGATCCTATGCTGTCGAGAAAAGCCGCTAGCGAGTGCAATCGGTGCCCGTACCCCAAACCAACTCAGGTGGACAGGTAGAGAATACTAAGGCGATTGGGAGAACTATGGTTAAGGAACTCGGCAAATTACATCCGTAACTTCGGGATAAGGATGACCTCAATAGAGTATTAGGCTTTACGCCTAGAAGCTCGAAGAGGTGTCACAAACCAGAGGAAAGCGACTGTTTACTAAAAACACAGCAGGGTGCAAAGTCCTAAGACGACGTATACCCTGTGACGCCTGCCCGGTGCCGGAAGGTTACGGGGAAGGGTTAGCCTTCGGGCGAAGCTCTGAACCTAAGCCCCGGTAAACGGCGGCCGTAACTATAACGGTCCTAAGGTAGCGAAATTCCTTGTCGGGTAAGTTCCGACCTGCACGAATGGCGTAACGACTTTCCTACTGTCTCAACCATAGACCCAGCGAAATTGAAGTACGAGTAAAGATGCTCGTTAGCTGCAGAAGGACGGAAAGACCCCGTGGACCTTTACTACAGTTTGGTATTGGTGTTTGTTATGCGTTGTGTAGGATAGGTGGGAGATTTTGAAGCGTTGGCGCTAGCTAACGTGGAATCAACCTTGAAATACCACCCTGCGTTTGACGGACATCTAACCTAGGCCCGTAATCCGGGCTGGGGACCGTGCCAGATGGGTAGTTTGACTGGGGCGGTCGCCTCCTAAAAGGTAACGGAGGCGCCCAAAGGTTCTCTCAGTCTGGTTGGCAATCAGACGTCGAGTGCAATGGCACAAGAGAGCTTGACTGCGAGACTTACAAGTCGAGCAGGTGCGAAAGCAGGGCATAGTGATCCGGCGGTTGCGTGTGGAAGCGCCGTCGCTCAACGGATAAAAGGTACCCCGGGGATAACAGGCTTATCTTCCCCAAGAGTCCATATCGACGGGAAGGTTTGGCACCTCGATGTCGGCTCATCGCATCCTGGGGCTGAAGCAGGTCCCAAGGGTTGGGCTGTTCGCCCATTAAAGCGGTACGCGAGCTGGGTTTAGAACGTCGTGAGACAGTTCGGTCCCTATCCTCTGCAGCCGAAGGAAATTTGAGAAATGCTGTCCCTAGTACGAGAGGACCGGGATGGACGTAGCTCTAGTGTGCCAGTTGTTCCGCCAGGAGCATGGCTGGTTGGCTACCTACGGAAGGGATAACCGCTGAAAGCATCTAAGTGGGAAGCCCGTTTCAAGATGAGATTTCCCACCGGGAAACCGGGTAAGGCCCGTGGCAGACCACCACGTTGATAGGCCGGAGGTGTAAGCACGGCAACGTGTTCAGCCGACCGGTACTAATCGGCCGAGGGCTTGGTTATTATCATCAATACTTGATTCTGATGTTCGTGTTTGCTGTGGAGGACTCATAGAGGACTTTATTTTTTGACAATTGATCGTGAACTTGCTCCAAGGAGTGAGATCGCAAATTTTTTCGGTGGCGATAGCGACGGGGACACACCCGTTCCCATTCCGAACACGGAAGTTAAGCCCGTCAGCGCCGATGGTACTTGGGTAGAGATGCCCTGGGAGAGTAGGACGTCGCCGGATTTCTCAAGTAATGAGCGGGACCAATGGTCCCGCTCATTCATTTTTTCAGCCAACTATGAATCTAGACAACTAACTCGATATCTAGATAGTAGATTTGAGCCATGTCTTCTTCAGGAAATTCTCGTGAGCGACGCCCCCAGAAGAGAAATGGTCCTCAGTCGAAGAGTAATTCTCCGGCAAATAAGAAGAACTCAAATAACCGGTCGTCTAAGAATAAAAACTCTAAAGAATCAAGTTCTATAGATCGGCGTCGGCGAGAAAGAGAAAGCGAACCAAAAGTCGATCGACGCCGTCGTGAACCTTATAACGCCGGACCGAGTTCTTGGGGAGGGGTTGCTCGTCGTGGTGCTGGCTGGTTAGAGGTAACAGAAAAAATAGAGACTCCCGAGCGAAATAGAAATACCGCTTACGCACGGCCTGAGCCGACTTATGAAGATAGACGAGCTAGAGCTATTGAGGAGAAACCGACTAGAGACAAAGTACGTTATGAAGCTGACGCTGCTGTTAACAGAGCTAAGAAAAGGACGCATAGAAGTGCGGTCGTAAAAAGATCTCTTTTACCAGCAAGCCCGAGAAAACTTCCTGATGCAGAAGCATCATTAGTGAGAATTTTAGGAAATAAAGATGGGCGCCGTGCTTTAAGACGCTTAGTTGAAGCAAGCCAGGCGTTTGAACAAGAACGTTTTTTTGAAGCACGCAAAATTCTCATCCCGTTAGAAAGACAAGCCCCGGGGGTTGCAGAAATAGTTGAGATGTCTGGCCTCACCCTTTATCGACTTGGTCGTTGGCGTGAAGCAGCAAAAAAACTTGAAAAATTTAGAGAAATTTCTGGTGGAACTGAACAAAATCCGGTTCTTGCTGATTGTTACCGTGCATTGGAATGGTGGGTAGATGTTGAAGAACTTTGGGATGAGCTACGAGATGCATCACCCTCGGGGTCGTTAGTCACCGAAGGAAGGATAGTTGCTGCAGGCGCCTTAGCCGATCAGGGTAAAGTTTCTGGCGCTATTAATCTTTTAGAGCGAGGGTGGAGATTTCCAAAACGCGCCAAGGATTATCACCTTCGTCGAGCGTATGCATTAGCAGACTTATATGAGCGGTCTGGAAAGATTCCTAAGGCCCGTGACTTGTTTGTTTGGATTACTCATCAAGACAAGAATTATGGAGATGTTGCTTCTCGGATTCAGGCTTTGCAATAACGTCTCAATGAGGAATAATTTAGGTCTTGTAATCGTGTTGAAAGCAAAGACATTGAAGGTTTTCGCGCCTAATGTGGTAAACGCAATAAAGCACACTTATAAGTACGGGTAGATATTAATGAATATTGAACAAATGGCAAAGATTCGTGACCAGGAAGGCTTTATCGCTGCGTTGGATCAGAGTGGCGGGAGCACACCGAAAGCACTGCAAGCTTATGGTCTAGAAGGTGACGCTTATGAAAGCGAAAGCGAAATGTTTGACCTAATACATCAAATGCGAACACGAATCATGACGAGCCCTAGTTTCGGAGGAAGTCGTATACTCGGCGCAATTCTGTTTGAAAATACGATGGACAGAGAAATCTCTGGCCAAAGTACGGCTGATTATCTTTGGCAAACTAAACAAGTTGTTCCATTTCTCAAAGTCGATAAAGGTCTTTCTGACGAAAATGACGGGGTACAAGTCATGAAGCCAATGCCAGAACTTGAAGCTCTATTGGATAAGGCCAAAGAATCCGGAATATTTGGAACCAAGATGCGTTCAGTAATTAAAGAAGCGAATTCTGCTGGTATCAATCGAGTAGTTGATCAACAATTCGATATAGGAAAAGAAATACTTGACGCTGGACTTGTACCGATTATTGAACCAGAAGTAGACATAAATAGTACGGACAAAAGAGAGTCAGAAGAATTGCTTTGCTCAGCGATTGAACGAAACCTTGGTGGGCTTGAAGATTCTCAATCTGTGATGCTTAAACTTACCCTTCCAGAACAAGACAACTTCTATGAATGTTTTGTGAATGACGATCGTGTTCTTCGGGTAGTAGCTTTGTCAGGCGGTTACAGCCGGGAAGAAGCTAATAATCGCATGTCCAGAAACAATGGTTTGGTCGCAAGTTTCTCGCGCGCATTGACAGAAGGACTTTCTGCAAATCAGACACAAGAAGAGTTTGATGCGCTCCTTGATTCTTCAATTCAACAAATTTTCAACGCTTCAAACACTTAAGGAAGTGAGAGTTAGATGACTGACGTGGTAGAACAATCCGAAGTAGAAGCAGTGGATCGGGTAATTATCCGATTTGCTGGAGACTCTGGTGATGGGATGCAACTTACCGGTGATCGTTTTACGACGGCTAGTGCTATTAATGGAAACGATTTAGCAACTTTTCCTGATTATCCAGCAGAGATTCGGGCACCTGCCGGTTCTTTAGCGGGCGTTTCAGCGTTCCAAGTGCAGATATCAGATCATGACATAATGACTCCAGGTGATGCACCTGAAGTAATGGTGGCTATGAATCCAGCGGCACTCAAATCAGATCTTCACTTGCTCACACCTGGTGGAACCTTGATTGTCAACAATGACACTTTTGAAGAACGCAATCTTGCCAAAGCTGGCTACGACTACAACCCTTTAGAAGAAGGCGATGACCTTTCTGGGTACAGAACAATATCTGTACCTATGACTTCGTTAACAAAAGAAGCGTGTAAAGAACTGGGTGTCAAACCTCGAGATGCCGAAAGATCAAAGAATTTTTTCGCTCTAGGTCTTGTCTCTTGGATGTATAGTCGCCCAATTGAACCCACTTTGGATTGGATAGACCAACGTTTTGCCGGAAAAGACCAGATTATTGCAGCGAACAAAGCAGCCTTTTCTGCCGGACATATATACGGAGAGAGCGCCGAGCTAGGAGACCAACGAGTAGTCGTGAAAGCGGCTCCTCTCACTTCGGGTACTTACACAAACATAAATGGAAATACTGCACTTTCTTGGGGACTGATTGCTGCTAGCCAATTAGCTGACTTACCTCTATTTCTAGGTTCCTATCCAATAACTCCAGCAAGTGACATTCTTCATGAGCTTGCAAAACATAAAGCTTTTGGGGTGACAACTTTCCAAGCTGAAGATGAAATCGCAGCAGTTGGCGCAGCTCTAGGAGCTTCATATGGCGGACATCTTGGAATCACAACCACTAGCGGTCCAGGTGTTGCTCTCAAATCAGAGACAATGGGGTTGGCGATTTCGCTTGAACTTCCATTAGTGATCATAAATATCCAGCGTGGAGGGCCATCTACTGGTCTTCCAACGAAGACAGAAGCTGCAGATCTACTTATGGCTATGTATGGAAGGCATGGAGAATCTCCAATGCCTATAGTTGCAGCAAAAACTCCTTCAGAATGTTTCTTTGCAGCTATTGAGGCTTGCCGTATCGCACTTGAACATCGCACCCCGGTGATGCTTCTTTCAGATGGTTACCTAGCCAATGGGTCAGAACCGTGGTTATTGCCAGATGTAGATGGTCTTGAACCGATAAACATTGAATTCGACACCGAGTACAACCACATCGGAGAAGACGGCGAAGCAGGCTATTGGCCCTATTTGAGAGATGAAAA
Source organism: Actinomycetota bacterium (assembly GCA_902564875.1). GTDB lineage: Bacteria > Actinomycetota > Acidimicrobiia > Acidimicrobiales > MedAcidi-G1 > MedAcidi-G2B. The sequence continues at coordinate 9,260 of CACFCV010000018.1, forward strand.
TCTCGTACGTTCAATGGCGATCCCAGGAACACCTAATTTGATGCATCGGATAGGTGGCATTGAGAAAGAAGATGGGTCAGGAAACATCAGTTATGACCCAACTAATCATGCTCACATGGTGGAAGTCAGGGCGGAACGTGTAAAGCGTGTGAAAGTCCCTGATATTGAAGTAGCAGGTGACCCTGATGCTGAGATCCTCGTAGTCGGTTGGGGTTCAACATGGGGTTCAATAACTAGCGCAATGGGACGGGTGCGATCCAATGGACACAAAGTTGCTCACGCACACCTATCTCATCTCAATCCTTTCCCTAAAAATCTTGGGGAAATCTTAGAAGGTCGAACTCATATCCTCGTTCCAGAGATGAACTTGGGACAGTTGAGTTTGATGCTACGTGCAGAGTACCTTGTAGACGCTAAGTCAATAAGCAAGGTCGCAGGGCAGCCTTTTACTGCAGGAGAACTCGAACAGACTATTCTGGAATATATTGAAGGAAAGAGTAAATCATGACCGATGTAATGGATTCAGAAGCCGTTCCTGAAACTACTCGAGCTGATTGGCAAAGCGACCAAGAAGTTCGGTGGTGTCCAGGCTGTGGGGACTATTCAATTTTGACAGCCCTTCAGTTGCTTCTACCTGATCTTGGAGTGCGTAGGGAAAAAAACAGTATTTATTTCTGGCATAGGCTGCGCGGCTCGGTTCCCTTACTATATGAACACTTATGGTATGCACAGCATCCATGGTCGTGCCCCCGCTATAGCTACTGGGTTGGCTTTAGCGAGACCTGATCTTGACATTTGGGTCGTTGGCGGCGATGGTGACATGCTTTCTATAGGTGGAAATCATCTCATTCATGCTCTTAGAAGAAATACAAACTTGAACATCCTTTTGTTTAATAATCAGATATATGGATTAACCAAAGGACAATTTTCTCCAACTAGTGAGACCGGAAAAATAACAAAGTCTTCTCCGGTGGGTCTGATTTCTGAGCCATTTAATCCAATCAGCGTTGCAATAGGTGCAGAAGCGAGTTTCGTCGCTAGAACCCATGACATGGATCGTAAACACCTTCAAGAAATGTTCGCTCGCGCGCATGCACATTCTGGTGCTTCATTTGTAGAGGTCTATCAGAATTGCAATGTCTTTAATGACGGAGCTTTTGCGGAAATAACAAAAAAAGATGCAAGAGACGACATGCTCATCAATCTGGTTCATGGAGAACCAATACAGTTTGGAAGCGAAGGACAGTTCGGAGTTGTTCAAAGCGCAGATGGCGTAGAGATAGTTAACGTAAGTGATGTAGGGGTTGAATCTTTGCTTGTACATGATGAAACACGAAGCAATCCCTCTACAGCCTTTGCTCTTTCTCGTCTAGCATCACGTCCTAATACAGCAACGCCCGTTGGTGTATTTAGAGCAGTAGAGAGAGAAGAGTATGCTTCTGCGATGAGCGATCAAGTTATGGGAGTCACTGAAGAGCGCGGTAGAGGACAGTTAAAGGATCTCCTTCATTCATTGCCCACTTGGGAAGTCTAATTTTCAGTAAGAGAAGAATTTATGGGATGGGCATTAGACCTTGATGGTGTTGTGTGGCTAGGCACTGAATCAATACCCGGGGTAGCAGAAGCTGTAGCAGCGCTTCAAAATGCCGGCGAAACAGTACTTTTTGTTACCAATAACTCTGGTCGCCGAGTAGTCGATGTGGAGGAAAAACTTTTCAGTCACGGGATTGATGCCCAAGGGGGAGTCATAACTTCAGCAATGGCCGCAGCACGGATGGTAGAGCCTGGCGAACGAGTGCTCGGAATGTGTGGACCGGGTTGCAGGGAAGAACTTGAATCTCAAGGGGCAATAATGGTTGATGAAGGACCAGTCGACACTGTAGTTGTTGGGTTTCATGAAAATTTTGATTATTGGGGACTAACTGCAGGTATACAGGCCATACTCGGTGGGGCTCGCTTGTTAGCCACAAATCAAGATGTCACGTACCCGGCTGAAGACGGAATTCGCGCAGGAGCAGGAAGTATTGTCGCCGCATTAGAAGCAGCGACAAAAGTAAAGCCAGAAGTTGCAGGTAAGCCTCATCAGCCAATTTGTGATTTGGTGATTGAACGGGGCGGCACTGAAGGGATAGTTGTTGGAGATCGTCCAGACACTGACGGGCTTTTAGCAAAATCTTTGAACTGGAAGTTTGCTTTAGTTCTAAGCGGAGTCACTAATGAATCGGATTTACCTATAGATCCTGTTCCAGACACCATTCACCTAGATTTACCCACTTTAGTCAAAGAGTATTTAGGGTGAGTCGCCAACGGCTAGATAATGAATTGGTCCGAAGAGGACTTATTGAAAACAGATCACAGGCCCAAGAAGTAATAAAAGCAGGCCGAGTTACTGTTGATGGCGCCCCAGCTGATAAACCGTCCCGCATGGTAGCTCTGTCGCAAACGCTATTTGTAGCAGGGGATCCCCCTCGATATGTAAGTCGAGGAGGGCTCAAACTTGAAGCAGCTTTAGAATTTTTTAATATTGATGTATGCGGATTGAAGGTAATTGATGTTGGTTCCAGCACTGGAGGGTTCACTGATTGTCTTCTTCAACACGAAGCAACTTCCGTAACAGCAATAGATGTAGGACGAGGCCAAATACACAACCGTCTTTCTCAAGACAAACGGGTCACAGTTCATGAGCGAACAAACATCCGTCACGCTGACTCAAAAGAACTAGGAGCGCCGTTTGACCTTCTTGTGGCAGACCTATCTTTCATCTCTCTAACAGCCATCTTGGATAAATTACTTGATTTAATCAAAGATGATTCTCCGATGCTTCTATTAGTTAAACCTCAATTCGAAGCCGGAAAGCATGAAGTGGATAAAGGAAAAGGAGTCATAAGAGATCCAGAAGTTTGGAACGATGTCCTTAACAAGGTGCAGATGTCGGTTCGCGGGAATAAAGCCGCCATCATAGAAGGTATGGTCTCGCCAATAACTGGAGCAGAAGGAAACGTAGAATTCTTCATTCACGTTGTTAAGAGTTCAGATTGTCAACAATTAGAAGTTTCATCACTTATACAAGAAGCAATAGGTCTTCATGGCGATGGGAAGAAATAGATGGCAGTAATCGGTTTAGTTGTACACGAACTACGGCAAGAAGCGATAGACCAAGCCGCTGAACTTGCGCAATGGTTGTCCGAAGAAGGGCATGAAGTCCATCACCCGCTCATAGCGGAGAAGTCGCAACTTCTTGACTTAGTTGTCAGCCTTGGTGGCGACGGATCAATACTTCGTGCGGTCGATTTATTAGGCGAATCAGAAGTTCCAATACTTGGAGTTAATTTTGGCCACCTTGGTTATTTGACAGCTTGCGAACCATCTGAAGTAAAAGACTTAATTACCCAAGTTCTAGATGGGCAACAGAGCATAGAGAAACGCATGATGTTGCAGGTCAAAGTATCTAAATCCGATGGAACCCTACTTGGGGAAACACACGTCTTGAACGATGTTGTGGTTGAAAGAAGAGGACCAACAATTCGGGTAGGGGTAACACTTGATGGATCTTTTTTCACTTCCTACGCAGCAGATGGTCTTATCGTAGCCACTCCGACCGGATCAACCGCTTATGCCTTCTCCGCTCAAGGACCAATAGTCGATGCCGTTCATGAATCAATTCAAGTAACCCCCATTTCTGCGCACATGTTATTTGACCGAACTATGGTTCTAGCCCCTTCAACAGAAATTCGAGTAGAAGTACTGGGAGGGCGAACAGCTCTTTGTAATGCTGACGGACGTGAACTAGCGGTGGTTGAAGAAGGCGATCAAGTCGTCGTGACAGCTAGCAGCCAAGTAACACAATTGGTAGTTCCTAGAAATCGTCACTTTGCTCATGTTCTAAAAAGTAAATTTGGACTCGAAGACCGATGAGAAATTCCAAGGAATTTGAGAGTAGTCGTAATGTTCCGCGCATCACCCCTCGGTTCCCGATAGATTGATATTCCGTGACGAAACACATTTTTGTGACGGGTGGTGTGGCAAGTTCCTTAGGTAAGGGACTCACAGCAGCCTCTCTTGGAAGACTTCTTAAACAAAGAGGGTTGAAAGTAGTTATTCAAAAAACTTGACCCTTACATCAACGTAGATCCAGGGACTCTCAACCCTTACGAACACGGTGAAGTTTTCGTTACAGACGATGGGGGAGAAACTGATCTAGATCTTGGGCACTATGAACGATTCATAGACGAGAATCTCACCAAAGAATCTAATGCGACCACTGGATCAATTTATTCCACAGTTCTTGCAGCGGAAAGGCGGGGTGACTACCTAGGCCGCACAGTCCAAGTCATTCCTCATATAACTGATGAGATAAAGCGACGTATACGTATGCTTGCAACTGACGAAGTGGACGTCGTTATAACTGAAGTTGGTGGAACAGTAGGGGATATTGAGATCCTTCCGTTTTTAGAAGCAATTCGCCAGTATCGACTAGATGTTGGACGCGACAACGTTTGTTATATTCATGTCACTTTGATTCCGTTCATAGCCCCTTCAGGAGAACACAAAACAAAGCCCACCCAGCACTCTGTTATTGAACTTAGAGGACGAGGAATTCAACCCGATGCAATCGTGTGTAGAAGCGATGAGCCGATAGGGAAAGATCTTGCACGAAAAATAGCTAATCTTTCCTCCGTACCACCGGAAGCAGTTATAAATACTCCCGATGCCGGAAGTCTGTACGAAATCCCTCTTGTTATCCATGATGAGGGACTAGATGATGTAATTTGTGATCTATTACGCCTAGAAACTAAAGAACCAGATTTGGAAGAATGGCGCGAGTTAAGCCACAAAGTAAGTTCAGCTAACCAATCGGTGCGAATAGGTTTGATCGGAAAGTACGTAAGCCTTGTTGATGCCTACCTCTCAGTAGTTGAGTCTTTGAATCATTCGGCTGTTCAACTCGGAGCGGATATTGAGATCGACTGGATTCAAGCAGAAGACATTGAAGGATTATTAGCCTCAGATCGACTGAAGGATCTAGACGGAATTGTTATCCCTGGAGGGTTCGGAGAAAGAGGAATAGAAGGAAAAATATCTGCTGCGGGTTATGCAAGAGAAAATGACCTTCCTTGCCTTGGATTATGTTTAGGGCTGCAGTGCATGACAATCGAATTTGCTCGAAATGTACTTGGTCTTGAACGTGCTCATTCCACAGAATTCGACGCATCTACTCCGCACCCTGTTATAGACCTCATGGATTCTCAACGAGATGTAACAGACTTAGGCGGAACAATGCGGTTAGGTGCTTACGTGGCTCAACTAGCTCATGGATCTCAGGTCGCAGAGCTATATGGAGAGGAAGTAATTTCTGAACGGCATCGCCATAGGTACGAATTTAATCCGAGATACCGCTCCCAATTTGATGAAAGTGATTTCTTTATTTCAGGTGAGTCACCAGACGGTCGCTTAGTGGAGTTTATAGAACTAAAAAATCATCCTTTCTGGGTTGCCACTCAAGCACATCCGGAATTCAAAAGTAGACCAACAAGGCCCGCTCCGTTATTTCTTGGGTTTGTAAAAGCAGCACTTGAACGATCAATGAAACAAGATTCTCCGTTGTTAAGCGATGAAACGTTAATTAGTGAATGATTTAGAAAAAAATTTTCGAAAAGTAAGCGAAACCACTCTCCATGAAGGCTTTGTTGTTACCTACAATCAAGCAGTTTTTGAAGGGCCCCAAGGAGAAGTTCTAGAAAGAGACGTAGTGCGTCACCCAGGCGCAGTCGCAGTAGTAGCCCTAGACAAGGGTGAAGTGATTCTTGTTAATCAGTATCGCCCGGCATTAGAGAGAAACACCCTTGAAATACCTGCAGGAAAACTTGATGTTCCTGGAGAAGCGAAAACTGAAGCTGCCCGCCGTGAGTTAATAGAAGAGACAGGACATGACTGCAGCGAACTAACACTTCTCTTAGAGTTTCATAACTCTGCGGGGTTTACAGATGAAATCACTTCGATCTATCTCGCAAAAGAGTTGATACCGACCGAAGCTAAAGCAGTGAGCATTGAAGAGGAATATCTGACGGTAATTCGACTGCCTTTAGAGGAAGCATTGGAGTTAACTAGGGACGGGACAATCACTGATGCAAAGACAGTGATTGGATTACTGGCGATCGGACTTGAGTTAAACAACTCTTAAAAAACAAGTTTCATTTACCGGCCTTTCCTTAGAATGAAATAAACCGCTACGGTAATAAAAAGAACTTACATAAGGGAGAAAAAATGCTTGCAGCCGTCCTTACCCAAGTCCCAACAGATGAACTCGTCATCGCTGATGACATCGCACTTCGTGATATCGCACCAGGTGATGTACGTGTCAAAATTGCCCACAGCGGCGTTTGCCATTCAGATCTTTCGGCAATGAATGGAACGATTCCCTTACAGCCACCAGCAGTCTTGGGGCATGAGGGCGCAGGTGTTGTGTTAGATGTAGGCCCCGGGGTGACTCATGTAGCACCAGGAGATCATGTCATCATCGCTTTCTCTCCGCCTTGTGGAAATTGCAACTATTGCGTTAACCGTAAACAACCGAATCTCTGCATGGCAGGTTTCCTGACTCAGCCACAGTTCATGCAAGGTGACACAGTCGTACGCGCTATGACTAACGCTGGAACATTCGCTGAAGAGACAATTGTTCCAGCAATGGCGGCGATCAAAATAGATAATGATGTGCCATTAGATGTTGCTGCTTTAGTTGGCTGTGGTGTCACTACAGGAGTGGGAGCAGCATTAAATACAGCAAAAGTTACTCCTGGTTCCTCTGTGGTAGTAATAGGAGCAGGAGGAGTTGGAGTGGCAGCTATCCAAGGTGCAGCGATTGCGGGAGCATCTGAAATCGTTGCTGTAGACCTACATGAAGGAAAACTGGATCGAGCTAAAGCCTTCGGAGCTACACATGCAGTTCTACCAGATGACCTTCCTGCGGCAATGGCAGAGATCACCGGTGGTGATGGATTTGACTTTGCTTTGGAATGTATCGGCTTGCCTTCAACGATGCGTCAAGCCTTTGACATTACGCGTCGAGGGGGAACAGCGTGTGTTGTTGGGGTTGGCCGTATGGAAGAAACCTTTGAACTTTCCGCTTTTGAACTTTTTTTCGCAGAAAAAATATTGGTCGGCTCTTACTATGGCGGAGCTGATGTTCGTTCAGACTTCAATAGATTCTTGAGGCTATATAAAGCAGGACGACTTGACCTTGAAGGAATGATCTCACGACGAATCAAAATTGATGAAGTCAACGATGCTATGGCGTGCATGGGAGATGCAGACATCATTCGTCAGGTCATAGATTTCTGAAAAGAAAAACTCAACAGAATCATCTAAGATAAAAAAATCTAAATTGTTGGGAGGAAAATATGCGTATTTCTGTGAATTACGACCAATGCGAAAGCAATGGTATTTGTATGGATATCGCTCCAGATCTTTTTGAAGTAAGGGACGATGACTTTCTTTATGTACTCAATGAAACACCTTCTGAAGAGCAAAGAAGTGATCTAGAGCAAGCAGTTTTGAGATGCCCTAAACAAGCCATCTCAATTATTGAGTAATTACTCTTCAAATCTTCATTTAGTTGATAACAATTAGAAAGCTTTCATGCTAAGAAAAAAGTACAAGAAATTATGCTTTCTTTTCACGGCTCTTTTAGCTATTTCGTTTAGTTGCTCCTCGGATACATCAACTGAATTCAATCAAGAAACATTCGAGGAACTAATTCCAGCCTTATTGATTCCAGAAGATCCCGAACTTATCACTGCTATTGAATGCCCGGCTCTTATTGAAACCCAAAGCACTTGCACCGCCAACATTGGCGACACTCAAGTCTCTTTTATAGTTGAAGGCCCGGATAGCTCAGGAGGCATCAATGTAGTAACCGAGTTTGGCCTTATTTGGGCAGAGGAAGTATCTCAAGAGTTGAAGGGACAACTTGATTCTGATCTCGGAATTAGTCATCAAGTTATATGCGACCCTAAAGTAAGAATCGCGGAAGAAGGGCAGAGTTTCTCTTGTATCGTCACAGATCCTTCAGAAGGCACACACGTGTTCACTGTCAAAGTAAACGACGCTTTAGGAAATTTAGATCTACAACTTATACACGGAACTAGCAATGGATAGAAAGAAGAACGAAAAAAAGTTCGATGTAGTGGGAGTAGGTAACGCAATAGTTGATGTTCTCTCTCCAGTAGAAGAAAGTTTTATTCAAGATCATCAACTCATAAAAGGAAATATGACTCTAATAGATGCCGACCGCGCACAAGAGTTATATGAAGCAATGCCGCCTGGTAAGAGGGTAAGTGGTGGTTCAGCAGCCAACACCATGGTCGGGGTTGCTTGTCTTGAAGGCTTCGCTGCTTATATTGGCAAAGTTAATGATGACCCTCTCGGAAATTATTTCAGCGAAGACATAAGAGAAGCTGGGGTTGATTTTCGAGGGCCGATAAAAGCAGGAGACATCCCTACGGCACGCTGTCTCATCCAGGTAACCCCCGATGCTCAACGAACAATGAACACATTCCTCGGAGTTTCTTCTTTGCTAGACAAAACCGAGATAGATGAAGACCTCATTACATCATCAGGCACACTGTATTGCGAGGGCTACTTATGGGATCGAGACGTAGCTAAAGAAGCAATTCGTTTTGCAATGGATGTAGCCAAGAAATCATCTCGTCAAGTAGCGCTCACGCTCTCAGATGAGTTTTGTGTAGATCGTCACCGTCAAGAATGGCTGGATTTGTTAGAAGATCGAGTTGATATCGTCTTTTCAAATGAATCAGAAACCAAGTCTCTATTCGAAACTGACGACTTTTCAATAGCAGTCCAAGAACTTTCAAATTTGGTTGATATCGCGTTTGTAACTCTTGGGCCAAGGGGCTCTTTAGTTATAGCCGGAAACGAGCGAATAGAAATACCTGCAGAGGAACTTGACGGAGTGGTAGACACAACAGGAGCAGGAGACTTGTACGCATCCGGAGTGCTCTTTGGACTAAGCCAAGGATTTTCCTTAGAGAAATCAGGAAAAATAGGCAGTATTGCTGCCGCTGAAGTGATTAGTCACCTTGGGCCTCGACCCGAAATTGACTTAGTAGAACTTGTAGAGAAAAATCTTAATTAACCCGATCAAACATTTTTACCCAGATGGAAGTAAATTAATCTTATGACTGAACAAATGACATGCTTTGATGTGGAAACCTCTGATGGTATAGCCACAGTAACAATGAAACGACCAGAACGTCTCAACTCAATGATTCCTGAATTCTGGACAGAATTACCAGGACTAATCCGAGATATAGATAGCAGCGGAGAAGTGCGAGCTATTATTTTGGCTTCAACCGGCCGACATTTTTCTGCTGGGATGGATCTCGCTGCATTTGGCGGGGGAGACGCGGTAGTTTCTGAAGGGAAAGACGCTGGTCGTATAGGAGCTAATTTAAGAATGAATGTTCTCCACCTTCAAGAAACTTTTTCAGTTTTTGAAAAAGTAAGAATGCCAGTAATCGCAGCCATACAAGGAGGATGCGTCGGCGGGGCAGTAGATATGGTTACTGCAGCAGATATGCGCTATGCAACAGAAGACGCATTCTTTTGCATACAAGAAATCAACATTGGTATGACAGCAGATGTAGGCACGCTCCAAAGGCTTCCAAAGCTTATTCCAGAAGGAGTTTGTCGAGAGTTAGCTTACACCGGACGGAGAATGCCAGCAGCAGAGGCTAAATCAGTCGGACTTGTAAATGAAGTGTTTCCGGATCAAGAAACAATGCTTGATGCTGTACATGAGGTAGCAACAGAAATAGCCGAAAAATCCCCGTTAGCTGTTTGGGGAACAAAACAAATGATTAACTATGCACGAGACCACTCAACATCTGACTCTTTAGATCACATAGCAACTTGGAATGCAGGCATGTTCCGAAGCGGAGACATGAAAGAGGCGTTTACTGCACAAGCAGAAAAAAGAGCACCTGAATTTGAGGATCTTCTTCCATATAGGAATGGCGTAAGTAGTCCTTGAGTAAAATCGCTGTTTAGGCGTTCATTTTTACTACTGTGAGAGCCCCTATAGGTGGTATCTCCATCTCGCATAGGAAAATAAGACAAACTATTAATATGTTTGAAATATCGACGCGGGAAGCTCGACGAATATCTCTACATGCGCAAGGTTTTGGTGATCCTCCAAAGAAAGGATCAGCAACCAGTAAAGATTTCAAGAGAGTGATGTCAAAAATGAACGTCATTCAACTTGATTCGGTCCAAGCGGTGTGTCGTTCACACTATTTGCCGATGTACAGCAGATTAGGACTCTACGAAAGAGAAGATTTGGATCATTGGCTGTGGCACTCAGGTAAAACATTTGAAACTTGGTCACATGAAGCTTCGGTAGTGCAAGTAGAACTCGAACCATCATTACGGTGGATGAAACGTCAAGCGCGCAAAGGTGTTACCTGGGCGGGCCTGCACAAAATGGCAAAACAAAAATCTGGTTATATCGCTGGAGTACTCGCGGAAGTGCAGCAAAATGGGCCGATCAATGCTTCTTCGCTTAGAGATCCTCGGCCAAGAAAAGGTCAATGGTGGGACGGTCGTTCAGACGGAACGAGAGCACTTGATTGGTTATTCAGAACTGGTGAAGTAGGCATACGTAGAACATCTAATTTCAACAGAATGTACGAGCCTTTCAGCAACTTGATTCCTGAAAAGATTCGCCATGAAACCACACCAGCTGATGATGAAGCCCACCGAGACTTATTAGAGATTGCTGGCCGCAGCCATGGGATAGGCACTGCTTCTGACCTCGCGGACTATTTCAGAATGAAAATATCGGATGTAAGACCTCGTCTAGAAGAATTAGTTGAAGACCGGAAATTATTATTAGCTGAAGTTCAAGGATGGACTGAACCAGCTTATTTGCATCCAAAATTCCGTAATGTTGATCGAGTCAAAGCACGCGCATTACTTTCGCCATTTGATCCGGTGGTTTGGTGCAGACCTAGGACAGAAAGAATATTTGATTTCAAATACCGTTTAGAAATATATGTTCCAGAAAAAAAACGTGAATTCGGTTACTACGTCTTACCGTTTCTTCTCGGTGATGAACTCGTAGGCAGAGTTGATTTAAAAGCTGATCGATCGTCTTCTCAACTTATAGTTAAAGGCTCGTTTATAGAAAAAACAGCTAATCCAGATCGAATCGCACAACAATTATCAATTGAACTAAACCGGCTGAAAAAATTTCTTGGATTAAAAGAAATAGTGGTACGTCGACGTGGAAATCTTTCAACCAAACTCATTAATGCACGGACTACTTCATAGATTCTTTGAAAAAAGTAGTTCAAGAATTGCTTTACCGTTATCTTCAGGTAATCGATTAGGCAAGGTACTGACTGAAGGATGTAAAGTAAAGAGAGAAGAGGGGAAAATCTCATGACCGACATTGCTGAAAAAAACGACGAAATTGAGGATAAAGCCGATTTAGAAACCAATGGCCTTCTTCGTACACCAGAAATGGAAATGACTGAAATTGGAGCCGGTGTTAAAGAAGCTTCTGAATTGGGTATTTCGGAGATTAATCCAGCGAATCCACATCTCTTTAAGGAAGATCGTTGGCAAGAACACTTTGCTCGACTCCGTAGCGAAGACCCAGTGCACTTAAATGAGTTAGATACAGCTGGACGCTACTGGTCAGTTACAAAATATGATGACGTTCGAGCTGTTGACGGCGACTGGGAAACGTACTCATCAGCCAGCGGCATTTCTTTAGGGCGCCAAGAATTCACAGGAGCAATCGAAGATAAGAGAACCGGGCATCAGCAGGGAGTAACAACCTTCATCGCAATGGATCCCCCAAGACACACAGAGCAACGTAAAACGGTAAGAGGTGTGTCGGCGCCAAGCAACTTGCGAAATATTGAACCGATGATACGCGAACGCACTGCTGATCTGCTCGATTCTCTACCAGAAGGGGAAACGTTTGACTGGGTTGATACTGTTTCAATCGAACTCACCACATTGATGCTGGCTACTCTTTTTGATTTCCCAATGGAAGACCGCCGGAAACTTACTCGCTGGTCAGACATTGTTTTCGCTGTCCCTGGACAAGGTGTGGTAGATAGTCAACAGCAAAGAATTGATGAATTAAATGAATGTGTGGACTACTTTGAAGGACTTTTCGAAGAACGTCGTCAAAATCCCGGGTTTGACCTAGTGTCAATGCTCGCTAATGGTGAAGCCACTAAAGACATTCCACCAACTCAGCAATTAGGAAATTTGCTGTTGTTGATTGTTGGGGGCAATGACACAACCCGTAACACGATGACAGGCAGCGTTTATGGACTCAACAAATATCCTGATCAATACGAAAAACTCATGGCTGATCCAAGCCTGATTTCGAATTTTGTTCCAGAAGTTATTCGTTGGCAAACACCATTGTCTTATATGCGTCGTACCGCCACCAAAGACACTGAACTTGGTGGAAAACAAATCAAAAAATACGATCAGGTGCTTATGTGGTACGTGTCAGCTAATCAAGACGAAGATGTCTTTGAAAACGGCCACGTTTTAGATGTAGAACGACACAACGCTGATCGACAACTCTCTTTCGGATATGGAATCCATTTCTGCATGGGTAGCCGAATCGCTGAGCTCCAATTGCGAGTTCTATGGGAAGAAATTCTGCCACGCTTTAAAAAGATAGAAATTCAAGACGAACCTGAACGAGTTTTTTCAAGTTTCGTTCACGGCTATGCAAATCTGCCAGTTACCGTAACTCGGCAGTAATTCACTTAGATAAGAAGTTATTGTTGAATACTTAACCAATGGCTATAACGAAC
>CACFCV010000019.1:0-21420 GCA_902564875.1 Actinomycetota bacterium
TCGTATACAACGTTTTCTGTTGATGCGACATAGTCAGTGATGTCGGTGTTTTGGATAACAGTAATTTTCTGTGATCCGCAGTCACCAAAGGCGTCACATGTCATTGTGCCGATCAAACCTTTGTAGTCTGAAACGCTATTAAGGTGCTCACGAACTCCTGCACGGTCGATGACGAGGTCGTCACCATCCATGTATGAAGCATGTGCGATGGCGTCCAATAGTAGAACAGCAGCATCGTAGGAGTGAGCCCAGAACGGAGCGGCTGGTACTTCACCAAATTCCGCTTCGTAGTCAGCTAGTACTGAAGCAGCAAGCTCACCAGTTGACTGGTTCGCGTTGTCGCCATAACGGGTATCTGGACCCGAGAAAAACATATCTTCAGATTCAGCTAAAGCTAAATAATCTGAGTTCAAAAGACCATCAGCGGCCATCATGGTGATACCACTCATACCAGCAACAGAACCAGCCTGTTGGATGATGAAGTCACCTTCAGGTTGGAAGATTGGGAAGAACAACATTTCTGGACCACTAGCAGCAACTTCGGTCAACACTGGAACCATGTCCGTGTCACCCTTGTTCACAGCTGTGAATACAGTAATTGTTCCACCACCAGCTTCGAACGCATCGGCAAAAGCCTGCGCCAAACCTTCGGTGTATGGATCGCCATCATGGATCGCAGCAGCTGAAGTTACACCCAAAACCTCGAGTGCAAAGTTAGCAGCGGCAGCGCCCTGATAAAGGTCGTTATGGGCGGTGCGGTAATAACCAGCGTGATACGCAGAACCGGCAGTTCCTGCCAAGTCTGATGTCAATGCTGGAGACGTGTTCGAACCTGAAATCATTACCATTCCGGCTTCTGAAATCAAAGGTGAAGCAGCAGTAGCAGCTCCTGAACACGAAGTACCGATAACGCCGATCACTTGCTCGTCAGCGACGATGATCTGGGCCGCAGCCTGACCACCATCAGCAGAACAAAGATCGTCCAAACCGGCACCTAAGTCCACATCGAACCCATGAATTTGGCCGTAATCTTCGACGGCCATACGGATACCATTCTCATTAGGAACACCCAAGAACGCCACATCGCCAGAAATGGCGTTTAGTGAACGAATCTGGATGGCATCCCCTGCAGAAACAGTGACTTCTCCTAGAGAACCATCACCAAGATAGTCCCCACCGCTTGACTCAGCAGCTGTAGTAGCTGGAGCAGCAGTATCAGAAGAACTGCTCGAAGAGCTGTCACTGTCGCTACTACATGCACCCGCGAGTAACGCGAATCCAAGTAGAACGGCAGATAAAACGCTTAATCGTTTACTCATGAATCCCTCTCAATGAACCCCGTAGGGTCCCTATCCAATAGAAAACTCACATTGTTTTTGGGTCGCAAAAATTCTTCAAATAGAGGAAAATTTTGATTCACCAACCGCAATATGATTGCAATATGCTCTCGGAACCCTATAGGCAACTTAAAGAAAGCGAAAGAGGTGACACTATTTTTCCCACATTGTGGGAAAAATTTGTCAATTGCACCAGTTTTTTTGATAAATAACTCAAGTCTTAGTAGGTATGCGTCAGATATTTGTCTTTGTCTCTACTAGTGTGACAAACCTAAATGTTTAGAGATTTGAGGGTTTGATGGACGCATCACATAAAGGAAAAGTTGTTCTTGTTACAGGAGCCGGAAATGGTATTGGCAAAGCCATAGCAGTTCGGTTTGCCAAAGCTGGCGCTCATGTTGTTGTTAACGATGTAAATGGCCAAAGCGCCGAGGAAGTAAAAAATGAAATCTGTGACTCTGGTGGTTCAGCAATAGCAGTTGAAGCTGATGTTTCAAATAGTGATGAAGTAGCTGAAATGTTTAAAAAGGCAACTAGCAATTTTGAAACTGTTGATGTGTTAGTAAATAACGCTGGCTTGATAAGTCCTATGCTGCATTTTTTTGAAGCTGATGAAACATGGTGGCGACGGATAATTGATGTGAACCTCACAGGGCATTTCCTTTGCTCTCAACATGCTGCTCGCTTGATGGCTAAAAAGGGAGCGGGGGTAATAATCAATATGTCCTCTGGCGGTGCCACTCGTGCCCACCGAGCTTTTTGCGCTTACGACGCATCGAAGGGAGGCATTGAGGCACTAACCAGAGCCATGGCGCTTGACTTGGGGCCATATGGGATTCGCGTATGTGCGTTAATGCCTGGATCTATTGACACAGAAGGGATGGACGAAGAAGCGAGACGTTTACGCGGTGAAAATATTCCGCTCGGGTATCCCGGCGAACCAGATGATATGGCAGGTCCAGCGCTGTTTCTCGCTTCTGATGATGCCGCTTACATTACAGGTGACGTAATTAAGGTAGATGGAGGAATGTTGTCACAACAACGATCCGCAACAGTGGACATTATGCCTCCACAAAACTTTCCCCCTCGTGACAGTTTATAAATATGACAGATCGCCTTACTCATATAGCACTTCCCTGTCATGATCTTGAAAAAACAATTGAGTGGTATGAAAATTTTTCACCATTAAATCAGATTCACTACAGAACAGATTCAGATGGATCTGTTGCATGGCTTGCAACGAAGGATCGCTCATTGGTCATAGTTTTCATAAGTAGTAGTGATTCAAAAGAGCCAATATCCACTCTGAACCAGTTGGCTCACTTGGGCATATCAGTTGAGTCTTGCTCTCGAGTTGATGAAATAGCTGATATGGGGCGCAATGCAGGGTGTTTGGCCTGGGAGCCAGAATTATTGCCGCCACCGGTTGGTTATATATGCGCTCTTAGAGATCCTGATGGAAACACTGTTGAGTTTTCTTACGGGCAAGAACTTTAGAGCTTTTACTCGCCAGAACCGCCGCCAAGATAGGCCTTCTGCAAGTCCTCGTTAGCGCGTAGCGCTTCAGCCGTATCATCAAGAATTACTCGTCCTGTGAGTAGAACCCATCCGCGATCAGCTATGGAAAGAGCCATATTTGCGTTCTGTTCAACCATAAAAATCGCCATGCCTTCATTATTAATTTTCTCAATTAATTCAAAGTTTTGTTGAACTAGAGCTGGTGCCAGCCCCATTGAAGGCTCATCCATAAGTAGAACTTTTGGTCTAGACATAAGCGCTCGACCTATTGCAACCATCTGCTGCTCTCCACCTGAAAGTGTCCCAGCTTTCTGTGACAATCTCTCTTTAACCCGCGGGAAGAGATCGTAAACGTATTCAAGATCTTCGTTGATGCCATCTCGGTCGTTGCGGAGGTAAGCCCCCAACATAAGGTTCTCTTTAACGGTTAACCGTTTAAAAAGGCGACGATTCTCTGGAACCATTGTGACCCCATTGGCCACTCGGTAACTCGTAGGTTGATTATTTACGACTTCCCCATCAAGCACAACTTCTCCCGAAGTAGGGGTAACCATCCCTAAAAGAGTCTTAAGGGTCGTAGTTTTACCGCTTGCGTTTCCACCTAATAAACAAACTAGTTCTCCGGGATAAATAGCTAAATCCACATCTTTTAGTATGTGAACCGCTCCGTAATGTGTATTGACTTGACGGAACTCAAGTAAGGCCGAAGGGTCAGTTGTTTCTGAATTGCTTATCTCTGTATTCACGAGTGACTCTCCACTGGTCGCCCAAGGTATGCCTCAATTACATCGGGATCAGTTGAGACTTCCTCGTAACTTCCACTTGCGATCGGCACTCCATGGTCAAGAACT
Source organism: Actinomycetota bacterium (assembly GCA_902564875.1). GTDB lineage: Bacteria > Actinomycetota > Acidimicrobiia > Acidimicrobiales > MedAcidi-G1 > MedAcidi-G2B. Next base: position 3,707 of record CACFCV010000019.1, read on the forward strand.
ACGACTCGGTCTGAAACGTTTTTTACAACTGCCATATCGTGTTCAATAATCACAATTGTGAAACCCCATTCTGAGCGTAATCGTCCTATAAGTTCGGTTAGTTCAGCAGTTTCTGATGGATTCATTCCAGCTACTGGTTCATCAAGAAGCATCAAGCGAGGTTGAGTCGCCATAGCTCTAGCAATTTCTAATCTTCTTCGGTTGGCGTACGAAAGCATGAAAGCCGCCTGGTCAAGTCGATAGCCGACTAATCGAGATCCGAAGAAACCAAGAATCTCTTCCGCTCGTTGTCTGATCTCTTCTTCTTCTTTTTTGAATGCTTTTGTTTGAAATAGTGCCCCAAATACATTCTGAGAAGTTCGACAATGCTGCGCGACCATCACGTTTTCAAGAATCGTCATATTTGGGAAAAGGCGAACATTTTGAAATGTGCGGGCAATACCTAAACTTGTCACTTCGTTTGGTTCTAAACCTAGAACCGAGTCCCCTTGAAACAGGATGTCCCCTCCTGTTGGCTCAACCAAACCAGTAATGGTGTTGAAGAATGTTGTTTTCCCAGCTCCATTAGGGCCGATAACGCTTACAATTTCTCCTTCATCAACATGGAAGTTAAGCCCTGAAAGAGCGTCAAGGCCTCCGAAAGTGACTTGTAAATTCTGGATTTCAAGAAGGTGGCTCATATCTGGGCTTCCTCTCCTGCAGCGGTTTGTTCCTCGTCTTCGTCGTCTGTTCCTTTAAGCCAGGCGTCTTGAAGAAATTCTTCTTGATGTAATTCTTGGGTTCGGCGGGCGCTTGGTACAAGTCCCTCGGGTTTCTGGAGCATCATGTAAACCAGCAGCATTCCATACACAAGTAACTTCAATGAACCGAATTCTTGCAACAAGCCGGGCTGCTTTGGGCCACCAAGGACCCCAATAAGGACAAACGCTCCAACAAATACTCCAGGAATTGAACCCATCCCTCCAACAATCACCACTACAAGAATCACTATTGATATAAGAATCATGAAACTGTTAGGGAATACCGAACCTACTCGTGCGGCCATAATCGCTCCCGCGAAAGAAGCTAAGACCGCCCCGACGACGAAAGCCATAAGTTTCGAGTTGACGGTATTGATACCCATGGCTTCGGCGACTTGTTCATCTTCTCTAATCGCCATCCATGAACGTCCGAGTCGCGAAGCCTGTAAACGCCAGGACACGTAAACCGCAATGGCGCAAAAGAAGAGGACTAAGTAGAAGATACCTCTGGTGTCTGTCCCTGAGATGTAGACAACACCTAGATCAATGCCTGGAACTCCAAGAATTCCTTGCGCCCCACCAAAATATGGCTTGAGGAAATCTGACAGAAAGAGTAAGCGAATAATCTCGCCAAACCCTAATGTCACAATGGCGAGATAATCTCCTCGCATGCGGATCACCGGCGCTCCAATAAATAACCCCGTCAAAGCGGCAAGGATAATGACAAACACCAGCGAAAGAACCCAAGTCATTCCCGGAGCAAAGAATGGTGATAGTTCCGAAGTTAGAACTGCAGTGGTGTACGCTCCTACTGCGAAAAACGCGACATAACCAAGATCAAGTATCCCTGCAAGCCCTACAACAATATTGAGACCAAGAGCTAAAAGTAAGAAGATGCCGACATTAGCGAGTAGAGAGTTGACATAAGTTCCCATGAATATTGGAAGAACGATCCCCAACGCTGCAACGATTCCGAAGAGCACTACAGACGTTTTTTTCTTCTGGGATATCTCTTGTTCTCGGTATTGAGCTACAGCGTTCTTCGCTTTGCCTTTAGTGGCGACTGAAATCAGTCCAATCAATAAAGCTAAAATAATTGCTGGCCAGAGCTTCAAACCTCCACGCTTTTCAAAAATAAGTTCGACTAGCCACACAAGACGGATGCCGACGGAACGGATTCTGGATTCAATATCTACACGACGATTGGGGTTTCTTACAGCAATAACCGACATTCCAAAAGAACGAGCTCTTTCAGCCACCGCAAGACCAATCTCTCCAACTCCGATTATCCCTAGAGTCTTCCCAAGTAAACCATCTGCCTCACTGTATTTTTTCTTGTTCCATTGACCATTTCTAAGGTCCACAACACAGTCCGCAATATGGCGGTCAATAGCGAGTAAAAGTCCAAGAGTGAGTTCAGCAACAGCTACAGAATTAGTTCCTGGAACATTACACACATAAATACCGGCGTCTGCTGCCGCTTGGCAATCAATGGTGTTAGTTCCAGCACCAGATCTCACAATTAAGGAGAGTTGGTCGCTGCTTGCAATTGCCTCGGCGGTAACTTTTGTGCTTCGTACAACAAGCACATCAATCCCTTCAAGTGCATTTGGGAGGTCCTCAGCGCTTATGTCTGGTTCAACTACACACTCATCGCCGCGCTGGCGCAAAATATCAATGTAAAACTCTGGGAGAGCATCTGCAAATAAAATTTTCATATCTTTCCTTTTGGTACGCCGGAACCGGCACAATGGCGGGCTACAGGGTATCCTCTGCGGATAAGGGTCTTAAAACTCTATGCAAAATCACTAAGAAAGGCAAAAGTAATCAATCAAAACAATTATTTGATTACTAATTGGGGGGGGAAATGAGTCGTTCAATGAACCGAAATGTGATCGTCACTTGCGCAATTACAGGAGCAGGTGACACCACTGGGAAGAGTCCAGAAGTTCCAGTTACTCCAGAACAAATAGCCAACTCTGCTTTAGAAGCAGCGGAGGCTGGGGCAACAATCGTTCATTGCCATGTTAGAGATGTAGAAACTGGAAAAGGAACACGAAATATTGCTCATTATGAAGAAGTAGTAGAGAGAATACGAGACAAGAATAAAGACGTCATAGTAAATCTCACTTCAGGCATGGGTGGGGATCTCAATGTTGGGCCAGATGATAATCCAATGGACTGGCAACCTGGAACTGATCTTGTTGGAGGACGTGAACGGTTAAGCCACGTTGAAGTCATTCGTCCTGAAATCACGTCCCTTGATTGTGGGTCTCTTAACTTTGGTGATGACAACGAGGTTTATATTTCAACTCCGTCCATGCTAAGAATCATGGCGGAACGTGTTCAAGAGTTAGGCGTAAAACCAGAGTTAGAAGTGTTTGACACAGGAGGCCTATGGTTCGCAGAAACAATGATCTCAGAAGGCATTGTTGATGCTCCTTATTGGATTCAGTTATGCCTATCTATTCCTTACGGAACCCCCATGGATATTGGCATCCTGCAGGCAATGGTAAGTCGCTTACCTGATGAAGCTGAGTTCACCTCATTCGGATTAGGCGCCATGCAAATGCCTATGGTGGCTCAATCCATAATGCTTGGAGGGCATGTACGAGTTGGGTTAGAAGACAACCTTTACTTGAAACGCGGAGTACTCGCCACAAACGCATCCTTAGTAGAGAGAGCATGCCAGATTATTGATTTGCTGGGAGCATCAGTCCAAAGCCCAGAAGAAGCGCGAGAAACATTGCAACTAAAGCGATGAGCGAAGAAAAATTGACTATTGCTTGCATCGGAATGGGAGTCATTGGCTGCGGATGGGCAACTCATTTTCTAGGGCAAGGCCATAACGTCCGAGTCTGGGATCCAGTTGAAGGAGTTGAAGAAAGACTTAACTCCTATTTAGATCTTGCATGGCCAGCTATGACCGAATTAGGCCTACCAGAAGAAGCAAACCGAGAGAACTTTATTGTTTGCGAGACGGTAGATCAAACAATTGAAGGAGCATGTTTAGTTCAGGAAAACGCCCCAGAGCGCCTTGAACTCAAAATGGATCTCATCGCAGAATTAGACGAGATTTGTTCTAGCGACGTTGTGATCGCTTCCTCAACTTCAGGGTATTTAATCAGCGACATGACCCAACGATGCAAAAAACACCCTGAACGAGTTGTCGTTGGGCACCCCTTCAATCCGGTGTACTTGCTGCCTCTAGTTGAAGTAGTAGGAGGGCCAAAAACGTCTCCAGAGAATTTAATAAAAGCTCAAGAAATATATGAATCAACTGGAAAACTTGTTTTACGGCTAGACAAAGAAGTTGACGGGTTTGTTTCTGACCGGCTGCAAGAAGCGATGTGGAGGGAAGCCTTGCATATGGTAGCGAATGGAGAAGCTACGGTAGAGCAACTAGACCTAGCAATTACCGCCGGCCCAGGTTTACGGTGGGCATTAATGGGGCCGATGTTGACCTTTCATCTAGCTGGTGGTGAAGGCGGTATGGCACATATGCTCGACCATTTTGGACCTTCTCTAAAGTCTCCTTGGACACGGCTAGAAGCACCAGAATTAACTAAAGAACTACGCGATGCAGTAGTGAACGGATGTGAAGAAGAGGCTGCAGGTCGCAAAGTAGCTGATTTAGTAAGTGAAAGAGACAGAGGGCTAGTCGCAATCATAAAGGCGCTACGGAAATCAGAAGTAGGAACTCCCGGGAAAGGTTCTCAGGATGGAACCTGAAGAACGGGAAGCACTTCCCGCACCCTACGACTTACCTACTGGGGATTTTTATCTGTATCCAATTACCGCAGAAATTGTTACAGCAAAAATTACCGAGCGAACTATTAGGGTCAACTGGAATAATGAGGAAACAAGTGACTTCCACTTTTTCTGGTTGCGTGATAATTGCCCATGCTGCGTACATCCCTACACGCTTGAACAAACCTTTGAAATAGTTAACGCCCCCGAGAATTTAAGACCTTCTCAAGTTGAAGTAACTCCAGAAGGAGCGTTAGTTGTCCAATGGCAACCGGAAGAACACAAAAGTGTATTTCACCCTGGATGGCTAAGGGAACATTGTTACTCAAGTAAAAAATCTCTTGGCCTGAACCAACAAATAGAAATGTGGGATTCTTCCACTCGAGAAAAACCGGACGAATATAACTGGAGCAATATCTGCGACGATGAAAATATTGAACTGCAATGGCTCCAATCAATACAAACTACGGGTTGCGCATTAATCCACGCAGTACCACTTGAAGATCCAGCTGTGGGCGAAGTAGCAAACCGAATAGGAGTCATGCGGCACTCTAATTTCGGAGACCTATTTGATGTGCAAGTTGATTTTGACCCTGTAAGCAATTCAAACACAGGTCTTGAACTACCCCCACACACCGATCTCCCAACTCGTGAATACCAACCAGGGATGCAACTGCTTCATTGCCTAGTAAATGACGTACAAGGAGGCAACAGCATCCTTGTTGATGGATTTCGTGTAGCAGAAGAAATTCGAGAAAAACATCCGAAATCTTATGAACTCCTAACCACAATCTCCTGGGATTTTGCGAATCGAAGCCGAACCAGTGACTATCGATGGAAAGCACCAATGATTGGCTTAGACCAAGCGGGAGAATATTCAGAAATACGAGCCGGTAGTTGGCTGAGATACCCTCTGCAAGCACCACCAGAACTAATGGAGGACATGTATGAGGCCTATCGGATATTCGAAACAACAAGTCACGATCCACAATTTCAAATCAAATTCCGTCTTGAAGCTGGCGACTGCATGGTCTTCGATAATCGCCGAGTTCTACATGGTAGGACCGCCTTTGAAGCAAAAAGCGGGAAACGTCATCTTCGCGGGTGCTATATCGACCGAGACGAGTTACGTTCACGGATACGGTTACTTGAAGGCAATAAATGCCGTAAATTAATACTTTCTGAGATAGAAAAATAATTCAAAATTACGTAGTAGTTTTATTGTAAGAATTCTATTAATGCATTAATGGTTAAGGAGCGTATATGAGTGAACGACTCACAGTGCCAATGGTAAGAGACAATGGAAACCTGCGCGAAGCAACATGGGACGAAGCTCTTGATCGAGCAGCTTCAGGTTTCAAGAAAGTTCTCTCAGAACATGGCCCGCAGTTTTTTGGTCTTTTTAGTTGTTCAAAAACAACTAATGAGGTGAACTACGCTGCACAACGTTTTTCACGCTCAGTTATCGGTTCAAATAACATCGATAGCTGTAATCGAACTTGACATGCACCTAGTGTCGTCGGTCTGGCGACAGTCTTTGGAGCAGGCGGAGGAACTTCGTCATATATCGAGGTTGAAGATGTTGACGCAATTTTGCTCTGGGGTTCAAACGCCCGTGAAGCGCATCCAATATATTTCCATCATGTACTTAAAGGACTGAGCAATGGGGCCAAAATGTGGACTGTTGATCCTCGCTATACTTCCTCTGCGAAATTCGCAGATGCATGGCTGGGTTTGAACGTTGGTACTGATATCGCATTAGCGAATGGAGTGGCTCGAGAAATAATTCATTCAGGGCTAGTTCATGAAGAGTTCATTCATCATGCGACAACTGGCTATGAAGAATTCAAAGAACATGTAGAGCCATGGACCTTAGAGTTTACGTCTGAAATCACCGGAGTCCCAAGTGAAGCAATAGCAGATCTTGCACACGGTTACGCAAATGCGCCAACAGCTCAGATCCTTTGGACTCTTGGAATCACAGAACATCACACAGGAGTAGATAATGTCCTTGCATTATCTAATCTTGCACTTCTGACTGGGCATGTGGGAAGACCCGGTTCGGGCTTAGTCCCATTGCGTGGACAGAACAATGTCCAAGGTGGTGGAGATATGGGAGCTCTACCAAATAAATTGCCTGGATTTCAAGATGTAGATAATGATGAAATAAGAGGTAAATTCGAACAGGCTTGGGAGGCGAAATTCACCGGTGAAATTGGCCTCAATTTGACCCAGATGTTTGAAGCTATGGGTCAAGACAAACTAAAAGCAGTATGGGTTATTGGAGAAAATCCGGCAGACTCAGAAGCAGACGTCAAGCACGCTCGCGAAATGTTGAAACGTTTAGACATGCTTGTTGTCCAAGATGTATTTATGACCAGAACTGCCCAAATGGCAGATGTAGTTTTCCCCGCAGCACTTGGTTGGGCTGAATCTGAAGGAACGGCAACCTCAAGCGAACGTCGAGTGCAACGCATTCGCGCTGCTGTTCCTCCTCCAGGTCAAGCTAAACAAGAAGTGGAAATTATTTCTGAAATGGCCCTACGGATGGGATCAACGAACTGGGGACAACCCACGCCCGAAGAGTTATGGGAAGAACTACGAACTCTCTCACCCATGCATGCCGGGATGTCTTGGAAGCGCTTAGAACAAGAGGGAGGTATCCAATGGCCCTGCCCTGATGAAGATCATCCTGGTAGCCCTTTCCTCCATGGACGGTTATGGGAAAGACCAGTAGAAGGAAGACGTGCGCCATTTTCCTGTGTTGAACATCGACCTCCAGTAGATGAGTTAACTGATGAATTCCCCATACGTTTAACGACTGGACGGGTTTTAGACTCCTTTAACACCGGAGTCCAATCCGATAAATTCGATTCTCCGATTCGTTCCGGTGACGCACTAGAAATTTCTTCTGAGGACTCTCTAAAACTCGGCGTTGAAGAAGGAGAAACCGTGAAAGTGTCTTCACGAAGGGGCTCAATACTGATGAGGATCGAGATTGACGAAGATCTTCAAACCGGCCTTGCCTTCACAACATTTCATTTTCCAGAACTGGTTGACATCAATCAGCTCACTAGTGATGCGTGGGATAGTAAATCTGGAACCGCAGAATTCAAAGCGGCGGCAATAAAAATCGAGAAGATTGAAAGTATGGCCAATGTCTGATCTCAAATTTGGTGTGGACAAACCAACTGCAGAAGAACAGGAAGCCATTGATGATTTCATATCAGGTGTAGGGCCAGCCTCAATCAAAGTAAATGAACGGTTCGTAGTTGGTGGGCGTTCACGAGCGAAAGATCGAAGAAGATTGCTTTTGCCTGCTCTTCATGAATTACAGAGCACTTCGGGCTGGATTAGCCCAGGCGGACTTAACTACATTTGTAAAGTTCTGGGAGTCCCCCCTGCAGAAGCATATGGCGTGGCAACTTTCTACCACCTCTTTTCACATCAAGCTCCTGCCGCAAATGAACAGATACACGTTTGTGACGATGTGGGGTGCCGACTGCAGGGAGCCGAAGAACTTATCAAAGATTTAAAAGAAAGTGGCTATGAAGCAAAATCGAGTCCCTGCCTTGGGCAGTGTGAAAGAGGACCAGCTGTTTTAATACAACGTATTAAGGGGAAAGACCTTGCAGTTGTTGCTGAATCGCCAAAGCCACTAACAGTTAAGAACATTGATAAAGCTCTAAAAGAAAATGCTTCTAGCGAACAAGTCACTATTCCACAAAGAGGAACAGGCACCCTTTCTTTACTTGCACGTGTGGGAGTGGTGGATCCCAAAAGCATTAAGGAATATCAAGAAAAAAATGGCTATGAAGCATTAGAAATCGCCTTAAATATTGGCCCCGACAAAGTTATAGAAGAAGTAACTGCCTCAAAGCTCTCCGGAAGAGGAGGAGCAGCATTTCCAACCGGAGTCAAATGGAGAGCGGTAGCAGATGAACAAGGAAGGCCACGTCATATCGTTTGCAACGCTGACGAATCAGAACCAGGGACTTTCAAAGACCGCACACTTATGGAGGGAGACCCTTTCGCAGTTATAGAGGCAATGACTATCGCTGGATTCGCGATAGGAGCAGAACAAGGGTGGATATATATTCGCGGCGAATATCCCGTTGCTGAAGAACATCTAAAAAATGCTATAGAAGAGGCCAAAAGGGAAGGACTATTAGGTTCAGATATATCTGGATCGGGATTCAATTTTGATATTTCCCTTTACAAAGGGGCTGGAGCTTATATTTGCGGTGAAGAAACAGCACTCTTTAATTCCATTGAGGGATTCCGTGGTGAACCACGAAACAAACCACCTTTCCCTACTACACACGGATTATTCGGAGAACCTACTGCAATAAATAATGTAGAAACACTAGTAAATGTTCTTCCCATTTTGAGAAATGGTGGAAGCAATTACGCCATGAAAGGAACAGAAAACTCACCCGGGACTCGACTTTTTTGTTTGAGCGGACGAGTCGAAAACCCAGGTATCTATGAACATGAATTTGGAATAACTTTAGGTGAAGTTATTGAGGCAGCGGGCGGGGTAAAAGACTCAAAAGAAATAAAAGCGATACTTCTAGGCGGGGCAGCAGGAAGCTTTGTAACTGCAGAACATTTACATCTTTCATTAACTTTAGAAGCTACGCGCGAGGCAGGAGTCTCATTAGGTTCTGGAGTCGTCATGGTATTCGACGAATCAGATGACCTGCCTGACACTGTTCGACGAATTGCAGAGTTCTTCCGAGACGAATCTTGTGGACAATGTGTTCCATGTCGTGTGGGCACTGTACGACAAGAAGAAGTTCTTGCCCGGTTTACTCAAGGAACTTCCTTCGCTTCTGATGAAGAACTTCTTGAAGATCTCAGTACCGTTATGAAAGATGCTTCAATTTGCGGGTTAGGTCATACGGCTTCAGGAGCTATAGCTTCTGCTATCAATCTTGGTTTATTGGAGAGAGCCACATGAATGAAATACCAGTTGGAACTCCACGCTCCAAAATAGAAATACAAATAGACGGGAATTTGGTTAAGGCCCCCGAAGGATCAACGATCTTAGATGCATGTAGGCAAGAGGGAATAGATACTCCGACTTTGTGTTGGGCAGAAAATCTAACCCCAGTAAACGTATGTCGAGTTTGCGTAGTAGAAGTTGAAGGCTCCAGGACCTTGGTGCCGTCCTGCTCGCGACCCATAGAAGATGGAATGGTCGTTTCAACTGACAGCGACCGCGTAAGAAAAAGTAGAAAAATGGTTTATGAACTTTTGGCTTCTTCCGTAGATATGGATCGATCAACATCAGAAGTCAAAGATTGGATGGAACACTATGAGGTGGATAGCGATCGAATGGGAGAAAAAACAGAAATAGCTACTGTCGCACAGCCCCCAAAAGTTCAAGATTCTCTATATGTAAGGGATTACGAAAGATGCATTCTTTGCTACAAGTGTGTTGAAGCATGCGGAGAAGACGCTCAACATACATTTGCAATAGCCACAGCTGGAAGAGGATTTGATGCCCATATTTCGACAGAGTTTGATGTTGCTTTACCTGATTCAGCTTGCGTTTATTGTGGGAATTGCATAGGCGTTTGCCCAACCGGAGCCCTTGTTTTCAAAACAGAACACGATATGCGCGAAGCAGGAACTTGGAACGAACAAGATCAAGAAGTCACGACGACTGTCTGTTCATTCTGTGGGGTTGGGTGCAACTTGGAACTACACGTTCAAGACGAAAAAATAGTAAAAGTGACATCTCCAGCCGATCATTCCGTAACTTCAGGCCATCTTTGCATCAAGGGACGCTTTGGTTGGCAGCATGCCCAACCTTAAAAAAAAGTATCCGCACCTCTAAGCAAAATGTTCAAGAATGGTTTTATCTCCGCTAAGGTTCCCTGATCGCACAGTAATATCAGTGAAGATCAATGAGAAAGGGAGAAAAAGTGGCAGCGACAGTAGAGGGGAAATCGAAAAGACGAACTCCACTAGTTGACCGCTTCCTCTTTGTGGTGAAAGTTCTTCTGATTGGGCTTGTGACCATTGGTTTCTTAGCTTTTATAGCTCAACAAATTTCACCCGATAATTGGTTTGCTAAGTGGCGTAATCCCGGAGCGACTGGGCTATCAGGAGATCAAATAAAAGGCTTAGTTATATCAGGACTCTCACAAGGAGTTTTCTACGGATTAATTGCTTTGGGCTACTCAATGGTTTACGGCGTACTCGGTTTCATTAACTTTGCGCACGGTGAAGTGTTTATGGTCAGTGCCTATACGGGCTATATAGCAGCGAATAAATTTGCAGCGAACGGCATGTGGGAAAGCAATTTTGCTCTTTGTCTACTAATAGTTCTTCTTCTTTCTGTAATGGTTTCTACAGTAACTGCTGTTCTGACGGAGCGGATTGCTTATCGTCCTCTCCGCAACTCTCCTCGACTCATACCGCTAATTACTTCAATTGGTGTTTCGTTTGTCCTTCAAAATGCTGTACTTGGAATCTTCGGTCCGGGAACTCAGGGTTACCCACAACTGCCTGAATGGCTAGCGAAACAAAGATCGATACTTACCTTTGAAATATCCGGAATAAAAATTCTTGTCTTCCTGGTAACCATAGTTTCAATGACGGGACTCTGGTATTTAGTTGAACGTACAAAAACCGGTAAGGCAATGAGGGCGGTAGCAGAGGACAAAGAAATTGCTTCCCTGATGGGAATCAACGTTAACCGAATCATTGTGACAACCTTTGCTGTTGGTGGGGCAATGGCAGGAGTCGCAGGAGTAATGTTTGGACTCTTGTTCCGTGCTGTCAATCCTATGACAGGGTTCCTTCCGGGCATTAAAGCGTTCACTGCCGCAGTTGTGGGAGGTATAGGTAATCTTGGTGGAGCGATGTCAGGAGGCCTTGCTCTTGGATCGGCAGAATCAATCGCTCCACAATTAATTCTTGAGCCCCTTGGAGTTCCAGGCGTCACGCAATTAAAGGACGCTGTAGCCTTCACCGTCCTAGTTATGGTTCTTTTATTCAAGCCATCCGGATTATTTGGTGAGCGTCTCTCACAGGAGGATAGAGCATGACAACTTTGCCTTCCTCTTTACTTCTCGACTGGAAACGAATTTTTAAATGGGGGTCAATCTGCGCTGCCGCACTCCTATTTGTCTCCTTAGTTGGGATGCCTATAAAACTTGATCCAAAAAGCATTATCAGTCCTTTATTGAGTCTCGGCTATGTTTCTTTGCTCTGGTTGCCCCTCATCTTTGGTTATGTTGCTTCATCACGTGTAGTGCTTGAAGGTGTAGAAACAACAAAACCAGGACTTCCAGACTTACTTACGGGTGTTTTAACTGGAGCTATCGGTGGAGCCGGACTCACGTTGTTGATGTTAGGAATAGAAAACTTTGATATTCGAGACCCCCTGATTAACTGGAGTCCACAGCTTCTTGAAGTTCTTGCTTTCGGAGCTCGGGACCTAAATTCGGCAGTATGGATCGGTATCGGTGGAGCACTTGGTCTTGTAGGGGCAGGGTTACATTTAATACCTGAAAGTCTTCGACGAGGGGCTTCTTATGGTTTCTTTACAGTTCTTGCCTTAGCTATTTTTGAACCAGCACTAGATGATATGTCTGAAGGTTTCCGTCTTGAGTGGCTAGTCGAACTTATTTTTGAAAAGCGTGGAGGTTTGAAGCTCTGGCCAGCAATTATTTTAGCTTTATTGATTGGACTGATTTCAGTCGCCACTAAAGGCAAAGCGAAGAACGCTGTAGCTCAATACCGAGAACAAGAGATATCCCAGAAGAAAAAAACGTCTGTAGTGCTCTTCGGAATCGTTGCAGCGTTGGGGATCGTTCTTCCAATATTCATGGGAACTTATGTCAACTCTCTACTCGCTAATGTCGGCATCTTCTTACTTTTAGCTCTTGGTCTCAATATTGTTGTAGGGCTTGCAGGGATACTTGATCTTGGTTATGTCGCGTTTTTCGCAGTAGGAGCGTACACCACTGCAGTTCTAACTTCGGAACTATCACCATTCTTTGCTCCGGGAATGACTTGGGTTCTTTCGCTGGTGTTTGTCATTATCCTTGCCGCTTTGACGGGGTTATTTATTGGAGCGCCGGTGATCCGCATGCGAGGAGATTATCTCGCCATTGTGACATTAGGGTTTGGCGAGATTATTCGCTTACTCTTTCTGTCAGATTTCCTCAAGCCATATTTTGGTGGGGCGCAAGGAATTCTTGGAGTTCCAGGCATTGATCTAGGTGTTGTCTACATCTCAGGGACAGACACCAGAGGTATCTTCTACTTAGTCCTCTTCTTTTGCGCCATTGCGGTTTACGTGTCCTGGCGTTTACAGGCTTCGCGACTCGGACGTTCATGGATGGCGATTAGAGAAGATGAACAAGTCGCCGAAGCCATGGGTATCAATACCGTCAACTCGAAACTTATGGCTTTCGTCGTCGGGGCGGTCTTAGCTTCTTTCGCGGGAGCGATTATGGCCGCACGAGTAGGTTCGGTATTCCCTAACAGTTTCATGATTCTTATATCAATAGTGATTCTTGTAGTGGTGATTGTTGGAGGGATGGGTTCAATTCCTGGAGTATTTGTTGGAGCGTTTGTCCTTATTGGGGTCCTTGGTGGCCCAAAGCAGCCCGGCTTGTTGCAAGAATTCGGTTCATTGAAGTTACTTGTGTATGGAATGCTGCTGGTTTACATGATGCTCCAGAAACCCGAGGGACTTGTACCAAGCGCCCGCCGAACCCAAGAATTACATCAAGAAGAATTTCTTCAAGACGCCTGGCTTAAAGGAACAGACGACGAAGACGAGGAACAAACCGCTGCAGGAGAGGAAGCCCAGATATGAGCCACCTTCTTGAAATCCAGAATTTACAAGTCACTTTCGGAGGCCTTGACGCTCTTTCAGGGCTTAACTTCCATGTTGATGAAGGAGAAATTGTAAGCGTTATCGGCCCTAATGGAGCTGGGAAAACAACATTCTTCAACACCATTACTGGTTTGGTTGAGCCAACAGGAGGGGACATCCTGTTTCAAGGGGACTCGGTTCTAGGTTTAGAACCAAACGAAGTGACAAGTTTAGGTATTGCCCGCACATTTCAAAATGTTCGCCTTTTCCCAAATATGACGATTCTTGAAAACGTGATGGTCGCGCAGCATTGTCGAACTTCTCAGAATGTATTTGGGGCACTATTTCAAACAAAAGCATTCAAAAAAGAAGAAGAAGAGATCAGACAACGAGCGGAAGAGATTCTTGGTTTCTTCGGATCTCGATTAGTCGGCTATCGACTTGACCAGGCGGCTTTCATGCTTTCGTACGCCAACCGAAGAAGATTAGAAATTGCTAGAGCTATGGCGACTCAACCTCGCTTGATGCTTCTTGATGAACCAGTAGCTGGAATGAATCCATCAGAAACTGCTGAACTAACCGAACTTATAGGACGATTACGCTCAGAATGGGGTTTCACAATTGTGATTATTGAACACGATATGGCAGTTGTAAAAAACGTTTCAGACCGAGTCGTAGTTCTTGACCATGGAGTGCCGATCGCAAGTGGAAGTTACGAGGAAGTCTCAACTGATCCCGATGTAATTGAGGCATACCTTGGGCGACCAGTGGAGAGTCACTCGTGAATACAGAGATAAGCAATTCAGAAACAACTGACCCTTCGGCCTTACTTGAGTTCCGTCAAGTCAATACACATTACGGAGCGGTTCACATACTAAAAGATGTGGATTTAGCTATTTATCCCGGAGAACTAGTTTGTTTATTAGGTGGAAACGCAAGCGGTAAAACTACGACCCTTAAGACTCTTTTAGGGATGGTTACCCCTACTTCGGGAGAAGTTGTGCTTGATGGGGAAGTCGTAAATAATCAACCTACGAGTTACCGAGTGGCCAATGGGGTCACAATGGTTCCAGAGAATCGTCGCCTTTTTAAACGGTTAACCGTTAAAGAGAACCTTATGTTGGGGGCTTACCTCCGCAACGACCGAGATGGCATCAACGAAGATCTTGAATACGTTTACGATCTCTTCCCGCGGGTTAAAGAGAGATTGTCACAGAAAGCTGGGACACTTTCAGGTGGAGAGCAGCAGATGGTTGCAATAGGTCGAGCGCTTATGTCTAGACCAAAAGTTCTACTTATGGATGAGCCTTCAATGGGGCTGGCACCAGCTCTAGTTCAACAAAACTTTGAATTAATTGAGAAAATTAATAATGAAGGCATGGCGATTTTTATGGTTGAACAGAACGCAAATATGGCTCTTTCCATAGCTGATCGCGGATGGGTTCTACTCACAGGACGAGTAATTCTTGATGATACGGCTGAAGCGCTACGCGCTAACGAGGACTTGCAGAAGGCCTATCTTGGCGGCGGTTCTGGCGAGTAAAAGCTCTAAAGTTCTTGCCCGTAAGAAAACTCAACAGTGTTTCCATCAGGATCTCTAAGAGCGCATATATAACCAACCGGTGGCGGCAATAATTCTGGCTCCCAGGCCAAACACCCTGCATTGCGCCCCATATCAGCTATTTCATCAACTCGAGAGCAAGACTCAACTGATATGCCCAAGTGAGCCAACTGGTTCAGAGTGGATATTGGCTCTTTTGAATCACTACTACTTATGAAAACTATGACCAATGAGCGATCCTTCGTTGCAAGCCATGCAACAGATCCATCTGAATCTGTTCTGTAGTGAATCTGATTTAATGGTGAAAAATTTTCATACCACTCAATTGTTTTTTCAAGATCATGACAGGGAAGTGCTATATGAGTAAGGCGATCTGTCATATTTATAAACTGTCACGAGGGGGAAAGTTTTGTGGAGGCATAATGTCCACTGTTGCGGATCGTTGTTGTGACAACATTCCTCCATCTACCTTAATTACGTCACCTGTAATGTAAGCGGCATCATCAGAAGCGAGAAACAGCGCTGGACCTGCCATATCATCTGGTTCGCCGGGATACCCGAGCGGAATATTTTCACCGCGTAAACGTCTCGCTTCTTCGTCCATCCCTTCTGTGTCAATAGATCCAGGCATTAACGCACATACGCGAATCCCATATGGCCCCAAGTCAAGCGCCATGGCTCTGGTTAGTGCCTCAATGCCTCCCTTCGATGCGTCGTAAGCGCAAAAAGCTCGGTGGGCACGAGTGGCACCGCCAGAGGACATATTGATTATTACCCCCGCTCCCTTTTTAGCCATCAAGCGAGCAGCATGTTGAGAGCAAAGGAAATGCCCTGTGAGGTTCACATCAATTATCCGTCGCCACCATGTTTCATCAGCTTCAAAAAAATGCAGCATAGGACTTATCAAGCCAGCGTTATTTACTAACACATCAACAGTTTCAAAATTGCTAGTTGCCTTTTTAAACATTTCAGCTACTTCATCACTATTTGAAACATCAGCTTCAACTGCTATTGCTGAACCACCAGAGTCACAGATTTCATTTTTTACTTCCTCGGCGCTTTGGCCATTTACATCGTTAACAACAACATGAGCGCCAGCTTTGGCAAACCGAACTGCTATGGCTTTGCCAATACCATTTCCGGCTCCTGTAACAAGAACAACTTTTCCTTTATGTGATGCGTCCATCAAACCCTCAAATCTCTAAACATTTAGGTTTGTCACACTAGTAGAGACAAAGACAAATATCTGACGCATACCTACTAAGACTTGAGTTATTTATCAAAAAAACTGGTGCAATTGACAAATTTTTCCCACAATGTGGGAAAAATAGTGTCACCTCTTTCGCTTTCTTTAAGTTGCCTATAGGGTTCCGAGAGCATATTGCAATCATATTGCGGTTGGTGAATCAAAATTTTCCTCTATTTGAAGAATTTTTGCGACCCAAAAACAATGTGAGTTTTCTATTGGATAGGGACCCTACGGGGTTCATTGAGAGGGATTCATGAGTAAACGATTAAGCGTTTTATCTGCCGTTCTACTTGGATTCGCGTTACTCGCGGGTGCATGTAGTAGCGACAGTGACAGCTCTTCGAGCAGTTCTTCTGATACTGCTGCTCCAGCTACTACAGCTGCTGAGTCAAGCGGTGGGGACTATCTTGGTGATGGTTCTCTAGGAGAAGTCACTGTTTCTGCAGGGGATGCCATCCAGATTCGTTCACTAAACGCCATTTCTGGCGATGTGGCGTTCTTGGGTGTTCCTAATGAGAATGGTATCCGTATGGCCGTCGAAGATTACGGCCAAATTCATGGGTTCGATGTGGACTTAGGTGCCGGTTTGGACGATCTTTGTTCTGCTGATGGTGGTCAGGCTGCGGCCCAGATCATCGTCGCTGACGAGCAAGTGATCGGCGTTATCGGTACTTCGTGTTCAGGAGCTGCTACTGCTGCTTCACCTTTGATTTCAGAAGCCGGAATGGTAATGATTTCAGGTTCGAACACGTCTCCAGCATTGACATCAGACTTGGCAGGAACTGCCGGTTCTGCGTATCACGCTGGTTATTACCGCACCGCCCATAACGACCTTTATCAGGGCGCTGCCGCTGCTAACTTTGCACTCGAGGTTTTGGGTGTAACTTCAGCTGCTGCGATCCATGATGGCGATCCATACACCGAAGGTTTGGCGCAGGCTTTTGCCGATGCGTTCGAAGCTGGTGGTGGAACAATTACTGTATTCACAGCTGTGAACAAGGGTGACACGGACATGGTTCCAGTGTTGACCGAAGTTGCTGCTAGTGGTCCAGAAATGTTGTTCTTCCCAATCTTCCAACCTGAAGGTGACTTCATCATCCAACAGGCTGGTTCTGTTGCTGGTATGAGTGGTATCACCATGATGGCCGCTGATGGTCTTTTGAACTCAGATTATTTAGCTTTAGCTGAATCTGAAGATATGTTTTTCTCGGGTCCAGATACCCGTTATGGCGACAACGCGAACCAGTCAACTGGTGAGCTTGCTGCTTCAGTACTAGCTGACTACGAAGCGGAATTTGGTGAAGTACCAGCCGCTCCGTTCTGGGCTCACTCCTACGATGCTGCTGTTCTACTATTGGACGCCATCGCACATGCTTCATACATGGATGGTGACGACCTCGTCATCGACCGTGCAGGAGTTCGTGAGCACCTTAATAGCGTTTCAGACTACAAAGGTTTGATCGGCACAATGACATGTGACGCCTTTGGTGACTGCGGATCACAGAAAATTACTGTTATCCAAAACACCGACATCACTGACTATGTCGCATCAACAGAAAACGTTGTATACGA
>CACFCV010000020.1:0-19288 GCA_902564875.1 Actinomycetota bacterium
TTAACCCTGCAAGATCTGATCCTGCGCCTGGTTCGGAATAGAGTTGACACCACATTTCTTCACCACGTAATCCGGGCTTTAAGAAACGCTTCCGAATCTCTTCACTTCCATGATCCCGAATTGTTGGCAAACAGAAACCAATACCGACACCGAACGCATTTCCAATTGAAAAGGAATTTTGACTTCGTAACTCTTGACGAAATATGTCAATAAAACGCTGCTCAAGTCCTCGCCCGCCATCTTCTACTGGGTAGTTAAGAGCCCCCAAGTTTGAGTCGTAACATGCAGCTATAAAAGTGCGTTCTCTCTCAAAAGGGTCTTCTATTTCTTCAAGAAGTTGAGGGACACGTTGGAAGAAAGAAAGAACTTCTTCTTTAAATTCCGACTCTGATATCACGGTGGTACTTTATCTATAACTGTTTACTTGCATAAAACTGGGATTGCTTGAACCATGGCTCAAGATATAAAACGATTATTTAAAGACTCAACTGGAGAACCTTTACCTATTTCCTCTGGGCCAAAAGATGCTCCAAATGTTGTTGTGGTCCTTTTAGACGATGTTGGATTTGGTTCTTTTGGGACTTTTGGCGGACCGGTTCCAACTCCTACATGCGATCTCATTGCTGAACAAGGACTTCGCTATAACCAATTCCATACCACTGCACTTTGTGCTCCCACCCGCGCTGCTTTGTTAACGGGCAGAAACCATCACACCGTACATATGGGCTGTATTACAGAAGCAGCAAGTTCTTTTCCAGGATATGACTCAGTAATCCCAGATGAAGCCGCCACCATTGCAGAGATATTACGAACAAATGGTTATGCAACTGGAATGTTTGGTAAAGGTCACATTACTCCTGTATGGGAACTAGGTCCGTCAGGCCCTTTTGACCACTGGCCAACCGGTTTAGGGTTTGAAAGATTTTATGGTTTCCCAGGAGCAGAAACTTCACAATTTGAGCCGGCTCTTTATGATCAAACAACACCAATTCAGCCTTATATAGGTCAAGATAATTATCACTTGACTGAAGACCTCGCTGAACAGGCAACCAAATGGATAAAACAAACAAAAGCCCACAGGCCAGATCGACCATTTCTTTGTTATTTCGCGCCAGGCGCTGTACACACTCCTTTACAAGTTCCAAGTGAACGTCTTGATGACTTCAAAGGAAAGTTTGATCAAGGATGGGATGTATTAAGAGAAGAAATTTATGAACGCCAACTCGCAATGGGGGTTATCCCAAAAGAAACGGTAAATACACCGAGACCTGAACAAATACCCAGTTGGGAAGAATACCCAGACAGGTATAAGCCAGTAGCTAGTCGCCTCATGGAAATTTTTGCTTCATTCCTTCATCACACAGATGAGCAAGTAGGGAAAATTGTTACAAGCCTTCAAGAAATAGGGGAGTGGGACAACACACTTTTTATCTACATAACTGGCGACAATGGCGCCTCAGCAGAAGGAACTATACATGGCGCTTGGTCCGCTCCTTCATTTCAAAATGGTGTTCACGAAGATCCAGAGTGGCTATTAGAACATATGGAAGATTTTGGAACGGCTGCCAGCGAATGTCATTACAACGTTGGCTGGGCTTGGGCACAAGACTCCCCATTTCAATGGATGAAACAAGTTGCATCTCATTTTGGCGGGACGAGAAACGGCATGGCTATTTCTTGGCCAAAACGCATTAAAGACCAAGGAGGACTCCGTAGCCAATTTCATCATGTTATTGATATAGCACCGACGATCCTTGAAGCAATCGGTATAGAAGCTCCCGAAGAAGTAGATGGGGTTTCTCAGATGCCCATTGAAGGAACTTCAATGGGATACACATTCGACTCGCCTCAGACTGAGAGTACACATAAAACTCAATACTTTGAAATACTCGGAAATCGCGGCATCTACCATGACGGGTTTATGGCGTCCTGCTTTCATGGTCGAGTCCCATGGGTGAGGATGGCAAGTGTTCCTTTTGATGGCCCGCAAGAAAAATGGGAACTTTATGATATCCGTACCGACTTCTCACAAAGTAATGACCTCTCAGAAGAACTTCCTGAGAAATTAACTGAGTTACAAAACCTATTTGATGAAGAGGCAAAACGTAACAATGTTTATCCTTTACGCGATCCAGGAAATCGCCTAACCGAAAACACAAGACCCCCTGACCCATTAAACGGAGTAAAAAAAGCGTTTTATACAACCGATCACGTCAGAATGCCAGAGTTCAGCGTTTTAAACATAAAAAATCACTCATTTCAAATAACAGCTGAACTAGAAACTGAAACCAAATCTCCGGAAGGTGTCATTGTTTGCCAGGGAGGTAATTTAAACGGATGGTCACTGTACTTAGATAAAGGTGAACCGATTTGGCATTACAACCTGTTTGGACATAAACGCACAACTGTTTCATCGGGTGAAACTTTGAAGCAAGGTCACAATAAAGTAACTGTTTTCTTCAACTATGACGGTGGATTCGGAAAAGGTGGAACTTTCCATCTCTTAGTGAATGGTCAACAAGTTGCACACGAACGAGTGGAAAAAACCGTGCCGGTTGTGTTCTCAATGAGCGGAGAAACTTTCGATGTTGGAGTTGATACAGGTGCTCCAGTTGGTTTATACCCCCATCTTTTCCCTTGTACAGCAAACATTCTTGGTGTAACCATTGAACTGCTTGATGAATTAGATGAAAAAACTCGACAAGCAGTTATAAAAGGGGAGTTTCAAGCAGGTCTTGCAGCCCAATAGATCTAACAAGAAAAACGACTTGCTTCCACCGATGGTGGTTATTTGTTGTGAACTAATGCTCTAGGCAGGCATATTTATTTGTTTTGCCTCAAGGAATTCTTCCATACCAAATCGGCCTAACTCTCGCCCGTTACCAGATTTCTTATAACCGCCAAATGGGGCATTGGTATTCAAGATAGAGCCGTTGACATCTACCTCTCCGGTCTGCATGCGCTTAGCGACTTCAAGAGCACGGTTGTTATCAGAACTCCAAACACCGCCTGAGAGTCCATAATCAGAATCGTTGGCAATACGTATCGCATCTTCGTCATCCTTATAACCAATGATTGATAGCACTGGCCCAAAGATTTCCTCTTGAGCGATAGTCATTGAATTATCAACATCAGCGAACACCGTTGGTTGTACGTGATAGCCAACTTCACGGCCTTCAGGTTTTCCAGTACCCCCTGTAACTAATGTCGCACCCTCATCAATACCCTTCTGAATATATGACTGAACTCGATCCCACTGAGCCTGAGAGACAAGTGGTCCAAGTCGCCCAGCTGCAGCTGCCGCTGCTTCTCCAGCTAAAGCTGCAGCTTCGTCCATACGAGATGATGGAACAAGAAGACGAGTCAAAGCACTACATGTTTGACCAGAGTTCAGGAAACAAGCGTTAATCGCACCTGGAATAGCAGAAGCAAAATCTGCATCGTCAAGAATAATGTTTGCTGATTTACCTCCGAGTTCCTGGTGAACACGGGTAACGTTCGGTGCTGCTACTTCTGCAACGCGGGTCCCTGCACGGGTAGACCCGGTGAATGAAATCATGTCAATACCAGGATGAGCAGCAATAGCTTCACCTACTATTGGGCCAACACCCGACACAAGATTAAAGACCCCTGGAGGGAAACCGAGGTCATCAATAATTTCTGCTAATAAGAAAGCATTTAGAGGAGCGACCTCACTTGGCTTTAGAACTACCGTGCAACCTACTGCTAATGCCGGAGCCACCTTTGCCATAATTTGATGTAGCGGATAGTTCCAAGGCGTTATACAACCAACGACCCCCATCGGTTCACGGGTAACCAAAGTGTTCCCCATTTGTTCTTCAAACGCAAAAGAGCGAGCAGTTTCTAACACACTGGCTGTAGTTCCAGCAGGTAAACCAGCTTGGATTATGTTTGCCAAAGGCTGCGGCATACCCATTTCAGTGGAAATAAGTTCCCCAACTTCCTCGCTACGTGCTGCTAATTGACCTGCTAAACCTTCAATAAAGGACAAGCGATCTTCCAAACTAAGAGCAGACCACGCCGGGAAAGCTGCACGAGCAGACTCAACCGCTGCGTCAACGTCAGAGGCAACCCCGTCAGGGATAGAGCCAACAACTTCTTCTGTTGAAGGATTCATTACTTCAATTGAGCCGTCTCCACCTGAGGAAACCCACTCTCCATTGATATAAATATTTTCATGATTTTTCATTGATTAACCTCACTGTCGTACCACGATGATACTGCTCTATTTCTTCTAAATACACACAGTAGCGAAAGATCACTGAAGCATAAAATCTCGGAAAATATCGAAACTGTCGTCCGAGATCTTTAACCCTTCCCTACGAAACATCTCCCATGAGTCCCAGCCGGACTCAATAGCAGAAAAAACCGACTTCATATATGACGGCTTACTCATCACCAATGAGAGAAAAGGCTCAAGGTGACGATTATCAATTTCAGATTCTTTAAATCCCATTTCTTTAGCAAGCCGTTGCTTATAAGACATTATGTGCAACTCGATTTGGTCTTTACGGACTTCGTTACTAAGCAAAAAATCATCAATCACTTTTTCTTCTTCAACTCCAAGAAGTCGCAGAAGAATAGCCGCCACAAAGCCAGTCCTGTCTTTACCTGCAGAGCAGTTGAATAACAAAGGATAGTTTTTGGGTTGTGTTGCTACATGAAATACCGGTTGGTACAGATGTAAACGCTTCGTAATAATTCCCTCAAAATATCCATCAATAAGATTCGATGCCTGTTCAGCCATATCCGGCTTATCTAGAGATCCCGCAACCACTGCAAATTCATTATCAGAAGAAGACACAGAAATTTCATGAGTTAGACAACCTTCAAAATATGGATGAGGCCTCTCTTCAATTTCTTTTGGTCTCCGCAAGTCAATAATCGTACGAAGGTTCAAATCTGAAAGAATTGTTTTTTCTGAACTTGCGAGCTCACATAAATGTCCTGATCGAAAGATTTGGCCTAAGTGAATTGTTTTACCTTCATGGGTTTCAATTCCACCAATATCGCGAAAGTTTGCTTTTGGAATGAGCACTCGATTGTTGTTTCTCATAATCACTCATTAACCAGTGCAACTAAAAAGAGATATCACCAGTTGCTCTTACATTGTCGTATTTGGTGGTCGGGACCGGCGTCGATCCGGTGACCTTCCGCTTTTCAGGCGGACGCTCTGCCAACTGAGCTACCCGACCCCAATGCCTATACAAAGATAAACAATGGTTTGCGGTCCTGACGAGATTTGAACTCGCGACCTCCGCCTTGACAGGGCGGCGTGCACTCCAGGCTGCACCACAGGACCAGAACTGGTGAATGGTAAAACCATACACCACTATATGTTCGCACCCCCAACGGGATTTGAACCCGTGTTACCTGCGTGAAAGGCAGGCGTCCTAGGCCGCTAGACGATGGGGGCTCTTACCCACGTGAAGGCGAAAACACGTTACCAGATACTGTCTATCGCCTGAAACATGAAGTACTTACCTTTTATTAAAATCTTCAACATAAAAAGTACTTGCTGATACAGCTTCTTCAAGCAACATAGCCAGCCAAACAAAAAGTGTTTGTTCTGGACTATGACTTTTTTCAAAGTCAAATTCGTCTTCTTCTGAAACGTCAAGACGGGTACCAAGTACTAATCGAATACTGTTTAATACAGCCATCCAAGAAAAAAACTTTTCTATTTCTACAAATTCAAGCCGAATTGTTGATTCAAAAATGTCTATAGATGCCAATTTTTCTTGAAGTAAATCATCGTGCACGAGCGAAACATATTCCACGTTTAATTCGGAATGATCCAAATACGCTGGTGGATAGAGCCGTTCGAGAGAATCATCAGAGTCTTCAAGCAATAATGAACGAAACTGTTTTGCTAATTCAAGCAGAACCTCTCTACTCTCACCGTCTAAACATATTTCAATTTGTTTAGTGGCAGGATTACCTACAAATGCATAAGCATGTTCACTCATAATTAACTACTGCGTTCCATCGTTGCCCAAAGACCATGCCCATGTAGGCGGAATACATCAAACTCAGCCCGTTCGCGATTACCTGTAGAAACTACCGCTCGCCCTTCGTTGTGTACTTCCAGCATTAAAACGTCTGCTTTTTCTTTGCTGTATCCAAATAATTTCTGAAATACAAACGACACATAGGACATCAGGTTTATGGGGTCATTCCAAACAATGACAATCCATGGCGAGTCAGGCTCAACTATGTTTTCCTCTTCAACTTTGGGATCTTCAATCTCAGTAGGGGAGGGACTCATTAACTTGATCCATGAGCGATTAACCAGGACTTCACAAGAGTCGCCCATAACCCTGTAGCTCCAGCTATATGTAGACCGACAAGTATTTCTGGAACACCGGTGAAATATTGAACCCATCCGATTACTGCTTGCAATACAACTACAACACAAAGAGTTTTTGTTATTGGACGTAAAGAAATTGCATGCGAGTTACGAAATACGTAGACGGTAAAAAATAGAGCCAGAACCAGAAAAATTATTACTGTAGAACTATGAATGCGAACGATTTCTCGTATTGAAAATGGAAGCCTTTCAATTGGATCGTCTCGACTACCGGTATGTGGGCCTGAGCCAGTGACTAGCATTCCTGTGGCGAGCATCACTAAAGCCCAACTAGTTAGAAGAGTTGTGAATTGACGAAAGGGCTTATCTAATCTGGGAACATCTAGATCGCTTGCTTTATGGTGTAAGACCACAGCATTCCAAACTAAAACCATTGATAGAGCGAAGTGTCCAAGGACCAGCCAAGGGTTTAAGTGGCTGAGAACAACAATCCCACCAAGAACAATTTGACCAATCAGTCCGGCAACTAGACCAAAAGACCATTTAACAAGATCCTTCCGCTTCGGTGATCTAAATAGAGAACCAAGAACCGCAAGGATTACAATCAGAGAAACTAATCCAGTGATTAGCCTGTTTATAAATTCCACCCATCCATGGATTCCAGACTCTGGAGAGAATTGGTCATACTCACAAGTTGGCCAATCGGGACACCCTAATCCTGAACTTGTAAGACGCACTGCGCCTCCAGTCACAACAATTGCACCTAAGAGAAAAAGTGCAACTGCACAAATCTTTCGATAGGTGCTGGGTTTCAGATTTCTTGTCACCCTCTCTAGCCTATGACCCCAGTCGGGCATGAATGCATTTAACTTTCTAGGATTAAAGATATGAAAGTAGAAAATAAAGTTGTAGTTGTAACTGGCGGCGCTAGTGGAATCGGAGCTGCTCTTGCACAGCGGTTCTCTTCAGAGGGCGCTAAAGCTGTGGTAGTTGCCGATTTAAATGAAGAGGGTGCAAATCATGTTGCTTCCTCAATCAATGGCTATTCAGCAGTTTGCGATGTTGCAAATGAAGAAGAAATTAAAAACCTCGTTACAAACACCGTGGATGAACATGGAGCCATAGACCTATTTGTTTCAAATGCCGGTTATGTAACAGTGGGCGGATTAGAAGACGACGATTCAGAAATGCAAAAAATGTTTGATGTTCACGTTATGTCTCATTTGTACGCGGCAAGGCATGCGATCCCACATATGGTCAATCAAGGGGGAGGGTGGCTACTAAACACCTCGTCTGCAGCAGGTTTATTAACTCAGATTGGATCTTTACATTATTCGGTTACAAAACACGCAGCTGTTGCTTTAGCTGAATGGATCCAAATCACTTACGGAGATAAAGGAATAGGCGTATCAGTTCTTTGCCCACAAGCTGTTGAGACAAATATCGTAGCAAATAGCCCAACTGCCCATCTCCTCCCTACTGATGGTGAAAGTGTTGCTTCAATGGATGGCGTCCTTTCCGCAGAAGAACTAGCAGCGGTTGTAATCGAGTCTTTAGAAGACGAACGTTTTCATGTCTTACCTCATGCAGATGTAAAGGAATATGTACGTCGTAAAGGTGACGATATTGATCGATGGTTAGCCGGAATGAGACGTTTCCAAAATCGGTTATATCCTGCTGGTTCAACTCCCGCTGACTGGTTACTTGGTTAATTTTTTGTATTCGAAGCGCTTACAGCGCATAGTCCTTCTAGTCTGGTGAAGATGTCAGGTTCCAACTCGTCTTTGATTAACGCGCGAATAAGCGGATATCTCGCTTTAACTAAACCGCAAATAATCGAACTGCTTCTCGTCACCACGGTTCCCCCCATGTTTGTAGCGAAGAATGGAGTCCCAGGAATATGGCTTATAGTCGCAACAGTGCTTGGTGGATGCTTTGCTGCAGGCGGAGCAAATGCAATCAATATGTATATAGATCGTGACATTGATCAACTGATGGAGCGAACAAAAAAACGTCCGCTAGTTACTGGAGCGATATCACCAAGAAACGCCTTGGTGTTTGCTTTATCCCTAGAAGTAATAGCTTTCTTCTGGCTCTGGCAGTTCGTTAATTTACTAAGCGCAGTACTAGCGATTTCTGCGACTTTGTTTTATGTATTCATTTATTCATTGTGGTTAAAACGTTCTTCTTCGCTAAACGTAGTGATTGGAGGTGCCGCGGGGGCTGTCCCCGTTCTAGTTGGTTGGGCTGCCGTTACAAATTCGCTTAATTGGTCACCAGTAATACTTTTTCTAATAATTTTCTTTTGGACGCCGCCACATTCTTGGGCTCTCGCTATTAAATATCGAGAAGATTATTCAAATGCTTCGGTGCCGATGCTTCCTTCAGTTGAAACTCTTTCAGCAACCGCAGACCGAATCATCGCTTACACAATTGTTCAAATCGGACTCACGATTGTCTTTGCCTTTGTTGCAGATATGGGAAATGTATATCTAATTTCTGCCATTGTTCTAGGAATATTTTTTGGCGCTCTTACTGTGCCGGTCAAACGGGAGTTAAGTGAAAGTTCTGCTATGCGCCTTTTTTCATTTTCAATTGTCTACATAACACTACTTTTCGGCGCAATGACACTTGATGTAGTCGTCTAAAAAACAATTATTGAACCCTGATTTTACTCACTTGTACTTCTGAGAGTTGTAGTTGTTTTAAAGGAACGTCTCCGGTTCGCGATACTAAATAAATATCAACTAATTTATGTTGAGAATAGATGTCCGAAATGGTCATATTTCGTCTAACCTCAAACGTAGATGTTCGTGAATCATTTCACGAACTGACAGTGATTATGGGAAAATTTTCTAGGCCTACAGAGTGATCAACCTTTAATGAAGAATGAATCCACAGTCGTTGAGCGAATAGTTACAACTACCGACTCGGGGACCCTCTCGCGGTATTGGATAATTTCTGCGATGGTTGGGCTCCTATTTAGTTCGGTTACTGGGCTACTAATAAGTCTTGAACGCATTGATCTTTCCGCAGCTAACATTTTCTCAACCGCAGATGAAGTATTTCAATTTTGGTCTGCGCATCGGGTATCACTAGTTCTTATCGCAGTTCTTCCACTTATGATCGGACTAGCGACATTGGTTGTTCCTCGACAAGTTGGAGCATCTCGACTCGTTTTCCCAAAAATGAGCGCATTCAGTTTTTGGATTTGGCTTTTCGGGGCATTAATTATCATCATTGGATTCCTCGCAAATGGTGGGGTAGGAACTCCCGATGCAGGCAGTGAGTCTCAGTCCGTTGCTTTAACATTTGTAGGCGTACTTTTGGCAATAGTTGGACTGTGCGGCGCTTCGGCAAGTCTTCTCACAACGATTGTGGCCGGTCGCATTCCAGGCCTGGCACTACTTGAAATTCCTGCATTCAGTTGGTCTGTCTTAATTGCTGGAACTATGTGGATCGCTACTCTTCCAGTGCTTGCAGCAAATGTAGTGCTGATTTATGTAGACATGAGAGGCCGTGAACCTGTGAATTTTGGTAGTGAGCAGGTTGCTTGGGAACAAATTTCATGGGCATTCACTCATCCTCAGGTCTATTTATGGGTACTACCTCTACTGGGTGTTGTTGCTGAAATAATTTCTGCCGTATTTAAAGGAAAACCTTCAAATGCTCTCTTAGCAATATCTATCGGGTTAATGGGACTTGCAGGGTTTGGAGCATACGCTCAAACCTATTTCGATCTTGGAACACCGGTTTTTGAAGAAGCTTTTTCAATTATCCACGCCTTTGTAGCTATCCCGTATGTTCTTTTCTTTATTGCAGTTATCGCATCAGTTGTGGTAAAAAATCGAAAGCAATTCGACAAACGTGCAATTACTCCGATCGTTTTAGCGGCCCTCTCAATAGTTTTCCTCTTTCAAGGAGTAATAGTAGGAGCGCTACATGTAATCGGACCCCTTGAACTTGCAACAAGATCAACAGTGACTTCTCAGATAGTTCTTACTTTAGGAGCTGGAGTTCTCGCATTTATGGCTGCCTTTGCCTGGTGGGGAGAACTCTTAACAGGAAAATCTATTTCACAACAAAAAGTTTTAATTACAGGAATAATTTTCCATTTAGGCGTTGGCCTATTTGCAATCGCAGATTTGTTGGTTGGCTTCACTGGACAAAATGATTTCACTGGAGCATCAGAATTCGCTGCTGGAACAGATAGTTCAAACTGGGGCGATGCTTTGAATATCATTTCGTTAATCGGCTCTTCACTATTTATGGTCGGAGTTATTTCAGCAGTGGCAGTCGGATGCCAACATGCTTTTTCAAAGACACCTGCTGAAGGAAATCCTTGGGACTTAGAAACGCTTGAGTGGACTCTAGGCGAGAAAGAAGAGGTTGCATAATGGCTACAGTTCTTCCTCCTGCTCCACTAAATCGGCCAAGAACTCTGGTAGTTGGGACTGCGTTTATAACTTCAGCTGTGCTTATGTTCTTTGGCTGCCTCTTTGCTATTTATTTCAGCATACGGTCAGACACAATGGCGTGGGGAATGGAATGGTTCCCAGAAAACGCCATTTCTCTCGTGCCTGGTGGAATGAATATGGCGACTCTTACCGTTTCAGTAGCCACAATGGCGTGGGCGGTTTATGCAGTAAAGAATGATGACCGGGTACACGCTTATTTAGCTCTCATCCTTACTGCATTAATGGGTATAGCGATGATCAATCAAACCGTTTTTTACTATATGGATATCGCTCTACCTATTGATCACAGTGAGGCAGCACTTTTGCTTTATGTAATCACTGGGGCTCATTTAGTGATGGTCGGCGTTGGAGTCTTTTGGTTAGGGCTACTTCTCTTAAGAGCATTTGGCGGTCAAGACACAAGCCGCCATCGAGATCTAGTATCTGCTGCTTCTCTTTACTGGTACGCAATGGTATTTATTTACACTTTTATTTGGCTATTCATCTATATCGGGAAATAGGACGTTCACTATGCTTACAACTGGTTTCAAGCTATGGTTCGGTTTCCTTATCGCTGCATTTGCAGCAGCAGTTTTCATTGGCTATACCACTGGGGGAACAGAGACCGGCCCTTTGACTTTGGGTTGGAAAGGAGCGGTCGGTAACCACATTGCCTACGGTATTTTTGTAATGGTTGCAGCTGCATCTGGGCTACTAGCTCTTACTGCACAATCTTTCCGTGACGCAGATGCTGAAGCAGCTGCAGAAATTCTTCAAGTTGACATAGAAGATGTTCCTGAAGCACAAATTTCTACTGGGTCATCAATGTGGCCTCTATTTACTGCATTGGGTGTTGCCACAATGGGAGTTGGGCTGGTAGCACACCCATTAGTGTTTGGCATCGGCCTAATCGTTATGGCAGTAATCGCTATTGAATGGACAATGACCAATTGGTCAGAAAGAGCTACTGGAGATCCAGAGAAAAATAACGAATTACGAGAAGGTTTACTGCGTCCAATAGAAATACCTGTTCTTGGACTTGTAGGTATTGGGGTTTTAGTTGTAGCGGTTTCAAGAATTTTGTTGGCCGCATCAGTTCTTGGGGCTGTTTGGATCGCAACAGTAGTAGGAACAGTTATTTTCGTTACAGCTTATTTCATTAGCCAACGACCAACTATTCCAAGAGCAGTAGTACAAGGAATTCTGGCATTAGGATTTGTTGCAATTATTGGCTGGGGCATAGTTGCGGCAATCAATGGAGAACGCGACTTCCATCATCATGGTGGCGAACATGGAGATTCTCATGTGGAGGAAGACCATTGATTACTAAAGGTATGAAAAAAGTCTGGCTTGTATTTACTGCTGCAGTATTGCTTGCTTTAAGTGGGTGTGCTGCAGATGCTGAGTTAGATACTCTCCAACCTCAAGGACCAACTGCACGGGATATCGATAACCTTTTAGACCCCGTTCTCATAATTGCCTATGTTGTCTTCTTCCTCGTGTTTGGGGCGACAGTCATAATTTGGTGGAAATTTCGTGATCGTCACGAAGATGAAAAATTTCCAAAGCAAATTCATGGAAACACAAAATTAGAAGTGCTTTGGACGATCATCCCTACTTTGATTCTCGCCGGTGTTTCAGTGTTTACTCTTATTACTTTGTCCTCGTTAAACAGCAGAGAAACAAATGAAATTAGTTTGCAGGTCGAAAACGAATCAGTTGCTTGGGAGCCTGAAGTTGTCGTTATAGGCCAACAATGGTGGTGGGAATTTAGGTACTACTTTGATGGTTTAGATGGCGTTGATTTAAGCGACGCACGTAACCTTCCACCAGCAGACATTGTTACTGCTGGCCAACTTGTCATGCCGATTGGTCAAGAGATCGAGTTGTCAGTGACAAGCCGTGACGTGATCCATAGTTTCTGGATTCCTGCTTTAAATGGTAAACGAGATGCAGCGCCAGGAAGAGTGCATCCTTGGAAACTAGAAGCAGACGAACCGGGTGTTTACTTTGGTCAGTGCACTGAATTCTGCGGGCTTTCTCATTCTCGGATGAGAATGCAAGCAATAGCACTTGAACCTGAAGATTTTCAGACATGGGTAGATCAACAACTCGTCGATCAAACCCCCGATCAAATTACTGATGAAGCAGTAGCGCGTGGACTTACAGTATTTGAAAATCAGTGCGCTCGATGCCATGTTGTAAACGGTGTCAATGAAGATACAAGCATTGGCGCGGATCTAGTTTCAAACGCCGCACCAAACTTGACTCATTTTATGAGCCGTACAACATATGCAGGCGGTATTTTCAATCTGTACGAACCAGATGGAACTGTGGACCGCACTCAACTCGAAGCATGGATAAGAAATGCTCCAGCTGAAAAACCAGCGTACGCTCAAGGGCGACGCGGTATGCCCGCCCTAGGATTAAGTGAAGACGAAATCGATGATGTAGTTGATTATTTACAAACCCTAGGTACACCACCAAGTTCGTTCATTATTCAAGCCACGGAGGTCGACTAAATGACCGACACAATTTCTGAAGAAGTAACCGAAGAACAACGCCCGTTAGGTGTTTATACACGACCAAAAGGCGGCAATGGATGGCGAGACTGGATCACAACAGTTGACCATAAGAAAATCGGTATTTTATATGGAGCCGCCGCTCTGTTTTTCTTCATCATTGGCGGTATTGAAGCTCTGCTTATACGCCTGCAACTTGCTACGCCAAATGGAACCGTTCTTGGTGCAGACATGTACAACCAAGTATTCACTATGCACGGTGTAACAATGATTTTCTTAGCAGCGATGCCTCTTGCTGCAGCCTTCGCAAACTATCTAATACCTTTACAAATTGGTGCTCGAGATGTTGCCTTTCCTCGTTTGAATGCGATGAGTTTCTGGGTATTCCTTGCCGGAGGAATCTTTATCAACCTTTCTTGGCTGCTTGGCGGCGCACCTGATGGTGGATGGTTTGGATACGCCCCAAATACTGGGGTCATCTTTTCACCTAGTGTTGGAATGGACTTTTACGCTATAGGGCTTCAAATTACCGGTATCGCCTCTCTTGTTTCAGCAATAAATCTGACCGTAACTGTCTTAAATATGCGAGCCCCTGGAATGACACTTTTCAAAATGCCTGTCTTGACTTGGATGCTTTTTGTGGTTCAGTTACTTCTTGTCTTTGCTATGCCCGTAATAGCTGTCGCTTTGTTCCTTTTAATGTTTAGTCGCCAATTTGGAGCTAATTTCTTTAACACTGAAATGGGGGCAGACCCTCTACTTTGGCAGCATTTATTCTGGATATTTGGACATCCAGAGGTTTACATTTTGGTTCTTCCTTCGTTCGGAATTATTTCTGAAGTGATACCAACCTTCAGCCGTAAACCAATATTTGGTTACGACTTCATGGTTTTCTCAGGTATCGCTATCGGCTTTATGGGATGGGGAGTATGGGCTCACCATATGTTTGTCTCCGGTATAGGTCCTTTATCTGTTGCAGCTTTCTCACTTTCAACAATGTTTATTGCAGTTCCAACTGGAGTAAAAATACTTAACTGGATAGCGACAATGTGGGGCGGGCGCGTCAAGTTCTCTTCACCGATGCTTTTCTCTGTAGGCGTTATCAGCATGTTCACAATTGGTGGGCTTTCAGGAGTAACTCACGCGCTCTCACCAGCAGACACTCAACAAACAGATACCTACTACATCGTCGCTCACTTCCACTACGTAATCTTCGGCGGTATCATCTTTGGACTTTTCGCAGGGCTTTACTTTTGGTGGCCAAAAGTATTTGGACACATGCTTGATGAAAAAATGGGGAAAATTAATTTCTGGGTCATGTTGGTTGGATTCAATATGACATTTGGACCGATGCACGTTTTAGGTCTACAAGGCATGTCGAGGAGAATCGATACTTATAGCCCGGGTTTCGGATTTGAGGCTTGGAATATGGTCGCCACAATTGGCTCATTTATTATCGCTTTGAGTGTTTTGATCTTCTTAATAAACGTAGTTACTTCTGTTAAAAAAGCTCGCGGGAAACCACCTTGTGGCCCAGATCCTTGGGATGCTCGCAGTCTTGAATGGATGACTCCAAACCCGACACCAGAGCACAACTTTGATGAAATCCCGACAGTCGAAAGTTTGGATGAGTTCTGGCATCGTAAATGGGGCACAGATGATGAAGGACAAATAGTTCGGGTGGCAACAGCTGAAGAAGTTTGTCAAAAAGGTACAGCTACAGGTGTTCACTTGCCTTCACCATCGTATTGGCCACTTATTTTTGCGATAGGTCTACCACTTCTTGGTTTAGGGCTTATCTTCAATCTTTGGTTGACGCTGCCAGGTGGAATACTTATTGTCACAGCTCTTTATGCATGGATATTCGAACCCGTGGATGACCCAGATGGGCCACACGGAGATCACCATGAAGTAAACGAAGAAATATCTGAGGGGGCTTCAGATGTCTGAAGAAACAACCACTGGGTTAAGCCACAATAAGTTGGCTATGTGGGTATTTCTGGGATCAGAATGTCTACTTTTTGGGGCCTTAATATCTACGTACCTTCTTTATCGCAACAAATTTTACGATGGGCCTGCGCCCGGAGACATTTTTGATATCCCCTTTACTTCAGTAAGCTCATTCGTTCTCTTAATGAGCTCGTTAACGATGGTGTTGGCGCTTGCAGCAATTCAAAGAGGAGATATAAGAAATAACCGACTCTGGTTGTTGACCACTGCTTTACTAGGAGCTGTATTTATTGGTGGACAAGTTTATGAGTTCACCACATTCATACGAGAAGGACTGGGATACACCACTAGCCCCTTCTCTTCAGCATTCTTTACTCTCACAGGCTTCCACGGAGTTCACGTAAGCCTCGGTATTGTCATGCTCATGTCGTTACTTATTTCGTCTTACCGTGGGAAATTAACACAAAAAAATTCTGAAACAGTAGAAATAATAGGCCTTTATTGGCACTTTGTAGACGTAGTCTGGATCATCATTTTCACTGTCATTTATCTCGTACCTAACCCCACAAGTTAACAGGAACAATCATGGACACAAGTGAAACAACAACTGATGTAGAAGAAGAACACGAGCATCACGAACATCCCTCAGACGGGAAATACATGCAAATCGCATTAATCCTTGCGATCATTACAGCTGCAGAAGTTGCAACATATTTTGTTCACATTGGGGACGCACTTATCCCGACTCTTATGGTAATGATGGTTGTAAAGTTCTGGATTGTTGCTGCTTGGTTTATGCATTTGCGTTTTGATAGCAAAATGTTCACAAGGTTCTTTGTCTCCGGAATAGTTCTAGCTATATCTGTCTACTTTATATTCCTTACAGTATTTGAATTCTGGACAGAAGGCTGAATGATTTTTCTCTCCCTGTACGACAGGGGGGCGCTAGTACGTGATTAACGTGTACTCAATAACAACTACTTCTTTTTCAACGATCAACAACGACCCCTGGAGATGGCAGCCGCATCCAGAAGTTTGGCTACTAGTTCTTGCGGTAATTTTCTTTGGTTTTTGGGCTAAACGTATCGGACCAAAAGTTTTACCTGCCGGAACGCCAATTGCGACAACACCTCAAAAAATTTGTTTCGTTGTCGCTGTTCTTTTACTCTATTTAGCGGCGGATTGGCCGGTACACGATATAGCTGAAGAACATCTTTATTTTGTGCACATGATTCAACATGTTGTGATAACACTTATCGTTCCACCTCTGTTTCTTTTAGCCCTCCCAAGTTGGTTAGCTCGTTTAATAATCCTCGAAGGAGGATACGGATCAAAAATAATTAGACGACTAAGCCACCCAATTACTGCAGCATTAATTTTTAATGGTTTAAGTGCACTTACTCATTGGACAAGCGTCGTGCAGTGGTCTTATGAAAGCGGCATATTTCATTACTTTGTTCATCTAGCGCTTTTTATTTCTGGGCTCTTGATGTGGATGCCAGTTGTATCACCACTAAAAGAACTACGAATTTCTCCACCTGCGCAGATGCTCTATTTATTTTTAATCTCAGTAATCCCAACAATTCCATCAGCTTGGCTAACGTTTGCAGAAGGAACTGTATATAGGCATTATGACGATGGATTTGAAATGTGGGGAATTTCGGTTGTCACAGACCAACAGGCTGCAGGTGCCATAATGAAAATTATTGGCGGTTTTTACCTTTGGGGAATCATCCTTGTGAAGTTCTTTAGATACACATCCAAGATCCGTAGCGAAAATCAACACCTCCGTCCGGCGGCTGGGCGCTAAATTCAATACCATGATTGATCTTCGAAATTTAAGAAACGACCCAGAAGGCGTTATCAAAGCAATAGGTAGACGCGGTGAAGGACGCGAAGCTCTTGACGAGGTAATCAAATTAGATATACAGCAACGCGAAGTCGCAGCGCAACGGGATGAAATTCGTAATCAAATTAAAACCCTTTCTGCTGAAGTGGGAAAGTTGCATAAAGATGGACGCGGAGAAGAAGCAGCTGAATTACAAAACGAAAGTAGAGAATTAGGTAAAACTGAAGAAGAAATAAATGCCAAAGCAGATCAAATAGCAGACGAAATTAGAAACATTTTGCTTTCGGTACCTAATATCCCTTCACCAGAATGTCCAGAAGGGAAAAATGAAGAAGACAATGTAGTCCTCAGATATGAAAATTTTGATGAGAGTTCCTATCAAGAACATCAACGGGTTCCACACTGGGAGGCAGCAAAAGAATTAGGGATACTAGACGTCGAGAGGGGAACCAAACTTTCTGGTGCCATGTTTGTTATGTACACCGGTCTTGGCGCAACTTTATGTCGTGCACTAATTCAATATGGTCTTGATAGAAATGCGGATACTTATACAGAAATTCGTCCACCAACTTTAGTTAAAACTGAAACTATGGTTTCTACTGGTCATTTACCAAAATTTGTAGATGATGCTTACCATTTGGAACGAGATGATTTGTGGGCAATTCCAACAGCTGAGGTTCCACTTACCTCGCTAGCGCGCGATGAGATTCTCGAAGAATCAGAATTACCCATGAAACTTATGGCTCACACTTCGTGTTTTCGACGCGAAGCAGGGTCTGCGGGTAGAGACACCAGAGGGTTATTACGAGTGCATGAGTTTGACAAGGTTGAATTGCTTGCTTACGCAACTCCTGAACAGTCACCAGAAATACATGAAGACATTTTGAATAGAGCTGAATCAGCGGTCGCTGATCTTGGTTTGGCATATCGAGTTCTTGATCTATGTACAGGTGATCTTGGTGCTTCTTCAGCACGAACATTCGATATTGAAGTTTATGCCCCAGGGTCCGATCAATGGTTAGAGGTATCTTCCGTATCTTGGTTTAGTGACTATCAAGCACGTCGAGCAAATGTTCGTTATCGCCCAGATGGTGAAAAAGGGACGGCTATTGTTAACACGCTTAATGGATCTGGTTTAGCAGTTCCAAGAGTTTGGGCAGCTTTAATAGAGACGTGGAGACAACCTGATGGGACGATAGAAATCCCTGAGCCGTTACAGCCGTATATGCGTGGCATTACCACTATTGGATAAGAAATAAAGCGAAGCTCGCTGAGATAATGCTCAAAACAAGAGTGGAAACCACGTAACCGGATGCTTTTAAAAACCCATGGTTTTCATTAAGTGAAATAGCATCAGCAGTAAAAGCAGAAAAAGTCGTGAATGAACCAAATGCGCCTATGCCGATAGCCGTAACCCCTGCACCCACCCAATTAAATGTGAGAGCTAGAAAAAATGAACCGGTTATATTCACAGCCAAAACACCTAGTGGACCATATTGACTAACTAGCCAACGAAAAAAGGAACCAATCGCAGACAGAAATATAAAGGTAAAAACTATTGCCATTCTTTACCTGCCTTATTCCCAACAAGAAAAGAAAACATACTGATGATGACTGAAAGAAAGATGTAAATAATGGCTTCTTTAAGATAGGAATCTTTCAACAAAGAAGCTGCATCAACAGCAAATGTAGAGAAAGTGGTTAAACCTCCACAAAACCCTGCTCCAAGAAGTAAATAAAGATTTTCCTTTACCTTCTTGCCGAGTATGACTCCAAGAACAAAGCATCCGGTCACATTGATTAACAGTATGGCCCAGTGGATGCTTCCACCTGAGGGTTCTGCAAACTGGCTTTGAAGAACCCACCGACATCCAGCACCGGTTACGCCTCCAACGACTACTAACAATGATTTAGATCGTGACATCCAAGAACCCTAAAGATTTGACCGCATTTAATAGTCTAAATTGGGTACTCTGCTGATGTGGACTTAAGTCAAATACGTCAAAGTTACGAAGCCAAAGGATTAGATATAACAGACCTTTCCAAAGATCCATTTATCCAATTCAAGAAATGGTATGAGGAAGTAACTGAGGCAGGATTTCTAGAACCAAACGCAATGGTTCTTTCAACAGTTACTTCAGATGGATGGCCTAAAGCACGGTTTGTTTTGTTGAAGTCG
>CACFCV010000021.1:0-17701 GCA_902564875.1 Actinomycetota bacterium
GCTACGGCAGCGTCCAAGTTCTTTTTGATATTGATTTCGAAGTAGAAGCGGGTCAAATAGTTGCCTTGCTTGGTACAAACGGAGCCGGAAAGTCGACGCTACTAAAAGCAATATCAGGGATCGTGGAAGCTGATACTGGAGCAGTACTGCTTGATGGGCGAGACATCACCCATGCACCACCGAATGAAATAGCTGCGCATGGAGTGACTCAACTCCCCGGCGGGGCAGGCATCTTCCCTTCTCTTACTGTCGCTGAAAACCTTCGAGCAGCTTCTTGGCTTGATCGAAGTTCCGCTTCTAAGAACTGGGACGAACACTATAAGAAAGCTTTGGACAACTTTCCAATGCTGGCTGAACGTTTAGAAGACGATGCAGGAGACCTTTCCGGCGGCCAACAACAAATACTGGGCTTAGCTATGGCTTTTCTTTCACGGCCACGACTCCTCATGATAGACGAACTCTCTCTTGGTCTCGCTCCGGTAATCGTTGAAGAGCTCCTACCTAAACTCCAAGATCTAGCCAAAGAAGGAGTGACCATCGTCTTAGTGGAACAATCAGTAAACGTTGCTCTTACAGTGGCCGACACTGCTTACTTCATGGAGAAAGGTGAAATTAAATTCCATGGAGAAACCGCGGAACTCCTTAACCGTCCAGATGTCCTCCGCTCAGTTTTCTTAGAAGGAGCTACCGCCGGTCTTGATAGGTCCAGCAAAGAAGCTGAAGATCTTGAAGAAGCCTTCGAGCAAACAGAGAAAGAATCAGAAGGTTTAGCTGCTCCTAAATCTGAACCTGTTCTTGAAGTTCATGGCATTAGCCGATCCTTTGGCGGCATCACAGCCGTCAGCAACGTAAGTTTTCAAGTTGCACCAAAAGAGATCCTTGGCTTCATCGGACCGAATGGAGCGGGAAAAACAACACTGTTTGACCTAATCGGTGGATTCACTGAATCAGATAGCGGGAAAGTGGCTCTCGCCGGTAGATCCATTCATCAGTTAACGGCTGCTAACCGATCACTTCGTGGTCTCGGTCGATCGTTTCAAGATGCACGGCTCTTTCCTGCATTAACAGTTGAGGAGACTCTTGCTGTTGCCCTTGACCGTTGGACTACCTCTCAAGATCCTGTTTCTGCAGCCCTTCATCTCCCTAATGCTTTTGACAGCAACCGAAAAGTTGCTACTCGAGTGAATGAATTAATTGAATTAATGAACCTGGGCGCCTTTAGAACTAAATTCGTCCATGAACTATCTACAGGCACTCGACGAATTGTTGATCTCGCCATGGTTGTTGCCCATAGACCAATTGTCGTACTACTAGATGAACCTTCGAGCGGAATTGCACAAAAAGAAGCAGAAGCTCTCGGACCAGTTCTAGAGAGCTTACGTAGTGAAATGGGATGTGCTTTAGTCATTATCGAACATGACATCTCGCTGCTTCGCTCTGTGGTTGACCGAATGATTGCTTTAGATCAAGGGGCCGTAATAGCAGAAGGTGACCCTGCAGTGGTATTGAGGCACCCAACTGTCGTATCCTCTTACTTAGGAACAGATTTGTCAGTAATAAACCGATCAGAATTTTGAAATAGTTTAAAAATAGGGGGATCATGGAACCGGCACAAGAAAAGTCTTCACGAGCAACTGCGGCGAGAAGATGGGGTCCAATAGCAGCAATTATTATCGCTGCTGTCGTCGTCGTAGTTATTCTCGTGGCTACACCATCTAACGATGAAAAAAATAACGAAGCCAGCCCGGCAACGACAACAGTGGCAGAAGAAACATCGTCTTCCACTACAACTATGGCTGATTCTGATTCAGAATCTGAAACAGGATCGGAATCTGAGTCTGAATCAGAATCTGAAGAACCTGCGGTCACTACTACTACAGAAGCGAAGATCGGAGGCCCCTCCTACACCATTGATCCAAATACTGAAAGCCCAGAAGGTGTGCTCAGCTATCCAAGAGCTGAAGAAATGGGCATTGCCGACACCATTGACTGGGGAGATCGTTGCGATACCGAAACCGGACAAGTTCGAATCCCTTGGTTCTTCCGTATCCCTTGCTGGATGCCTTTTGAAGGCGACAACGGTGGAGCGACAGACAATGGAGTAACAGCAGACACGATAAGGATTGTCTACTGGACACCGCAAGATAACGATCCAGTAATGGCTTACATAACTGACGCCATCATGAACGATGACACTAACGCTGACGTCGAAGACACACTAAATAAGTTGATTGAATACTATGAAACCTATTATGAGACTTATGGTCGTTCTGTAGAGTTAACAGTCATGACCGGCTCTGGTCTTGTATTGGATCCCATCTCTGCTCGAGCTGATGCAGTACGTATCGCTGAGGAAATCGATCCTTTCATGGTTTGGGGTGGCCCAGCGCTGACCACCGCTTTTGGTGATGAACTAATGGCTAGAGGTATCGCTTGTTTCGCCTGCGGATTAGGCGGAGATGCAGAAGACTATGTGGCGCGACACCCAAATGGCTGGTCATTAACAATGAGTGGTGAACAGGCAAGTCTTCTGGTAGCTGAATACATTGGGAAACGCGTAGCGGGATATAACGCAGTTCATGCCGGAGATTCAGATATGCATGACCAGGAGCGTGTCTTTGGGATTGTTTATGAAGGAACCGGAGAGAACGCTGCTGATCTAAACGCAGGATTCCGAGAGGCTCTTGGAGAATACGGTGTTGAAGTCGCAGAGTCGATCTCATACAACTTAGATCCAGCAACGATGCAGGAAACCGCCACTAACACCATCGCTAAATTAAAAGCTTCCGGTGTAACTTCCGTGATACTGCAAGCTGATCCAGTTGCTCCGCGAGACTTTACTCGTGAAGCAACCGCTCAAGGTTATTTCCCGGAGTGGATCATTGGAGGTTCAGTCCTAGTTGACACAAATGTATTTGCCCGAACTTACGACCAAGAACAGTGGGCTAATGCATTCGGTCTTTCCACTCTTGGTACCCCTGTACAAGAAGGAGAAGAAGGAAACGTCAATAGGTATGAATGGTTCCATGGTGAAGAAGCCGCAGCGGCCGACACTCTCGGCGTCATAGATCCTTATCCAGCACTCTTTTATTCAATTCTCTCCGCCACTGGTCCAAATTTGACCATGGAGAACTTCGCCGACGTGATGTTGACCTTTGAACCAACAACTCGCGGAGTTACTGTTCCGTCGATCTCTTTCGGATACTCCGGACGGTGGCCAGAACATCTTGAACCTGATTATCGAGGCATTGACGACATCACTGAAATTTGGTGGGATGCTGACGCAGTTGGTGAAGACGATTTAGGAGTTTCAGGCTCAGGAATGTACCAGCATGTTAATGGCGGGGAACGTTACCTCTTAGGAGAGTTCCCTGAAGCAGAGACGGAAGTGTTTAATCCTGACAACTCGATAACTACGTTCATGCAGACACCAGAAGCAGAAGCTTCGCCTTATTATGAACCTTTATCAGCTGCTGCTAATAATTAATGAGGAACCGTGAAGCTCCACCCTTGGAATAAAAATTTTTCTTGGGAAAAAACTGAACGAGAGAATTACTTGATCCTTAATGAGGAGCAAGTAAGCGACTTTCATGAGCATGGTTTTGTTCTACTTGAAGATGTTCTGGATCTTGAATTCCTTTCTAAAGTGACGGAAGATTTAGATGCAATTGAATCTTCTATGGAAGATTTTTTAAGAACATTGCCTGACGAACGACTAACTATCGCAGAAGCTGATGCAATAGTGTTCTCCATACATGCAGTTACTGTTTCAGAAGCTGCTCGTGAGTTTGCCCGTCATCCGGTTTTTGCCAAAATCTGCCATGACCTCGTAGGAGACAATGTTCGTCTTTATTGGGATCAACTTGTTTACAAAAAACCGATGAAACCTCGACCTTTTCCTTGGCATCAAGACAATGGATATACCTTTATTGAGCCGCAGCAGTATCTAACTTGCTGGGTGCCTCTTGTTGATGCAACTATCGAGAATGGTTGCCCATGGATCGCTCCCGGTCGGCACGTTAATGGAACACTTGCACACACCTATGTTGATCCTTTGGGGTATCAATGCTTTGAAGAACCAGAAGATGCTGTGCCGGTTCCTGCTCCTCGCGGGAGTGTTGTAATTTTTTCTTCACTTACCCCTCATGCGACTGGACCCAATACTTCAGATTCGGTACGCAAAGCCTACATTTTGCAATACGCACCTGATGGAGCGGTCATGCTTAAAGGAGAGCCTCATGAGGGCGAAGCTGCAGGCCAAGAGGATCAATCTAATGAAGGACGCCAATTCCCTGTGTTAATGAATGGGGCCCCTGTTGTTGGGACGTAAATTCTAGTTACGTAACATTTCTCCGGCTAGCGCCCCACTGTGCTGACCTGATTCCATATAAATCTGTCCGTTGACGATTGTGGTGTCGTATCCATCTGCTCGCTGCGTCCAACGTGCTGCGCCTCCTGGGAAATCATGAGTCATTTCTGGGTAATGGAGAGCTAATTGATCAAAATCAATTACATTCACATCTGCTTTTGAGCCAGGAGTTAAACGGCCACGGTTTTTTATTCCGAAAAGGTCGGCGGTGTCTGATGTAAGTCGGCGTATAGCTTCTTCAATGGTGAACATTCCCTTTTCTCTTACCCAATGTGTCAAAAAGAAAGTGGGTTGGCTGGCATCCATTATCTGACGGGCATGTGCTCCAGCATCAGCAAGACCCATGACCACATAGGGGCGTTGGATCATTCCTACCGCCTCATCCATGTTTTGGTTTAAAAACGGGAGAGTGAATACTCGACGGCCATCCATCTCTAAAGCTATTTCGATCCATGCTTCTACTATTGATAAACCTTTTTGCTTTGCGATTGCACCCAAACTTTCTTCTGGCCCGAGATCATGACGTACAGGACTATCTGGGAGAGGGAAGAAATTTGTCCAATCGAGTGGGAGATGTTTGAAGTACTCTTCAGCGGACCCAGTAAGCGCAGCGCGAGTTTCTGTATCGGTAAATCTTGCGACTTTATCCTCTAAAGGTAAGTCTCTGAGTTCTCTCCACCCTTCAGCCCCATCGAAAGGAGTGCGTCCACTCAATCCAAATAAGATCCCTATTTGACGGGAAGTGGTTTGAGGTCTAAGCACTGCACCATTCTCATTTTCTTCTTCCACATGAGTGAGAACCCGAGTGTGCAGATCAGGAACAATATCCACTTGTGTGAGGCCAAAAGTAACGGGGCAATTAGATCTTCTACTTATTTCCCCATACATGGCAATTTCTTCTTGGACTGGGTCTGTGGACCCTTCACTCTCTGCCCTGCCCGCGAGTCTTGGTGCTGATTCAAACACTCCCCCATACTTTTTAAGAGGTTCAGCTAGAGCGATTAACTCGTCGGGAGTTGCATGGGTTCCCGGAACGTGACGGCCATCTGGCACTTTATGTAAATGTGTACGGGAGGTAGAAAAACCAAGAGCTCCAGCGGCCATCGCCTCTTCGACCATGGAAACCATGGTTTGAATGTCTTCCGCAGTCGCAGGTTCTTCATCTAAAGAACGGTCCCCCATTGCGGCTACTCTGACTGCGCAGTGGCCAACCATGCCACCTACGTTTACGCCTTTAGGGAAGGTCTCTAAAATATCGAGATATTCGCCATAAGTGTTCCAATTCCATGGCAGACCGTCGAGAATGCTTTCTGCAGGAATGTCTTCTACGGATTCCATCATTTCAGCAAGAAAATCTTGGCCGCCCGGGTTTACCGGAGCGAACGTTACACCGCAATTACCTAAAACGACTGAAGTGACGCCATGCCAGCACGAGGAACTTCCTAAAGGGTCCCAACCCAGTTGGGCGTCTAGATGGGTGTGAATATCAACAAATCCTGGGGTAACCAACTTTCCTGTTGCGTCTATCTCTTTTTTTCCTTCTTGTGTGATTTCTCCGACTTCGACAACAGTGTCTCCGTCTATAGCAACATCAGCTTGTTTAGCTTCTGCTCCGGTTCCATCTACTACTGTTCCGCCGCGTATTACTAGATCGTGAGCCATTTTTCCTCCTACATAAACTTTAGATCTTTTATTAGAAATAGAGGTATTCGCGCGGCATCTATTCGATAGACGCTACTAAGAATTCGACATAGCCATTGGGTTCCCAATAATCCTCTAATGACCGATAAGGAATAGTTATTGAGGCGGTATTAGATCCGGACCCACCGACAGAAAACGGGGCAAAGGAAAGAACGAGCCCTCCTTGGGTCAGGTTATATAACGAAAAGTTTTCTACTTCCGGTCCCGCTCCTGTATGACGTCTTTCGTCCACCCAAGGTTCTGACTCAAGTCGTGTTATCGCCTCCGCGGAGAGTGCTTCTACCCATTCGGTGTCTTCATCAAATAAGTCTGTTATTTCAATCGGTGCACCTGTTTCTAAATCAAATGTTTCTGTACGTGTCTCTGATAAGTCTCCCGCGGCACCAGAAACAAGTTTGCGTACCGTGTTTCGGAGGCTCAGAACTTCGTCCGTTGAAAGCATTACCTCGTATTCATGATCGAGCCATACACATCGTCCATCTATTACTTCTCGGCATGCGTAGCCGTTATTTTCGACTGCTGAAATGGCAGCGTCGAGAAACTCGGCGGCGGCTCCTTGTGTCAGACCTAAGAGTCGACCGTTAACTCGGGGGGCTTCTCGGGGGCCCTCAATACGTGGCCAAACTATTTTTACTTCTATTTGCCCGTTTTTATCTACGGGAGAACCGTCAGGCCCATGCGCTTCGACTCCGGTGTCTATCACACAATTAAGTTCTTCCATCGTGATGTCAGGACCAATCCTTCCTTCAATCTCTTCATCTCGCTCTCTAGGTATCAGAAGGACCTGCCCCACTCGTAGAGAATTTGGATTACTCAGCCCGTTTGCGCGCATAAACGCATCAATGGTTGTGTCGAATTGCCCAGCAAGTTCACTTAACGTGTCACCGGATTGAACCGTTACAGTCTCTGGACCTTCGTCGGGTAAAACGATCTCAGGAGGACGAGCGCTCTCTACACATTCTTCAGCAAGATTGCGGGCAGGGTAAAGTTCTTGAGCTTCCCATCCTTCTACTCGTAATGGCGGCACGGTATCTGTTGCTGAAGAGTTGGCGAATAGGTCACCCAACGTTGTCGTGGGGGCGGAAGTTGTTTCTCCTCCACTACAAGAAGCTGCTAATAGCACTATGGCTATGAAAGAAAGTGAAGTTCTTTTCATCTTCAAAGATTTACACATTAAATGGCCTTTAGTATGTCATCTCGAACTTTTTAAAGATTTTTCTCTTATTTTCTGCTTTAAAAGGAATCAATGCCTCTTGAGTAACACACTTCGCTCTGAAAGAGTAGATTTATATCATTAGTTCACTGGAGAAGTTTTGACAGTTTCAGGCAATAACTATCAACTAGTTGATCGCTATCAAAAAGT
Organism: Actinomycetota bacterium; assembly: GCA_902564875.1. Taxonomy (GTDB): domain Bacteria; phylum Actinomycetota; class Acidimicrobiia; order Acidimicrobiales; family MedAcidi-G1; genus MedAcidi-G2B. The sequence goes on from CACFCV010000021.1 coordinate 7,434, forward strand.
GGAGGGTCACTTTTTCTTAACGGGGATACAGGCCTTGGCGCGTCTCCCCATACAGCAATTGAGAAACGATCGTGTCGCGGGTTTGAATACTGCGGCTTTTGTTTCTGGTTATCCGGGTTCTCCTTTAGGGGGCTATGACGCTGAAATTGAAAAAGCATTAAAAGCGGTTTCTGATCTTCCTATCACTCATCAACCTGGAGTAAATGAAGAATTAAGTGCCGCTTCTGTTATGGGGAGCCAGTTAGCGGTGCTGCAACCTGACTGTCAATACGACGGAATTGTTGGTTTTTGGTATGGGAAAGCGCCTGGGATTGACCGAGCGAGCGATGCTCTACGCCATGCGGTATTTGCCGGAACTTCAAATCATGGCGGTGCAGTCGCTTTAGTCGGTGACGATCCTGCTGCGAAAAGTTCAACGCTTCCTTCTACTTCTGATGCCACGATTGTCAGTCTGCATATGCCAATGCTGTACCCCGGTGATGTGCAAGAAACTCTCGATTTAGGGATGCATGCCATTGCTTTGAGTCGAATAACGGGTTTGTGGACCGCGATGAAAATTGTTACTGCTGTCGCTGATGGCAGCGGCACCGTTGATGCATCCGCTAACCGAGTCACTCCAATTATTCCAGATCTCACAATCGATGGAGTTCCTTATCAACATGAACCAAGCGGTAATCTGATTACGCCATACACGTTGGAAATCGAAAGAGAGTTTCGTGAAGTCAAACACGAATTAGCTAAGCGTTATATTTCAGCAAATTCTTTAAACCGAGTCACTGCCGGTAATTCCGATGCGTGGATCGGTCTCGTTGCTTCTGGATTCACCTACCACGAATTACGACATGCGTTAAGTCGGCTTGGACTGGCTTCTGCATCTGATATTGAATCTGCGGGGATTCGCTTACTTCAAATGCAGGCTCCGCTTTCTTTTCATCCTTCAACTATCCATGATTTCGCCGATGGGCTTGAAGAAATTCTTGTAGTGGAAGAAAAAAACCCAACCCTTGAGTGGCTTATTAAAGACGCGCTCTATGGGAAAGCGAATCAGCCTCGTATCACTGGAAAAACTCATCCCGATGGCCGTACGCTGATGCCGAGTTACGGAATTCTTGATGCGGACACAATTTTGCCTGGCCTTCGTGAACGTCTCGCTATTCGTATTGAGGATCGTTTAGCTCCTGACTTGCAAAAAAAGGAAAAGATTCAGATTCCAATAAATGCAAGCCACGCTCCGTATTTCTGTTCAGGTTGCCCGCATAACTGGGGTACAAAAGTGCCTGACGGTGCTCTTATTGGTTCCGGCATTGGCTGCCACAGTATGAACATGTTGATGGAAGAATCTCGTGTCGGTGACATAGCTGGAGTTGGAGCTATGGGAAGCGAAGGAGCTCAATGGATAGGGATATCTCCTTTCGTAGACCGGCCTCACTTCATACAAAACATTGGAGATGGCACTTTCTTTCATTCAGGCCAACTTGCTATTCAAGCCGCAGTGACTTCAGGAGTATCCATTACTTATAAGTTGCTTTACAACGGTGCGGTCGCGATGACTGGCGGACAAGACGCTCAAGGAAATCTTGGAACAGCTGAACTGTCTACAATCTTCCTCGCTCAAGGGGTGAAGAAAGTCTTAATCACTAGTCCGGATCCACATGATTATGACATGACGGATCTTCCTCCTGATGTTGAGGTTTGGGATCGCACTCGCATCGTAGAAGCGCAAGAGATGCTTGCTGAGATCCCAGGGGTAACTGTTCTTATTCATGATCAAGCGTGTGCAGCTCAAACAAGACGTCTACGAAAAAGAGGGCAAGCCACAACTCCTAAGTTTCGTGTAGCAATAAATCCTCGAATATGTGAGGGTTGCGGTGACTGTGGAGAAGTTTCTAACTGTCTTTCTGTCCAAGCTATGGAAACTGAATTTGGAACGAAAACAACTATTGATCAGTCTTCCTGCAATCTTGATTTTTCCTGCCTTAACGGAGATTGTCCTGCTTTCATGTCTGTTTCCATTTCAGAAGATGAACAAAAATCAGACACTTACGAAGATCTATCTGGAGAACTTCCGGAGCCTCCTTCTCTCTGGGGGGAAAGTGACCAAGTTGATATTCGACTCGCGGGAATTGGTGGCACTGGAGTGGTGACTGTCTCGCAGATACTGGCCACAGCGGCCATGTTGGATGGATTTGAAGTAAGAGGTCTTGATCAAACCGGTTTGTCTCAGAAAGCAGGAGCGGTGATAAGTGACGTTCGTCTTTCAAGGAGCGGGCCAAGGGTATCTAACCTCGTCGGAGAAAGCGGAGCGGATGTCATTCTTGCTTTCAATCTTTTGGTAGGCGCCGGAACTGCGGCGATGCACACCGCCAGTCCTGAAAAAACAATAATGATTGGTTCAACTTCTGCTGTTCCTACTGGGTCGATGGTTGGTCACCCAGAGACGCTGCTTCCGGAAACAGAGAGCTTAATTAGTGATGTGGGATTGAAAACAAGATCAGAGTTAAATCGATTCGTTGATTCGATAGCTATTTGTGAGAAAGTTTTCGGCAATAGCGCTTCTGCGAATATTTTCATGCTGGGCGTTGCAGCACAAATGGGTGCGATTCCTGTCTCTCCATCGTCAATTAGTGAAGCGATAGAACTTAATGGGGTTTCAGTTGATATGAACCTCGCTGCTTTTTCTTTAGGGAGAAACTGGGTCGTTAATCCTTCAAATACTCAATACCTTTTAATCAAAGGAGATGAAGATCTCACCGACTCTCCTCCTCTTCCCGCTGATTTGGAATCCGTTGTTGAAGATTTAGATCGCTCAACTGGTTTAGGTTCATTACTTCGGCTTTTCACCCATGACCTCATTGACTATCAGAACAAAAAAACTGCTTCAACTTTCCTAGATTTAGTGCAAAAAGTTGCATCAGCTGAACAATCGATAGTCGCAGAGTCCAGTCGGTTAACCGAAACTGCTGCCAGAGGTCTACATAAGTTGACTGCATACAAAGATGAATACGAAGTAGCTCGATTACTTTTACGGCCCGAAGGTGAGACTGTTGCTCGTCAAGTTGGAAGCGAAAATTCTGCAATTGCTTGGTATCTGCACCCGCCGATACTTAGCGGTATGGGTGTAACGAAAAAATGGAAACTACCTGTAAGTCTCGGCAAACCTATAATGCATGTTCTGAGAAAAGGAAAAATGCTTCGAGGTACCCGCTTTGATCTTTTCGGTTATACAGAAGTTCGGCGTTTAGAACGAGATCTCGTTGCTGAATATCAAAAAACCCTTCTTTTGATTGTTGAAAACTTGTCAGTAAACAACTTTGAAGAATGCGTCGCTATCAGCAAACTGGCTTTAGATGTCAGAGGTTTTGAGGCCTTGAAATTGGAACGCGGCAAGGCTTGCTTAGATGCTTTATCAAAAGTTGAAAAACTGATTAGTTAACCCCAAAAAACTTAAAAAGTTTGTATTGGTGAAAGATAAGGCATGCTTAAGTATGGAAAATATTGATTGGGACGTTCTTCGTTCAGCGGCAGCAGAAGCTGCCCAGCATTCATACTCTCCTTATTCAAAGTTCCCTGTAGGGGCTGCCGCGTTCACTGAAGATGGAAGAATCATCACTGGATGCAACGTGGAGAACGTTTCTTATGGTTTAACTCTTTGCGCTGAGTGTGGTTTGGTTTCGGCGTTACATCTTTCTGGAGGAGGGAAAATAGTTGCTTCCGTGGCGACAGACCCTTCTGGAAAACCGCTTGCTCCTTGCGGTAGATGTCGTCAACTGCTTCTCGAAGCGGGAGGCCCTGACTTGATTGTTGACGGGCCGGGCGGTCCCCGAAATATTCTTGAATTGCTTGCTGACCCTTTCACTCAAGAAGACTTATATGACGGAAATAGCGAATGAACGTCATTGACATCATCAAAACCAAACGTGATGGTGGTGAGCTAACCGAGGAACAAATTTTCTGGTTCATTCAAGAATTTTCTCAAGGCGGCTCTATCCCGGATGAACAAGCAGCGGCGTTAGCTATGGCTATTTACTTCCAAGGAATGGAACGTAAAGAGTTGAGTAGTTGGAACCAGGCAATGGTGAACTCTGGAGCAACACTCGATTTATCTCAAGTAGGGCGTCGAACTGTTGATAAACATTCCACGGGTGGCGTGGGTGACAAAGTTTCTTTAATTCTGGTGCCCTTAATTGCTGCTTGTGGCCCGGCAGTTCCACAGCTTTCGGGCCGGGCGTTAGGGCACGGCGGAGGAACTCTAGACAAAATGGAGGCGATTCCTGGCTGGCGTGCTTCTTTAAGTAATGAGGAAATGGTTACCCAGCTGCGTGAAATTGGGGGAATGATTGCAGCGGCTACCTCTGATCTGAACCCTGCTGATCGACGTTTATATCAGTTGCGTGACGTCACTTCGACCATTGATTCGATTCCTTTGATCGCGAGTTCAATAATTTCTAAAAAAGTAGCCGAGGGTACTGAAGCTCTTGTTTTAGATGTTAAAACTGGGGCGGGTGCTTTCATGAGGGAAGTTGAACAGGCTCGACTTCTTGCTAAAACGATGGTGCAGTTAGGTGAAGATTCTGGTGTTCGTACTGTTGCCTTAATTACTGGCATGGAGAATGTTCTTGGCAGAACTGCGGGTAATGCTTTAGAGGTCGCAGAAGCTATTGACATTCTTGAAGGCAACGGGCCAGAAGATGTGGTTGAAGTAACGCTTGCTTTAGCTCGGGAAATGCTGAATCTCGTTGATGTCGACATTGATCCTGCTGAAATGTTGGCTTCTGGGGAACCGCGTGAGGTTTTCGAACAAATGGTGGTCGCTCAAGGCGGTGACTTGTCCAACGGACTACCAGTAGCTAAACATCGCCATGAATTAAATGCTTCTTCTGCCGGTTACTTGAATCGTCTTGATTGTTATTCAGTAGGTGTGACTGCTTGGCGTTTAGGAGCAGGCCGAGAAAGAAAAGAAGATCCTGTTTCACCCACAGCAGGAGTTGTATGCCTTGCTAAACCAGGAGAATACGTTGAAGCCGGTCAACCACTTCTGGAGTTACATTGCGACGAACCAAATAAATTCGATTTCGCTTTGAATGCTTTAGAAGACGCCATCGATATTGACGACCAGCCTTCAGAACTATTTCCATTAATCGTTGATCGTGTTACAAAATGAAACTCTCCAGAAATCTCGCCACAAGCTTCATTACTGTTACTGCTCTAATGGGAAGTTTTGTGGCCTGCAGTGGTACAGATAGAACTGTTATACCTGCTCTTGAACCCACAATTGAAACAACCCCTGAACCCACAATTGAAACAACCCCTGAACCCACAATTGAAACAACCGAAACCGTATCGCCAAGTGCTGAAGAACCAAGTGAAAGCGTGGCCTGTGCCAACCTCTTTGAAAATAGAGATGAAATTCCAGCTCGTGAATACCTTCTAAATCTTAAGCAACAGGCTCTAGAAGCTTACGAAAATTCAACATACTGGTATACCGATCCAAATACTGGAAACACTGCAAAAAATGGTCCGAGAGCTTACTGGCTTTGGGAGGTCTTCTATAACAACGTTTCTACCTCAGTTCCCGAAGCATTCGAATCGGTCAACCTTGGGGACAAAGATATTCTTTGGGAAGATTATGTCGCCTTCTCTCAAGCTGTTTGTGATGCCGAAATTGGAGTATCAACTCGAAGACAAGCACAAATACTCTTCGAGAAACTTTTTGAATATCGAACCGATTGGCCTGGCCATGCTTCTAAGTGGGAACCCTTCCCTTATATTGAAACCGGGCCACAAGTTATTGACGCTCCAAGCCCAAATGGGTTGGAACATTACACTAAGTACATAACAGGAGCAGGAGTTATTATCGTTGCTGGTCAAGACGTACCAGATGAAGCACTCTTAACCGCTAGAGAATCTGTTATTTATCTAACTTCAGCACGACCGGAATTTAGAGACATCTTGCAAGCTAATCAAGCTCGAATTTCATTATTTACCGAAATTGCAGGTGTTTTACCTGAATATTTTGGCGAAGACGAACCTGGTGGTTTTGCTATGGGAATGACCGATGTAAGCATGCCAGCGAATGCTGACTGGATGTGCTGGCCTGATCATTGGGATGCAGGTGGAGACCCAGTAATCCATGAGATGGTGCATACGATAAACCACATCGTTTTTGAGGAAATTAACGAAGTTTACTTTTATGAACGGATATACGACCTCGCTCTCAACTCGATTGAAAACGGACTTTTCTATACCGGGTATGAGCAAAATCTTCCAGATGGTCAGGAACAAGATATGACCCATTATGTCGGAGAGTACTGGGCTATTACCGTCGAAGGCTACATTATGGATAGACCTGGCTTTAAGGAATCACACGATACACGAGAGTGGATAGCGGAGAACGATCCTGAATTATTTGAACTGATCACAAGATATTACCCAACAGAAGAATGGGAATTCTGTGAAGGCGTAGACAAATTCTATTTAGGGGATGAATTCGGATATGTATTCCCTTGAAGTCAGGAACCTGCACACAAAGAACAAGTAAAATTTAGCGACCTATAGGGTGCCAGACTGTTTTCATCTCTAAAAAGTCAGCGATTACATATGGGCTTTCGTCTGCTGGGTCGCCCCAAACAGTTCGTTTGACATTTACTGCAGATTCTTCCAAAACTTTTCGTTCAACATCGCCCGAGACTCCTGTGAGATCTACAGAATTAATGTCTAGGTGTCCAAGCATCCATGGAAGCAATTCTTGTTTATCCCCGGTAAGAAGATTGACGACTCCACCAGGGAGGTCTGAGGTCGCTAAAACTTCTGCGAGGGTTACCGCTGCGAGCCCTGCTTCTGCGTCTACTACGGCAACTACTGTGTTTCCGCTCACAATTATTGGGGCGAGTCGTGAAACCAGCCCCAGTAAAGCTGGTTCTTCAGGCGCTACAACTGCTACCACTCCGGTCGGTTCCGGAATAGTGAAATTGAAATAGGGTCCAGCGACGGGGTTGACTGTGCCAAGAAGATGATGGATTTTGTCTGCCCACCCCGCATACCAAACCCAGCAGTCGATCGCGTCTTCGACTTGTTTAACTGCTTCTTTTTTGTTAGCCCCTGTGTTTTCAAGCACCGTGACGAACTCATCTCGGCGTGCTTCCATCATCTCAGCAATACGGTAAAGAATCTGCCCTCGGTTGTACGCTGTCCGGCTTGCCCACGGCTCTTGCGCTGATCGAGCTGCTCGAACAGAATCACGAAGATCTTTTCGGGAAGCTTTCGAAACATTCGCAAGTAACTGTCCCTCTTTGTCTCTTACTGGCAGCGTGTATCCCGACTCAGAGCGGGGAAAAGCTCCATTGATAAACAGCTTGTAGGTTTTAGCGACAGGGAGATTACTGTTCATGACCTACCTCCAACTGCTTCTCTTACATAGGGCGATAATCCTTGTAAGCCTCCTTCACGGCCAAATCCGCTTTCTTTATAACCGCCAAAGGGACTAGAGGGGTCAAACTGGTTATAGGTGTTCGCCCATACGACTCCTGCTTGTAACCGGTCCGCCATCCATAGAATCTTTGAGCCTTTCTCTGTCCATATTCCTGCCGATAACCCGTACGGCGTGTTATTTGCTTTCTCTACTGCTTCTTCGGCTGTTCTGAAAGTTTGAATGGAAAGCACAGGACCAAAAATTTCTTCTCGGGCGATCCGATGACTTTGCTGAACTCCAGTGAAAAGAGTTGGGGTAAACCAAAAGCCTTTAGCAGGTAATTCACATGTGGGTTGAAATATTTCAGCTCCTTCTGCGACCCCTGATTCAACTAGTTCTTGTATTCGACTAAGTTGCTCTCCTGAGTTGATTGCACCAACATCCGTATTCTTATCAAGCGGGTCTCCGACTCTGAGTAAAGCCAGTCGTCTCTTTAAACGCGCGATGAAATCTTCAGCTATTGATTCTTGGACGAGAAGGCGTGAACCAGCACAACATACATGTCCTTGGTTGAAGAAAATTCCATTCACTACTCCTTCTATCGCTTGATCAATCGCTGCGTCCTCGAATACGACATGGGCTGCTTTACCACCTAACTCAAGAGTGAGTGGGAGACGTCGAGCTGCCGCTGCTTGTTGAATTCTTTTCCCGACTTCTGTTGACCCGGTAAAAGCCAACTTATTTACATCTGGATGGTTCACGAGCGCTTCACCAGTTTTTCCAGCTCCAGTAACAATATTCACCACTCCTGGTGGAAGGTCGGCATCTTGGATCAATTCCGCGAGAAGTAACGCAGTGAGTGGTGTGGTTTCTGCTGGTTTGAGCACAACCGTATTACCTGTTGCTAAGGCGGGAGCGATTTTCCAAGCAGCCATCAGTAAGGGAAAGTTCCAGGGAATAATTTGCCCTACCACCCCGTGTGATGTCACTTGTCTATTGGGGAAGGCGTAGTCGAGTTTGTCTGCCCACCCAGCGTTATAAAAGAAATGGGCCGCAACTTGTGGAAGATCAAAATCTCGGCTTTCCTTTATTGGTTTTCCGCCATCCATCGTTTCTAAGACAGCAAACTCTCGAGATCTTTCTTGAATTTGTCTTGCAATGCGGTAAAGGTAACGGGCTCGTTGTTTACCAGGCATATCTCGCCAATTATCTTCATAACCTTTGCGGGCTGCTTTGACTGCTTTGTTTACATCTTCGCTTGAGGCTTCAGCTATCTCAGAAAGATGCTCTTCATTTGCAGGATTTATCGTTGAGAATGTTTTACCGGATTTAGGTTTGACAAATTCTCCACCTATAAACAATCCATAACTCTTATTGATTGATACGACTTTTGTTGATTCTGGTGCCGGAGCGTACTCAAGATTGAATGTTTCATCTGCGTTCATATCAGTCCACCGTCACATAATTGGGGCCGAAGTAACGACCAGTTTCGATTTTGCCAAGTTGTTGAAGAACATCGTTCAAAAGACTTGATGCTCCGATTCTGAACATGCCGGGAGTTAACCATTCTTGTCCAAGCGTTTCACCTATGACTACCAAATAGTGCCAAGCCTGTTTAGCGGTCCGGATACCTCCCGCTGCTTTGAGTCCAACAATTTGACCGGTTCGATCAGCATGGTCTCTTATCGCTTCAGCCATACAAAGCACTACGGGCAATGTTGATGCTTTTGATATTTTTCCGGTTGACGTTTTTATGAAGTCCGCTCCTGCATGCATTGCAAGTTCAGAAGCTCTTCGTATTTGGTCATATCCCCCTATTTCTCCTGTTTCGAGAATTACTTTCAAGTGAGCTTCTCCGCATGCTTCTTTTGCTGCTGAAATCTCATCAGCGGCTTGTACATATTTTCCTGTGAGAAATGCGGAACGGTTCAGGACAATGTCTATTTCATCTGCTCCTCGGTTAACTGCATCAGCGATGTCGGAAAGTCGAACATTTAAATTTGATAAACCGCTTGGGAACGCGCCTGCGACACTTGCTACCTTTACAGAAGTTCCGGCTACAAATTCGGCAGCGTGTTCAACCATTTCTGGATAAACACAAACTGCAGCTACTGAAGGAATTGAAGAGTTTGTCGCATCAGGGCGAATCGCTTTTCTACACAGTGATGAAACTTTTTCTCGTGTATCTGCACCTTCTAACGTGGTTAAGTCCATGCATTTTATTGAGAGTTCAAGTGCTGCACGTTTCGAGTCGGTTTTTATTGAACGTGTCGCTAAAGAACTTGCCCTAGTTTCTAAAGCCACTTGATCTACAGACGGGGTGAGGAAGAAATCTCTTGTTCGTTCCGGCTTAGAATTTCTACGCGTACCTGATGAAAGTTGTCTCTGTTCCCACAGATCTTCTATATCGGATATTCCAGTTGTCTCTAAGAGTTCTAGATGATGAAGGAGGTCTTCAACAGTGACAGTGCCTTCCTTTTGTAACATGCGGAACGCCTCATGAGGTTTTGACTGTAAATATGCACTTGATGCGCCCATCGCTTTACAGGCTTCGCGTTGGGAAGAAAGAGGAGAGGCTAGTTCTAGTTCTCCATCATCAATTTTGGCCTGAAGAGTCGCTCTATAAGGCTTTACTTTTAGGCGATGATCTTTATTTTTTTTGTCTGACATGTCAACCTCACATGTCACTTTACACTCTTTTCTCACTTTACACTATGGAAAGTAAAGAATTTATTAACCGAGAAGATCGCTTACACTCTTAAGAGCATCTTCTAACTCTGTCTCCGCTAACTTTTGTGCTTCATCTACTCCCTTATCTCGTACCGAAGTCACTACTTCGGCGTAGATTTTAATCAGTGGC
>CACFCV010000022.1:0-15260 GCA_902564875.1 Actinomycetota bacterium
CTATAGGAAATGTTCCATCTCCGAGCGGTCTTGATTTAGATGGACTTGATTTAACAGAATCTCGATTAAGAGAACTGCTTTCGGTGGACAATTCAAGATGGGCTGAAGAAGTGTCGCTTATTGAGAGCCACTTTGCTTTCATCGGTGAAAGATTGCCGAATACTCTGGTCAACGAATTAGAGGAACTTAAACACCGTCTTCATTCTTAAGTGTTTCCTAGAAGCATGGCACGTATGCCTAGTCCCATGAGGAACAGTCCGGAGCCACCATACAGAAGGTACATGTGCTGGCGAAGAGACTGACGATAGCTATAAGCAATACCTACTGTAATTAGGGCTACGAACCCGTAGAACAAGTGGAATTGTGGCGTATCAATATTCTCTTTCACCATAAATCCGACTCCAACAGATACTTGAATAGCAATAGCTACCTGTGCGATACCTGTAAGCCACCATAAAAGTTGGTGACGCACTTTTGTGAATCGGTGTGCAATTAGAGCCCACAGTCCGGCCGTCCCATTACCAACTACAATCACCCATGCTAAAAGGTCATGAATATCACGTAACGAACTTAACTGAATTGCTGTGATCATTTGCCCGTTCAACGTGTTTTCTTTAATCCGCTAATTGAGTAAGAGGTCGGTTCGTAATAATTCTTCTGTACCCCTAGGAAAATTCGGATCCACGTACCATTCTTTTCCAAAGGCTCTTGAATACTCTTCATTTCCTAAGGTAACGAAAAATGAATCAGAAGCTATTTGACTAGCGTGAGTAGCAACAGCTTGTCTTTTCTGGTCTAGAACTGAGACCACATCTATTGCATGAGTTATGTCACTTTCTGCCATTCCAAAAGACTCATCAGAAGAACGTTCTTCTCTTTTGGCTAAATCGCTATCTAGTTCTTGACCAGCTTCAATGTTTGCTTTTATAGCCTCTTCTACCACCCGGCGAATAGCATCTCGATTAAGCGTGACCCAACGCAGTCGGACACCGTTCTCTTCCGCCCATTTCGTCCCCACACGATGCACTTGAATGTGATCAGGATGGCCGTACCCTCCATTTGGGTCATAAACGACGATGAGATCGACCTTTTCATCTTTAAGAATATTTGTAAGTCTGTTAACTGCTGCCGACTCGTCTGCTTGCCAGAAACATTCCGGATGTGCTGTAGTACTTGAATCAATCATGCCGCTGTCTCGATATCCCAAAAATTCGACTCGGGAAACACCCAAGATTTTTCCCGATTGCTCTGTTTCTAAAGATCTGCGGTCTTCTAACTTCTCACCGTCTTTAAGGATGCCTTTAACTGGCTCTCCCTCTTCGCCCCGTGTAGCCACTACAAGGATGACCCTGTGGCCAGCTTCAGCCATTAAGGCCATTGTTCCTCCGGTCGAAAGGGCTTCGTCATCAGGATGAGCGTGAAAAAAAACAACTGTTGCCATTTTGTTAAGCCACCGCTCCTGATTTGCGTAGAGATTGCACATTCATACCTGCCTCTATAAGTATCTCTTCCGTATGTTGACCCGGATGAGCGGGTGGTCTTTGAATCGCACCAGGCGTAGCACTTAGCCGTGGAGCAGGCATAGGTTGAGTAAGCCCTGCTATTTCAGTGAAAGTATTTCTTTCAACGTTATGTGGGTGTTGTACCGCCTCTTCCACAGTGAGAACTGGGGCGTAGCATACGTCGCTTCCCTCTAAAATCTCGTTCCACTCGTCTCTACTTTTTGTCTTTACTGTCTTTCCAATTTCATTTTTTAACTCTGGCCATTTAGTTCGGTCCATTTGAGGAGCAAATTTTTCAGAGTCTAAATCCATTTTTTCTATTAGTTCGGCATAGAACTGTGGTTCTATAGATCCAATTGATATGTAATTCCCGTCCTTACATTCATAAACATCGTAAAAATGTGCACCAGTATCTAAGAGGTTGCTTCCACGATCAGTCGTTTGAAATCCTGTTGCCATCATTCCATGAATAAAGCCCATCAAGCTTGCCACCCCATCAACCATTGCTGCGTCTACAACTTGACCCTCTCCAGTAGAACGAGCATTTAAAAGAGCACAAACCATTCCAAATGCAAGGTACATTCCTCCACCACCAAAATCTCCGACAAGATTCAGAGGAGGCACGGGCCCGGAATCAGATCGTCCAAAATGAGCAAGCGCTCCAGCTAAAGCGATGTAGTTGATGTCATGTCCCGCAGTCTGAGCATAAGGGCCGCTTTGACCCCATCCCGTCATTCTCCCGTAAACCAAAGAAGGGTTTCTCTCAAGGCAAGTTTCCGGTCCTAGTCCCAATCTTTCAGCTACTCCAGGGCGAAATCCTTCAAAAACCATATCTGCGCGTTCAATGAGATTTAAGGCTACTTCAACTCCTTCGGGGGATTTCAAATCAATTCCTATACTCCGTCTCCCTCTATCAATAACTGATAGTGGAGGGTCAGTAGGCCTCTCTGATCTGACTGAAGCTGCTCGATCAATACGTATAACATCGGCACCCATATCCGCTAACATCATCCCGCAAAAGGGCCCAGGTCCTATGCCGGCTAATTCAACAACTTGAACTCCTGTAAGTGCTCCCATTTTTCTCCTTAGATTTTCTCTTATTCTGCTTTTGAATTTTCTATATGTTCAACTATTGCTTGAGTGACTTGAGGCCAAGAACCTGGCGGTAAATCGTGCCCCCATCCATCAATAAGAACGAGATCTGCATTGGGGATTATCGCTGCTGTGCGCTCTCCCCCACTTACATCGATTAACGTATCCGCTGTCCCGTGTATGACTCGAGTAGGTGAAGAAATCGTTTTTATTCTCTCTTCCCTATTCCCTCCAGCAAGAACTGCTTTGTACTGACGATCATACGCGGAAGGAGGCATAGGTGATCTATTTTCATAAGCCTCAAAAAGTGCTCTTGCATGATCTTCATCGTGCCATTCAGTGCTTGCCCATAACCGGCGATCAGATAATTCTTTTTCTATTTTTCCTTTTAGATCTTGAGGAGGAGGAGCCAACATGGCTTCAAGAGTCTCGCCATGAGGGCGGCCATAATTCGGATTTCCTGTATTTGAGGACATTGATATAAGACTTAAACACTTTTCTGAATGGTTTGAAGCAAATGTTTGGGCAATCATTCCTCCCATAGAGAATCCTGCTATGTGTGCTCGCTCTATGCTTAGGAAATCAAGTAACTCTGATAAGTCTTGAGCCATCTCACTCAGTGTGTATTGATTTCCATCAGGCAATCGAGTTGAAAGACCTGAATCTCGAGAGTCAAAACGTATGACTTGGAGTCCGTGTTCTACTAATTCTTGACAAAATTCTTCACCCCATAGAAGCATTTGGCTCCCAAGCCCATGCATGAGAAAGAGAGCAGGGTCTAAGTCAGCCCCAAATTTTTCGTAGAATATATTGATACCTGAAGGCAAAGACGCTAATGGCATATGACTATCTTTCAAGTTCAAGATGTTTGCCGCAAACCGGGCGATAGCGTCGCTTTAATGAGCGAGATACAGAACTGTACTTTTTCCGAAATCGACTCCACCATTCTCTATAAGATCTTGCGGCTAAGATCTGAGATTTTTGTCGTGGAACAATCTTCCATTTATCTTGATCTAGATGGGCATGATACGGATCCTGAAACGCGACACATTTGGATAAATAACTCAGATGAGCCCGTTTCCTATCTTCGAGTTCTATCGGAGCCAGATGGAAACCGCATTGGACGAGTAGCAACAAGTGTTGAGTTTCGCGGTCGCGGTTTAGCTACCGAACTGCTTGAATACGTCGCTGACTTAACTGAAGGAAAATTGACACTGCATGCTCAATCTCATCTCGCTGACTGGTATAAAAGTTTGGGTTATGTAGTAACCGGTGAAGAATTTGATGACGGCGATGGGATTCCTCATCTTCCAATGATTTTTATGCGCTGAGCATTAGAGCATCGCTCTCCTCTTGAGTAGGGTGCAGTTGTGTCTGAAAATATTCATTTTCCATCCGGGGCTGATGGACTATTACTAAATTTGAATGAAGAGCAGCGTCATGCTGTCACTAGTAAACAAGTTCCGCTTGCTATACATGCTGGTGCAGGTTCAGGTAAAACACGCGTGTTGACTCATCGGATCGCTTGGCGGATTGCTATGGATATTGATGATGCCCGTAAAATTCTGGCTCTTACTTTCACAAGAAAAGCAGCAGCTGAACTAAACCATCGCTTACGTGGTCTCGGTGTTAGAGATCAAGTTGCTGCTGGAACTTTTCATGCAGTGGCTTACGCTCAACTTAAAAACTTCTGGAGAGAAAAGTCCTTACCCGAGCCGGAGCTACTTACAAATAAGTCAGTATTTGTTACTAAATTGCTACCTCGCGACTACCGCTCAATAAAAGTTCTAGATGTAGTTGGAGAGATTGAATGGGCGAAAGCAAGACGAATCGGACCACAAGCTTATGCGGGCATGGCAGAAGAAAGTGGGAGAAATATCGGTATTCCTTCTTCGCTAATCGGTCAAATTTACCAGAATTATGAGGATCTTAAGAGAGAGCAAAACAAAGTTGACTTTGATGATTTACTTGTGTTCTGCGCAAAAGCTATTCGTTCGGATCGATCTTTCGCCGCCGCTCAGCAATGGAGATTTCAACACCTATACGTCGATGAATTTCAGGATGTCAATTCAGTACAGGTTGAACTTCTCAACGCATGGCTCAACGGAAATGAGAACCTATGCGTAGTAGGAGACCCAAATCAAGCGATCTATGGATGGAACGGAGCAGATGCCGATCATCTTGTACGGTTTGGCACGTATTTCCCGGGAGGAGAAATAGTTGATTTAAAGCAGAACTATAGAAACACTCCTCAAATCTTACGAACTGCTACTTCTATTCTTGAAGACACGACTTTTAAAGCAAATAGATCAAGCGGCTCTAATCCAACCATCACCCATTTCTCTTCAGATAAAGACGAACTGACCTCTGTAGCCCAAAGAGTTCGTGAAAATCGTGGCCCCAATGGACGATGGTCTGATCAGGCGGTTCTGACTAGAACTAATACACAGGTGGAAGCACTTGCTCGTGCTTTTCGCAATGTAGAAATACCCGTTCGAACCCTCGCCGGAAGCAGCCTCTTTGACCGCGGTGATGTCAAAAGAGTTTTAAGTTCTTTTGAAAACAACAACCAGCCTTTAACAGAACTTTTAGGGGATCTACATGCTGGTTTTGATGAAGATGAAGAATATGAAATTCCGGCACGTCAACAAGAACGGTTTAATGCATTTTCTGAAATCAGACTTCTAGCAAAAGAACATCTTGCTTTAGATCCAACAGCTACGGCTGATGGTTTTCTTTCATGGATCAAGAGCCATATCCGCACCGTAACAGACATCTCTATTGATGCGGTAGAAATCGCTACTTTTCACTCTGCTAAGGGCTTGGAGTGGCCTACAGTCCACTTAGTGGGGCTTGAAGAAGGTTTCGTTCCCATATCTTACGCTCGAGATGCTGACTCTTTAGCTGAAGAAAAACGACTCTTGTACGTCGCTCTTAGCAGAGCGAAAGAAAATTTGTTTATTTCTTGGGCAGGAGAAAGAAGTTTTGGCGACAAAGAACCAATCGGAAGAGACCCTTCTAGATGGCTCGAACAAATTCAAGAGGCAATCAATAGTTTGGATAAGCCTTTGAACAAAGAAGGTCAAATTGATCAAATAAGGAAAGCCCGTAGTGGAAAGACTTCTAATTCCGCTTCTGAACATCCTGTGAAAACAGCATTGCTTTCATGGCGTAGCGAGCACGCCCAATATGCCGGCCTGCAACCTTATGAGGTTTTATCAGATGCCGCATTAGAGGCCCTTATTGAATCATGGCCAGCAACTATTGAGGGAATGGAAAACATCCATGGCGTTAGCTCACATAACATTCAGAGATACGGTGAAGAATTGCTGAGTATTTTCCGTCAATTTGATCCTCCAAATATTGATTCTCAAATTCAAAGAGCGGTGGAAGGTGATTCTTTACTAGAAGATGCCGAAGACCAAATAATCTTAGACCTAAAGGTTTGGCGTATAGAGAAAGCTGCTGGCAAACCGGCTTTTACCATTTTCAACGATGAAACTCTTCGTGATCTTGCTAAGAAGCGTCCGGAAAATTTAGATGAGCTTCTGTCCGTCTATGGCATAGGTCCGGCTAAAGCTAAAAATTTCGGTCAAGATCTATTGAAGTTTTTCAATAAGTAGCATCTTCAAATTCTTTGATTGCCTTCTTGGGGGCAACTAGTCGCCATGCTTGTTCCATTGCTTCAGTTACTTCTTCCCAGTCCAAATCAATGTCTAAACGCATGCCTACCCAGCCGGCTGGGCCTAAATATGGGGGTGCAAAGAAACGATCTGGGTCTTGCTCAACTAATTCTTCTTGGACCCCTGACGAAGCTTTGAACCAAAGGGCTACGTGATTTTCTTTCCGTGATTCTCTCAAAAAGACAAAAGCGCTTCTATTTTTTATTGCGAATCCTGGCATCCCGTGGTTAAACCGCTCTTCAGTTTCAGGAAGATTTAAACAAATTCTTCGCATTTCTGACAAGTAGATTCCTTCCTTAGGTTTGCGACCTGGGTGAGGAACCATTCGAATCAGGTCAGTTTGAAATCTGCGACAACCGGAGCATGGTCGGAGGGCTTTTCACCTTTACGTTCATTCCGGTCTACTACTATGAATTCTAATTTTTTCGTTAATGGTTTAGAAGTCAGAACTAAATCAATGCGCATCCCTTGTTTCTTGTAAAAAGATCCGCCACGATAGTCCCACCAAGAAAATAGTCCTGACTGGTCAAATTTCTCTCTAAACGCATCTACCAAACCTAAATCAATCAAGTTTGATATTGCTTTACGTTCTTCCTCTGTCACATGTGTCATGCCGACAAAGGCTTCTGGGTTCCAAACATCTCGGTCATCGGGGGCCACATTGAAGTCTCCAACTATTGCTACTTGTTCTTTTGAACAGTCAGTATTTGTTTTCAAGTCTTCTTTTAATCGGTCAAGCCAGTCGAGTTTATAGTGATAGTGGTCATGGCCGACCTCTCGTCCATTTGGTACATAGCATGAAGCGATTCGGACTCCTCCACAAGTTGCCCATAAAATTCTTGCATCAGGATCAGGGTCGCCTCTCCCATCATCAAAACCTTGTCTTACTTTCTCAAGTCCTACTTTGGAAATTATGGCTACACCATTCCACCGGCCTTCACCATAATGAGCCGATTCGTATCCAAGTGAGGAAAACGACTCGTGCGGGAATGCTTCGTCTGTCATTTTTGTTTCTTGGAGACAAAGCACGTCTGGTTCTACAGCTTTTATCCAAGCCTCAACGCGAGATAGTCGTGCTTTTAATGAGTTAACGTTCCAAGTTACAATTCGCATGAAATTGACGTTAGCGCTCAACTCAAAGGGAATCCGACAACTGTCGATAATTCTGCTATGGCTTGATCAGGATCCACGACTTTGATGGTTGTCATACCCATTGCTCTTGCGGGTTTTAAGTTCACACCTAGATCATCTAAAAAAACACAGTTAGTGGGCTCTACATTTAATCGGTTGCACGCTATTTCGTAAAATTTGTCCTCTGGCTTTCGGCACCCTTCAACACTTGACTCAACAATTATGTCGAACATCTTGACCACCTCTTGGACATCTCCTGAAAAAGGCTGTGATCCGATTGGAGTTATGTTGTTAGTCAACATGGCTGTCTTGAGGTTGTTTGAGCAACGACGAAGCGCCTCAACCATATTGGGCCTTAATGTTCCATGTAAATTTTCAATTAGTTTTCTGGCGTCGATCATGAAACCTTGTTCGGCTGCTTCGGTCTGGAAAAGTTCAATAAATTCTTCTGGGTTAATTTCTCGACGTTCAAATTTTGCCCAAGCGTTTGTGTCTGGATTTGTGGAGTTCAATGTTCTTATTGTGTTTTGAGGCAATCCAGCTTCAATTTCATAAGCCGCGAATGTTTCAAACGGGCTGGTAAGGATGACTCCTCCAAAATCAAAAAGAGCTGCTTCAATCATGCGGTTTCATGTTATGTCATTCCCAACAGCGGAGCCTAGGTGAACAGGAAGTAACCTCACTTTTGTGAACGCACAATTCATTTACACAATGCATAAAGTTGGTCGATTTTATCCACCTGACCGCGATGTTTTGAAAGACATCACTCTGGCTTTCTACCCAGGAGCAAAGATTGGTGTGCTTGGGCCAAATGGTGCAGGAAAATCGTCTTTGCTCAAAATTATGGCGGGGCTAGATGAAGAATTTTCAGGCGATGCCCGACTCACTGATGGGTTCACAGTAGGACTGCTAGAACAGGAACCTGGACTTAACCCTGATAAAGACGTTCTAGGCAATGTAATGGAAGGTCTTGGTGAAATTTCAAGTCTTTTATCGCGGTATGACGAAGTTTTAGCCGCATGGGCTGACCCTGAAGCGGACTATGAAAAATTAGGTGAAGAACAAGCAGACCTTGAACAACAAATTGAATCAGCGGGGGCTTGGGATCTTCAGCGAACTATTGACATCGCAATGGATGCATTACGTCTACCACCAGGAGAAAGTGAAGTTTCTCATCTTTCTGGTGGTGAACGTCGCCGTGTGGCTCTCTGTAAATTATTGCTCTCACGCCCAGACCTCTTACTTTTGGATGAGCCAACTAATCATCTCGATGCAGAGTCAGTAGCTTGGCTAGAACGATCTTTACGCGACTATTCAGGAACTGTTATCGCCATTACACACGACCGGTATTTTCTGGACAATGTTGCTGGGTGGATACTTGAGCTAGACCGAGGGAAGGGCATTCCTTACGAAGGAAATTATTCTGGATGGCTTGAGCAAAAGCGTGCTCGTCTTGATGCCGAAGAAAAGACGGATTCAGCTAGACAACGAACTTTAGAACGTGAGCTGGAGTGGGTGCGGATGGCTCCCAAAGCGCGACAAGCAAAAGGAAAGGCCCGCTTAGCCGCATACGAAAAACTTTTGGCAGAGGCTGCAGAAGCTACTCAAAGAGATAGCGAGCTACAAATTACGATTCCTGCTAACCAGCGCCTGGGAGATCAAGTTATTGAAGTTGAGAATATTTCAAAGGGATTCGGAGAGAGCCTTCTTATCGAAGATTTATCTTTTATTCTCCCCCCAGCAGGAATTGTTGGTGTTATTGGTGGGAACGGAGCTGGTAAAACCACACTGTTTCGGATGCTTATCGCTGCTTCAGAACAAGATAAAGATTCGCCCTATGCTCCTGATTCTGGGGAAATACGTATCGGTTCAACTGTTGAGTTAGGTTACGTTGATCAATCGCGCGAGTCTCTTGATCCTGAACGTTCTGTTTTTGAAGAAATTACAGGTGGTCAAGAGTTCATCCAAGTTGGCACAAGAGAAGTCAATGGTCGAGCATATGTAGCTTCGTTTAATTTCAAAGGGTCTGATCAACAGAAAAAAGTTGGGGAATTGTCTGGCGGAGAAAGGAACCGCGTTCATTTAGCGAAAGTTCTTAAAAGTGGTTCTAACTTGTTGCTGTTAGATGAACCGACTAACGATCTAGACGTTGATACCCTTCGTGCTCTTGAAGGTGGATTAGAGGCTTATCCTGGCTGCGCTGTGATCATTAGCCATGACCGTTGGTTTCTTGATCGTGTTGCAACCCATGTATTGGCTTTTGAGGGGAATTCTCAAGTTCGGTGGTTTGAAGGAAACTTTGATGAATACGAGAGTGTTCGCATAAAAGAATTAGGAGCTGATAGCGCACCAACTCGTGTTAAGTACAAGCCCCTTACTCGATCCTGACTATTTCTCTAAGAGAGTTATTACTTTTGTCGCTACCGCAAACGGCGCCCCATCTTCGGGACTGATAACTAGATCTGGTGAATCCGGTTCCTCATATGGATCGTCGATTCCCGTGAAGCCTTTTAATTCTCCTGCTCTAGCTTTTGCATAAAGCCCTTTAGGATCACGTTCTTCACATACATCAACTGTGGCATTAAGGAATACTTCAAAGAAAGGTATCCCCGCTGACTCATGTACTTTTCTCGCCATTTCTCGATCCTTGTTATAAGGGCTTATAAGGGGCACCAAAGAGATAAATCCAGCATCCGAGAACAGCCGTGCAACTTCTGATACACGACGAACATTTTCATGTCGGTCTTCGGCCGAGAAGCCAAGATCTTTGTTAAGGCCATACCGCAAATTATCCCCGTCTAGGAGATACGCAGGTTTCCCAGAAGCTATCAAAAGACGTTCACATGCGGCAGCAACCGTAGATTTCCCCGACCCGGAAAGCCCGGTAAACCATATAGTTGCACCATTCAATCCTGTAGCTGCTGACCTTTCTTCTTGACTGAAACCATCAGAATTCCAAACAATGTTGGGGTTATGTTCAGCCATGTCAGGTTCCGGAACCAACAATTATGCCTGCTGCTACAGTGGCGTTAGTTGCTTCATCTATAAGTATGAATGAACCAGTATTCCTATTGCGGCGGTATTCATCAAAGAAAAGTGGTTGAGTGCTTCTTAAAGAAATTCGACCAATTTCATTAAGTTGAAGTGAAGATGGATTTTCTTCTCGATGCAAAGTATTCACATCGATTCTGTAATGGAGATCTGTGATCATGACCCGGCTTGATCTTGTTGTATGTTTGAGAGCCAGTTTCATTCGAGGGGTGAGATCTGCATTTTCCGACATCCAACACACCATTGCTTGTATGTCTTGACTGGAAACAGGTTGATTATTTGGTCGACAAATCATGTCTCCGCGCGAAATGTCAATGTCATCTGTAAGGCGTATGGTTACCGCCATTGGTCCAAAGGCTTCAGCTACTGGGCCATCATAGGAATCTATTGAGGCCACTGTAGAAGTGAAGCCGCTAGGTAGCACCATCACTTCATCTCCGGGTTTGAAAACCCCTCCAGCCACTGTCCCCGCATATCCCCGATAGTCATGATGTTCATCACTTTGTGGACGAATGACATACTGGACTGGGAACCGTGCATCGATATGGTTTCGGTCGCTAGCAATATGAACCTCTTCTAAGTGATGAAGTAAAGAGGATCCTTCGTACCAAGGCATGTTTGAAGATCTTTCTACCACATTGTCCCCGTGCAAGGCTGAAACTGGAATGAAGGTCAGATCAGGAATCTCTAATTTCATTGCAAAGTTACGGAATTCTTCTTTTACTTCGTTGAATGCCTTTTCGTCGTAATCGATTAGGTCCATTTTGTTTACGCATACGACCAAATGTGGAATTCGGAGCAATGACGCTAGAAAAGCATGTCGTCTTGATTGCTCTACTACTCCATGGCGAGCATCTACTAGAACAAGCGCCACATCAGCTGTTGATGCTCCAGTGACCATATTGCGTGTGTACTGAATATGTCCTGGTGTGTCTGCAATAATGAACTTTCGCTTTGGGGTAGCGAAGTATCGGTATGCAACATCAATAGTTATTCCCTGCTCCCGTTCTGCGCGGAGGCCATCAGTAAGTAACGCTAGATTTGTGTAGTCGTTACCCATTTGGACTGAGGTTTTTTCGATAGATTCCATCTGATCTTGAAAGATTGATTTTGTGTCGTAAAGTAATCTTCCGATCAGAGTTGACTTTCCGTCATCGACACTTCCAGCTGTAGCAAAGCGAAGAAACTCCATTAGAAATAGCCTTCTTTTTTGCGATCTTCCATGGCTGCTTCCGAGACTCGGTCATCTGCGCGTGTTGCCCCACGTTCTGTTATGCGAGTAGCCGATACCTCTTCAATGATTTGTTCGAGTGTTGCAGCTTCAGATTCTACGGCGCCGGTGCAGCTCATATCCCCAACTGTTCTGTACCGGACTCTACGTGTTACTACTTTTTCGTCTTCGGTTCGAGTTACAAATTCAGAATCGGCAAGCCACATTCCGTCGCGGGAAAAAACTTGACGATCATGAGCGAAATACACTTGCGGTATTTCAACGTTTTCTCTTTCTATGTATTGCCAAATATCTAATTCTGTCCAGTTTGATATTGGGAAAACCCGAATATGTTCACCTATTCGTATTCGTCCGTTGTAAAGGTTCCATAGTTCTGGACGCTGATTTTTTGGATCCCATTGACCGAAATCATCGCGAAACGAGTAGACCCGCTCTTTAGCTCGTGCTTTTTCTTCATCACGGCGTGCGCCTCCGAAAAGTGCATCAAATTTATGTTCTTCAATGGCATCTAATAATGTTGTGGTTTGTAAGCGATTTCGGCTTGCTCGAGGTCCAGTTTCTTCAACAACTTTTCCATCATCAATTGACTTCTGTACTGAGGCGACCACTAATCTGGCTTCTAATTCTTCAACGCGTTTGTCTCTGAATTCAAGAACTTCGGGAAAATTATGTCCGGTATCAACATGCATTACTGGGAATGGTAAACGAGCAGGCCAAAAGGCTTTAGCGGCCAGATGTAGCATGACTATGGAATCTTTACCCCCGGAAAACATCAAACACGGGCGCTCAAATTCTGCAGCGACTTCCCGAAATATGTGAATCGCTTCAGCTTCTAATTGATCTAAGTGATTGAGTTCATATGTGGTGATACTCATGACTTCTTTCCACAAGATTTAATATTTCTATACATATGCTAACCCTGTCCTTCTAAGATGGTGACCCTTGAAGATAGAACTTGATGACCATTTACTTGCTGCTGATCTAGCTACTCGCGCTGGAACACTGCTGCTTGAACAAAGAGAGCTTGTTTCTGAAGATGATTTTTCTCATTTGGGAGCAATCGGAGATCAACTGTCTCACCAGTTTCTTATGAATTCTTTAGCTGAATTTCGGCCGATGGATGCTGTACTTTCAGAAGAAGGAACAGCACACTCGGTGCACCCAAACCGATCCGAGAATGATCGAGTGTGGATTATTGATCCCGTGGACGGGACGAGAGAGTATGGAGATCCTCCAAGGACTGATTGGGCGGTTCACGTTGCCTTAGCTATTAATGGGGTGCCTGTTATTGGGGCTGTCGCTCTGCCCGCTTTGAATCTGACTCTTTCTACTTCAACGGGCACTGGTCAATCCGAAACGAGTCTTACTTCTGTCCCAGAATCACCGCGGTTAGTTATTAGTCGTTCACGTCCCCCGAAGGAGGCGGAAATGGTTTGCCAAGCATTATCAGGGAAAATGATTGAAATGGGTTCTGCAGGAGCAAAAGCGATGGCGGTCGTTCGAGGGGAAGCAGATATTTATCTTCATTCTGGTGGACAATATGAGTGGGATAACTGTGCCCCTGCGGCTGTAGCTTTATCTCACGGGCTTCATGTATCGCGGCTTGATGGTACTTCACTTTCTTACAACAATTCAGACCCTTGGCTTCCTGATCTTTTAATCTGCCATCCGGACTTAGCTGAAGCAGTTTTGAACCTTTTAGATGTGAGTGGACGGCCCTAAATGCGATTAGTTATTGCTAAATGCACTGTTGATTATGAAGGACGTCTTTCCGCTCATTTGCCTGAAGCTGTGCGTCTAATAATGGTTAAGGCAGATGGCTGTGTGGCCATTCACGCGGATGGGGGTGCTTACAAACCACTCAATTGGATGAATGCCCCGAACCGCCTAGTTGAAGAAGAAGGGCATTGGCGTGTTTCGAATTCGAAAGGTGAAGTTTTAACCGTGTCTTTTCTTGAGGTGATCAGTGATAGCGCTTACGAGATGGGAATTGATCCTGGGCTTCAAAAAGACGGAGTTGAAGCACATATTCAAGAGTTGCTTGCTGAAAATCCTTCGGTTCTGGGAGAAGGACTACGTCTAATACGTAGAGAGTTTCCTACTGAAATTGGACCTGTGGATCTTCTTTGCAAAGACCAAGAAGGTGTGACTGTCGCCGTTGAAGTCAAAAGACGCGGAGAAATTGATGGGGTTGAACAGCTCACCCGCTATCTCGATTTTCTAAACCGAGACTCTGAACTGAGTCCTGTAAAAGGCCTCTATGTTGCTCAAGAAATAAAGCCTCAAGCAAGAGTGCTAGCTGAAGATCGTGGAATTGAATGTGTGGTCGTTGATTATGACGAGTTAAGAGGAATGGAGTCTGACGTCCTGAAATTGTTCTGACTCTTTCTGATCTGTTTCAAGCGCTACGGTGAGTCTTGTGTTAATACGTCAAGGTCAACGATGGGCCTCGTCTACTTCAATTAAATGGCGCATAGTGATTTTAATAAGCGCGACCGTACTACTTTCCTTTCTAGTGATAGCGATAATCTCTCGTGGTTCGAATGAAAAACCTCATGTGTCTTCCATTCCTCTTTCATCAACTATTCCAATTGCTGCCGAAATAAATGAAAGTAGCGAGATTTCAACAACAACTATTTATCATGGCGACCGGCTTCAAGCGATAAACCATTTGAACCACCTTGCTGAAAAAGGATTTCTTACATTAAGCCCTGCAGGGCCAATTGTTTTTTTCTCGGATGAATTAAGAACTTGGTTCAATATCGATGGACTATCTATAAAAATCGATGAGGAGGCAGTGAAGTCTTCATTATCGTTGGCCTACAACGACGTTTTTGTGGAAGGCACCGACGTATGGTTAACGGCAAGCGATAACCACTTGTTAGAGATAAGCGAAGGAAAGCCAGATCGTATTTGTTGCAGTCATGAAGATGTGAATCGCATCACTGCAGCGCTTAATTCTGGTAAAGATTATGCAAATATTGACCTACTAGCTGTCAATAGAGAGCGTGACAGAGACTGGATAGCTTCAACGGGTGCTTCACACTTAGTAGGAGAGTTCACTACGTACTACCCTGCCGGAAGGCCTCGAGTAACAAACATTCATCGCATAGCGGAACTTACACGGGGTGTTGTCATCAAACCAGAAGAAACATTCTCTCTTAACGGTCACGTAGGGGAACGAACTGTAGAGAATGGTTTTGTTGAAGATGGAGCGATCGTTTACGGAGTTCTAGTACAAACGGTTGGAGGTGGTATTTCACAATTTGCTACAACATTGTTTAATGCTGCCTTCTTTGCTGGTTTGGATTTTGAAGAATATAAAAGTCATTCAATATATTTTCAGAGATATCCATATGGTCGCGAAGCGACGATTTCTTGGGGTTGGCCAGACTTGAAACTTAAGAATGTCACCCCCTATCCAATAGTGATTTGGACTTCGGTCACTCCAGATTCAGTTACTGTGCAGTTTTACTCTCAACCTTGGGTAGTTGGTGAGCAAACTGATCAAACAACCCGAGCAATACAAGAGGAGTGCATAGAAGTGTCCACTGAACGCACACGAACATG
>CACFCV010000023.1:0-14552 GCA_902564875.1 Actinomycetota bacterium
GTTCTCTCCGCCGATTCAAAGAAGATGTAGCAGAAGTTCAAACAGGATTCGAATGTGGTATTGGGCTTTCAGACTTCCAAGACCTCAAACAAGGGGATGTTATTGAAACCTACGACGAACGAGAAATCCCTCGAACATAAATCATGGCACGGCATCCGCAACGCCATAATAAACCAAATCGAAGGTTTGATAGGTCGGACCGAGTCAACGTTCTATTAACACGAATTCTGGCCGAAGAGATAGAACTGATTGATGATGATCGATTAGATCTTGCGTCAATAACCGGAGTTGAGTCAGACCGTGATCTGACTAAGGCAAAGGTGTATATAACTGGAATTGTTGATGACGAAACCCTTTTAGAGTCCTTTAACGACCACAGAAACCGATTGCAACAGGCAATTGGCAACCGCTCGCGTCTCAGAAGGGTGCCACAACTGAATTTCCTTATTGACGAAACCGGAAAATCTGCGGAACGTATAGAGAAAATACTTCGTGATTTAGAGATTCCTTCTGATGAATGAAATCAAGCCAGAACCAAATGGTATTTCCATTATTGATAAGCCTTCAGGGTGGACAAGCCATGATGTGGTGGCTAAATGCCGAGGTTTGCTTGGCACCAAAAAAGTGGGACATTCAGGAACCCTCGACCCAGACGCAACTGGAGTTTTAGTTCTTGGAGTGGGACGGAGTACTCGCATACTTCGCTATTTGACAAGTCTCCCTAAACATTATGTGGGACATATTGTTCTAGGGATTGAAACCACAACTCTTGACGCTTCCGGCGAGGTTACCGCAACTCACAGTATGGATTCAGTAAAACTTGATGATGTAAGAAAAGCAGCCTTGAAATTAACCGGAGAGATTGACCAGATACCTCCAATGGTTTCAGCCCTTAAAGTCGGTGGCCGACGACTTTATGAAATCGCTAGAGAAGGAGGAGAGATAGAGCGTCAGTCTCGTAAGGTAACTGTCCAACAGTTTGATATTGATCCGACAGATGATCCTCTAACTTTCAAATGCGAGGTCAAATGTTCTAGTGGAACTTATATACGTTCTTTAGCAGCAGATATTGGGGATCTTTTAGGCGGTGGCGCCCACTTAAAAAGTTTACGTAGGCTTGCTATCGGTTCATTTACAGTCCAAGAAGCCAAACCTATTGAACAACCTGTTCTGCTTCCCCCCTCGGAAGGGCTCCGGGACTTCAACAAAGTAAGAGTTTCTGAAGAAGTAGCTGTCGATGTCAGTTATGGAAGAATTCTTGATCGTGAACGTTTGGGAGCAGATAACGGTAATGGTCCCTGGGCGGTATTAAATCACGATGGAGATCTTTTAGCTATTTATGAGCCACATAAAGGCCGGGTAAAACCGTCGGTTGTGTTAATAGAGGCTAAGTGACCGGTAGCCTCCACCAAGTGGAAGTACATCGACAAATTGTTCCAGCAAAACAAGAAGACCAAAGAACTGTATTAACTATTGGGGCTTATGACGGGGTGCATAAAGGTCACCGCAGTGTTATATCAGAGGTATGTCGATTGGCAAGTGAACAAGATTTACGGTCCGCAGTAGTTACTTTTGACCGTCATCCTGCATCTGTAGTTCGACCAGAATCTGCGCCATTATTGTTAACCGACCTTGACCAAAAACTTGAGCAACTCGCTACCACCGGAATAGACCTCACTTTGGTAGTTCCTTTCGATCAGAGTAGAGCCAAAGAAACCGCAGAAGAGTTCATCGAAGAAGTTCTGGTTAATTGCTTGAAAGTGAAGCACGTCGTTGTAGGAGAAGACTTTCATTTCGGGCATCAGCGCCTAGGGAACGTGGCACTTTTACAAGAAGCGGGCAAGGAACATGATTTCACTGTTATCGGAATGGACTTAGTAGGCCTAAATGGCGAACCAGCCCGTGATCATAAGCAGGTATCTTCAACCTTCATACGCCAAGCATTAGGTGAAGGAGAATTAAAGAAGGCCAATGACATGCTGGGAAGAGACTATGAAGTTTCAGGGGTAGTTACTGCCGGAGATGGACGAGGAAAAGAGTTGGGATTCCCAACAGCAAATGTTCGAATCAACAGCTCAATATTGCTTCCGGCAGACGGGGTATATGCAGGATGGCTAGAACTATCAGATAAATCCAGCCACCCAACAGCAATATCGTTAGGAACCCGACCACACTTTTATGAAGACGGAGATCTCTTATTAGAAGCTCACGTGCTTGATTTCAATAGAGACCTATATGGAGAACAAGTCAGAGTGCGTTTTACTGAACGCTTACGTTCACAAAAGAAGTTTGACAATCTTGAAGCACTACTAGCTCAATTAAATACAGATGTGCAGACAACAAAACAAATCATGACTTCAAAATAAAATCTGAAATCAATACAAAGCCTTCAATTTATGGAACTATGATGTCTTCTCTTTTAAGCCCGGTAAGGTAAAAGCCTGAGTTTCTTTTGAGAATCAGAAGTACATAGTCCTCGGGGTTGGGTGAAAATCCCTACCGGCGGTGACCTGTTAATAACAGCAGCCCGCGACCCTTGTGAAAATTGATCAAGGTTGATCAGGTGAAATTCCTGAGCCGACGGTAAGAGTCCGGATGGGAGAGGATGTAAGACTGGAAACAGATTTGGCGTACCAAAGTACGCCTCACTGCTTATTCAGTCTGCATTTGAACGCAGCCTCGGAGACCACAATAGTTGGAGAGGCAATAAAAATGTTCACTGGCATTATTGAAGAGCTTGGAGATATGCATTCCATACGCTCGCATGGTGATGGATGCCGTCTGAAAATTAACGCCCACACCATACTTAGTGATGTATCCATTGGGGATTCAATTTCTGTGAATGGTTGCTGTTTAACAGTCGTTGAGTATGAAAATAAAAGTTCAGACTCCTGGTTTGCTGTAGATGTAGTTCCAGAGTCCTTAAGTTTGACAACCATGGGGAAATTGGCTGAAGGGGAAATTGTCAACCTTGAACGCTCTATGTCAGCAAATGGTCGATTTGGCGGCCATGTAGTTCAAGGTCATGTAGATGCCATCGCGGAGGTATTGCACATCCACGATCATGAAGACGGATCAAAACGCTTAACTTTCAATGTCCCTAAGGATGTATCTGGTCAAATTGTCAGAAAAGGATCTGTTGCTCTTGATGGGATTAGCCTCACTGTCGCCAGCACTAACCAAGAACAAGGAACTTTTGATATTGCAGTGATACCACACACTCTTGAAGTCACAACGCTTGGAAAAAAAATAGTTGGAGATCAAGTCAACGTTGAAGCTGATTTGTTTGCCCGTTATATCGCAGGGATCATCACTAGCGATTCATATGCAGCTCTGAAAGGAAAAAATTAATGCCATTAGCAACTATCGAAGAAGCGATTGAAGCCTATGCAAGAGGAGAATTTCTTGTAGTCGTAGATGACGAAGATCGGGAGAACGAAGGGGATCTGATCATAGCTGCCGACGCAATGACTATGGAAAAAATGAATTTCATGATTCGCTACACCAGTGGAGTTATTTGCGCCCCAATGTCCGATGAAAGAGCGGATCAACTCGATCTCTCGTTAATGGTTGTTGAAAATACAGAATCTATGAAGACGGCCTTCACAGTTTCAGTTGATTTAATCGGTGGTACAACTACAGGAATCTCTGCAGCTGACCGCTCAGCTACTGTGAAAGCTCTCGCCGATCTTGATCGTGTCGGGACAGATTTCGCTCGACCTGGCCATATTTTTCCACTACGCGCAAGAAAAGGAGGGGTCCTAAAACGCGCAGGTCACACGGAAGCAGCTGTAGATCTCTGTGCAATGGCGGACCGACCACCAGTTGGAGTGCTAAGTGAGATAGTGAATGAAGATGGAACGATGGCACGAGTTCCTGAACTAGAAAAATTTGCAGAAGAGCACAATCTGCTATTCATCACAATTGCTGACTTGATTAGGTACCGGAGGCGGAACGAGAAATTAGTTGAGCATTTCGCTGAAGCAAGAATTCCAACAAAACATGGAGAATTTGCCGCTCACGCTTACCGGTCAGTTTTGGATGAGATTGAACATGTCGCCTACGTACTCGGAGACATAGAAAATGTAGAAGAACCATTAGTTCGTGTTCACTCAGAGTGCTTAACCGGGGATCTTCTCGGCTCAATACGTTGCGATTGCGGATCACAACTTGATTCTGCTTTGGAAATAATCGGAGAAGAAGGATCTGGGGTCATTGTTTATTTACGTGGACACGAGGGTCGCGGCATAGGAATAGGACACAAATTGCGCGCTTACAAACTTCAAGATGATGGGCTGGATACCGTTGATGCAAATTTGCAACAAGGCCTTCCAATCGACTCTCGAGAATATGGAGTAGGAGCCCAAATCCTCGCAGATTTGGGGATATCAAAAATGAGGCTCATGACAAACAATCCAGTGAAGTATGGAGGGCTTGAAGGCTATGGTCTTGACATTGTGGGCCGTATACCTCTACGCATAGATCCTAATGAAGAAAACATTCGCTATCTCCAAACAAAAAAAGAACGGCTTGGGCACGATCTGTCAGAAAGCAATGAAGAAACGGAATCAGCATGAAGGAAATTAACCATCCGTTAGATGGGACAGAGATCCGTGTTGGAATAGTTGCAAGCCGATTCAATGATGGAATAACCCAACACTTACTTGACGGAGCGTTGAAACGATTAGAAAAACTTGGCGTAAACGATGACAACATTAGTTTGGTTTGGGTCGCGGGAGCATTTGAAGCACCTTTAGCATCAAAAGTTCTCGCAGAATCTAAAGAAGTAGACACAATAATCTGTTTAGGCGCCGTAATTCGCGGAGAAACTCCTCATTTTGATTATGTCGCCGGAGAGTCAGCATCAGGGGTCATGCAAGTCAATCTGAACACTGGAATCCCAGTTATTTTTGGGATTCTAACTACTGAAAATTATGCTCAAGCTTTAGAGCGAGCTGACATAAAATCAGGTGATAAAGGCGGAGATTGCGCAGAAGCCGCGGTGGAAATGGCTCAAATCACTAAAGGAAGTTTTTAGACAGAATTACCTAAAGGTGTTCCTTTTAGGGGGTACTGATAGGATTGTAAACCGTGGATAGTTCAAGGTGGACTATCTAGGGTCGGCAAAAAACCCGGCCCTCCGTGGCTTCCAACGCGGTTATAAACCCGTTATGAGGCCGGGTCCTATACCCAGAGGTTTACTATGCCGACAAATTTGCCCCCAAAGGCTGACACAATCACAGAAAATCGATTACACGAGAGCGATACAGGTTCTCCAGAAGTGCAGATCGCATTACTTAGTGACCGGATCAATCATTTAACTGAACACTTGCAAGTTCATAAGAAAGATCACCACAGCAGAAGAGGGCTCTTAATGCTTGTTGGACGTCGACGCCGGATGCTCGATTACGTTAGAAAAAACGATGTTGAACGCTATCGAGCAATAATTGCCAAGTTAGGGCTCCGACGCTAGTTACCTCTACGGCAGTCAAATAAGACCTACAATCTATAAAGGCAATAAGTAACAAAAAATAATCAGAAAGCGACGTGAAATTTCATAGCGGTCATCAGTGCCAGCTGTATGTCGCTCACCATCATTCAAATTGATGTTGGGAAGCATCCAACTGGAGACTGAAGACTCAACAATTGAGCGTCATGAATTTTGTGGGCAACCACTTAGAAAGAAATTAGGAAAAATATGACAACGATTCAAAGCGTCTCACACACATTTTCTGGGACAGAAAAAACGATTTCATTTGAAACAGGCAGATTAGCTGGATTAGCCGGAGGTGCAGTATTAGCTCGCCTTGGTGACACGACAGTTTTAGTAACAGCTACTGGGGCAAAGTCAGCTCGCCCCGGTGCAGACTTCTTCCCACTTACTGTGGACATAGAAGAGCGAATGTACGCAGCAGGAAAGATTCCAGGTTCGTTTTTCAGGCGTGAAGGAAGAGCATCAGAAACCGCAATTTTAACTTGTCGTCTCATTGATCGCCCTCTTCGACCTATGTTCCCAGAAGGCTTCCGCAACGAAGTTCATATTGTTGGAACCGTAACAGGAGCCGATCTAGAAAACCCTCATGATGTGTTAGCACTAAACGGAGCTTCGCTAGCTCTAATGCTTTCTCCAGTTCCGTTTGATGGCCCAGTTGGGGCTGTCCGTATTGCTTGGTCATCCGCTGGGGAATGGATAGCACATCCGACCTATGAAGAAGGCATAGATTCAGCCTTTGAGATGGTAGTAGCTGGGCGTGCTTTAGAAGGTGGAGACGTCGCAGTGATGATGGTTGAAGCCGGTGGCACCGAAGCAACTTGGGATATTTATGAATCCGGTACCCAAAAAGTTGACGAGTCAGTTTTGGCTGAAGGGCTTGAATTCTCGAAACAATACATCAAAGAAGTGATAGACATTCAACACGAACTCGTAAAAGCCGTGGGAGAACCTGAAACCATGGCATACGAAGCCTTTGTTGATTATTCAGATGAAATTTACGCAGCGGTGGATGCCGCTGGGAGAGAACGAATCGCGGAAACTCAAACCATTGCAGATAAAAGTGCACGGTCAGAAGCCGAAGCCGAAGTAAGTGCAGCGATTCATGAAGAATTAGCAGAACAGTTTGCAGAAATCGATGACGCTGAAACTCAAATAAGTGCAGCAATCCGATCGGTAACTAAAGATTCTGTCCGTAAGCGAATTGTTGAAGAAGAGGTTCGTATAGATGGGAGAAACCCATCAGAAATTAGAGCTCTCTCCTCAGATGTCGGCATTATTCCAACTGCCCATGGATCTGGTCTCTTTCAAAGAGGAGAAACACAAGTAATGAATGTTGCCACCTTAGGGACCGGAAAAATGGATCAAATGATTGATGGCATTGATCCGATTGACCGAAAAAGGTTCATGCACCATTACAATTTCCCTCCATTCTCAACTGGAGAAACAGGATTTATGCGAGGGCCTAAGCGCCGAGAAATAGGACATGGCGCTCTTGCCGAAAGAGCCTTATTCCCAGTTGTTCCTAATTTCGAAGACTTTCCTTATACGCTCCGACTGGTATCAGAAGTTTTGTCATCAAATGGATCAACCTCAATGGGTTCGGTTTGCTCGGGCACTCTGTCAATGATGGATGCCGGAGTTCCAATTAAAGCCCCAGTAGCTGGGATTGCGATGGGTCTTGTTCTCCATGAAGGCAAATACGTAACACTTACCGACATTCTTGGAGCGGAAGATGCCTTTGGAGACATGGATTTCAAAGTGGCTGGAACAGAGGAATTTGTGACAGCACTGCAACTTGATACAAAGATTGACGGCATCCCTGCTGAAGTTCTTGCATCCGCATTAAATCAAGCAAAAGAAGCCAGAATGCAAATCCTTTCAGTAATGACAAACGCAATTCCTGCGCCACGTGATGATGTTGGGGAACATGCACCAAAGATTGAAAGCTTTGAAATACCAGTTGAGAAAATTGGTGAAGTCATTGGACCAAAAGGAAAAATGATAAACACAATTCAAGCTGAAACGGGAGCCGATATCAGCGTCGACGATGATGGCATGGTGGGTCTTGTTTCCGTAGCTTCGTCGGACCGGATGGTAGTTGACGAAGCCGTACGACAAATCATGTTGATAGTTGACCCACCAACAGCTGAAGTAGGGGTTTCTTACCCTGGGAAAGTAGTAAACATCACTAAGTTCGGTGCTTTTGTAAACATTCTTCCCGGACGAGATGGTCTCTTACATATCTCAAAAATCGGAGGGTCAAAGAGAATTGACAAAGTCGAAGATGTACTTGAACTCGGTCAAGAGATTGAAGTTGTTGTAGAGGATGTAGATCCAAACGGCAAGATTTCTCTAAATCTTTCAGAAGGTAATGAAAATCAGGATGACGATCAACAAGACAGCCAAGTCATTGATGAACCTGAAGCATCTGAACCTGAAGCATCTGAACCTGAAGAATTAGATGAAGATTTTGAGGACGATGACGAAAATTACAACTTGAGTGACGATTATGAAGACGAGCAAGACGAAGTAAAAGAAGCTTCATTTGAAGAAGCGTTCGCTGCTGAGTTAGAGAGCGTCCATGGGGATTTAGGACCAGAATCGCATCGGAACAAAGGCCGTCGACGTAAAGGACGATAGAAACTTTCTCTGCCGGGTCGCATAGCTAGTTTTACGGGATCGAGATCATTTCTTTATCTACGTACTGGTTAGTTCCGTAATCCCAAACCCAGAAGTCATAATGCTTTCCGGTTGCTTCATCCCAGCGGTAACCGCACCCCTCAACAAGCCCTTCGCATCGGGCTTGACCTTCAACGTAGTATTCTCTTTTGATGACCCAAGTGGTTCCATCGTCAGTTAACTCCCAAATGTCAACGTATTCACCTAAAGAGGAATCCCAGCCGTAACCACAGGATTCATTCATTTCTTCACACCGATAAGGGACGGCAAGCATGGTAGTAGTTGCTTCGTCACCAGAAACAGGAGATATATCTGAAGACGCAGTAGATGAACACGCCGCAACAAAAGTGAGCAGTAGAATGGCTAAAAGTTGAACAGAGGATTTTTTCATAATGGTTACTTTCTTTTACCTTTTACATAAGACGGTTCGAAAGTTGTTTTAGTTCCCTTTAATTAAAAATTTCGTCAAAAAGTGCTCGTTCTGATTCAGTAAGACCAGTTCCAGACCCTCGATAGTGTTGCCAGTTGCCTCCAAAGTATGCGACGGCGCCATCGGCTGCTCTTTCGCTATCACCAAACACACTTTGTATTCGAGAGCGAACATCTTGACTCAGAGTTAAGAATTCAACAGCATGGAATGCTTCATGCATCATTATGTCGTCTAAATGCCCGGAACTAATCCCTCGATTAGAAATCCAGATCGATCGACCCCAAGGAAAATCACAGCACTGCCCATCCGGACCCCAACCATAACTATCCATGACGCCATACGGGCAACGATTTGTAAATGGGTGACAACCATTGACGAGAGTTACATCTGAAGGAACCCTATTCCGTAGAGGAGCAGGCAACCTATTGAAGGCAGCTTCAATAGTTGATTCGTTACCGCCTTCATAACCAGGCCAACACGACATAACAGCAGGCGTCTCTTGAAAGCAGTCTTTGGCGACAGGCGGAGTAGCGCTAGCAGAAGATGCAGCCTTAATTATTTCAGGGCCATTAGGTACGTTATCGGCAGCCAATTTTCTAATTTCTAGTTCTGCAAGATGAGCAGCTCTTGTTTCCTCCCCATATACGCCATCAACAACGAGACCTAGAATGGACTGAAGTTCTTCAACTCCTGTTGAGAGACCCCAAAGGTAGTCGGCCAACAAAACGTTTACCTCTAGCGCTAATGTTTTGAAACTCTCGATTCGTTGAAGAAGAAGATCGGATTGTTCAGCTCTAATTCTCTCAATATTTAAACCAGTTGGTTCAACCAACTCTTCTAAGGAAAGTATTGGAGCCAATCGTTCTCTCTCAATATTAAGAATCGAACTATTTACCTCAAAAAGGTTTATCTTTTCAGGAATCGTTGTTTCTGGCGGACCAATAATAGGTTGCGTCTGCCCAGTTTCACTCAATGAGTCACTCTGCTCAGCATTATCTGGGATCGTTATAAGAAGAGTTATTGCTGTAGCGATAGTAATCACAACTAAGATCCACATTGATTTTTTCACATCAGTTAGAGTAGCCCGGTCTTGGCTTGCTTCCAGATTCGTAAAAGAAAAATGCTTTAAAGCAATAAAGGACTCTCAGTTAGGCATGTTGGGCGCTAATCTCAACGTATGGGCACAAAACCAGAAAATCGTAAAGTTGGGATAATAGGCGCTGAAGGACGCATGGGGCGAGCTGCGACTCATGCGTTATTAGAAGCAGATGGATTAGAAGTCGTAGCTCTGTTTGATGTCAACAGTGGGGAAAAACCCGCAGGCAAAGTCCCATCGGTTAACTCTCTCAGCGGTTTAATTGAAGCCTCTCCTGAGGTGGTCGTCGATTTCACTGTCGCGGAAGCATCTTTGAGCAATCTCCCACAAATAGCGGAAGCCGGAATTCATGCAGTGGTGGGAACAAGTGGCTTCACAGAAGAGAATCACGAATTTTTAGATGGCGTTTTTCAAAAGAGTTCATGTCTTATCGTTCCAAACTTTGCAATCGGAGCAGTCTTAATGATGAGGTTCGCGGAACTAGCTTCCCCATGGTTTCAAACAGGGGAAATTATCGAATTCCATCACAACGAAAAAGTTGATGCACCTTCTGGAACGGCAATAGCTACAGCAGAACGCATGCTGGAGGCATCTACAGAATGGATGGCTGACCCGACTAGTAAGGAGACTTTGTCGGGAACAAGAGGAGGAGACGCTGGATCCAATATAAAGATTCATTCTGTTCGAATGGAAGGAATGGTCGCTCATCAAGAGGTGATATTAGGGACAACTGGCCAATCTTTACTTATACGTCACGACACTACAGATCGAAGTGCGTTTATGCCAGGAGTAGTGTTGGCAGTTCAACGTATTCAAGGAACAGGACTCGCCGTGGGACTTGAATCTTTACTCGGGGTGTAAAAAATCATGAATCCGGGCGTACGTCGCCTACTTCGCCCTAGTTGGCTTATTTCTCACGTATTGGTGGCTGCCTTAATTGTTTCCACTCTTTGCCTTGGAATCTGGCAACTTCGTCGGTTAGATGAACGACAAAGTTATAACGATTTATTTGAATCTCGTTCGAGCCAGCCAACAGAATCACTTATGGTTCTTCTAGAGGGCGCTGAAGACATAACAAACATTTTTTATAGGTCAGCTGAGGTTTACGGAGAGTTTGATTCGTCAAGACAAGTTTACGTTGTGAACAAAGCGCAAGACGGAGTTGCTGGAGTGCACGCAGTTTCAGCGCTTAAGGTACAAGGAGAAGATACTTATGTGGCAGTTAATCGCGGATTTGTGCCAAGGGTGCTTTACCTAGAAGAAGGGCAGAAAAACCTTCTCCCTCCGAGTGGCATCATCAACATTCAAGGGCTAGTGATTGAAGACAAAGAAGACACTAGGGGGTATGGAGACGAAGTGGCAGAAATTGATCTCGAAACCCTGAGCAGTTATTGGAACGTGCCGTTGGCTCCAGTAGTGCTGCAAGAACAATTCGAAAACGATACAAAACAAATCCTTATTCCGCTTCCCGCCCCAGACTTAAGCGAAGGGCCACATTTGTCATATGCTGTTCAATGGTTCATTTTTATGACCATCGGCCTTATCGGATATCCGATAGTCCTTCGAAAGATAGCCCGTCAAACGATTCAGGTAGCGTGAAAGTATGAGCTATAAAAGCGAATCAGATCTATTGATTCTTCACACACTACGAATTAAAGGATTCACCCAATCTTCTGGGATAGCAGAAACAACTGGTCTCAGTGCAGAAGAAGTTGAAGAACGTCTTAACTCATTCCAAGAGGAAAATCTAGTGAGCTACCGGGAAGGGCGAATTGAAGGATGGATGCTCACACAACAAGGCAGAGAGCAAAGCCAAGAATTGATCTCCGCAGAATTAGAATCTTCCGGACAACAACAGCAAATAGATTCAAGCTACCAAAGCTTCTTATCCGTAAATAAAACATTTTTGAGCCTATGCACAGATTGGCAGCTTCGAACTATTGAGGGCGAACAAGAAATTAACGACCACACTGATGAGTCCTACGATGCTGAAGTAATCGATCGGTTAACAAAAATTAATACAGTCATCCAGCCCGTATGCGAAGCTCTTTCAAACTGTTTAGACAGATTTGAAAGTTACGGTAGACGATTCTCCTACGCAGTAGAGAAAGTACAAGAAGGAGAACATGAATGGTTCACTAAACCGATGATCGATTCTTATCACACCGTATGGTTTGAGTTACATGAAAATTTATTGAGTACTCTCGGCATAGAGAGATCCAAAGAAGTTGATGAAAATGATAAAGAATAAGAGGCCACAATGAACCCAAGATTTGGCCGAGTAATCACAGCGATGATCACACCGTTTAACTCAGATGGCTCACTAGATGTCCAAGGAGCATGTGATTTAGCCCAGTGGCTAGCAGAACAAGGAAACAACGCTTTAGTTCTGGCAGGAACCACAGGAGAGTCCCCAACAATCACTCAAGATGAACAAATTCAACTAGTTGAAGCAGTAGCCCAAGCCGTTGATATTCCAGTAATTGCTGGAGCGGGGAGCAACGACACAAGATCAGCGATAACAAACACTCAACGATGTGAACAGGCTGGAGCTAAAGGAATTCTGAGTGTAACCCCTTATTACAATCGGCCTTCTCAAGCCGGCCTTTATGAACATTACCTTCGAATTTCTGACAGCACTGAACTGCCAATCATGCTTTATGACATTCCGATTAGAACAGGAAGAAAGTTGGAGTCAGAAACGATGCTCCGACTCGCAGAAGAAACTGAAAATATTGTTGCGGTAAAAGACGCCGCTGGTGACATTGAAGCCACAGCCGAATTAGTTGCTCAAGCCCCGGACGGTTTCGAAGTTTATAGCGGTGAAGATGCCTTAACCCTACAACTCTTGGCGGTAGGGGCTGTAGGAACGGTAAGCGTCGCCAGTCATTGGACTACGCCCGAAACAGTTTCACTCATGGAAAGCTTCTTCTCTGGAGATTTAGACAAAGCAAAACAAATTAATCAGCAACTTATTCCCTCTTATGATTTTGAATCAGGAGACTTAAATCCAAATCCGATTCCAACGAAAGCCATGATGAAGGTACTTGGTCTACCGGGAGGAGATTGCCGCTTGCCAATGGGACCTGAACCAGAAGGATTACAAGAGAAAGCGCGAGACATTCTTGAGGGCTTAGGACGACTCTGATCACAATATGAAAAGTCCAGTAACTCTCACTTTTTTGGGTGGTTTAGGTCAAATCGGTCGAAACTGTGCTGCTCTAGAAACCGAAAACCGCATCATTCTTTTGGATTGTGGGCAAATGTTTCCGGATAATTTGCCTGGGGTAGATGCAATTCTCCCAGACTTCTCATGGGTGCTGGAGCGTTCCAATCAAGTTGAAGGATGCATAATCACCCATGCCCATGAAGACCATATTGGTGGACTCCCGTATCTACTTAAAGAAGCAGACATTCCAATTTATGGATCGAGATTTACTTTAGGCATGATCCAATCAAAGCTGGACTACGCCGGAATAAGAGGGGTAAAAACGTTTGAGTTAAATGACTATGACCAAAAGACAATTGGTCCATTTGATTGTGAGTTCCTTCCCGTTACACACTCAACGCCCAGCGGGTTAATGACCATATTTAACACTCCACAAGGAGTAATCGTTCACTCAAGTGATTTCAAGCTTGACCCCACTCCCATAGATGGGCGGGTTACTGATCTAGCTCGGCTGAAAGAAGTATCACAGAAGAGCGGAATACGA
Organism: Actinomycetota bacterium; assembly: GCA_902564875.1. GTDB lineage: Bacteria > Actinomycetota > Acidimicrobiia > Acidimicrobiales > MedAcidi-G1 > MedAcidi-G2B. The sequence goes on from CACFCV010000023.1 coordinate 13,413, forward strand.
CTACTTCTTGCTGATTCCACAAATGCCGGCTCATCAGGAAAGACATCTAGTGAATCTGAAATTGGCCCAGTGTTAGACAAGATTTTTTCTGATCACGAAAATCAAAGAATCATTGTCGCAGCATTCTCTAGCCACATTCATCGCATTCAACAAATCGCTGATACAGCGAAGAATGCGGGCAGGACTCTCGTGATACTAGGCCCTTCTATGCAAAGGAATGTAACCCTTGCCCGTGAACTCGGATTATTAAAGATCTCTGATCGAATGATTTCATCACCTGAAGATATTCAAACATTAGATCATAAGAAAATCTGCATAGTCTGCACTGGATCTCAAGGAGAGCAAAGAGCAGCACTAGCACAGTTAGCGGATAATACACACCGACAAGTCACAATTGGGGAAGGCGACACAGTTGTCTTTTCTTCTCATCCGATTCCCGGCAATGAAGCAGCTGTTTCAAAGTTACATAACGACCTTGCATTACTAGGGGCGCAAATAGTACACAGTGGCCAACTTGAGGTACACACAAGTGGCCATGGGAAAAGAGAAGAATTAATTGAATTACATCAATCTGTGGAAGCAGAGTTTTTCATACCTGTACACGGAGAATATACACATCTTCTCGACCATCATAAGTTAGCAATTGAGAACGGAACTGATGAAAAAAACGTAATGCTCTGCACAGATGGTGACCAAGTGTGTCTAACTGAAGAGGGATTAGAAAAAATCCAAAGAGTATCGGACCGAAAAGTGATGGTCGACCATCAAGGCGAATGTGTCAGCGAGGAGCTACTCAAAGAAAGAGTAAGTCTTATCGGAGACGGATTTGTTTTTGTTCGAGTAGTTATAGACAGAGAGTCAGGCACTTTATTGCAAGACCCCGTAGTTGAATCACGCGGATGGGTAGAGCCAGAGGACAGAGAAACTTGGACAAAAGAAGTTTCCAAAGCAGTGGTTTCCGCCGTTCAAGCTTCTCTAGATGGTGGTGAAAGAGATTTGAGCCAGATAAGTCGTCAAGTGCGTAGGGCAACAGGTCAACTGGTATCAGAGCGCACAGGTCGCCGCCCTGTATTGATTCCAGTAGTAGAAGAGCCTTAAATCCCTAAGAGACCCTATTTTGTCGCTCTTAAGTGGTAATTT
>CACFCV010000024.1:0-14384 GCA_902564875.1 Actinomycetota bacterium
CTTTACCGGCAGTGCCGAAGCAATGCTGCCTCTAGCGAAATGTCTTTCTGAAGAACGAACAATTTATTTGATTGATCTACCTGGTCATGGACAAACTGGGCTTTTAGATGACTTATCTCTACACGGTTTTGAAGAAACGGTAAGACTTTTGAAGGATCTTCTCACTCATTTAGATCTTGAAGAGGTGGATCTACTTGGGTATTCAATGGGCGGAAGACTGGCTTTAGGTTTTGCAGTTAACTACCCGGAAACTGTAAATAAATTGATTCTAGTGAGCTCCTCCCCTGGCTTATCAGATCCAAATGAAAGAAGATCGCGGCAAAGATCCGACGATGATCTCGCAGATCAGATCACCGAAGATGGTGTTGAGAATTTTGTTGACAGTTGGATGCAACAACCGCTCTTTGCTTCACAACAAAGACTTGATCCAGCGATTCTTGAAGAGCAACGCCAGCAGCGCCTTACCAATGATGCGGAGGGGTTAGCTGCGAGTCTCCGTGGTGCCGGAACAGGAGTTCAGCCTTCGTTATGGCAAAGCTTAGATCTTGTTGTTGCCGATGCTTTATTAGTAGTTGGAGAAGAGGATTCGAAATTTCGTCGTATTGCTATGAAGATGTCGGCAAAGTTTAAGGAAAGTTCTATATCAGTGATTCCTGATGCTGGTCATGCCGTTCATTTAGAAAATCTTCCTGCGCTGAATGACGCGATTTGTTCATTTTTAGTGGAGCATCAATGAACTTGATTACTGATGCCGAGGTGAGCAGGCATTTATTGAAATACAGGGCACCTGTTGTGACTGCCAAAGGAACCTTTACTGAACGTTCTACCGTCATCCTCACAGTTAAAGACTCAGATGGGAATGCTGGCGTTGGCGAAGCTTGCCCAATGGTTGGTTTCGCTGATGAAACAATCGATGAAACCGAAGAGGCGATTTGGGACTGGTTGCATACCGAGGATCAGAATTCTCCTCCTTTGATTCCAACTGCACGAGCTGCCATTGAAGGAGCCCTCTTTGATCTAAAAGCCAAACAGCAAGATAAATATTTATGCCACTATCTAAATCCAGAAAGTTCTTTGAAGGTTCCAGTCTCCATTCTCGTAAATGGTGAAACTCCATCAGAACTTGCTGCAAACGTTAAGCAAATTGTCGATGACGGATTTGGTTCACTGAAACTAAAGATTGGGGCTAGGTCATTCAACGAAGATCTTTCTCGAATAAATGCAGTGAGGGAAGCCGCGAATTCAAACATTTCCATTCGATTGGATGCAAATGGGGCTTGGAGCGTTAGCGAAGCGATAGCAAACGTGAATCAACTCCAAGATCTTTCAATTGAATTCATTGAAGAGCCAGTTTCCGGCATAGAGCAATTACGAGAAGTGAGAAACGCTTGTGGAGTGCCTATAGCCGCTGATGAAACTGCTCTGAATATTGAAGCTGTTGAAACTCTTATTGAGCGCGAAGCGGTGGACTGCATAATCGTAAAGCCATCCGCTATCGGTGGAATTGTTCCCTCTACCCAAGTAACTGATTTGGCGAGAGCTTCTGGAATTAACGTTGTAGTCACGTCGTTACTTGAAAGTTCTATCGGGGTTGGTCTCGCAGCTCACTTCGCTTCCGCCCTTGAGTTAACTGATCCCGCTCCTGGCCTAGCCACTTCATACCTTCTACTAAATGACTTGATTTCTGCACCTGAAATAAAGGACGGCTGTATTCACTTGAGTTAGGGACTTATTTTTCTGGTCTGGAACGCATGGATTTCTGATCTGTTTCTTCACCAAAAACAGCTTCAGATTCTCTTGCCGCTGAAGCAAAGATTCCTTTGGACATTAACGAACGCTCTGCTGCTCTTCGAAGCCAATAAATTTCTGCTCTTGCCCGATGCGCTCCTTCGTGAAGAGGTTCTGCTGCTACTGCCATCTCTATTAAGTGGCAAGCCAGGCGAAGATCGCCGCTTTCAGCAACTTCTTGAGCGCGGCCAACTAGCACTTCCACCGACCCGGCAATCTGAACTATTTCTTGAGATAGCAGTGCGTGCGGGGCTGGTTTCAAATTTGCTGCGTTTCCATCCCACCAGCCCCCAAATTGGCGATAAACATTCCGGACAACAAATTCTGGTTCATCGTATTGGGGAGCCAGCCAGGGTTTTTCTTTTAGATGTTCAGGTAAAGCAACTTCATGAATGATGTGGTCCAGTGTGGCCCCTTCATTCATTAGTTCCAGAGTCGCGTCTGCTAAATGCTCTAAGGCTTCGGCGATATCTCCTAATACCTGCTCAACTCGATTTCTTCCTACTATGGGTAAACCATGTGCGGGGTATATTTTCTCAGCGCCAACTTCTAACATTTCCCGCATAGCCGCAGCCCATTCAATTGGGTACCGTTGAACTTTTTGTGGGTTACCTGCATTTGGAAAAACCCATGTAACGAAATCCCCGGCATATACCGCTTTAGTTTTAGGATCCCAAATCCAAGTGTGGTCATCTGTTTCTCCTCGAGCATGCCTTAATTCAAAGTCCCATCCTCCTACTGTCATCGCTAACTGGTCTTGGTAGGTTTGATCAGGTTCAACTACTTCATCTGGAAGAAATTTTGGCAAACTTTTCCCTAAACCAAAATTTGCAATCGGGCGAATACCGCCGAATTGCCGTCTATTGATGATTGAATTCCATCCATTTGTTTTTCGGTAACGATCAAACCGAGGTAGAACACCTTCATGCGCTACAACATTTGGTGAGTTGTGTTTGCGTTCTTTTGAATCTGAAAGGAATGCTCCACTTCCTCCGACATGATCTATGTGGCCATGCGTGTAAATCAAAGTGTGTATTGGATCCGTTGACCATCTTCTTATGGATTCAACTACTGCCGTGCCTGCTTGTGGGCCACTAGCGTCAACACAAACTAGTCCTTCTTCTGTTTTTTGTATCCAGCAATGGGAAAAAGATTCCACCACTGCAATTCCGTCGTCTATTTCTGTTAATTGTTGATTAAAGCGATTGACTGGTTGTCCATCAACTCTTCCCGAGTCAATCACCTCATTTGATAGTTCTACGGGGTGCCGATTTTCGCTATTCATCGCTACTCCTCAGGAATTGGGACCGGATAATTTTTTCTGCTCGGTGAATATCCTCAAAGAGGAAGAAATGTGATCCGTCAATTTTCTCTGCTTGCACTCCAAGCATTTCTGCTTGCTTTTCGAACCATGTGGGGCTGAGATCACTCTCCGATCCGTATAGAACTGAACTTGGAGATTCAACGTCGGATAATTTCTTGAAACTTTCTATGGGCCCGTGACGATTTGAGTCAAAGATTATTGCTTCAGTTTCCGGGGCACAGGCGAGTTCAATTTGACCGTCTTCTCTATCTTTGAAACCCCAATTCGCATAGGCTTCTAACGCTTCCTTAGCGAGACTATTTAAAGGTGGGCGGGATCCATAAGATTCGATAACTGTAGATCGATCAGGCCATACAACTCGACGTTTACGAGCACCTACGGCAAGGGGGTGAGAACCTCGAGGTTGTTTAGAGAACTGTTCATGACTCGCATCATCCACAATAGGCATAGCTATTGCTTCGATAAGTATGAGCCCTTTTACTCTTTCTTTGGCGAGGGCTGCGGTTTCAATAGCTACCCCTCCTCCGAGTGAGACACCCAGCAGATAGAAACTTTCAATATTTAAATGATTAGTTATCGCTAAAACATCAGAAGCCATATCGTCATTACCAAGTTTGTTCTCATCTGCAACAAACTCGCTTGACCCGTGGCCTCTTAGGTCCACAGCGACAACCCTGAAAGAAGATTTGAGTTGTTTAGCTAATGGATCGTATATGCCGGCGCAAAACCCATTTGGATGAAGCAGAACCAAAGGATCTCCATCCCCTCCCCAATCAAGCCATGAGATCTCTAGGCCATCATGCTTAAGGGCGTCTTGTTTAGGCCAAATATCGTTCATGAAATTCCTTCTGTGTAATAGCCCATTCTGCTCACCAAGGGGACTTTTAACGAAATCAGGAGTCTAGGCAAACTTGTTGGCAATATCTTGTTCAGTCCAGAATCCGGGAACAGGACGGTCAGGAGCAACCTTTGCATAGTGAGTCAGTCGATTAACCGCTTCATCATCAAACATTTCTATTGCATCAAAGAATCCTGAACCACCCACTGCTCTTAACGCCCGGTCTCCTTCGCTTCCGAGACGAGGTAAATGTGAAGTAAGGATAAGTAGACGTGGGTTCTCTGAGGGGTCGGAGGCTATAACGTGAGCTCTGCCTAATGTCTTCCATAGAACGTCTGCTCTTCTCATACCAGGTCGAGCTGTTGTAAACGCTCCAGAAACTTCGACGTACCATTGAATACCTTCAGCTTGGTCCGTGACTAAAAAGGGGAAACTTACACCAAGTTTTCTGCATGTTGCTTTCTCTTTGACTATTTCAAATCCGGAAGATTCCAGAATGTTAGCTGCGATGTCTGTCGCTTTTTTGCCCATCTCATTGGCGCGATCAAGAACATGTTCTGCGGTTTCGAGTGCGGTTTCGTCAGTGAAGAATTGGACCTGGCTTCCAGACTCTGCTAAATCTCTTCGACGCCAAGCAGCTAACTTGCCTTCAGCAACTCTTTCCCTTTCTTGGTCTACCCGTGTAGATGCCAAGTCAACATATTCTTTTTCAAGGTCGTATCCGACAGGTCGCCTCCCAGCTCTTATCGCTGCAACAAGCGTTGTGCCAGAACCCATAAAAGGATCGAGTACAAGGTCTTCTCTATATGTATAGAGGTCAATAAGTCTTCGAGGAAGTTCAACTGGAAATGGTGCGGGGTGCCCAACTCGATTGGCTGATTCGGCATCTATACGCCAGACGTCAAGAGTGGCTTCCATGAATTCGTCTGTCGTGATAGTACTTTCATGTGGCAGGCCTTTACTTTCACGATCGTTGCTTGTTTGAGCACGGTCAAACCGACCCTTGCTCGCAATAATCACTCTCTCGGTCATGTCTCTTAAGACTGGATTGGCGGCTTTTCGAAAAGATCCCCAAGCGACAGAACCAGTTGCTCCTTCAGCTTTTTGCCACACCACTTCCCCTCGTAAGAGAAGACCTAAGTCGTCCTGAAGGATCCGTATTACATCTGAAGAAAGGCTGCGGTAAGGCTTGCGTCCTAAGTTGGCAACATTAACTGCAATACGTCCGCCTGGTTCTAACACTCTTGAACACTCAGCGAAAACATCACGAAGCATTGAAAGATACTCAATGTAAGAAGCTGGAATATGGTTCTCTTGTGTTTCGTCATTAACCACTAGTTCATACTCTTTACCAACAAAATAAGGTGGAGAGGTAACGATTAAAGCCACTGAATTATCTGGCAGGTGATGCATGTCTCTTGCATCGCCATGCATGCATCCATTCCCGAGGTTTTCGACGTTATTTACTGTCTCGTCTTTAGATAGAACGGGAGATTTGAACCGTTTGTAAAAAGCAGAGGCGTCATGGCTTTCACGTCGACCCGCACCAAAAGATGTGGTAGCTGTGCCTTTCGGAGCTCCTTGCTTTACATTTTCCATCTTAAACAGGGTACGCGGCCCGCGCGCGCGGGCCAATCAGAGTTCAATTTTTCTTGGAAAAGAACCGTATTTATTGAACTATTTAGTCATGAAAGTATTTATAAATCAGCAAAAAATTCTGCTAATTGTTGCCGAGAGTACTCTCCGGTAGTAGCCCAGTCATAGATTGAGCCTCCTATGGATCCGGTTGCAATTAGAGAATCAAAAAATGGTTTTAAGTCGTCAATGCTGGCCAAAGGTTCTCCTGGATCAGGTAACCGAGTTCCATCTGCAAGACCTATTCCGCCGATTCCATGAACTTTAGCTTCCGGGTTGCCGAGATTCTCTCGTAGTAAGCGAATACTTTCCCCGTTGTAATAGTAAGGATCGGCATGCTCTTCTGTTCGGAAAGACCAGTAACTCATAGGAAGCCAAACATCATAAATTGGTTCAATCTCTCTCCAGGGAAAATTTGGCCAAAAATCAGGATTGATTTCATCAGTAAGAACCGGAGGCATCACAATCGCTCCTAGTGGGTCATCTCCAATCCACTCTCGAATTTCGTTGCTTAACTTTGTAAGGCGCTGAGAACGCTCTTCACCTTCTAAACCATCACTATTCCATTCAATATCTACAGCTAATCCATCGAATTGATGCCCAAGTACTTCAAAATCTGAGAGAGCTTGCAGTCGTTCCAGATCTTCACTTCCGGAGCTCCATTTTGGCAAATACCATGCCACCACTTCTATACCTTCCTGATGAGCCGCTAAAAGAAACTCTGTAAGAATCCAAGGATCAGTTATTGGCCAAGTAGCGCGACTATCACTTCGAGCCGCTTGCATATAAAGAGTACGTATTCCGCTCTTAGACATTTCTGTCACATCAGCAGGGATAACAGTCGGATTATCTACATACAGCGGATCTATGTCATATGAATCTACCCACGTTCCTAAACCCCAATAAGAAGTGATTGAACGTTGAGATTGCCTGTTGATCTCAAGGTTGGGCTCAATAGTTACTATGGGCTGAGCAGAAACCTTCGGTATAAACATTTCTTTTGTACCAGAAGTGAAGAAAGCTGTTGCTCCAATTCCCAAAAATAAGAAAATAAAAACAAGGGAAGTGGAGATAGTTCTGTTCTGCATATTTCTACAGTAGTTCTATCCAATGAGGCACTGTATTCACCGGGGGTACCACCAACTACCGTCTAATCGCTACTAGCGTTCATTGTTGTGTCTGATGAAGATCAAGATAATGAGCTAAAAGTTCCGAGTTCAAAAGCTGTTAGCCGCCGAAGACTAATGATCGGTCTCGGTTTTGGTGCGGCCAACCTTGCACTCCTTCGGAAACTTCCTAAAATTTTCAGATCAAGTCCTTCATCTTCTTCTTCATCGGTGGAGATGATTGGTGCTTCTTCCACTACTGTTCCGGCGTCTCCTTCTAGCACTACCACCCTGATTCCAGATCTACCTCCAGTCTTTGACGCTAATTCAGTTGTCGATCCCCAGGGACATACTTTCGAGGTAGTCATATCTGGTGGAAGGGTCATTGATCCTGAGAGTGGCTTTGACGGCAAAGCAGAAATTGGTATTGATGGAGACTTGATTACCCATATTGGATTTGAGAATCTGAGCGGAATAAACACCATTCAAGCCTCTGGACTAGTTGTGTCCCCCGGTTTCATAGACCTTCTTTCTTATCCGCCGAATGGTTACGGAGATTGGTACAAAGTAGCGGACGGAGTGACTTCTAATCTCTGCCTCCATGGAATCGATTATCCAATGGATACTTTTTTATCTAGATATGAGTCCGCTAACCCACCAATAAATTTTGGCGGAGCTACTGATCAATACGCTCATCGACAAAGCCTAGGAGCCGGAATTGAGTTTCTTTCAAAAGTGCCTGGGGTCTCTATTGAAGATTTAACCGGTTTAGCGGATCAAGATATCCAGCTAGGGGCAATAGGCATACATCAGCAACCGGAATATACGTCCGGAGTTACTGAAGAAGAGATGATGGCTCACGGCGTAGTAGCCGCAAAATATGGTGTTCCCCTATGCCTTCATCTTCGTAGCGGCGAAACCACTGATCCTTCAAAACAAGAAGATGCTGTAGCGGAAGCAATTGCTGTTGCTGAAGGAACTGGTTGCCGTGTGCATATAGAGCATTTGAATTCAACTGGTGGAACCGGGCGAATGGCCGAAGCAATTGAACAAATCGACGACGCCCGCTCTCGCGGTTCACTGATCACTGCTTGCACTTATCCGTACACTTCTTGGGCCACTTATGCAGCCACTTCACGTTTCAACAACTTTGAAGAAAAATTTGGAATCACTTATGAAGACTTGCAAGTTTTAGGAACTCCTACAAGAGTAACTGCGGCTGAATGGCCTTCTATTCGCTCTTCTAATCTTCTCACTGCGGCATTTGCGATGTCTGAAGAAGATATCACTACTGCTTTGAAAGCGCCTTGGATGATGATTGGTTCAGATTCAATTCTTGAACAACGGCACAACAATCATCCGCGTTGTTCTGGAACTTTCAGCCGTGTGCTCGGTCGTTACGTTAGAGAGGAAGAGACGCTCACCCTTGTTGATGCTTTATCTCGTATGACTTCCCTTCCAAGCCAACTTTTAGGAGAATGCAGTTTTGATATGGCGAGACGCGGACGGTTACAGGGTGGAGCGGTGGCTGACATAACAATTTTTAATGAAGAAAGCATCATCGATAACGCTGACATTGAAAATCCTGCACAAGAGTCGACGGGTATTTCTCACGTGCTTGTCAGTGGTCAAGTCGTTCGAATGAATGGAACCAACAACAAGGATATTCGACCCGGCACTCCAATTCTTCGAAATCTGTCATGAGCTCAAACTCCCCGATTCCAATTAACGAACGGCGAGTTGTTTGGGGAATTTCGCAACTCGTTATTCTCGGTGCAATATTGGTATTGGTTCTTTCTTTTAGAAATAGTGGCGAGGAAATTGAGAATCAAGCAACCGAAATTACTTCCTCAGCAGAAACTGATGAATTACCCCCCGCTGATACAACTCAGAGTGAAGAAAACAGCGTTCGATCTTTTACCCTCGCGGCAAGTGGTGAAATTCTTGTTCATGAATTTGTAGCAGATGCTGCACGTTCTTCAGATGGAGCCTCCTGGAACTTCGAATACATGTTTGATTCGGTCAAGCAAGTATTTGAATCTGCTGATCTTTCACTTTGCCACTTAGAAACTCCTCTATCTAGCGACAACTCTGAACTTTCGTACTATCCCAATTTTGAAGTCCCGTATCAACTAGCAGATGCTATTTCCTCTGCTCAATATGATGGCTGCTCAGTGGCTTCGAATCACAGTCTCGATGCAGGAACAATTGGTGTCACCAACACCCTTAATCAACTGAACCGTGTTGGCGTTCAAGCAACAGGCATGTCTTTATCTGCTGAAGAAACCTCTGCAAGTTTTTTTGAAGCCGAGGGCATCTCCATTGCTCATCTCTCCGTGACTGATGTATTAAATAACGCTGAGCTCCCAACCGATCCTGTATGGCTAATAGCTGACCTTGATATAAAGAGGATCGTTTCAGATGCTGAACAAGCCCGTTTAGAAGGAGCGGATTTCATAGTTGTAAGCATTCACTGGGGAGAGGAATACATCTCTACTCTAAGTACTCACCAAGAAGAGACCGTAATTGAACTCTTGGACTCCGAATACATTGATTTAGTTCTTGGGCATGGAACTCATGTCCCACAAACAGTTATTTTCCATAACCAAAAGTATGGAATCGCCGGATTGGGGAACTTTCTTTCTAATCAGCCAGGAGATGAACGCAGACGATGCAACCAATGTCCGCCGGCCACACAAGACGGGATGATTGTCTGGTTGGAAATCGAGGAGAATGAAAATGGAAGATTCTTTGTTGTTGAAGCCTCTTACTACCCAACCTGGGTTGACCGTTCTACCTATAAAATAATTCTCTTAGGTTTATCAGATACTTCAGAATTAGACTCTGAAGCACTTTCAGCTTCAGCAAATCGAACCGCAGAAGTGGTTGAACCAATTCTTTCTAGATTGAATTCTTTGCCTAAATAGTCTGAGAAACAATTTCTCTATCTCACCCTCACTTCAATCCGAGAGATAGTCTTTAGTTATTAGTTACAGCGTCTTTGTCTTGTTTATTCAGACAAGTTTCGCCAAAGGAGTTCATTCGTGAATAGTTCATCTCGTGTCCACAATTTCAGCGCTGGGCCATGCACGCTTCCTGTCCCTGTACTTGAATCAGTTCAGAATGAAATGCTGAATTTTGAAGACAGTGGAATGTCTATCATTGAATCAAGTCATCGAGCTCCAGAGTATGACACTGTTCATATGTCTGCGTTAGCAGACTTTAGATCTTTAGCTGGAGTGCCGGATGACTTTGCGATTTTGTTTCTGCAAGGCGGTGCTTCTCTTCAATTCACCCAAGTTCCGTTGAATCTGCTTTCAGCTAATGAGAAAGCCGGATATCTCAATACGGGAACTTGGGGAGGAAAAGCTCTTTCAGATGCAAAATTGTTGTGTTCTGCTTACGAGGCCTGGTCTGGAGTTGATAACAATTTTTCCCGTATGCCTGATGTTAGCGAAATCGAAATTGAAGAAGATTCTCGCTTTCTTCACATCACCACTAACGAAACTATTGGAGGCATACAGCTTCCTGAATATCCGAAAGTTGATTTCCCAATGGTTGCCGATATGAGTTCTGATTTTCTATCTCGCCCTATCGACTGGGAGTGTTTTGATCTTGTCTATGGCGGCGCACAAAAGAACCTTGGTCCTTCAGGTTTAACAATTGTCGTTGTTCGCGAAGAAATTTTTGAACGTTCAAACCAAGTGGCTGGCGGCTACTTGGACTATCAAATACATGCGAAAGCTGACTCGATGGCGAATACGCCTCCAATGTTTCCTATTTATGTAATGGGTAAAGTCCTCAAGTGGATGATTGAAGCCGGGGGCCTACCAGAATTTGAGAAACGAGCGAATGAACGAGCTTCCTTGCTGTATGACACAATTGATAACAGTGGTGGCTGGTATCAATGCCCAGTAGATGCCAATAGCCGGTCATTGATGAACGTCGTTTTTCGTTTACCTACTGAAGATCTTGAAAAGAAATTCATTGCTGAAGCCAGTAGTTTTGATTTAGTCAATTTGAAAGGCCATAGAAGTGTGGGAGGTGTAAGAGCTAGTGTTTACAACGCTCTTCCTTTAGAAAGCACTCAATCTCTTGCAGATTTCATGACATCTTTTCAGGAACAGAACGGATAGTTTCAAGCTTCTATTTCGTTTGCTCCAAGGATGGTTACTGTTCCCGTTTGCCCATCTACTTCAACTAGTGATCCGTCTGGTATTAAATGAGTGGCATCAGTGACGCTGACAACGCAAGGTAAACCAAGTTCTCTAGAAACTATTACTGCGTGACTCATCTGACCACCAACATTAACAATCACTGCTTCTACGGGGACGAATAGTGGGGTCCAGCTCGGATCGGTATGGGGGGCGATTAGTACGTCTCCTGGCCCGATGTCTCCGGGTTCTGATGGGTCTAGAACGATTCGTGCAATCCCTTTAGCTTTTCCAGCGCATCCCGGAATTCCCTCAAGGACCTCTCCTGGTTCGAGGGCCGTTCTTGCTATTTCTTTTCTTTTCTCCCAAGTTTCAATTGGTGGTAATTCCCCAGAGAAGCAGAAAGGTGGAACAAGTTCTGAAAGGGCTTCGCGAGTGGCTTTCCTCTCTGAAATAATTTTTTTCATGGTTTCAGGTTTTTGCAGAAATGTGTCCATTTCTTCTAAACGAATGAACCACAAATCATCTACTTCTCCCCCGCTTCGTTGGGTAACTCGCTGACCTAACTCTCTTAAGGCAAGTCGGCATTGATGAATCATGTCAATGAGTACTGTTTTTGATTTTTCTCTCGCTTGGCTGTAATTAACTGCGCATTCATAAAATCGATCAAACCGACTGTGCAGAATCCTACTTAAATTACTTTTTGCCGATCGAACAGCTTCTTCTCTTTCTTTGGCTAAGCGTTCTGTACGCAAATTTGGCGCTCTGCTGTCATCTGCTTGACGCATCCGATCAATGATGGTTAAAGGCATATGCGGATTTGTTCCCCATACTTCACAAGCTATTTCCCACTCATTAGGGCCCCTGCTACCAAACTTTTTTAAGAACTCCTTAAATTCCTTATTAAATTCCTTAGCTTCTGATTCTGTTTTTAACCGGTCTTCTAAACCGTCCAATCCCACATCGAAGCAAGCAGAGAGAGAAGGAGAGTTTCGAATAAGGCGGCTGAGTTCCCAGAGAGCGAAAGATGGGGCAGCGGATTCTACGTCCCCTATCCCTCCTAGCATCGGGAGTGCTAGTGATTCATCTCCCAGTTTATTTTTGCACAGAGACTTTAGAAGACCTAGTCCTATCCCTGCACCTCCTGTTATCAATAAATGATCTCGAAAGAGACGAATTTGAAGAGGGACTGAATCTAAGAAAACATTTAACAGTTCTTCTTCTGAAGCAGTTGCAAGGTCTGGGAGTTCTTCATGCCATTGAAGAGCGTCTTTTTGACCTTCTTCAAGTTCGGAAAGTTTTTTGCCAAACAAAACAGAAAGTGCATAAAGAACCATTTTTATGCTGCACCACAGATTTCGATCTCCTCTTTGGATTTCGTGTGGAGGAGCGAGATTTTCTGACCCAAGATAAGTCGCATCTGTTTCTTCTACGGTTGTTCCAGCAGTTCTCACAGCGATCACTCGTGATGCGGAAAGATTGATGTAGGTGTATCCACCAAAAACTCCGCCAAAAATATTGGCTTCTTCTTTGAGTTCTTTTTCTGTCATCGCTCCTATAGCCCGTACAGAGTCTGTGAACGGATCTCCATTGATTAAACCCGGCAAAGACGTAGATAGTGGATAGACGACTTCTGGGTAGACTTCTCCCGAATTTCCCCTTGTATACACGGGAAATCTTTTACTTGGCGTGCCATGAACATAGGGGCCTAAACCTAAGTCAACAAAATCTAACAGTGGATTTGCCATACCCATCACGGTAGTAGATAACGTTTAGTGATTAGAGTTCGGGATTCATGAAAATTTTCGGGGGAACTGCTTTGCCTAATCAAATTGACCGATTTAAATGGTTGGCTGCCCCGATACTCATCTTTGCTGTTCAGTTCTCCATGTTTCGCGCTCCACTTGGTGTGATTATTAACGGAGCTGTATTGGGTCTCATTACCGCCCTTGTCGCTCTCGCGATGTTTCTGATTTACCGATCTAACCGTGTTTTGAACTTCGCACAGGGTGAATTTGGGCTGATACCCGCGGTTTTGGCAGTAATGCTGATCGTTGAGTCTGGTTGGCCATGGTTAGCTGCTCTGCTTGTCGGTGCAGTGGCAGCTGGTTTACTTGGAGGCGCCACTGAGTTTTTAATAATACGTAGATTCTTTCGTGCTCCTCGACTTATTTTGACTGTAGCCACTCTTGGATTAGCTCAGATTCTGGCCTTTAACGCTTACCGGATGCCGGTGTGGTGGGATGCAAGAGTTGTTTCGCAAAGAATAGATTCACCTCTAGGTTGGGTTTGGGATGTGGGTCCTGTACGGCTAAGCGCTGATCATCTTCTTGTATTGATTATTGTCCCCCTAGTTCTTTTATTTATAGGCGCCTTGCTGCGTTATACCAATCTTGGAATAGCGGTACGCGCCGCTGCCGAGCTTCCCGATAGAGCTGTTTCTCTTGGTATCCCTGTAAAGAGTGTTCATACTCTTATTTGGGGAATTGCAGGATTTCTTGCTTTCCTCGCTCTTTTCCTTCGTGCCGGAGTCATTGGTCTACCGGTAGGCGGCTCCTTGGGCTTTGGGTTACTTTTACGAGCCTTAGCTGCTCTTATGATTGGGCGACTCAGTCATCTCCCAACGGTTCTTGTCTCTTCAATTGCTTTAGGGATTCTCCAGCAAGGTATTGATTGGAATCAAGATAACTCTTTCCTAGGTAACGCATTGATGGCAGCAGTGATCATTGCGGCTTTAGTTCTGCGACGAGACAGGAAGCAACGCGGAGAGATGACACATGAAAGTCTTTCTCTTATTGGTGATATTCGCAGGCTTCCTTCGGCTCTTAATCGGCTTTGGGAAGTCAGAATTTTGAAGTTTGTCGCAGTAGTCGGTTGCATCGGTTTATCTTTTTGGTTACCTCGTGTATTGGAGACTCAAGACGTTCTTCGCCTCTCCTACCTCTACCTTTTCGTAATTGTTTTACTTTCATTAGTGATTCTTACCGGTTGGGCGGGACAGCTTTCTCTTGGCCATATAGCTTTCTTGACAGTAGGTTCAGTTCTTGGCGCTTACTTCACTCAGGAAATGGGATTTGACCTACTTCTAGCTGTTCCTATCGCTGGTTTAGGTGGAGCGGTCGCTTCTCTCTTTGTTGGGCTACCTGCTTTGAGGCTTCGTGGTTTATACCTTGCCGTGACTTCTCTAGCTTTTGCCGTAGCGACCACTTCTTACCTTCTCAACCCACGATTCTTCTCTTGGATACCGCAAGGGCGTATAGAGCGCCAACCGGTATTAGGAAGAATTGACTGGTCTTCTTCTTTCGCTATGTATCACGTCAGTCTTATAGCTCTTATTCTAGTTTTCTTCGCTATTTCAGGAATTCGAAATAGCAGAACTGGACGTGTGCTTTTAGCCATGCGAGATAACGAATCTGCTGTTGCGGCTTACGGTGTAAGCCCAACTAAAGCGAAGTTAATGGCTTTCGCTATTTCAGGATTCTTTGCTTCAACCGCTGGAGCTCTCGTGGTTCATCATCAACAGGCTTTAGTGGTTGAGT
>CACFCV010000025.1:0-14009 GCA_902564875.1 Actinomycetota bacterium
ATACTGGAACTAGAACAGAGGATGCCACAACTGTGTAAGGTCGGAGTGACGCTGCTGTAAGCGAAACTACTGTTTGAATAAGCAGTAATCCCATCATTAATCTTCTCACGTTTTTAGGCGCACACCCTGAAAGGAAATATAGGCCACCAACGCTAATAACTTCTTTCCTGCTTCTCCTCACTGCTCTGACAAAGGCAGTCATGAAAGCGATGCAACCTGCAGCAAATAGTGAAAGGTTAAAGACAAGTGAAGCGGTTCTGAGGAGACCTTCTGAGATTACCGACCCCAGAACAAAGAAGAAGAAAATTATTGTTCCCCAACGGTTGATGTCTAGTATTGCTTTCTCAGATAACGTTTCCATGATTTACTTAATTTCAACTGAAGAAATTCCTTCTTCCAATTTTTTAGCTAACTGATCGTAAGAGAAGTGTTTTACTGCTCGTTCACGAGATGCTCTTGCCATTTCTTCTCGCTTACTTTCATTCGTCAAAATTTCTTCTAAGGCTGATGCCACCGCTATAGGGTCATTTGGCGGATCGACCACTATTCCAGTTTTTCCATTCTCTACTGCCTCTGCCGCTCCCCCACTATTTCCTGCTACTTGTGGAACTCCTGCGGCAGCTGCTTCAAGAAAAACGATTCCAAATCCCTCTTGCTCTAGGCCTCCTAGTCGAGTTCTGCAAAGCATCGCAAAAACATCTCCGGCCCCGTACAGGCCAGGTAGAAGTTCATCATCAACACGTCCTAATAACCGAACAGGTGCTTTAGTTGAATCAATTAAAGCCTGTAATCGCTTCATGTCACGCCCAGTTCCTGCAATCGCCACAACAATATCTGGGATGGACTCTCTTAATCTTGTTGCAGCTTTAATTAACGTGTCCATTCCTTTACGCGGCACCAGACGACTGACGCTAACCACTAATGGGGCTTGGGCAGGAAGACCAAGTTTCCTACGAACTTCTAATTTCTCATTGGTTGTCAAGGGCTTGAATCGTTCAACGTCTACACCTGGAGGGATAATTAGAGTTGGTAGAGACTGTTGTGCTGCTCGTTCCGCTTCTGCTGCCGGATAATGACCAGCGCAAATAACAAGAGAAGCGCCGCGAAGCACTTTGCTAAGCATTTGACGTGTTATTGGAAGTCTTCCAGGGATAGTTACTTCAGCACCATGAAGGACGACGCCATAAGGAATCCCTGTATGAGGAGCAGAGAACCCTACTGGCAAAGCTGGATCCCAAATAATTAACTCAGCATCGTGCTTATCCGCTAACTTCCTTACTCTTTTAGGAAGGAATGGATGAGGTAACAAAACTGGTTCTTTGGAGCGGATAATTTCATGAGGTTCTTCAGTATCAAATTCAACAGAATTCTTATATGGCGTAGTATGTATTAACGCTTCTCTTTCAGGAAGTCTTCTCCATAACTCCCACAAATAAGATTGAATCCCACCTACTTTAGGCGGAAAGTCATTTGTTACTAATACGTGCCGTCTCATGAAATGCCTCGTTGCATATACGCCCATTCTGCATGTTCTCTAAGGATCTCGTCTGAATCATGAAGATATTTTTGAATTTCTTGATCAACTTCGGAGTTTCTAATTTTTGAATTCCCTAATACTACTAAAGCATTTCTTCTTAAATATTTAGGGTTACGTTCGGCTATGTACCAATGGCTATACCGCTTTAATAACTCCTCGTCAGTAAATTTGAGGATCTGAAGTGCGGAAATATCTGCCAAAGAGTCGGAAATGTTTCCTTCTATGCGATCTTGGCGTCCGATCGGACACACCTCTTGGCAGTCATCACACCCATAAATCCGATTTCCTATTGAGGAACGAAACTCTTCCGGAATTGATCCAGGTGCTTGAACTAGCCATGCTATGCAACGTCTCGCGTCCACTACACCGGGTTCAACTATTGCTGAAGTCGGGCAAAGATCTATGCACCTAGAGCATTGACCGCACTCTTCTTTTACTGGTTCTTTATTCTCTTTGAGAGGGGCATTCGTGACCACTGATCCTAAGACGAACCAACTTCCTTTTTTCGGTATAAGGACATTTGAATTCTTTCCCATCCAACCGATTCCAGCGCGAAGTGCTGCTGCTCGATCAACCAATGCGTTATCGTCTGCAACCACTCTCGTTTTCCATCCTTCATTTTCTAAAATTTTGGCTATTGACTGCAGAGATATGCGCAGATCGGAATAATAGTCTTTGCGCGCATAGGCAGATATTCGGGAGTCTCCTTCCTGCGAATCAGGGAGGCGTGGAGATGGAGTATGCAAAGCTCCCACAATTAGCGATTTGGCATCGGGGAGAACTTTTGTCGGTGTCGTCGAACGTTCTGGGTTTCGGTACGTGAACTGCATATCCGCTGCGTACCCAGATTTTTTTCGTTCCTTGAGGGTGCTGAGTGCTTCAGAAAATGGTTCCGCACTAGTTATTCCTACTGAATCCAGACCGGCATCTAGTCCGGTCGCAATACAAAGCTTAGATAGTTGCTCGATACTATTATCCAGATTTTCCACGCCTCTATCGTCGCAGAATATGAAGCAAGGTCCACCTTTTAATTGTCAGCTTGCACCTCTAAGTGCCTTAGAGGCGGAACTAAACCGTTTTTATTCAATAAACGCAGAGCTCTTTCCTCCGCTAAATCGATAACCAATGCTTCGCCTGGTTCACGGTTACAAATGAAAGTAACTACACATTCTTTGCAAATTTCTTCATCTTGCACGACGCATGTATCACAGTCAATTACTAAGTTTTCAACCTCATTTGGAATAGTAGAATTTTGTTTATTTCTCATGAATTCAATCATGACAGCAGGATGTGACAGTGGGGAAAACCCTTACTTTTGGGTTGAAATTGCCTCTAGTTTCTTTGAAGACTCACCGGTTTCTATAGATAGTTGAGCGAGTTTTATTCCTTCTTCTAGATTTAGGGCCTGTCCTCCTACTACAAGTCCTGCAGCTGCATTAATTACAACCATGTCTCGCTTAGGACCGGTCTCTTCCCCGGAAAATATGGACAAGGCAATTCTTGCATTGTCTTCAGGAGAACCGCCTATCAATTCCGCTTCTTTTGCTAATGTAAATCCGTAGTCAGTTGGGTCTAGACTCCGTTCTGTTATTTCTCCTGCATAGAGTTCTAAAACTTTTGTTGGACCGGTCATACTGATTTCATCAATCTCGTTATGGCCACAAACTACCCACGTGTGCTCTGATCCATTGGCTTGAAGAACTTTTATCATTCTCTCTGCAAGATGATGATCTGTCGCTCCTACAACTTGTCTTTTGACGCGCCCTGGGTTAGATAATGGGCCAAGGACATTGAAGATGGTGGGTATACCTAATCCGGCTCTTACCGGACCAGCAAATCTCATAGCAGGATGGAATGTTCTCGCGAAAGCAAACCCTAAACCATGTTCTTCAATTTGAGTTTCTAGTTCTTTTGGGGTTAGTTCTACACCAATACCGAGAATGTCTAGAAGGTCAAAAGCTCCTGAAGTAGAAGAAGCTCTACGATTTCCATGTTTACAAACTGTCGCTCCCGCTCCGGCTGCAACAAAACAAGCCATAGTGGAAACATTTAGTGCTCCTTCTTGGCGTTTCTTCCCTCCCCCAGTTCCAACGATGTCAATAGTTCTTTCCGGCACTTTCAAAGGTTCAGCAACAGCGAGCATTGCTCGAACTAATCCAGTTGTTTCCTCTACAGTCTCGCCTTTTATTTTTATCGCGATCAAGAAAGCAGCTATCTGAGTTGGATCTGCTTCTCCTGCCAGAATTTCTGTAAGTATGGCTTCTGTTTCTTCTGCGGAAAGCTCTTTACCCTCACAAAGCCTTGTTAAAAGATCAGGCCATCCACCATAATTTTCAAGTGTCACTGTCTCTCCTTGATTTGAGTTTCAACCTGTGTATTGCTCACAAAAATTTCCCCTACGAGATATTACCATCGCTAGAAACTTGAGATATCTAATTTCCGTTGCAGATTAGTAAGAAACTAGGACAAACTGTAAGGGATGGTGAGTCGACAAGGTGGCCGCGGTACGGTTTATCTGTACTGAGGAAGGTCGGGGCTCCATAGGACAGAATGCTGGCTAACAGCCAGTCGGGGCAACCCGAAGGAAAGTGCCACAGAGAATAGACCGCCGATGGTTACCTCTTTTTAGAGATAACACAGGTAAGGGTGAAACGGTGCGGTAAGAGCGCACCAGCGGTTAAGGAGACTTAATCGGCTAGGTAAACCCCATTCGGAGCAAGGCCAAATAATGGAGAGGGCGGTCCGTCCGTAGACACTCCAAGGTGGGCTGCATAGATGGATGGTCACCCATTCGGATTTCCGCGAGGAGCCGAGGGACAGAACCCCGCCTACTGTCGACTCACCATCACTTAAAGTAACACCTTTACACATTTCACAATCTAGGCTTCACTTGTGGAGGTAAACGGGTATCAGATAGGCAGTGGAGCTGACCTTGCAGGCGCTGACCTCACCGATGCCGATTTGAGTTCTGTTGACCTCTCTGACGCTTGGCTTGGTGGAGCTTTACTAACCGGTTCTAATCTTTCAGAATCGCATATGGTTGGAGCGGATTTAAGGAACACTGTCTGCCGCTCAACAATTTTCAATGAGGCAGATTTACACCATGTGAATTTCTGGTCTTCTGATTTGTCTGGCTCTCAATTCACTGGAGCTGTTCTAAGCCGAAGTTGGTTAGGTAACGCCAATTTAACTCAAACTGATTTTAGGTCTGCTGAGTTAGGCGGTGCTTGGCTTACCGGATCAGACTTAACAGATGCTCATTTCGGCGGAGCAACTCTCGCTGGCGCCTCTTTATCAAGGACTTGCTTACGTGATACTAATTTCACCGGTGTTTTTGCTATGAGCACCGACTTTCGAAGTTCTATATGCTCAGGAACCTATTTCAAAGCAGCTAATTTGACGGGCGCTATTTTTAGAGGGGCTTCTCTGGTTTCTGTTGATTTTTCTTTTGCTGATCTTGGAGGAGTTGATTTCTCTGACACTCTTGTTTTTGAAGATGTCACTTTAGAAGGTTCGAGACATGATGAGTCAACCCAATGGCCAAAAGGTTTCAATCCTCCACCTTCAGTTGGTGTAACCCATCACGAATAACTGAACTAGACGAGTTTCTTTTAAAACAGTACCTTCGTTAGAACTACGATTTACATATAGGGAGAACCAATGAGTTCAAAAGATTTTCCGTCAACTATTGAGGAAGTGACTCCAGAATGGCTTACTCAAATGCTTCAAAATTCGGGAGCGCTATCTGAAGGCCAGATAACAAGTTTTGACTCAGAACTCATAGGTCAAGGAGTAGGTATTCTTGGTCTCCTGTACCGAGTAACTCTCAATTATTCTACGAGCTCTTCAAACTCGCCTAAAACTGTTGTAGTTAAGCTTCCCGTGCAGCATGACCATACTCGCCACCTAACCCGAACTTTCATGTTCTACGAAAAAGAGGTTGGGTTCTACCGCGATATTTCCACTAGTAGCCCACTCGGCACTCCAGAATGTTTTGCCGCCTTTCATGATTCTGAAAGTGATGACTTTGTTCTTGTTCTTGAGGACTTAACCGGCGGGGAGGTATACAGCCAAATTGATGGGTGTCCAATCCCTCAAGCTGAGTACGCAGTAAAAGCCCTGGCGGAGCATCATGCTGCATTTTGGGATAGTTCACGCTTTTCAGAAGATTTGGCCTGGGTTCCTCGTGGATGGGATCCACCGATGCCTCAAGGAGTTCAGCAGGGAGTTGCAGACGCTTGGCCGATCTGTCAAGAGATGTTTGGGGACAGAATTTCAGACCGAATAAGGAAAGTTTGTGAACGTTTTCCCTCAGTGACTACAGAACTAATGCAGTATCCTGAAGCCGGAACCACTCTCTCGCACGGAGATTTCAGACTAGATAACCTCTTTTTTAGCGGACCAGAACTAACTGTTATTGACTGGCAAATCTGTATCAGGACTCGTGGCGCCTACGATCTTGGTTATTTCCTTAGTCAAAGTCTCACGGTAGAAGATCGACGCGCTCACGAAAGATCACTTATAGACCTTTATCAATCAACGCTGGCATTATCTGGAATTGACTATCCGACAGACGAGTTGATGACAGACTACCGACGGGCTGTTCTCTTCTGCATCTGCTATCCAATCCAGTCTGCTGGAGGTATTGAATTAGTTAATGAAAGAGCAGTTCAACTTGTAAATGACATGTTCGACCGTGTCAGTATCGCCATCGAAGACCTTGATGCTGACGAATTAATGCCCTAATTACAAATGGCTTATGTCATTGAATGCACGTAACGAGGGACCAGGGCCAATAGTCATAACTGAAGCTGGAGAAACATAACTCCTCCAAGCAATCTGGTCTCCAACGTTTAACGCCCAAGCAAGAGCAGCTTTTATTGGCGAAACATGCGACACGACCACAATTTCTTTTTCTGTAATCAGTGGAACTAAGTCTTCACACGCCTCGCGAATTCTTATTCCTAACTGGCGGTGTGATTCTCCACCTTTTGGAGCCCAATCTAAATCAGCTCTCCATTGATTCCATATCTGTGCATCTACTTCGTTTAAAGGGACCCCGTCTAATTCCCCATAGTCCATTTCTATCCATCGCTCATCGGTTTCTATTGGAACACCAAAAGCTTCTGCGGTCTGGTATGTCCTCAATAAGGGACTGGAGATCAAGATGTCTACTTTTTTGAATGATTTGGCTAGAGATTCTGCTTGTTGCGCTCCGACATCATCAAGTTCGGGGTTCAGCCGACCTAAAAGTTTGCCTGAAGCATTCATCTCTGTTCTTCCATGTCGCACGATGTGAAGCATTACTTCCTCAATTCGTTTAATTTCCCCTCACGAATGAAGGTCCTACGGTTGCCTTTATCATTTAGCCGGAATCTCCGCCATATCCAGCAACTCACAATTATTCCAAGTAACTCTAAAAACAAAACGGCTGGCCATCGTTCCATTTCCGGAACACGGGAACCTCCTAATGAATCGAATCCCATAGCAGGCCACCAAAAAACTTCAGTTTTAGCCCAGCTCGCGTCTAGAACTAGATGAGCGAACAAACCAATCGGTAAGCCAAGCCACTTCCTCTGAGTAAGCCTTTTACCACGCGCTACAAGCATGATCAGAAACATAGTTAAAACCGGGAGAAGTAAGGTGTGCCCGATCCAAGGCCCATCTAGGAATATTTCCACTGCTGGTAGCACGGAGCCAAAAGCCACGAGCCGATAATCCAAATTTGGGCTATCAAAAACTAGTGCAACACCTGTTATTGACAGCGCAATGAACCAAACAAACACGATTAAATCAACGAGCGACTATTCGGCCACACTCTTGACAATTAGAGTAGCTGCCTTCAGGTATCTGTTTTAAACGATCAGCTTCCACCGCTGGCATAGTTGAGGGGCAGCCTTTGCAATTATTTCCATCAAATTGAACAACTACGCTTGAACCGAAAGCACCACGCAAGCTTTCATAATGTTCTAATAATTCATCTTCCGTTTCAGTTGCGGCTTCCTCACGTCGTTGTTGAGCATCTTTCAGTGTTTCTTCAAGTTCTGCAGTGACTACTTGGAGGGCTTCATGAGCAACTTCTAATTCGTTTTGCGCTTTGTGGTTTTCATCATCAATTTCAACAATTTCTCGTTCTTGAGGCTCAACTTCTTCCATTAGTTCAAGGACTTTTTCCTCTAATTCATTTTGTCTTTCGCGGAGGTGCTGTATTTCCACTTCTAGACTTGTCGCTTCTTTCGGTGAGGTAATCATCCCGCCATAAAGCTTTCCGTCAAGTTCTGAAATTCGACTTTCAACTGCTTCCACTTCTTGTTCAAGGCGCTTCTGTCGCTGGACAGTTTCAAGATGTTGTGCCGAAAGTAAATTTTTCCTTTCAGCGAGTTTGACGAGTTGATTTTCTATATTCGCCACTAGCTCTGCTTCGGGGAGATTTTCTTTACGGTGCTGCAGTTGTCTGAGGACTGTGTCCTCTTCCTGAACTGTGAATAGGGATTTCATCTCTTTCATCGTAAAAGAAGACTCTACTTTATGAAGAGATTTTTCTATGGTCCCAAGAAACAACTTTTTCTGGTACTACGGTGACCACTGTTCGCTTGACTGCAAGGCTTGCCGCAGCATCATCAAGCATTTCATCAGGTATTTCAGGTTGGTTTCGTTTAATAACTTCACGCGCGATCTGTTTAACTTCAGTTGGCTCTGAAACCAAAATCGCTGTCCCTTTGATCATCACGCCTCGCAAATTGTTGTATTCCAGACCATCTTCTAGAAGAACAGTGATGCGTGGATCACGTTCTAGATTAACTACTTTCTGGGAAGAGGTGTATGTTTCAAACACAATCAGACCATCAACAACAGCAAACCAAAGTGTTGATAAGTGAATAGATCCATCAGAGTTAATCGTTCCTACTTGCAAGCTTTTTTGCTCTTCAATGAACTCTTCTATTTCTTCAGCGTCCATGCGTATTTTCTCACGAAGATTCTTTTTCATACTCACCCCTTATTTAACACCTTAAAGGATGTTTAGCAGAAAAATGACATGTCCCGCCGGGGGGGAAAGGCGGGACATGTTAACCCTCTATTGGATCCTTATGGACCAACTGAGTATTGATTTTCAAATAGGAAACTTTACGTTTCCGATACACATAAGAATACTTCTTTCTTGGAGTTCGAGTTAGTTCGACCAGCCGGTCAGATGTCACTTTTCATAATCTGACGCATAACATCAAATAGTGACCGATAAGACCTTTCCTTCTGCTTTAGATCTATCGCCAGAAGGGCGTAAACAAATGGGATTGGCAAAATGGAATCGTTATGGTGACGCGTTAGCAGCTTGGGTTGCAGAACATGACTTTGGTGCTCCACCTGCTGTTTACACTCGGCTTCAAGAACTTGTAGAAGGGGGTGCTTTCGGTTATTACCATGAATTTGAAAGAGTTCTTGATTCTTTTACTCGCTGGTCGAGTGTTCGTCATAATTGGACACCTAATCCAGAACTAGGTCTAACGACAGTAAACGTAATTCAAGGCATTTGGTCTTGTGTTGAAGCTTTCACCGATCCTGGCGATGGTGTTCTTTTCTCCACTCCGATTTACCCACCTTTCTTTAATATTGGACCAACCACAAAAAGGCGCCCTGTTCATTGGTCTATGTCTCACGATGAAAACGGATGGCATTATGATTTTGAGAAATTAGAAAACCTTCTTAGCGCAGATTCGCAAATTCGTTTAATCGTTCTTTGTCACCCTCATAATCCAACAGGAAAAGTTTTGAGTTGTAAAGAATTAGAGTCTCTTGTAGATATTGCTCATCGTTATAACCTGATAATTGTTTCTGATGAAATTCACGGTGATCTCGTTTATCCAGAAGTAACTCATGTCCCGATGCTCACTATTCCTGGGGCTGAAGATTGTACGGTGACAGTTACTTCAGGGATTAAAACTTTTGCTTTTGGTGGGATTCGTTGTGCCGTTGCTCAAACTGGAAGTAAGAAGATTTTTGAGCAGTTGAACTCTGTTTCTGCATACTTGTTGGGTGGTGCTAACCGAATGGGGGCTGAAGCATCTATAACCGCATGGGATACTGGTGAAACTTGGGTTGATGGCATGAAGGAAGTACTTGATTCGAATCGCCATCTTCTTATCAATCGCTTGAATGAGGAGTTACCTGCCATCAATATGCATCTTCCTCAGTCAACTTTTGTCGCCTGGTTGGACCTATCAAATTATGATCCGGGTGAGCGTCCTGCTACTTGGATGCGTGGCTTAACTAATGTGGCTGGACAAAATGGCCTTAACTTTGGGCCTGAGGGTTCGGGGCATTTGAGGTTGACATTTGGGACCTCTCCTGAAGTTCTTAACCAAATGATTGATCAAATGGTTGAAGGGCTGCCCGTTCTCTAAGGTCGACTATTCCTCAGATCCTTCTTCAGATTCTTCTTCAGACCCTTCTTCAGACCCTTCTTCGGATTCTTCTTCAGACCCTTCTTCAGAAGAAGCTTCTGTTGTGGTAGTTGTAGGCGGTGGCGATGGAACATTATCTGCACTTAAACCACGTGCTTCTAGCTCAGCAATATGAGCGGCGCGTGTTCCGCCCCCATACCATCCATCTGCAGTGATTCCAAGAACTTCTTGGAGGATTACTGCCTCATCGCTTGGACCCCATTCATAAGTTGCGAGAAGAACCGCCTCTTCATCCACTACCTCATTTTCAAGATCTTCTGGAGGAGTTGAAACTGACTCCGAAGGCGCTTCAGAAGTCGTTGTAGTAGTTGTAGTTGTTTCAATCGGAGCTGGGTTCGAGGAAAGTACTGCGACATCTGCTTTAAGGTCGACTACCTCTTCGGTCAAGATAGCAACTTCGGAACGCAGTGTCTCTATCTCTCCATCATTAGACGAAAAGAGGCCACAACTCGCAAAGAGAACAGTCGAAGATAAGAATAAAATCAGAAGCAAAAAAGTTCTTTTCATCTAAACAGTCTGCCAGAGAAAGCTCTCCACGGCGACTCGTCCCCAAAAACCCTTGATTTCTCAATGATTTATTGCCGTGGCCACCAGTCATTTCCACAAAAAGAAGTCGAAGACCCAGATTCTGCAGTGAGAACATACCCGTCAATTTCGGGACTCCATGACGTAACTGAAATAATATATTGACCTGTCTCAGGTGGAGTAAAAATAACTTCGGAGGCTGCGCCGTAGAGACCACTTCCGGAGTCGTCATTTGATGCCACCAAAACATCATTATGATAGATGCTCATTATTGGATCAGAAATTGAATCAACCCTGATTCTCACTTCTTCCCCTTCGGTTAATCCTATTTCAAAGTGATCTTTATCCAAAGAAGAAATTGTGCCTCTTACAGAAGTTTCTAGGGCGATCTCGATGACACCATGAGGGTCAAAAATTGGAATAAGTGCGTGGCTTGATGTTACCTCCAAATCTGAGCCACTTCTTTCGCTAAATAAACCAACATTTAGGTAATAACTTCCCTCATTAAGGGTGACTTCAATACTTTCAGATCCTTCGAAATAGGAATCGACGTAAAATTCCATTTCCTCTTGATTTGATGGGGGATCTGCCTCTTTATCTTCTACGTAATCGTAAGAATCTATTTCGTTAGTAAATGGTATATCGCCATACAAGTCTGTTATCTCTATCCACACATCATCCTCGGGCGATCCAGAAACAGTGGCTTCAAAGACGGTGTTAGGTTCATCTATAGAAAGTAGTAATTTTGCTGATCCTATTTCTGTGAAACTGGTTGGTTGGGTGAAATCAAGAGGAACAAGTTGATTTTTTGGAGTGCCGTTTGGTGTTCCAAGAGCTGGGAAAAGTGGATCTAGTCCAAGTTCAAATTCGTTCAATCCTTCCAAAGCATTACGTGCTGACAACACCAAAGCAAAATTCGCTTCTGTGAAACCTCCTAGGCCTGATATGCCCACGAGGTCTCCAAATTGATCAACTAACGCTCCCCCGCTTTGGCCACCTGCGATGAGTGTATCCGTTTGTAGGAAATCAAGATCGAGGCAACGATTGCTTCGTGTTCTACTTACTATTCCAGAAGTTATAGCTGCTACGGGTTGAGATTCTGACTCTCCAGGGAACCCTATGAGGAAAACTTGGTCACCTGATTTCATTTCTTTCGTGTCGAAATTTAACCCAGGGAGAGTTGTTGACAATGGGCCAACTAAAGCGAGGTCGCGAATCCAGTCTCTAGCGTAAACAGGGACTGCTGAATGATTACCGTCAGCGGTCCACACCCGTACATCTGAGTGGAGTGATACGACATGTGCATTTGTGAGGATGAAACCTTCTTGTAGAAGTATTCCGCTCCCTGTTCCACTTGGTGTATCCACATAAACAATGGAGGGTGAGATCTGATCATAAACTTCAACTGGCGAAAGTGTTTTTATTTCTTCCAGATCATTTAAGGGAACAGTTTGAGTGGTGCTTGTCGAGATCGCTTCTTGTTTATCGTTGTCAGAGCTATCTGCGTTTCCGCATCCAAGAAAAAATAGAGGCAAAAGGAAAAGAAGAAAGAGTTTTTGTTTGAAAATTTTTTTCACTAAATTTGCCATGCTTTACTATCGTGTCACTTCTAAAAACAACTAGACATTTAAAGTAGCATGAAGGGTGAAGAAGGGACGAAGTAAGTCATGAGTGAATTTTCGAATCAAGTTGCCATTGTTACGGGCTCAACGAGTGGGATTGGTGAAGCTACCGCTCGGCGGCTAGTAAACCTCGGTGCCAAGGTAGTGCTGAATTCCTCTTCCAGTATTGAACAGGGAGAGCTCCTCTCTTCGGAGTTGGGTGATTCTGTTACGTATTTTCAAGCAGACATAAGTGATGAAGATGCATGTCTTGGTCTTGTGAATTCAACGTTGGATACTTTTGGAAAATTAGACATTCTCGTTAATAACGCTGGGTTCACTTCTGTCATCCCTCATAGCGATCTTGATGGAGTTTCCGAAGAAGTGTTTCGTCGAATTATCGATGTGAATATTTTTGGCACTTGGTATTTAAGCAGGGCGGCTGTGCCTGAACTAAAGAAAAGTGAAAATGGGAACATCGTCAACATTTCTTCCATTGCCGGACTTCGACCAGTAGGTAGTTCAATCCCTTACTCAATTTCTAAAGCTGGTGTAAACCAAATGACTCAATTAATGGCTAATGTGCTTGGGCCCGAAATTCGTGTCAATGCAGTAGCTCCTGGTTTAGTTGAAACTCCTTGGACTGAGTCTTGGGATACCCTTCATGCTGCTGTAGCTGCTCGATCTCCGATGAGGCGCTCTGCGACAGCAGATGACTGCGCTGAAGCGGTAATGGGAATATTGAGAAATACTTATCAAACTGGAGACATAGTCGTTGTAGATGGTGGTTTGACTTTAAGTTAATTCCTAAGACGCATAGTCCTGTTTATATTTTTTGATTGCCTCTCCGTGGTCCACTATCGGTTGCGGATATCCAATTTCTTCTCTTAAAAGCGGTCCAGGGTCATGTATATCTTTACCTGAACAATGCCTAAGCTCAGGCACCCATCTCCTTATGTACTCCCCGTCCTTGTCGAATCTCTCGCTTTGACGAATTGGGTTAAATACTCGATGCGGGTTGTAATCCGTTCCCGTTCCAGCGACCCACTGCCAATTAAGTTGATTCGAGGCAATATCTCCATCCAGTAAATGTTCCATAAAATGTTTTGCCCCTAAACGCCAGTCCATATGGAGGTCTTTCGTTAAGAAGGAAGCCACCACCATTCGTGTTCTGTTGTGCATGAAACCTTCGTGGAGGAGTTGACGCATAGCGGCATCAACTATCGGGTAGCCAGTTATTCCTTCTTTCCAAGCTTCATATTGAGTGGCGTCACTTCTCCATTGGAAGTTACGTGACCGGTAATCAACGAAGGAGGCTTCTGGGTGGCTACTAAGCACCTGTAAATAGAAGTCTCTCCAACAAACCTGACGTACAAATGAATCGTCATCGCTATCACGCGACAGAAGTGCGACTTCAAGAGAAGACAAGCAACCAAAGTGCAGGTAGGGAGAGAGTCGAGATGTTCGATCCGTTGCTAAATCATTTCGGAGAGAAGAATAGTTTTTGAGATCTTTATCCATCCAAGCCTGCATACTGATCCGACCGGTGTGTTCTCCGCCCTTAATCCGGGTGTGATTTTTCTCTGGTCTAAAGCTGTGGAAAATTTCAAGACTTTCTTGATCTCTCTCAACTGAGTGAAGATTTTGTGGGGCTGGTAAGAAATCTCTCCACGTGGCTTCTTTCCACTTCTGATAATACGGAGAAAACATTTTGTATTCTTCTCCTGAGGCAGGAGTGATTGCTCCTGGTTCGACTACCGAGATTCCGTGATGCCCTTTTACTTGCACCCCTATCTGGTGAGCTTTCTTTTGTAAGTCGGCTAAGCGTTTCCGTGAATGATTACTGTGATCAATAGCTAAATGAATAGTTTGGGCTTCCCTTTCTTG
>CACFCV010000026.1:0-13566 GCA_902564875.1 Actinomycetota bacterium
TCAGCCAGGTCGTAGGAGGAAAATCTTCTGTGGCTGAACACCAACAGAACGTTCGTCTTGGGCATTTAGAACGAAGATTTACTTTGCCAATTACTTCTGCCCTTACAACCGATGTGCTTACTGTCCCCCCAGATGCAACAACTTCAGAATTTGTTTACTTGCACGTTTTGGGTAGGCGACAGCGTTCAGTTCCTGTCGTGGATAAAGATAACTATTTAGGGATGATCAGTCTCTCTGACCTATCGGAAGTTGAACGTTCGTCCTGGGATGAAACCCCTGTTTCTGAACTTCTTCGCAACGACCTACCCGTAGCACGACCATCATGGTCACTTCGGGATACTGTGGCGGCAATGGAGGACTACGAAATTGACGTTCTTGCCGTAACTGACGAAAGTAACGCTTTCATTGGTGTCGTCTATGAAGAAGACATACTCAAATTGGATGAAATTCTTGAAGAAACTGGTGGGTAGCTAGCAGCCTAGGCTGTCTCTTCTTCGTCTTCTTCAAATTCGTCAGCCCAAGCAGCATGTGCGGGTGAAATATGCTCTTCTTCTTCGTCTGACGAGAGGCTTTCAAAAATTGAATCGAGATCTAGATCTTCACTTCGCTTCAACGCCCGCGCTTCTTCGAATCTCCGATGTCGTCCTTTTTTCACCACGTCACTCCTGATAAATGCTTGCTTTTCTTATACTTTAGCGATCAAATTTCAAAGTCTTAAACCACTAGTTTATCTTTTTTCTCTGCGCTCAAGAACTAAACCACCATCAGCATCAAAAGCTAAAGCAGCTCTTCCCTGTAGTAGTTCTTTGACTGGTTCGCCAACTATTTGATGCCTCCATCCAGAGCCCATGCGCGCATCCGGATCACCTCTAACTAGTGCTTCTATATCAGAACGCGTACCAAGCATCGCCGGATCTAACTCTAGTTGTCGTGCTGCTTGTGCAATCCAAGCAGAAACAAGTGTTACGCCAGCCCGCAAATCATTAGTCGTATCTTTTCCCCGCTTAATGACCTTGGGTAAAGGATCTAATTTCTTAGCATTCTTCAAGGCGAGGAAAATTTCCTCTGGGAATGGGCCTTTAAGATGCCTAGATTCAACACCGCGCACATTCTCCAGCGATTCAATGTCTGTCGGTTCCTGTTGCGCTATTCCGACCAAAGCCAAATCAGGAAAGACATAGCGAACAGGGATATTAAGATTCGAAGCTTTTATTTCACGCCAAGCCGCAAGCGCTCTGATGTTATTTAACGCTTTACCATTTAAATTTCGGCCTTCTTTTATTTTCTTCCACGCGTGTTCTGGCGCGCGTCGCCCTCTTTCTTTTTCTAAAAGAAGTGCGCATTCGGCATCAACCCATGTTTGTCTTCCATTATTCGAGAGTTGCTTAGTAATTTGTTCATGAACCTCAAGAAGATGCCGTACGTCATTTGCCGCATACTCAAGTTGTGACTCACTAAGCGGTCTTGCCAGCCAATCAGTCAGCCTGCTCTCTTTTTTTACTTTGATTCCTAACTGTTTTTCGTAGAGATTGGCGAGCGAAGGTGTAGACATTCCAATAAATCCTGCTGCAATCTGAGTATCAAATAGATGCCGTGGAACCACGCCGCAAATATGTTGAAAGACTTCAAGATCCTGACCTGCTGCATGCATTACAATCAGAATGTCGGTTTCAAATAATTTGGCAAATACTTTGGGTTCTACTTTGAGCGGGTCAACCAAAGAGATGCCTTTCGAGTGCGCTATTTGAACCAGAGCAACACTTGGATAGTAGGTCTTTTCTCTATGGAACTCTGTATCTACCGCTATTCGTTCTTCTAAAAGAAGCTCGTCTATAAGGGTTTCTAGACTCTCTTGGCTATCTACATAATCAAAGTCTTGAGTTGCGGAAGATTCAAAAACCGGATTGGGTTTATTTCTTTTCATTTCTTTCCTTGAAAATTCTCTTTGCTTTCTCAAACTCTTCTGGAGTGTCTACATCTAGATACGCTCTCATCTCAGATCTTTCTAGGACAATCGTCTTTAACCCTTCTATCGCTCTATGGGGAGCACGCTCACCTCTTGTGAAAGATTCTTTTATGTGGCCTACTGCTGTTGTAGGCCAGCATGCATGCATCCATTGTTTGTGACCTTTGACTGAAGGAACCACAATAGAGTCAGGATTTGAGTAGGCGTGTTCAATCAAGATTTTTATCTCTGCAACATCTAGGTTTGGAAAGTCGCAAGCCAAAATCATAACTGGGATATGGCTTTCCTTTATGGACTCAAGCGCAGTAAGAATTCCGCCAAGAGGCCCTTCCCCTGGCCAAATATCGTTTATTTGGATTACATCTCTACCTAAAAATTCAGCAGATTCTTTGCCAACAACATAAATAGACGAGGCGGACGCTTCTCTGAGTCCGGAAATTGTCAACTGAAGTAGTGTTTCCTCCCCTAGCGCAAGGTTAGCTTTATCCGTTCCCATTCGTTCACTACGCCCACCATTAAGTACTACTCCTACAAATGGGCAATCATTTACCATATTCACAGTCTAGTTCTTGACCCATATCACACTCGTAACGCTTGTGAATCTAATATAGAAAGATGCTTGTAAATTTCATTGATCTCTCAATCATCCCTGAAGTTGGCGAATTGCCTACTTGGGCAAACCCGGATCTTCTAAAAGGACTGAGCATAGGGGCCATAGTTATAGTCCTTATCGGAACTTGGTTTATTTTTAGGCTTGTAAGAAAAGTTGTATTTCGATCCCTGCTTCTTGTTATCGCTGCTGGCTTAACTTTTTCTATCTGGCAACAACGAGGACAACTAACAGACTGTGTAGAAACATGCTCCTGCACTCTTTTTGGACAAGTGGTTCAAATCCCTGTTGATAAAAATCCAAACTGTAATTAGGTTCTTCATTACTTAAGTTTCTAGGGAACTTGTTCTATTCGTAAAACATTTGTTGATCTTGAAGAATCACTGGTTCCAGCGAGAACAGCCACCATTTGACCACTTTCAAGATCGCCGTTGTCTCGAGCTAACTGTAAAGCAGCAACAACGCGATCATCTATCGTTCCTTCTACGGAGAGATGCCTAGGTTCAGTTCCCCAACTTAATGAGAGCTGCCCCACTGTTCGTTCGTCACTACTCAAACCAAGTATGCGTGCTGAAGGTCTGAATCGTGCCATTGAGCGGACAGTGAATCCTGAACCCGATATACACACAATGGTCTTTATCCCTAATTCAACTACTGCGCGT
The DNA here is from genome assembly GCA_902564875.1 of Actinomycetota bacterium. Lineage (GTDB taxonomy): Bacteria > Actinomycetota > Acidimicrobiia > Acidimicrobiales > MedAcidi-G1 > MedAcidi-G2B. The sequence goes on from CACFCV010000026.1 coordinate 3,239, forward strand.
GAAGTGGCAAGTGTCATTGCATCAGTTATTGATGTTTCTGCCATTGCTCTATTCGTTAAGCGAATTTCAGCTAAATCACCCACCCAACCACGGTGATCAAATTCTTGGTCAGCACGTTCAACGATTCTCCCCATTGTTGAAATTACATTTACCGGATCTGAACCGATTGCTGTTTCACCAGAAAGCATCACCGCACTTGATCCATCGACACCTGGAGAGGCTCAGTCGCAGCAGCAGCTTTTGACGCAGGTGCATGCATCGGAAACGACATCAGCGGATTCTCCGACCCAACATTTTTAAAAGCCTGTGTGGATCATGAAGCATCGGTAGTAGCGACGCATGTACGAATTGGCCCACGAATACCAGATCCAAATCCGATTTATAAGAACCTCAAGAAAGAGGTAAAAGATTTTCTTTCAATGCGAGCAAACTGGGCACTTCAAGCAGGAATACCCAAAGAACGCATCATGATTGATGCAGGACTGGACCTTGGTAAAACCCCTGCTATGTCAGCAGAACTACTCCGGAACTCAGACGATCTTTCTACACTCGGTTATCCAGTTTTTCTGTCTGCATCAAATAAAGGTTTTCTTGGAGAGTTAAGCGGAGCGGATATCAACAGTCGCAGAGAATCCTCTCTCGCGGCACATGCGTTAGGCATACTCCTTGGTTGCAGAATTCTGAGAGCGCACGATGTCCAAGGTTCGCGTAAGATCTCAGATGTGATGTCAGCAATTCTTGAACAGAGATCTGGAGAATAAATTTGTGAGTATTGAGAAAGTCATACTCGTAGCTGGCGATGACTCGCTATTGATAGCAGAAACAGTTAGTTCCTGCATAGATAAAGCCATCGGAAACCAAGACCGCTCTTTAGCGCTCGAAGAATTAGATGAAAACAACTATCGAACTGAAAAAAGTTCAGAATTCTCCGCAGGGCCACTTGTTGACGCAGCCCAAACGCCCCCGTTCCTAACAGAGAGTCGCGTAGTGGTGGGCCGACACATCGGGCGCTTTGGCACGAAAGAACAAATTGAACCACTTCTTAAATATTTGAACTCCCCGTTACCGACAACCACACTCATCCTGGTGTGGGAGAAAGGTTTAGAACCAACGCAACAACGACTTCCTTCTCTACCGAAATCACTTGCGGAAGTCGTTGAAGGTGCAGGGGGGAAAATCATCTCATCTACAGTTGGGAGAGGAAGAGAAGCAGATCAGTGGCTTGAGCAAAGACTTAGTTCCTCCGATATTGAAATTGACAGAAAGGCGCAAGCAGCGATTATTAATCGGCTTGGACAAGACCGGACACGAGCAATTGCGTTACTGGCGCTACTGGAAACGGTGTTTGGTTCAGGAGCACGAGTAACCATTAACGATGTGGTTCCTTATTTAGGGGAAGAAGGTGACGTCGCACCATGGGATCTAACAGACGCGATAGACCGAGGAAACACCGTGAAAGCATTAGAGAGTCTTCGTCGTTTACAAGGAGCAGGTGGACGACATCCACTGGCGATACTTAGCATGCTCCACAATCATTACGGACAGTTATTGAAGTTAGATGGTTTGGAAGCAACTAGCGAGCAGCAAGTAAGTGACACGTTGGGAGTAAAAGGATTCCCTGCCAAGAAAATACTCCAACGAAGCCAAAACTTTCCATCAGAAAGTATAAAAAGAGGAATATCTCTATTAGCCGCAGCAGATCTTGATCTCAAAGGAAAGACAGCATGGCCCGCTGAATTAGTCACAGAGGTATTAGTAGCCCGATTATGTTCTCTACCCAAAAGGTAGAAATGTTATTTGTTTAACTCGTTAAAACGCTTCTGAAGTCGGGACTTTTTTCGAGCAGCATTATTGGGGTGAATTACTCGCTTAGCCGCAGCAGTGTCTATCCGTTTCATAGCCGCTGATAACGCCTCTTGGCTGGAGTCGTCGGACTCCAAAACAGCCTTTGTGCGAGTACGCAATTCGGAACGCACCATACGATTACGTTCACGCTGCTTCTCCGTTTGTCGATTACGCTTTATTTGACTCTTTATATTGGCCACTAGGTACACCCTTAAAGAATAGAATTAAAAATCAAGCCTATTCCTAGACGAAATAGACAGAGCAATACTAGCGTCTAACTCAAGAAATCCGGTATATCGTGAACTTTAATCTCAAAGACACCAATTTAAATTTGGTCTCAACTAGGTAAATACTCATGGATTTATCACGAATTCGAAACACGTCCATCATTGCTCACATAGATCATGGAAAATCAACTCTTGCTGACCGCATGCTTGAACTCTGTGGGGCGGTAGACCCAAGAGAAATGCGCGCCCAATATTTAGATTCGATGGATTTAGAGCGCGAACGAGGAATCACCATCAAATTACAAAGCGTAAGACTTGATTGGAAAAACGAAATCATTAACTTAATCGACACGCCCGGACATGTTGATTTCGGATATGAAGTAAGCCGATCTTTAGCAGCGTGCGAAGGAGTGATTCTTGTAGTTGATGCAGCACAAGGAATAGAAGCTCAAACACTTGCAAATTGTTACTTGGCTTTAGAAAATGACCTAGAAATTGTCGCAGCGCTAAACAAGATAGATCTTCCTGCAGCTGAGCCAGAAAGATACGCAGAAGAAATTGAATCAGTCTTAGGGATCCCCGCAGAAGAGATACATCTTATTAGTGCAAAAACAGGAGAAGGGGTAGCCGAACTATTAGACGCAGTAGTTGAAAAAACTCCGCACCCGAATGGAGACTCAGAAGCCCCCCTCCAAGCACTGGTCTATGACAGTCATTTTGATCAATACCGGGGAGTTGTCTCGTCAATACGAGTAGTTAATGGAATAATTACAAAAAACGACCGTATACGTTTCATGCAAGCAAACACAGTCCATGACGTAGACGAAATTGGAGTCCGCCGACCGGACCTAACGCCCGTTGATCAGCTTGGGCCAGGAGAAGTTGGATATCTCTTAGCCGGGGTAAAAAACGTTGGCGAGGCGCGTTCAGGTGAAACCATAACCAATAATAAAAAATCTGCTGAAGAACCACTATCTGGATATAGGGAACCTCAACCGATGGTTTACAGCGGTTTGTATCCAATAGAAGGGGACGAATTCAATGATCTAAGAGACGCGCTTGAGAAACTCCGACTTAATGACTCGAGTTTCACCTACCAGCCTGAAACTTCAGGAGCGCTTGGGTTTGGCTTTAGATGCGGATTTCTAGGCCTCCTCCACATGGAAATAGTCCGAGAACGCTTGGAAAGAGAGTTCAATCTGAGTCTTATTACGACAGCGCCATCAGTTGAGTATCAAATAGAAAAAACAAACGGAGAAGTCATAGAAGTAGATAACCCTTGCGATCTTCCCGCAGCGACAGAAATCAACACTATAAAGGAACCTTGGTTAGTGGCGAAAATTATTACACCTTCTGACTACACCGGAGCCTTGATGGAACTCTGTCAAGAGCGGAGAGGGGAACTTCATTCAATGACCTACCTTTCGCCAGAACGTGTTGAATTAAGTTATTTCTTACCATTGGCAGAAGTGGTGATGGATTTTTTTGACCAAATGAAGAGCCGAACACAAGGGTACGCGAGTTTGGATTATGAACCGAATGGTTACAAGGCATCTGACTTGGTGCGCGTTGACATTCTTTTACACGGGGAACCAGTAGATGCTTTCTCCACAGTTGTCCATAGGACAACATCGGAAGCCTACGGACGAAGAATGACGGCAAAATTGAAAGAATTAATTCCACGACAACAATTTGAAGTACCTATTCAGGCAGCAATAGGTGGAAGGATCATTGCACGGGAGACTGTTCGTGCATTTCGTAAAGACGTAACCGCCAAACTTTATGGCGGGGACATAACGAGAAAAAGAAAACTGCTAGAGAAACAAAAAGCAGGTAAGCGCCGTATGAAATCAATTGGAAGAGTAGATATACCTCAAGAGGCTTTTGTTTCCGCCTTACGACTCGATGAATAGGACTTTAAACAATTCAATCTCTACAGAAAAGAAAGAACAAGGTAGTCTTTTGTCATGCTTGAAGAACGTAAGGCAGCGATCCTTAGCGCCGTTGTAGAAGAATACATAGAGACAGAAACTCCTGTTGGGTCGTCTCATATTGCGAAAGCCCCTGGAGTGCAGGTGTCTTCTGCAACAGTACGAAACGAATTAGTGCAGTTAGAAGAACAGGGCTACCTTTTCCAGCCGCACACATCGGCGGGGCGTATACCAACGGATAAGGCCTACCGGTTCTTCGTAGATCAAATAGAAACTCCAGATTCTCTAACTCCTGTAGAGGGATCAAGAATTTCAGAATTCTTTGCACGCTCATATAACGAATTAGAAGAAATGCTTAGAGATACAAGCACTCTGTTGGCAAACCTAACAGGAAGCGCATCCGTGGTTGTTGCTCCAGACAGAGATCATCACGAAATCAGGTCGGTTCAGTTGGTCGGGCTTGGTGGCAAAATTTCCATGCTTGTTCTGGTAACGGCCAATGGTGAAGTAGAAAAGCATGTCATTGAATTGGTACGTGAAATGCCTGAATCGACTCTTGCTATAGCCAATGCTCACCTATCTGCCTCGTTAATAGGCAAGAAGTCTTCTGACTCATTTGGCCCTCTTGTTACTGGAGACTCAGAAGTAGACGAAGTCATTTCTTCTGCTTTTTCGTCTCTGTCAGATAAAACGGAGATTCTTAAACGAGCATATGTTGGCGGCACCTCACAAGTCGCGGCAGCTTTTGAAGAAGTAGAAAGGGTTCAGCAAGTGTTATCTGTTTTGGAAAGACAGTTCGTAGTAGTAAGCCTTATGAGAGATGTTATTGACCGGGGATTGTCAGTTGCTATCGGTTCCGAAACCGGAGTCGCACCTTTGTCAGAATGTTCTTTGGTGGTCGCCCCATATGAAGTTGAAGGAGAAAGCTCAGGATCAATTGCGGTGCTTGGTCCCACACGTATGAATTACTCACGAGCTTTAGCAACCGTTGCAGTGGTAGGAAGACAACTAGGGAATCGCCTAACAAAAGGCTGATGTCAAATGCCGCAAGACCTATATGAAATACTTGGATTAACTTCTCATGCCACTCCTGATGAAATAAAACGCGCTTATAGAAAACTCGCTCGGCAATATCATCCAGATACCAATCCTGATGATCCGGAAGCTGCTGAACGTTTCAAAGAGATTGCTTCTGCTTATGAAATCCTTTCCGACTCAAATCGAAAAGCACGGTACGATCAATTCGGCGAAACTGGTTCTTCTTCAGGCATGCCGGGCCCATTTGGTGATTTCACAGATCTCTTTTCTTCATTTTTTGGCGGCACTCAACGAACAGCATCAACGGGACCTAATGTTGAACGCGGTGAGGATTTAGAAGTAGAACTCACGCTTGATTTTGAAGAAGCAATATTTGGAACTCAAACCGAAGTGACTGTTCGCACCGCAGTTGCTTGTGAACCTTGTGAGGCAACTGGAGCAGCAGTGGGGACTAAGCCAGTTTCTTGTAGTAGATGTGATGGAATTGGGCAGATACGAGAAATGCGTAGATCCATACTTGGTCAAATGCTAACGCAGACAATTTGCCCGAATTGCAATGGCTTAGGATTGGAAATTCCTAATCCTTGTAAAGAATGTAATGGCGAGGGCCGAGAAATAAAGAACATCTCAATACCTATAGAGGTACAAGCGGGGGTTGCAGACGGAAATACTCTTCGGCTTTCAGATAGAGGGGCTATCGGGAGAAGAGGCGGCTATTACGGCGATCTATATGTTCATCTTCGAGTAGAGAAGCATCCTATATTTGAACGTCAGGGCGACCACTTATTGCATCGGCTTCATATTCCCATGACACAAGCAGCTCTTGGTGTTGACTTAGAATACGAAACTCTTGACAGTACAGAAAAGATTTCTGTGCAGCCAGGAACTCAATCAGGTCACGTATTTCGTTTGAAGGGGAAAGGGGTTCCGCACCTCAACGGTCGAGGTAGGGGGGACTTCGTTATTGAGATGGTTGTTGACACCCCTACAGGGCTCACTCCTGAACAAGAAGATATTCTTCGTGAATACGCGGAGAAGAGAAACGAAGGGGTGAATTCTAAGCAGAAGCGAACGTGGGGGCGACGATAATCTAAATAAACGCTTAGCGTGATCACTTTAACTAACGAAAGTTAGAAGATAATTCAAAAAAATAGCTCCTGAACTGGACTTATTTGAGGAAAAACGAAGAATTGTCAGCACAACCTAAATCCGGTAGGATCACAAACATGACCACTTTATGTGTGGTCTTTTTAATGACTAGCCTTAAGCCTTAGGAGACCTGAATCGATGGAAGACGAACTTGATGCCTTGTACCGTCGACGAGTAGGTGAACGTATAAGAGTTATTAGGCGGCAGCAACGGCTTTCATTGCATGATGTAGAGGATCGATCGGAGTCTGAGTTTAAAGCCTCTGTTCTAGGAGCGTATGAAAGAGGGGAGCGCGCTATATCAGTTCCCCGGTTACAACGATTAGCTCGCTTTTACGGCGTCCCAGTAGATCAACTGTTACCAGCAGAGGCCGAAAGTGAATCCGGAACTTCGAATCAGAAAAATGTGGGATGGGTGCAAGGCCAAAAAATTGTTATCGACCTCACTAAATTGACCGAGGTAGAAGGCCCCGAAGCAGAAATGATTGAACGTTATTTAACGATCATTCAGGTCAAACGTCAAGATTTCAACGGGCGAGTTCTGACGATACGAGGAGATGATTTACAAGCACTCGCTGCAATCTTAGGAACAGATGTAGATGCAGCGGCTCCTCGATTAGATGAACTCGGGCTTTTGTATCGACCGGACGCTGCTTAAAGCGAGCCTCGTTACCTGATATTCTTTCACTGTTATGGGAATTTTGTCGCGTGCTCTTCGAAGTGGAGAAGGTAAGAAAATAAAAGCCCTTGAATCTTTGATTCCCGATATCAACGCGCTTGAATCCGAGATGTCCGGTTTATCTGACCATCAACTCCAATCAAAGACAGGGGAGTTCAAACAACGCCTAGACCAAGGCGAAGATTTAGACGACCAATTGGTTGAATCTTTTGCAGTGGTTCGAGAAGCAGCATGGCGTGTAATTGGTCAACGCCATTATGACGTCCAACTCATGGGTGGAGTTGCACTTCATCTCGGTTGGGTTGCAGAGATGAGAACCGGAGAAGGAAAAACTTTAGTCTCAACTCTCCCTGCTTATTTGAACGGGCTAGCTGGGAAGGGTGTTCACCTTTGCACAGTAAATGATTATTTAGCTACACGAGACGCGGAATGGATGGGCCAAATTCATCGTTGGTTAGGACTAGAGGTTGGACTAGTTGTTCCTGAGGTACGTGAGCCAGCAGAAAAACGTAGAGCCTATGAAGCAGATATAACTTATGGCACAAACAATGAACTTGGATTTGATTATCTTCGTGACAACATGGCGATGTCGGTTAATTCGAAAGCGCAACGGGGTCACGCCTTTTGCATCGTAGATGAAGTCGATTCGATTCTGATTGATGAAGCACGTACACCTTTAATTATTAGCGGCCGCCTTAGCGAAGCAGCTTCTCTATATAAAAGATTTGCCGGCGTTGTCAAAGGGTTGAAACGAGATGTTCATTACGACTTTGATGAAGAAAAACGAATAGTTGCACCTACTGAAGAAGGCGTACATTCTGTCGAAAAAGCATTGGGGGTAACTAATCTTTACGATGAAGTTTCAGCGAATCTAGTACATCAATTACAGGCAGCGCTACGAGCAAAAGAGTTATACCAGCGTGACCGCGACTACATTATTGCTGACGGGGAGGTAAGAATCGTAGATGAATTTACCGGTCGTGTACTAGAGGGGCGAAGATGGTCAGAAGGCATTCATCAAGCAGTTGAAGCTAAAGAAGGGGTAGCGATAAAAGAAGAAAATCAAACGCTTGCGACCATTACTCTCCAAAACTATTTCCGCCTATATAAGAAACTCGCGGGAATGACAGGAACCGCTGAAACAGAAGCCGCCGAGTTAGCTGGCATCTACGGACTCCAGGTCGTATCAATTCCAACCAACCGTCCAATCGGTCGTGCAGACTCAGAAGACTTTATTTATAAGACCGAAGAAGGAAAGTTCTCTGCACTTATCGACGATATCTCAACTCGACAAGCAGAAGGGCAGCCTGTGCTTGTGGGAACGGTCTCGGTCGACAAATCAGAAAAACTCTCACGAGAGTTAGAAAAGCGTGGGATCAAACATGAAGTACTAAATGCTAAACAGCATTTTCGTGAAGCAGAGGTCATAGCACAAGCTGGTAGACCCGGAGCTGTTACTGTGGCAACCAACATGGCAGGTCGAGGAGTCGACATTCTCTTAGGGGGTAATCCTGAGAACTTAGCCAAGCGTCAAGTCCAATCTGAAGGAATTGATCCGAATTCTACGTCGGGAATCAAAAAAGTAGAAACACTTACAAAAAAGTTTGAAGTTGAATGCGACGAGGAAGGCAAGAAAGTTAGGGAGGCGGGCGGCCTCTACGTTCTTGGAACAGAAAGACATGAATCACGCCGAATAGACAATCAGTTACGCGGTAGAAGTGGAAGACAGGGAGACCCGGGAGCGAGCAGGTTTTATCTCTCACTAGATGACGACTTGATGCGCCTATTTGCTGGAGACACCATGCGCGGGGTTATGGATCGTGCGCTACCAGAAGACGTACCAATCGAATCAAAAATGGTTTCAAAAGCTATCGAAAGAGCGCAAACAACAGTCGAGCAGAAGAACGCCGAAGCTCGGAAAAATATATTGAAGTATGACGAGGTGATGAACGAACAAAGAAAAGTTATTTATCAAAAACGCGATCGTATTTTAAACGGTGCGAGTCTTCGCGAAGAAGTTATTGAAGAAATTGAACTAGCTGTTGAGCGAGAAGTCTTTAATCACTGCGAATCAGAACATCCTGAAGAATGGGATGCAACTAGCCTCCGTACCGCTATAGAAAGTTTCTGGCCGATCTCCCTAGACGAAGAGTCCATGGTCAACATAGGAACGAAAATAGATTTAATAGACGCACTCATTGAAGATGCAATAAAAGTATTAGAAGCAAGAGAATCAGAACTTGGTTTGGAAACATTTCGCGAAGTAGAGCGCCAGGTGATGCTACGAATTATTGACCAACGGTGGAGAGAGCACCTTTATGAAATGGATCATCTTCGTGAAGGAATTCACTTACGAGCAATGGGGCAACGTGATCCTGCCACTGAATGGCAACGAGAAGGATTCGAGATGTTTGGTCACCTTACGCAACTCATTGGTGAAGATTTCCTACGGTACGTAATGCGCATCCAGGTAGCAGTAGCAGACGACTCTCCAACTCCATCTGATGTGGTGACAAGTGGGCCAGAAGGCCCAGTGCTTGGAGCTGCTGCAGTAGCAGCAGCGGCAGGAGCACCAGCCCAAGTTAAAGAAGTAACACCCGCCCCCAAAACTCAGAAAATAAATGATGAGTGGGAATCCACTCCACGAAACGCACCATGCCCCTGTGAATCAGGACGCAAATTCAAACATTGCCATGGTCAGTAACTCTTATTGAGATTATGGAAGATATTAACGAAGAGGTAAGAAACCTACGGATACGACTAGAGGAAGCTACTCGCTATCTTCGTATATCTGAATTAATTCAACAGCGAGAAGGCCTCGAGGAAAAGATGGCGGACCCAGGCCTATGGGACGATCAGAATCGAGGAAAAGAAGTTCAAAGGAAACTTTCTGAAACTATCGAAGATCTGGAATTTCATGAATTCCTAAAAGTCGGAATTGAAGATTTAGAAACCCTCCTTGAACTAGTAGACGAAGAAGGCGGAGAATCTTTAGAAGATGAAATTGAATCTGGACTGGAAAAAATTAGAAGCAAATTTGATGAGTTAGAGATCAGATCTTTATTTTCAGGAAAATACGACGAGAGTGATGCTGTCTGTCATATCCAATCTGGGGCAGGGGGTACAGACGCTCAAGACTGGGCTGAGATGCTAGTTCGTATGTACTCGCGCTGGGCCGAACGCCGTGGATTCAGCATTGAAATGGACTCCATTTCAGAAGGAACAGAAGCAGGAATCTCATCAGCAGAATTCATTATCCGTGGCCGCCGCGCTTTCGGATTATTGCAAGGCGAACGAGGTGTACATCGACTCGTTCGAATTTCTCCATTTAATAAAGAAGCTAAACGACACACCGCTTTCGCTTCTTTATATGTTGTTCCCTTTTTCGACAAAGTTACTGATGAGATCGTCATCGATGAGAATGACTTACGCATAGACACCTATCGGGCCTCAGGCGCCG
>CACFCV010000027.1:0-13131 GCA_902564875.1 Actinomycetota bacterium
TAAGTCACATGCTGACTCTCTTCCCAATGTCTCTGCTTGCTCATATGTAACTCCAGAAATATCCCCCATAGTTCTTCCTACTACGTATATACCAATAGACACTTGTGTTTGTGCTAAAGCTACTAAGAAATCGCCGTTATCTAGAATGATCCCTTGTTGTTGAGCCTCACGCTCCTCAATACGTGAAACTTGATCTTCAGCAATATCGCAGTGATCCTGCATGGCCTCAATTTCTTCAAGTGGAGTGGTTCCCCATTGAAATCCCCAACTAGCTACATCCGCTATACCGTCAAGACAATCTTCTACTGCCCATTGGGTTTCAAGAGTGGAATCCCAATATTTGAAAAGAGTAGTTGGGGGTTCAGTGGTGGTTGTAGAGGTTGTAGAGGTTGTGGTGGTTGTAGAGGTTGTAGAGGTTGTAGAGGTTGTAGATTCTAAATTGGTTTCTGGAGCTGAGGTGGATGAAGTTGTTGATGTAGAAGATCCACAACTAGCTCCAATTAGTAGCGTGACGATGAACATGATTAATTTTCTTTTCATGTTCGTAACCTTAATTCATTCGGACAACCATTATTTAGGTTTCTTAGATACTGTAATAAAGCATGACAATTAGTGATTATCAAAGTGCGCTGGTAACCGGGGCTTCAAGTGGCATTGGCGAAGCAGTTGTAGAAGATTTATCACAGCGCGGCCTCACTGTTCATGCAGTTGCTAGACGGGCTGAACGGTTAGAGGAACTTAAAGAAAAAACTGGGTGTGTAACACACGTACTTGATGTACGTGATACCGAAGAAATGAATGAACTCTTTGGTTCTATCGCTCCTGATATTTTAATTAACAACGCTGGTGTAGGTCGCGCGATTGATTCCACCGTGAATGCAAACCCAGAAGACCTTGACCAAACGATTGATACGAATGTAACTGCAGCTATTCATGCCGTACGCGCGGTAACACCATCAATGATAGAAAAAGGAAAAGGACACATCATTAATGTCGGTTCTGTCGCTGGGCTTTACCCGCTCTCATCAAGTGTTTATGGAGCGTCAAAAGGAGCAATACATTTCCTCTCCACAAATCTTCGTTTAGAACTCGTGGGTACTGGCATACGTGTAACAGAAATCTGTCCAGGACGCGTACGAACAGAATTTTATGATGCCGCCATTGATGACGAAAATATGCGACACAAACTGAAAGAGACCGGAATAACGGAAATCACAAGCGCAGATGTAGCAGCATCTATTACCTATGCGATAGACGCTCCATGGCATGTCAACGTAGCCCGAGTGGAACTTCAACCTCTTGAACAAACTTATGGTGGAGTCAATTTTGATCATGCGCCTCAAGGAAAAAAATGAGTAACGAATTACTTGATAAGGTCGCGGTCGTCACTGGAGGCGCTTCAGGGATGGGAGCAGCTACCGTACGAGAATTTGTTCAAGCCGGCGCCAAAGTAACGCTGCTAGATGTTAATGAAGAAGGCGCGAAAGAAATTTCTCAAGAAACTGGCGCTACTGCAATTATCGGTGATGTAAGTGACTCAGCTTTTTGCACCAAAGCTATAAATGATGTTGTAGAAGCTCATGGCCGGTTAGATGTGCTTGTTAATTGTGCGGGGACTATTCATCGAGCAGATGCAACAGGAACGAATGATGATGAATGGCGTCAAGTAATGGCCGTAAACGTAGATGCAGTTTTTTACTTATCTCGGGCAGCTATTCATCATATGATCATCCAAAAGTCAGGCGCCATCGTTAACTTCGGTTCAATTTGGGGTGGGGTAGGAGCAGCCGGAGTGCTTGCATATTGCACAACAAAAGGGGCGGTACATCAACTAACAAAAGCCATGGCCCTAGATCATGTAGAAGATGGCATTCGAATTAACGCAGTGGCCCCCGGAGAAGTCAATACTCCGATGCTTGCCTCCGGACGACCAAAGGCACCCTCTGCACAAGATCTTGCCGATCTTGCAGAAGCAACAATACCGATCAAACGGCTAGCAGAACCGGAAGAGATCGCAAAAGCAGTTCGTTTCTTAGCTTCAGATGAAGCAAGTTACATTACGGGAGCAATTATCCCCGTCGATGGAGGGTACACCGCCCGCTAAAAATCAAGGAGACAGTGAATGACGAAACCATTCAGATTTGGAATACAACTTACTCAACCAGCCCCAGAGAGAACATGGGCTGAAACAGCACAACAACTTGAAAATGATGGCTGGTCATCACTTGTGATGCCCGACCATTTCGAAGACCAACTTGCTGTCGCTCCAGCACTAGCCGCAGCAGCACAAGCAACTACAACTCTCCGCCTTGGAGCACTGGTTTATGGAAACGATTACCGTCACCCAGTTGTTCTTGCAAAAGACATGGCCACCCTTGACGTGCTATCTAACGGACGAATGGAATTCGGTATCGGAGCAGGCTGGATGCGCTCCGATTATGACAAAGCAGGCATGGAATATGATCGCCCAGGCATTCGTATAGAGAGAATGCAAGAAAGTCTTGAAATTATTCGCGGACTTTTCTCCGACGGACCAGTGAATTTTGACGGAGAGCATTACAAAATCACCGAAATGGAAGGCTGGCCAAAACCAGTTCAATCACCCCCACCCATACACATTGGCGGAGGCGGTAAACGAATGCTTGGAATAGCCGCTCAAGAAGCCGACATCATTGGAATAACAGCAAACCTTCGAGCCGGTGTTGTCGGACGCGACGCAACTAACGACGTAACCCCAGAAAAATTCGATGAAAAAGTTGACTGGATCCGAGCAGCAGCCGGTGACCGTATAGATGACATCGAATTAAGCGTTCTGGTTTTCAATACACAAGTCACCGATGATAAAGAAAATGCCGTTGCCGGTATAGCCGAACTCTTTGGCTTCACCTCAGAACAAGTCACTCAAACTCCAATGCTTCTTATTGGATCTCCGGAAGAAATCGCAGATTCATTAAGAGAACGACGTGAACGCTGGGGGATTAATTACATCATCGTTCAAGGTGACGCAATAGATACCCTCACCCCAGTCGTAGCCGAACTTACTGGAACCTAAAACTAAAAATAATTAGCGAGTTTAATCCCCCGCAGTATTCAAATTTTGGTGTAAACCTACGAGTATGAAACGTCAGCGAAGAAAAGCTAATAGCTGACATGGATGTCACATCAATAACCCACGACAGTCAATGGCTTCACGTAACTTTCACTGACGGCGAAGTAGGGAAATTTTATGTCCAATGGTTAAGAGACAACGTCCCTTCGGGTCGTCATTTAGAAAGAGGCCAGCGAACTTTCGATATCAACTCACTACCGGAACAAAAGTTGAGTGAAATAAGCCATGTAGCCGATCAAATCACCATCACCTTTGACCCAGATAAACACATCGACACTTTTAACACAGCTTGGCTTTACTCCCACAAAGATTCGTTTGCTCCTCAAAGCAATCCAAAACCAATTCTCTGGAACTGCAACGAACAAAGTCACCTTGTTTTTGCTAACTATCAAACTTTAAAGAATTCAAAAAAAGATTTACATACCTGGCTCTGCCACATAAGAGATTATGGATACGGGCTACTTGAAAATGTTCCAACCGAACCTGAGACAGTTCTTCGAGTAGTAGAACTATTCGGATACGTAAGAAACACAAACTATGGAAAACTTTTCGAAGTACGAGCAGAATCTGATCCAGCAAACCTAGCATTCACAAAACTTGGAATCGGCATGCATACCGACAATCCTTACCGCGATCCAGTTCCAGGCCTACAGCTACTGCATTGTTTAGTTAACGAATCAGACGGCGGAGATAACCAACTTGTTGACGGGTTCGCTGTAGCAGAAAAAATTCGCCAAAAAAACCCGAAAGCATTCTCTTTGCTAGCAACACAACCAGTGCAATTTAGATATTTAGACAAAGATTCGGCAGATCTAGAAGCCACAAGCCCCCTGATTGAAACTAATTCAGACGGAGAAGTTACCGCTTTACGATATAACAGCCGTTCAGCACAAACATTTACTTTCTCACACGAAATCATGGCTGACTACTATGACGCCTATCGTTTATTAGGGGAGCTTCTGCATGAACCGGAAGCCCGTATTGAGTTTCGGTTAACTCCAGGCCAACTAATGATTTTCGACAATCAACGTGTCTTACATGGCCGTTCATCTTATGAAGAAGGAACCCGTCATCTTCAAGGCTGTTACGCAGATAAAGACTCTCTGCATTCACTTATTCGCGTACTTGAGGCACAACAATGACGGTCATTGAAGAACTTGCAAGTCTTATGGCTGGCCGGGGACAACAAAACTATGGAGAGAACGTCACTATTGCTGAACATGTTTTACTCACTGCCGCAGCGGCTGAAATGATTGGATGTTCAGAATCAGTAATCGCTGCTTGCCTCCTTCATGACGTTGGACATTGGTTAGATGAACCAGATGACGATTTTGGAATACATAGTCACGCTGGTAGCGGAGGGATGTGGGTAGCTAAACATTTTAATTTAGATGTCTCGGAACCTGTACGTCTTCATGTTGATGCAAAACGCTATTTATGTACAGTCGACTCCGAGTACTACGACTGTCTTTCGGAAGCATCAAAATACACATTGACTCAACAAAATGGGTTAATGACAGAAGAAGAGGTCAATGTTTTTCTCGCTAACCCTCACCATCAAGATGCGATAACGTTGCGCAAAATTGAAGACAAATATGGGAAAAGAACCGGAGTCTCAGTCCCTGACTTTGATCATTTTCATTTGTTGCTAGAGAAATTAGTTAAATGATTTGAGTAAACAACGAGGGGCTTGCTTTACATTCCGTTATCCTCGTGAGTCGCGGGGTGGAGCAGTCTGGTAGCTCGTCGGGCTCATAACCCGAAGGTCGCAGGTTCAAATCCTGCCCCCGCCACCAATAAAAGCTCAGGTCAGGGTATTTCTGATTTGATTGTCAGGATGGAGAGGTTGCATTTTAATATGAAATGGACAACCGTATTACTTGTGTTTCTTCTGCTGGTATCGGCATGCACGGTGCATGAAGAAGCGGATGTGCCAGAGTCATCAATCGCGCCAACCACGACAACTGCATCAACTACAGTTGCAACAACAACAGAAGCTCGATCGACAACGACTAAGCCACCATCTCCAACGTCTCCACCGACGCTTACTGGTCTTCCCGTTTATCCAAATCCTAATGTTGTAGTGGTCGCCCAACGGTTACTTGAATCTCTCGGTACTCCTGTACCTGTTGATGGTGTATGGGGTCCAAAAACTGAGGCTGCTTGGTTTGACCTCCGTGCTGACTTCGGCCTTGATGAAGGAGGCCTAGATGAAGAAATGTGGAATGCGATATTGAAAACTGATGGTGAATGGCCATTAGGAGAGAAGAGTGGGAGTTTTAAGAACATATTGGTGCCCGAAACAGCAGTGTTTATCTCAGATGATGTCTCAGGTGGCATAGACATTTCGGAATCTGCTTGGTATGTACTTCCTCATCAGGCTGATCCAGTGAAGATCAGAACCTGGTATCAAACACGCTATTTTGAGAAAGATATTGGTTCTTGGAACTGGTGTGAAGCCCTTTCCCCAGCCAACGCCCTAGGTTTTTCTCAGTACTTTTGGTGGTCTGGAAACAGCCGCATGTTAAGTATTGAAATTCGTGATTGGGGTAACGGAAGAGTAGATATTCTGATGGCGGTAGAAAATGGTGTAACGCTTGAAGGCTGCGACGGTTTTGAGACCCCCACCACCACTACTCAGCGAGTTGTTACAACCACAAGAGCACCGTCATCATCCTCATCAAATGAGGTTTATTGTTATGCAGGAATGAATCTTGAGTCTTGTGAGGACCTTGTTGGCCTATCGGCTGGCGATAGGCTCCCGACAATCGATTGCTCCGGATTAGGGCGCGGAGTCTGGTGGGCGTCTAACTGGTGGATCCTATATTTTGAAGGCGGCTACCCTGTTATTTCGAAAAATTCTTTATGGTGTGAGTAGTTTTGAAAGTTTCTCCATGCCATAGTGTCCTGTACTCAATTACATGGGGACGGTTAGAGTTCCACTAAGGGGTGACCGCACTTTCCACAATTAATCCCTTGTTGGAGCATCTGCTGTTCAAGGAGCCGGTTTGTCTTAATCTGCTCTGCTAAAACTCGGTGCCTCCGGCTCATACTCAAATTCGCACCAGCTATTGTCATCGAATCGCTGGCATGTTGAATTCTGGCGAGTCTGCTATTCGGGTTTTTGTACTTCTCAAGAAGTGCGTAGTCGACCGGCGTAATAAATGCACAGGAACCACATTCCAACCACATGGTGCCTCGACCTTTTCTTCGTACCTTTCGATTTTCTTTCTCATATCGTTTTTCCATGTTTGCTGTTCTTTTCTTGAGGGCTACAACTCTTAGTTACATAAAAGTTCTTTCATAAAGGCTCAAAGACTTCAACCTCAACCAAGCAGCGGGAATAAACTGCGCACTCAATGCACAGATTGGAAGTCCCAGATTCTTAATCAGAATCCGGGACTTGTGCTTTTGTCGACGTTTCGGTTGCGAGTTGGAGTGTCAGACTTCGCTGGGGTCTGCCGGCGCGAACACTTCTGCGAGACCCTCAACGACCCACGCTTGCTCGCCGAGCGAACTCAAGTCGAGCGGTTGCCGACAGGTGATCCCCTCGGCGAGATCGACTGCTGATCCCGCGAGTACGGGTATGCCTGCCGGTGGCGAGTCGAAGGAAACCACGGTTGTTCGAGCGACGTTGACCGTCAGCTCGACGAGCGGGTTGACTGCAAGCACGCCGATTCGGGCACTGCGAGAGTCGGCGAATTGCATCGCAAATGCCGCTGTCAACCCAATGGCATGTGCGAGCACGCAGGTCACCTCGACGGGATCCTCGACCGGTTCGATACCGAGCGGGAGCACGATGTCACGCTCGTGGGTCCAGCAGTCCCATAAGGCGTGATGCAGCATCGTGCCGATGGTGACGTGCCCGGGTGGCGCTTCGACGATCGTGTCCCACTCGTCGTCGCCGAGCGCAGCGATGGTCTGATCCAGTTGCGCAGCAGCCGCGAGGTACTGCTCACGCACTTGGTTGACTGAGGCGGCGTCACTACCTGCCACCATCTCGCGTGGTGTCGCCTCGGGATCGAAACCGGAGAGAATCGTGGTTGGTTCCCCAGCAACTCCGGCGGCCATCGACATCATCCAGAATTGAGCGACGCCCCCGAGGTGCTCCAGAACGTCTGCTGCGGACCATCCCTCGCATCGGCTCGGTGCCAACAACTGTTGGTCAGTCAGTGCCGCCGCAGTGGACATCATCCGACGCTGCTGGCCGAGGAAGGCGCGACGAATGTCGGGGGTCTCGGTCATCACCCTCATCGCCGGAGCGCCGTAGTGCGGATTGAGCAACATACGCCCAGTATGGCACCAGACGTTATGGCGACGCTACGTCGCCTTCGATCAAGAAAAGGGTTAACTTTGAGTTATGAGCGTTGTGCGAATTTTTGTCGCTACTGTTGTATTGAGTTACGTGGCTTATTGCTTAGTCAAGCAGCAAGTTTGGATTCGTAAAGAATTTGCTTGGAAAACAAGAGAAGAATACCCAAAGGTTTTTCTAATGAGCATTATTGGTGGAACTCTCATTGGGGTTCTCATGCTCTGGAACCTTGTGTGGTAATAATATTGTCATGGATATTAAACGATGGTCTCTTGACCAATCAGCAGCATGGGCTGAAGAAGTTGGCTGGCTTGTCGGGTGCAACTTCACTCCCTCAACAGCTGGCAATCAATTAGAAATGTGGCAATCAGAAACTTTTGACCCAAACACTATTGACCGTGAACTTGGTTGGGCTGCTGATCTTGGAATGAACACAATACGGGTTTATTTACACGACCTTTTATTCGCTGATGACGACATCCGCTTCTTCAACCGTATAGATCAAGTATTAGATATAGCGCAAAAGCATGACATAAAAATGATCCCTGTGCTTTTCGATGGTGTTTGGAACACACACCCCGAACTTGGCGCTCAACCAACCCCTGTACCCAAACGACACAACTCCATCTGGGTGCAAAGCCCTGGCTCAACAATCCTGCACAACTCAGAGCAGTGGGACACACTCCAACCCTATGTAATTACTTTGTTTGAAAAATTCGGTAACGACACACGAATCGTAGCTTGGGACCTCTTCAACGAACCCGATCAAATGGACCGAACAACAATTGAGGCAGGAACACGCGATCAAAAAATCACTGCCGCTACCGGTTTGTTAGCCAAAGTATTTGACTGGGCTCGCTCCACCGGGCCGTCGCAACCTTTAACCGCAGGAATATGGGAATATGACAGCAACCTAACCCCAGTTGAAAATGAATTTAGCTCCTTCGCGTTAGCAGAAAGCGACATTATTTCTTTCCATCATTACGGGCCAGGAAATGACTTATCTACGATCATTAACGGCTTGCAACAGTATCAACGTCCACTCATCTGTACCGAATGGTTAGCCAGATCAGAAGGATCAACAGTGGAAAATTTACAAATTTTTTCTGATCAAAAAGTAGGAGCAATCAACTGGGGTCTCGTTGACGGCAAAACACAAACACGCTTTCCTTGGCGGTCTTGGTGGGAAGAAGTTGACGAAGATGAACCATGGTTTCATGAACTACTTCATTCAGATGGAACCCCTTACTCAGAGCATGAAATAAGTATCTTCCATGGAGTTATAAAATCTTCTTGCCAATAAATTGGCTCACAAAAATCACCGTAGATCTTTCTATGTGTAAGGTTTCCTAAGTATGAACTCTGTTTCTCGCATCTCTGCTTTAGATGGGATACGCGGGTTAGCTGTTTTAGCAGTTGTTATTTATCACGCGTGGCCGTCTACCCTCCCAGGCGGGTGGATTGGAGTTTCAGTTTTCTTTACTCTTTCTGGATTTCTGATCACTCAAATCGTTGATCGTGATCACGAATTAACTCGATCCTCTATGGCTAGTTTCTGGGGACGTAGAGCCCGGCGACTACTTCCAGCGGCGCTAGCAACTATTGCAGTGACGGTTGCAATAGTTGCAGTTATTGATACAGAAATCCTTCGAGACGTTTCCGGAGAAGGAATAGCCGCAATTTTTTATGTACACAATTGGTGGGCGATATCGGAAACTGGAGGGTATTGGGAGATCTTCAATTCAGATCCCCGCCCCTTTGCTCATCTTTGGAGTCTCTCTATTGAAGAGCAAGTGTATTTATTTTGGCCCCTGTTAGTTGTTGTGCTTGGCTTACGTAAGGCCTTACTAATTGGCAGCACAATTATTGCGGTTGGTCTATTTCTTTGGTGGGGAAGTGCTGATGCCTATTTCGCGACTCCATTTCGGTTCTTCGAGGTTTTTGCTGGAGCAGCACTCGCATATGCAGTTAAAAAACATCCACAATTAAAGGTTCCGGGTTTCGTTGCCTTAGTGGCTGCAACTACTTTAATTTGGGGCACTTTTGTACTCAAAGAGTCGGATCCCTTTGTAACAAAGGGAGCTCTTTTACTTATTGGAACGGCTGCCATGATTGTCACTGGTTACAGCCTGCGCCCAACTAAATCCAATACTCTAATTGGCAGTGTGCCACTAGTTTGGCTGGGGAAAAGAAGCTACGCAATCTATTTGTTTCATTGGCCATTCCTAGAATTACTAGATACTTCACCATATATAGCTATTGCCCTAACTCTTTTATCAGCAGAAATATCTCATCATGTACTGGAATGGCCTATTCGTACAGGCAAAAGAATTACCCGACCTTTATCAACCCTTGGTTTGGTCTCTCTAGGAAGTGTCCTTGGTTTAGTCGTAGTTATTACAGTTTCTCCCCGCCAAGCATCTCAAAAAGAAATCAATGCTGCTGTTGCTGCAGCTTTTACTGAAACAACGACGACAACGACGACAACGACGACAACGACGACAACGACTTCAATAGTGGAGTTAGTGGAAGATTTACCACTTACATCAACTACCCAGGAAGAATATCTGACAACGAGTTCAATATCAGAGCCTGATGCGGTTGAAAGCGACTCTGAAATGCATGAAATCATCTATATAAGTGCTAATCCAAAGGTGGCAATTATGGGTGACTCCGTTGCTCAAAATTTGGGGCCAGCACTTGATGGCTGGGTGGATCTAATCGGCGGAGAGATAGGCACGTATGGGTATTCCCTATGTAGCCCAGTTCTCACTGAAGAAAATTATGGGAAATTTAAGATTACTCTTTGGCATCACGAACCTGAATTTGGGCCCTTCGAAAAGGCTTGCAGACAGGAAATTACTCCTGAATATGATTTAGTTCTAGTCTTTGATCATGCAGCAGTCTTTTTTGACCACAAAAACGTTGAGACCGGAGAAGAATACATATTCCCAGCGACTCTTGAGTTAGTTTCTGAGTCATATAAGGGATTAGTTGAGCAAACACGAGAAGCCAATGCTCCCTTAATATTTTTTACAGCTCCACAAATGGAGAATCGTCCAGACTGTCTACTTGCTGGTGAATTACACCCTCATGTGGCCGACCAGGAGAGATACAACGAGTTCATTAAGGAAATTGCAGAATCTGAAGAACACGTATTTGTTTTTGATGTTGCTTCGCAAGTTCAAGATAATCCTGATCGATACGATCGTCCTGACTGCACTCATTTTGAAGCATTTGAGGTAGATGGCGGTGCAATCAACTTCGTAGCAGACTTTATATTTCCAAGAGTTCTTCTTGATACTCGATAGTTTGTAGATGTAGAAAGTACGTATGATTTAAAATTTTCAATCGAAGGTGTCAGAAAAAGCCATTTACATGATCTATAGGGATACCAATAGCAAAAGAGGAATTATGAAGAAAAAAAATTATAAGCGTAATCTTTTAATTGTTACCAAGTTCTGGTCTTTATTAGTTGTGACTCTTTTATTCGCGTCTTCTTGCGGATCAAGTGACTCGGGATCTGAAGAGCTCTTAAGCGCTCAACTTGCAGAAACTCAAGAACAAATCGAAGAACTTCAGCAAACAATTCAGGATCTCCAACAAGTTTCAGAGACTGAATCAATACAGTCCGAAGACCTCCAAGACGAAATTATTCAAGACGAAGATGATCAAAATCAGGAAGAGCAGATGCAAGATTCTGATGATTCAGAATCAGATCAGGAACTACAAGAAGAAATGCTACTTCTAGGCTCTTACTCATGGTTAGAGAACAGCGAGGCCGTCGAAGAACTTCAAGAATTTTTAGGAGTAGAACCAGATGGTTGGTATGGAGCAATTACTCGAGAAGCACATTTAGCGGTATTAGAAGAAAAAGGGCTCTCTGCTGAAGCTGTACCTGAAGAAGAGCCACCTCCATGCCCTCCACAAGATCCCATGCCAGATTCTGAAGCTATACCAATGGCATCAATCGTCTTAGATATGGATGGAGATGGAAATATTGAGAGTGGCCAAACCTATTACAACTCGGACCTAGAAGTATTTTATGCACAGGTATCTGGCTCTGAGTTTGGTCCGTACTGGGTTGAATTAGATGACATTGGTACTGCGCCTGCGAATCAATGGAAGGCAAGTTTCGGCACAGATATAAACGACGATAACCGTAGCGAGTTTTGGATAAGACAAATTCCATTTGGAGCTTCTACAGTTGGTTATCGTGTTCTGATCTTTGAAGACTGCGAATTAAAAATTGCTTACATTCCTGACAGCAACGAGTTATTTATCGAAGGAGGAACTGTAGGAACTTCTTGGAGAATAGCTTGTGAGACCGAAGACGGTGTCCCTGTAATTGTTCAATATGTGATCTCCCCAGGGGAGGTAGAAGGCGAAGGTTCGCTCACAGGAATGGTTTATCAACTTTCATCAACAGGCCTCACTTTCATCACAACAAGGAACCTTGAGACATTTGAAGATCCTGGTGGGCCATATGGAACTGAATGTGAATCATGGATACACGACAGCCCACCATGGATTGCATCGTAGGAAAAAATATAAAAGAAAATAAGGAAATTTAATGATTAGAAAACAAAAAAGATTTGCAGGGCCCATGCTTCTAGGAGCAGTTTGTTTATTTAGCTTGGTTTCAGCATGCTCTAGCAGTGATGACTCTGAAAGTTCAAAAGCTATAGATGATTTATTATTAGAGATTGAAGAGTTAACTGAACAATTAGAACTTGAGACTCAAAGTGAATCAGCATCTGAGTTATCTACAACTACGGTTCCACCTACAACTACGGTTCCACCTACAACTACGGTTCCAGTGGCCACTACGGTTCCACCTGCCCCACCTACAACTACGGTTCCGCCCACAACCACAACAGTTACTCCTTTAGAAAACACCCCTGATTGTGAAATAAATATAATGCCAGGGACAGTCCCCTCACTTTGCGGATTCCACATAGGAGACAGTTATCAAGACACTCTTCTTGGTTTGATAGAAATACTTGGAACACCCTCACAGGTAGGTTGGTTCGGTTCTACTTGTCGCGGAGGTTATGGCCCTGAAACATTAGAAACTTCAGTTACATGGGGTAATCTAAGAGTGTCTTATCTCCAAAAGCCTGACCCAGATTTTGATCTTAGTTGGACGGTTTACCAAGAGCCTTATATGGCTAATTGGACAATTAACTTTATGAATTTGCCCTCTTGGATGGAAGGGAAATTAATTACACCAGATATGGTTCCCTTGCCTGGTGGTGCTGATATTGAAGGGCCTATTGAACCTCTTGCAGAAGCATTTTCCTTCGATTTAGCTGATGGCACTGAAGCACCTTATATGTCCGGTGAACTTCCAGAGGATGAATATTGGATCAACATGATGGAATATTTGGAAGAAGAGGATTATCCCGAAGGATTTGATGGACCAGAATTCGGAATACAAACCGGATTTATTCTTCATCAACATGCTCACTTCGATGAAGTGACTAGAACGATAGGAGCCCCTTCAATACCTTATTGCTAGGTAGATCTTGGTCGAAAAATAGAAAATCGTAAATTTAAGGAAAAATAATGAAAAATATTAAAAAAGTTAAATTTGGTACTTTGGTGTTGCTGGTTGCTTTAATCGGTTCAGCTTGCTCAAGCGACAACGAATTAGATGAAGCCAGAGCTGTACTTGAAGAGGCTGCTGAGGCTTTAGCAAACGCGGAAC
>CACFCV010000028.1:0-12978 GCA_902564875.1 Actinomycetota bacterium
TCTTTAGAAGAAAGCAGTTCACTTTCTAGTGATACGGACAATGGTGATTCCTTTTCAGACATGGCATCAGAAGAACCAACTTCAAATACTGGAGAGTCAGCTTTTGCACAGCCTGAATCTGCTTCTCTCACTGCTGATGGCAGTATTCAATATGAGATTGATTTATCTCTATATCAAGAAGAAGCAATTGACCTATTTTTACTTGAAGAACTTTTACGTTCAGAAATAAATGAATTAAGTGGAGATCAGCCTTGCTCTCTAGAATTTATTCAAACAATTCTGGGTGAACCAATTATTTCTTCAGCATGGCTGTCTAACGCAAATATAAGTAACCAAATACTCGTATTTTTTGGTAATCAAAATTTAGTTTTGGTTAATGCTAATAATTGTGAAAATAACTTTCTTATTTCAGGAATAACCCCTTAGTAAGAATCAGCAGGCCTAAGGCTGTGTAGTATCAGGTTATGTTTGACAAGTCTTCAGAAAACCCTTCATCTCATTTGTCATCGGGATTAAAAAATGTAATCGTAGATCGATTTATTTCTTTTGTTGATCAATTACGTTCACGTACTACTCAGCCAATTATTACTGGGGCTCGTGGGCTTGTTTATGGTCTCGTAGTTTTAATTTGTAGTTTTGCGATTCTGTCATTACTTGCTATAGGAATTTTTAGATTTATCGAAAATACTCTTCCTGGTGATAGTTGGATTGCTTACATCGCCTGTGGAAGTTTATTTTGCCTATTAGGTACTTGGGTGTGGTCTCGTAGAGTGCCAAAAAAATCAGTATCTTCACAATCTGATAATCAAATTTAGGAGTCTTAGTGTCTTTACAAACCCATGAAGTAGTAATTATTGGTTCTGGTCCTGCCGGTTTAACTGCTGCGATCTATACCGCGAGAGCAGATTTGAAACCACTAATTATTGAAGGAGAACCATCTTCTACAAGTGACCAACCCGGTGGTCAATTGATGCTTACTACTGATGTAGAAAATTTTCCAGGGTTTCCGGACGGGATTATGGGCCCTGATCTTATGTCAAATATGCGTTCGCAAGCTCTTCGTTTCGGAACAGAGGTTCTCACAACAAAAGTTTTAAAAGTGGACTTCTCACAGCACCCTTTTCAAATATGGACAAGTAATCCAGAAGGTGAGCCTACTCATATTGCAAACTCTGTAATTGTTTCTACTGGTGCACGATCCGTCATGCTAGGACTTGAAGCAGAAACTCGATTAATCGGACATGGCCTATCAACTTGTGCAACTTGCGATGGCTTTTTCTTTAGAGACCAAGAAATTGCAGTCGTCGGTGGAGGTGACTCTGCACTTGAAGAGGCAATATTTTTAACTAAATTTGCAAGCAAAGTTTCAATTATTCATCGACGAGATGAACTTCGTGCATCGAAAATAATGCAACAGCGTGCATTTAATAATCCAAAAATCGAATTTATTTGGAACACAACTGTTGAAGAAATACTCGGTGAAGAAAAAGTTGAAGGAGTAATTCTTTCTAACACGGTTACTAGTGAGAAGAAATCACTTCCAGTAACTGGATTATTTATTGCCATTGGGCATCGCCCAAATACTGACTTATTTATTGATCAACTTCAGATGGATGAAAATGGGTATCTCGTTACAGGAGCCGATTCTTCAATAACCAATGTTGAAGGAGTATTTGCTTGTGGTGATGTGCAAGACCATACCTACAGGCAAGCAATAACTGCTGCTGGTTCTGGCTGTATGGCAGCTCTTGATGCCGAACGTTGGTTAGAAAATTTTCATAATAAGTAAGTCTTTCTAATAAAGTGACATTCGACCTTAATGTGGGGTCAAACAAATCAATCAGATAGAAAGAGTTCACAAGTAATCTTTAATTATGTCTTTAAAAGACTCTCAAAAGAAAAGGAAGTCTTATGTCTGAATCAATTGTTGAACTATCTGAAAATACCTTTGATCAAGAAATTGGTTCTACAGATGAGCCAGTATTAGTTGATTTTTGGGCAGAGTGGTGTGGACCATGCAAAATGATTGCACCAATTTTGGAAGAAATTGCAGTTGAAAACGCTGGAGTATTTAAAGTCGCAAAAGTCAATGTTGATGATGCACCTGGATTAGCCCAAAAATTTGAAGTAATGAGCATCCCGACTCTGATCTTATTTAAAAATGGTGAACCAACTAAGCGTGTCGTTGGGGCAAAAGGAAAAGAAGCTCTTCTAGACGAATTGTCTGTATTTATCTAATAAGAGTTACGCTCCATCTTCAGGAGCGTAACTATGAGTAATGAGTCAGAAAGTAGAGAACCTTTACTTTCTTTTGGAGCAAGTGGCGAAAAAGTTCGCGACCTTCAACAACGTTTAATCGAAGCAGGATACGCCCTCCCAGAAGATGAACTAGCAGAATCATTTTTTGGGGAAGAAACTCAACTTGTTGTACGTAGATTTCAAGTTTCTCGGCGTTTAAAAGAAGATGGAATCGTTGGTTATCAAACATTATCTGCAATTATTGAAGCAGGATTCCAATTAGGAGACCGTCTTCTTTATCTACACGTCCCAATGTTAAGAGGAGATGATATTGCTGATCTTCAACTTCAATTGAATTCTCTTGGTTTTGATGCAGGACAAGTTGATGGAATATTTGGACCAGATACATCAAAAGCATTAATTGAATTTCAACGCAATATTGGTTTAACAGCAGACGGAATTAGTGGACTTGAAACAGTTCAAGAAATACGCCAATTAGCAGGACGTTCAACTGGATTAACTCCTGTTGCACAAGTTCGTGAACTTGAAAAATTACGAAATAGCCGACCAAACCTTGACGGGAGAAGAATTGCTATTGGTCATTTTGGTGATTGTGGGGCTTTAGCAACAGCCTTAATTCGATTGTTAAGAAAACGTGGAGCAAATGTAGCTGCTTTAGACCACCCTGATGAATCAAAGCAAGCAGAAATTTCTAATCGTTTTGACGCTGAAATGTATATCGGACTTAAAGTTGAGAATGATTCTTGTTCAACGATTTCTTATTTTGAAACAACAGGTTTTCATAGTGAAGGCGGAATACGGCTTGCGACACGATGTGTTGATTCTTTAATTGAAAATGAAATTACTTCGCAAGTTTCAGGAATGACACTTCCTGTTCTTAGACGAACAAAGATGCCAGCAATCCTCTGTTCGCTAGCTCCACCATCAATTGTTGTTCAATCAACCGCTGAAATATCTATTGCTTTATCAAACGCAATTATCTCCTGGATTGCCGATCCAGCAGCTGACTAAATCAATTGTTTAGTGAAACTATTCTTGAGGTGAATTAAGCAGGTTATATATTCGGTGTAAGTCATCCATGTCGGCAAAATCAACAACAATTCTTCCTTTTCCGCCTCTTGTGACTACTGAAACTTTTGTATTTAATTTGTCTGAAAGAAAGTTTTCTACTTCAAGAACCCCAGCTTCTTTTGAATTCTTTGTTTCTATTGGTGAGTTAATCGATTTTGATTGAGAAAGTGAAACAACAAGTTCTTCAATTTGACGCACCGACAAGCCTTCTTTGATTATTCTTTCTGCCAAAATTTGTTGGCTTTGAACATCTTCTATCCCTAATAACGCTCTGCCATGTCCAGCAGAAATTTTTCCTAGCTTAAGCATTTCTTGTAATTCAGGAGACAAATAAAGAAGTCTTAATGAATTAGCTACAGTGGGCCTTCCTTTACCAACCCTTTCTGCAACTTGTTGTTGGGTATAACCAAATTCATCAATTAATCGTTGAAATGCATTGGCTTCTTCAATGGCATTTAAATTATCTCTTTGAAGATTTTCAACAATTGCTTGTTCGAAAGAATTTTGGTCATCAACATCTCTTACAAATGCAGGTATTTGATCAAGGCCTGCAGCTTTTGCTGCTCTAAATCTTCTTTCTCCCGCAATGATTTCATATTGAAAGTTATTGAAACGTACTAATATTGGTTGAAGTATGCCA
Source organism: Actinomycetota bacterium (assembly GCA_902564875.1). Taxonomy (GTDB): domain Bacteria; phylum Actinomycetota; class Acidimicrobiia; order Acidimicrobiales; family MedAcidi-G1; genus MedAcidi-G2B. The sequence continues at coordinate 3,971 of CACFCV010000028.1, forward strand.
TGATGCTTTATTGATTCAGTGAGCTCTTGTTGTCTTACATCATCAAAGTTTGAACGCGGCTGGTTTGGGTTTGCTTTAACCTCATCAATTTTTAACCAAACAAACTCTTCATGTTCAAGTGATACTTCTTTATATGAATTATTCCCTTCCTGATTGAAAGGTTGGCTAATTGTTTCTTTTTCAGGAATAAGTGCAGATAACCCTTGTCCTAGTCCACTTTGTCTTGTCAACTTAATATCTCCTTTGCTAACTGGCGATAAGCTATTGCCCCTCGAGAAATTGGATCAAAAGTAGTAATGGGTTGACCAAAAGAAGGTGCTTCAGAAAGACGAACCGAGCGGGGAATTACCTGGTTGCATACTCGGCTTCCGAAATGTTGCCTAACCTCATCTGCAACTTGTTGAGAAAGTTTGGTTCTCGCGTCGTACATCACTAAAACTATGATTGAAATTTCTAAATCAGGATTTAAATTTGCTTTCACTAATTCAACATTGCTTTGAAGTTGAGCTAAGCCTTCTAAGGCGTAATATTCGCATTGAATTGGTACAAGTATTTCTTTTGCAACCACAAAGGCATTGACGGTTAGCAAGCCGAGGGCTGGAGGGCAGTCAATTAAAATAATGTCGTATGCCTCTAAAGCGTTAGCTAATGCTCGTTGTAATCGTTGTTCTCTACTAAAAGCAGTTACAAGTTCAATTTCGGCACCAGTTAAAGCAATATTTGAGGGAAGAAGGTCCAAATTGGATGTTTGTGTTTTTAGTATTACTTGCTCTGTTGTCGTCTGTTGGGAAAGAACGTCATAGATCGAAAAATCTAAATTTCGGCTTGAAAAACCAAGACCAGTTGTAGCATTTGCTTGAGGATCAAGATCAACAATTAAAACTCTTTTTCCTTCTTCTGCAAACGAAGCTCCAAGGTTAATCGTTGTTGTTGTTTTCCCAACTCCCCCTTTTTGATTTGCAACAGCAATAACTCTCGCTAAGGGTTTTAAATTAGTTTCAAACTCATTCACCTGAGAATCCTGCTATTTATTAAGTAGAAATGCAAGCATCTTTGTTTCACGTGAAACAAAATAGAATCACTGAAGTAATTGTTTCACGTGAAACATTAAAAAAGTGGTGACTTTTCTATACTTGAAAACTTTCTTGGGAACTTACCCTCAATAACATCATTTAAAATTAAAGACTGGAAAGAAGCTGAATTATGCTCCCAGTGCGCATCCTTTTTAAGGCCTAATTTATCTAAACCACTTACTGGCCATCGATCAACGCTATCTGGGGGTTCACTAACAACAAGATAGCCACCAGATATAAGAAGTGGTGCGGCACATTCAGCAGTAACCCCAGGCACAGCAAAACTCCGAGCAGTAACAAGAGAAATTTTATGGCGATAGTTACTATGTGCGAAATTCGCTGCATCTTCCTCAATAACAGTCACTTTTCGCGTTAATTCAAGTTCTTTTGCGGCCCACTGGAGAAACTCACTTCTTCTTTTTTTACGATCAAGAAGAAACCACTTACATTCAGTCGACGCGCTCAAAACTATTCCTGGCAACCCACCACCAGTACCAAGATCTACTGCAAGAGTTTCTGAAGACAAAAAAGTCTTGGTTTCTGGTTTAAATAAGAGAAAACCTAAACTATGAGATATTCCATTATCTGCTGCTGATTGGGTTAAATAGCCTTCTAAAACGGCTTCATTAAGTATTGCTTGAAGCTTATTTTCAGTTATTTCATTCAGCAAGTTGAATAACCACACGACGATCCATATTTGATCCTTCAGAAATCGTCTCTACTCCATCAATCTCGGAAACTGCATTATGTGCAATCCGTCTATCAGCTGCTCCCATAGGATCTAACGCTCTAGATATTCCATCCGAAAGAACTGCTTCGGCTTGAGCTTTAGCAAATTTTTCCAAATTTGATTGACGTAAAGCTCGGTATCCACCAATATCAACAGTCATCGAACCACTTGCTGAACCTCGAGATTTTCTTTGAATTATTGTTCTTGATAACTCAGTAATTGCCCGAACTGTCTGTCCTTGATGCCCAATAGCTAGTCCTAGGTTTAACCCATGCGCCTCAACAGTTAGCCTCTCGTCTTCGATAGTGCTAACAACACTGGCTTCAAGCCCCATTTTTGATAAAAGACCTTCAATAAAACCTTCTGTTATTTCAGCCTGAGTAGACAAATCCATTTTTTCAACTTCCACTTCATCACTCCTGGTCTGAGAATTATTTTTCGATTTTGATGGTTTTTGTGCTCTTTTTTCTTTATTTTGACCTGAATTCTCTAAGTCATCAAGTTTTTCTTCATTCCTTTTTGAAGATTTTTGCTGTTTGTTCTTATTGTTATTATTTTGTTTATTATTTGTATTTTTTCGATTTTGGTTTGAACGCTTTCTATTTCTATCCCGATTATTCTGAGATGATTTTTCAGATTTACCTTGAGGGCTAATCGGTCGCACTCGAGCTCGTAACCGAGCTTCCGTTTTCTTTAAGCCAAACATTGTTGAAACAGGTTCTGTTAAAACCTGTATTTCAAGTTCATCTTCAGCTACTCCTAAACGGTCAAGAGCTAAATCTTTGGCTTCATCAATAGTTGCGCCAGTGGTTTCAATCCATTCCACGGGTTACTTCCTTTTCTTTTTCTTTTTTTTCTGAGGACCACGAGAGCCAGTTGTTCCAGATGGAGTCGTTCGACCTCCACCTTTCTGAGCCGAAGGTGGTCTGTTTTCAGTTCTAGTTACTTCTTCATCAGATTCTTTTCGTTTACGTCTTCTTGTTTCTCTAACATTGTTTTGAGAATCATTCCTATTTTGTCCAGCGGTTGTCCTATTTCTTTTAGCTGCAGTAGTGGAAATTGGCTGTTTTTTCGGGGTTTTTTGACTCTTTGATGCAGATTTTTGCGAACCTTTTTTCTTTTTGTCACCCTCATCTGAATCAGGTGTTTTTGGAAGAACCACAACAGGTTCTTCTTTATCTGAGCCATAAAGTTTGCGAGTTATATAAGACTGCTGCCCGATTCGATAAACATTTGAAACTACAAAATAAAGGACCAGGGCAGCATCCAAGGAATAAGAAATAATCGGAAGGAAGAAGGGCATAACCTTCATAATCAATTGTTGTTGAGGATTTATTGTTTGATTTGTATTTCTTCCTCTTATTTGTCTTTGTTGATACCAAGAAGTAATAAAAACAAGGAACATCAAAATTAAGTAAGGAATTACTTTTGCTGATAATCCGAAATAGCTAGCCGTTCTAGAAAGGTCAAAATTTAACCAAAGCATCTCGGTTTTATTTGATAAATCAATAAATAATTCCGAGTCTTGTGACAAATAATCAGGAAAAAACACTGAAGTAGAATCAGGAACCTTCGTTAACGTTTGTCCTGAACCTATTTGACCAGCAATCCACCCCGAGGCTTCACCTACATCTGATTGTCTACGAGTTAAACCACGTAATACGTTATATAGAACTAAAAAAACGGGCATTTGAGCTAAAAGAGGGATACATCCACCCATTGGATTGATGCCGTTGGCTTGATAAAAAGCCATCATTTCCTTATTCATTTTGTCTCGATCGTTTTTATATCGATTTTGAATTTTCTTAAGCTCTGGCTGCATGTGCTGCATTTTGATCATTGAGCGTGTTCCCTTAAGAGTTAAAGGCGTCAACAAAATCATCACAATAAAAGTCAACAAAATAATTGCGAAACCAAATGAAGGAATGAAGTCATAAAAAGCAGCCAGCATTGAAGCAAGCAGGTCAAAAAGCCAACTCATGAGGACACCTTTTCATGTAAATGAATTGCATTTTTATTTACTGCAGGTACTGGATCCCAACCATTACTTTTATTAAATGGATGACAACGAGAAAGTCGTTTAAGAATAAGTTTTGTTCCATGAACTGCCCCATGGTTTTCCAATGCATCAAGGGCATAATTCGAACAAGTAGGAATATATTTACAGGGAGTAGGTCTTCCAGAAGATAAATGCTGATACAAACGAACAGATTTGTATAGAATTTTTGTTAAAAACCCCAGTTCAGAGGCACTTTTTCTAGATTCCATTTTTTTTCAATTCATTTATTACTTCATTAACTGCAGTATTCATTTCTAAAAAACTTTTCTTTTTAATATTTGGAAACACCCTTACCAAATAATTCCCTTTTGGAAAATCTTCGTCACTTTTATATATCTGAGACATAATTTCTCTTAACTGCCGTCGAATCTTATTTCTAAAAACTGCAGAGCCGACATTTCGACTAATGGCATATCCAACAAAAACACTGTTTATATCTTCACTTTTTATTGAAGAAAGAAACTGCACTTGAATCGGGCCCCGTCTTACTCGTTGTCCATCGCGCTGAAGAACAAGAAAGTCTTTTCGTTTAACTAATGACTTAATCAAGCTGACAAACGGGCTCGACCTTTTTGACGACGAGATTTAATGATTGCCCGCCCAGCACGAGTTTGCATACGGTGACGAAAACCATGCTTACGCGCTCTTCTACGAGTATTCGGTTGATATGTACGTTTCATGTAACGACTCCTAAATTATTTAAGTGTCATAAGAGAAGGAGCACTTAAATATTAACTTTGTTCACTACTCATGATATTCAAAATAAATGCCTGATTTACTGTAGTGATATTAAAACTGTCATACAAAGACTACGGGAACCAGGCTTCACAACCACCTATTTATTAAAACAATGAAAAACACACATAGTTATCCACAGATAAAGATATTTAATTAGTAACTTTTTCGCTGCAAGCAAAGGATTTTCGCGCGCGAAATTGAAAAATTACACCCAAGAAAAAACATACTCTGAACAGGTCATATAAGACAATAAATCCCCAATTGCGCGCGATGCTCCACAAGGTGTTACGTTGCCACGCTCAACTAAAGAAATTAAGGAACCCAAGTTTCAACCATTTTTGGTTTAACTGTGTTTCCACAAGATGTTCCACAGTTGTGGAAAAGAATAGAGGAGTAGGTAATGGAAAATACAGCACAAACGCTATGGGATTCCTGCGCTGACACTATTCGTTCACAAGTATCTGACATCGTTTGGCAAATGAACTTTCACTCTGCTCAACCAACTGAGCTTTTAGATAATGAATTAATTCTTATTGTCCCAAGTGAAACAATAAAAGAAAGAATTGAAGGCCGATACCGAGAAATAGTTCAAGATGCACTTTCTGAAGCAGCAAATGATGGATTACTACTACGAATTGAAGTTTCAAACGATGAAGATCTTTTAAAACAATCTGACGAAGACGAAATCATAATTAAAAATATCGATTCAGAAATAAAAACTCCTCAGGTAAAAACACAAGGTGAAGAAAAACAAAAAGTTAATAATGATCTGTACGGTCTACGCCTAACTTTTGATGATTTTGTTGTTGGTACATCAAACAGATTTGCAACTGCAGCAGCACAAGCTGTGGCCGCAACTCCAGCTAGAAGTTATAACCCTTTGTTTATTTATGGAGATGCTGGATTAGGTAAAACACACCTACTTCATGCAATCGCAAATTATGTTCGTGATCATTATCCAACACACCGAGTTAGGTATGTTTCCCTCGAAGTATTTATGAATCAATTTGTTGAAGCAATTAGAAATAAAACACAAGCTCAATTTAAACAGCACTATAGAGAAATTGATGTTCTTCTTATTGATGACATTCAATTCATGGAAGGAAAAGAAGGATTACAAGAAGAATTCTTTCATACTTTTAATAGTCTTCATCAAGGAGGAGGCCAAATAGTCCTCTCTAGTGATCGTCCACCTGATGCGATAACCACTTTGGAAGATCGTTTAAAAAGCCGTTTTAAAATGGGGTTGATTACCGACATTCAACCGCCAGATGTTGAAACACGTCTCGCTATTCTTCGTAAAAAAGCTGAAGACACTCCTGGAAATTTTGAAATTTCTCCTGAAGTACTCCTTTTTATTGCGGAAAACATTACTGACAACATTCGTGAACTTGAAGGAGCGCTTACCCGTGTTACTGCCTATGCAAATTTAGATCAAGTTCCAATAACTGAATCTCTAGCAAAAACCATTCTTCAAGACTTAATTAACTCAAACCAACCATTACCTGTTACACCAGAAGTTATTTTGTCTAAAACAGCAGAAATGTATGGATTTTCAATTGATGAATTAATTGGTGGAAGCAGAAGAAGACCATTAGTAACAGCGCGACAAATTGCAATGTACATTTTTAGAGAATTAACCGAATTAAGTTATCCAGCTATCGCCAAAGAATTTGGAGGAAGAGATCATACAACTGTGATACATGCTGTCGACAAAATCAGTCAATTAATGGCTGAAAGAAGAGAAATTTATGACCAGGTTACTGCACTAACAACTGCAGTTAAATCTCAAAATTAATTTGTGGAAAAAGAAAGCGCTTTCCACAAACAAATAAATTTTTCCTCTCTCCTTGTGGACATACGTGGATAAGTAAAGAATTTAAAAACAACTGATGAACAGCACAAATAAGCACTCATCCACAATCCACAAGCCTTATTATTACTTTTACTTAATTAAATATTTATTTGAAAGCAAATAGTTGTGAAATTTACTTGTGAAAAAGATGTACTAGACCAAGCATTTTCAATTGCTGGCCGCGCAGCTGCTACAAGAAGCGGATCTCTGCAAGTTCTTTCAGGACTACATCTCGAACTGAAAAAAAATAATTTATCAATTACTGGCAGTGATATTGATTTAACAATTCAGGTATCAGTTGATGTTGGTGGAAAAGAAAATGGAAAAACTGTTTTACCAGCAAAACTTGCAGCAGATATTATGAGAGCTCTTCCCAGCGGCCAAGTTCAAGTAGAAATGAATGACGACGGAGTAACTGTTTCATCTGGGCGCAGCAATTTCAATTTAAGAACAATGTCTGTTGAAGAATTTCCACAAATTGAAATAACAGAAGGAAATAAAGTCACACTTAATTCTGCTGGTGTTGAACAAGCATTAGGTCAAGTAGTTACGGCTGCGAGCGGAGATGATTCTCGACCAATTCTTACTGGCGTTATGTTGGCTGCAGAAAATGATGGCCTTCGATTTGTAGCAACAGATTCTTATCGGTTAGCAGTCAGAGATCTTCCTGGTACCTCTGTTTTATCTACTGATCAAACAGTTCTTGTTCCATCACGAACTCTTGAAGCTCTTGAAAAACTTTTATCAACATCAGATGAATTGACTATTTCTTTAGGTGAAAGACAAGCAACTTTTTATGTAAATAATGTCCAAATTACTACCACACTTATTACTGGAGAATTTCCAAATTATCGAGGACTTATTCCAGATAACCATCCAAATAATTTAGTAGTTGACAAAGAAATATTTCTCAACGCATTAAAACGAGTTCGACTTCTAGCACAAGAAAACACCCCTGTTCGTCTATCAATGACAGCTGAATCTGTTGAATTAATTGCTATTACACAAGATGTTGGACAAGCTACTGAAACAATTGACGGAGAATACACAGGAGAAGATCTGGTAGTTGCATTTAATCCAACGTATTTAATAGAAGGATTTGAAGTATCAACCGGGGACGAAATTCGTCTTGAAACTATCGACTCACTTAAACCCGCAGTAATTAGAAGTGTCGATAATGATGAATTTCTTTACCTTCTTATGCCTGTTCGCGTTTCTTGATTTAACATGCCGGTACAGCGGCTTTGGCTCACAGATTTTCGCAACTATCAATCTCTTGATATTTCCTTGCCAGATGGCTTAACGGTAATTATTGGAAATAATGGACAAGGAAAAACAAACCTTTTAGAAAGTATTTCTTGGTTATCTAAAGGATCGTCCTTTCGAGGGTCGCCAACAGAAGCACTAGTAAGAAACGGAAAAGAAAAAACCATAATTCGAGCAGAAGTATCTGCTCATAATCGAAAAGTGCTTTTAGAAGCTGAATTAAATATTAATGGGAAAAATCGAATTCTTATAAATAGTAATAAAGTAAAGCGAGTACGTGACCTTCTTGGATATTTTCAAACAACACTTTTTTCACCTGATGATCTTGAACTAATTAAAAGTGGACCAACGACGAGAAGAAAATATCTTGATGAGTTACTTGTTGATAGTCACCCCAAAAACTATGAACTAATTACTGATTTAGAAAAAGTTCTTCGCCAAAGAAACACTCTTTTAAAACAGTCAAAAGGAGTGCTTTCTTCTGAAATTTTAAGCACGTTATTAGTTTGGGATACAAAGTTAATTCAGCTCGGAGAAAAATTATCTGACGCCCGCAAACACTTGATTGAAACTCTTAATAACCCATTTGCTGAAACTATGTTTGCTCTACAAGGAAAAGAAAGTAAAACAGAATTGAAATATATTTCTTCCTGGGAAGGAAAATCTCTAGCAGAAGCACTTGAAGATGTTAGAGAAACAGATCTTCGACGAGGAATTACTACTATCGGCCCTCATAGAGATGATCTCTTAATAACGCTAAACAACATGCCTTCTCGCACACATGCATCCCAAGGAGAACAACGGTCATTAGCTCTTGCTCTTCGATTAGCAGGACACCAAATAATTACCGAAAAAATAAACCTAAACCCAGTTATTTTATTAGATGACGTTTTTTCAGAACTTGATGAAAAAAGATCAAAAAAACTTATTGAAATACTTCCAAACTGTCAGACACTAATTTCTTCAGCTGGAGAACTTCCAAATGGAATTAACTCTCCGTCTGTCTTGCGAATTTTAGAAGGAGAGGTTGTGATTTAATGAGCGATAATCAAGATCCAACACTTTTAAAAGCAAGTCTTGAAAAATTGATGAAAAGCATCGGAGCCCCAGATATTGATTCAACAACTAATCTTCTCGAAATTTGGCCAGAACTAATTGGTGAAGAATTATCTCTAAAAATATCTTTAGTTGCATTAAATGGCTCAACTCTTGTTGTTCATGTAAATGATCCAGCTTGGTCTAGTCAAATTTCTTGGTTAGAAACTCAAATCTTGGAACGAATCGACG
>CACFCV010000029.1:0-11231 GCA_902564875.1 Actinomycetota bacterium
TGACCACTAGGCCAAATCCTCCCCATTTAACCCAACGTTTTTTCCACCAAATGCTCTTTGTCTCTATTGATTCCATAACTTGCCCTTCATGCTTCTAAAAGCAAGCATAAAACAAACAAGGAATCTTTATCTTCTTTTCAAAATAAATTCTTACAACAAAGAGATTCTTGCCCGACTCGTATAACAATCAATTTGAAGACAAGTATGTATCTAACTAGGAGAGGAATTAAATGAAAGTTGGCATAGCGTTCGCAAATATTATGAATTTTGGTACTCCTGAAGCAAGTATCCAATTCGCTCAAGCTGCTGAGAAAGCAGGATTTGAATCTCTTTGGACGGTTGAGCACGTCATTTACCCTTCAAATTACGATTCGAAATATCCGTATGATCCCAGCGGTCAAATGGCGATGGCCCCAGATACAGATTTGACTGATCCGCTCATATGGCTTACTTGGTTGGCCGCTAACACTTCCACAATCAGACTTGGTACTGGAATCATCATTCTTCCTGAACGGAATCCTTTAGTGCTTGCCAAACAAGTCGGTACTTTAGATTCCTTTAGTGGCGGTCGAGTTGAACTCGGTATCGGAGTTGGATGGCTTAAAGAAGAATTTGAAGCGCTTGGTATTCCTTGGGAACGCCGTGGGCCACGCACAGATGAGTACGTTGCTGTGATGCGAGAGTTGTGGAGCGGAAATGAAGTTTCCTTTGATGGTGAATTCGTTTCCTTCGACAAAGTATCTTCCAACCCGAAACCATTGAATGGGTCTGTTCCTATAACTATTGGGGGACACAGCGATGCTGCGGCGAAACGCGCTGGACGTATCGGTGATGGATTCTTTCCCGGTAAAGGAGACTTGAATCATATGATGAACCTCGTTCGTGAATCTGCGGAGAAACATGGGCGTGACGCGAGTCAAATAGAGGTCACCTGGGGAAGTAATGAATTGATGGGATCGGATCCCGTTGCCGCTGCTGAAGAGATGAAAGAAAAAGGAGTTTCGCGTCTCATAGTTCCATCGATCATGTTTTTGAATAACACGGAAGAGCAGTTAGCTGAGTTTGGAGAACGAGTCCTCTCAAAGATTGCGGATATCTAAAACTAGGTACAAAAACTGAATCTATTCTTGCATTTCAGATTCTTGATATAGATGCCTGAGATCTCCGGGCTGTATACGCGACTGTTCAGCGTATTGATCAACATCTTTTTCTTTGAGCCGTATAACGCGACCAAACCTGAATCCGGAAAGCAAACCTTCGTCTATTAGTCGATACAACGTTCTGGTAGTAACACCTAATCTTTTTGACGCTTCACTCGAACTGAGCCAAGTCACGCCTTCTAGCGAAGGAGGGGTTTCGTGTTCCTGTGATTCCATCTTCTAATCTTCTCATTTCCAGTGTCGCTGAACAACCTTTAAAACACTTTCTCAGCGTGGCACTTCATGTTGAAACATGCTCAACTTCTCACATGGAGTATTTTGAAGTTGAAACCCCTGTTACTGGAACTGTTTGGAAAATAAACTTTCAAGTCGGCGAAGACATTAATCAGGGTGATGTGATAATGATCATGGAAGCCATGAAGATGGAGATACCGGTTGAGTCTCCAGCGTCCGGCAAACTTAAAGAACTACTTGTATCTGAAGGAGATCAAGTCTCAGAAGATGATGTAGTGGCGATAATCGAAGCCTCCTGACTCCTAGGGTCGATATTTAATATTTGATGGTCCAGCTGTTCTTAAAGGCGCCGCTAAATTAGCGAACTCACATAGAAGAGGGCGTGTTTCTCTAGGGTCAATTATTTCTTCAACATAAAATGCTTCTGCGGTACGAAATGGAGATCTGACTTTGTTTAATCGTTCAGTGATTTCTTCAAGTAATGCTTCAGGGTCGTCAGAGGCTTCTAAGTCGGAACGATACGCAGCTTCAACTCCGCCTTCTACAGGAAGTGAACCCCAATCCCCCGATGGCCATGCATAGCGGTATTGAAAACGATCAGATGCTGAGTGGGCTGCTCCGGCAACACCAAATACTTTTCTGACAAGGATCGAACACCAAGGGACTGTCGCTTGAAAAACTGCAGCCATCGCTCTTGACCCATGACGAATCGTGGCTGCTTTTTCTGCTTCCGTACCAATCAAGAAACCAGGGTTCTCTACTAAATGCACCACAGGAAGATGGAAAGTCTCAGCAAAATCTACAAAACGAACAACTTTTTGGGAAGCATCAGCAGTCCAACTGCCACCATAGTGCATTGGATCTCCAGCCATAACTGCGACGGGCCACCCGTCTAAACGCGCCAGTCCCGTAATTACTGATCGCCCGTAGTTCTTACCCATTTCAAAGAAAGACCCTTTATCAAGAACCGACTCGATGATTGTGCGCATTTTGTAAACTTTTCGACGGTCTCGCGGAATGATAGTTAACAACTCTTCATCTCTGCGTTCTGGATCGTCTGTTATTGGGCCACGAGCCGGTAGTTCATAAACAGAGGAAGGAAGGTAAGAAAGAAACTTGCTGCATTGTTCAAATGCTTCTTCCTCTGAGTTGACTTCGTCATCTATAGCACCACTGCGAGTTTGGAGGCGACTCCCTCCTAGGCTCTCTTTATCTACTTGCTCTCCGCCTAATCGATTTACTACTGGTGGCCCGGCTACAAACATCTGAGAAAGTTTTTTCACCATTATTGAATAGTGACTAGTGACCATCCGTGCGGCACCGAGCCCCGCTACTGGCCCAAGAGCAAGTGAAACGACGGGAACGGTAGACAGATTAGTAATAGCATGTTCCCAGCCAACTACGGCAGGCACATAGGTTCGTGAACCTCCTCCATGCCCTCCAGTTGTTTCTTTCTTCTTCTTTGGATCTGAATCCAAAGATTTGACGGAGCCACCTCCGCCAGTGCCGTCAACTAAGCGAATAATTGGGAGTCGTAGTTCTCCTGCCATTCTCTCTGCAGCTACTTGTTTCGCTGGAATAGATGCGTCTGCTGCTCCTCCGCGAACCGTAAAATCATCACCTGCGACCACTACTGGTCGTTCATCAATTAGTCCACGGCCAAAAATGAAATTTGCTGCTTGTAGGTCTACTAGGTTTCCTTCTTCGTCGTAAGTGGGTCGTCCGGAAATCTTGCCTATTTCATGAAAGGAATTTTGATCAAGAAGTTTGTTTATTCGTTCGCGAATATTTAATTTTCCGCGTTCACGTTGACGGTCTACTTTTTCTTTGCCGCCCATTCTTTCTGCGAAAGTTTCACGAGTTCGGAGTTCTTCAAGTTCTGACTCCCATCCCTCTTCTTCCATAACTCTCTCCAAATCAATGCTTTAAGTTTCAACCCTTAACTGGCTGAATCAGCTAAGAACTATCTTTCCTTCTTCATCTATCACAGAACCAATGATTGATGCACTGTGGCCGGATGTAGCAAGCTCATTTAAAGCTTCCTGTGCTTTACTTTCATCAACCCCAAAAAGTAAACCTCCAGAGGTTTGCGCATCTGCTAATAATAAAACTTCGCTTTCATCGCAGTCACCTTTTTCTAACCGTTCGTTTAGCCATTCGAGATTGCGACGACTTCCGCCCGGTATAAATCCCGCTTCGGCCAATTCTCGGGTTTCTGGAAGAAATAAAACTTCTTCTGTGTTGATCTGTGCCCCAACCTTAGATTCTTCTACTGCTCTACCTAGGTGGCCTAATAATCCAAATCCGGTGACATCGGTAGCTCCTGTAGCCCCAAATTTGAGAGCTATTTGAGAAGCTGCGTCGTTCAACATAACCATGGATCTCATCGCAGCTTGTGCCGTTTCAGTAGATGCTCCGTCATTTTTTATCGCCGTAGTAATGACACCCACTCCCAAAGGTTTACTAAGAAGTAGTTTTTGTCCGACTTTCAATCCTGCATTTGTTAGAAGATGCTCCGGGTGGGCTTCGCCGACAACTGCTAGTCCAAATTTTGGTTCAGGATCATCCACCGTGTGACCACCAGCGATGGCAAATCCCGCTTGCTCAGCAATATCTTGCGCGCCAAGAAGAACCTCTGATAAAAGGTCCGTGGGTAATTCTGAACTATTCCATCCGACCAGATTTAACCCAAGTAAAGGTTTGCCACCCATTGCGTAAATGTCTGAGACTGCGTTAGCTGCTGCTACCTGTCCCCAGATACGCGGGTCGTCAACAACTGGAGTGATGAAATCTGCAGTGACCACTAACGCCCGATTGTTGTCTAAACGCCAAACGGCAGCGTCGTCACCAGTAACCGCTCCTACGAGGAGATCTGGGTTACTTGTTGGAGTCAGTCGACGCACAACGTGCGCCAGTTCGCTCGGAGCGAACTTGCAGCCTCAACCAGCGCCGTGACTGTACTGAGTGAGTCTTTTAACCACGTTGCACCTCCTCTCTGCTTCCTGCCTACCTTTACCCTATGGTCAGTGAGGGCTTGGTTGGTGTTTTCGCCAATTTTAAAGAGACGAAACAGCTTCTAAAAGTCGGTCCACTTCTTCATCACCTATGTAGGCAGTGATTCCTGCTCGAACTGCGCCTTGTTCTAGATGCAAACCCAATGGCTCCATTGCATCTACGGCATAGTTATGCCCATCCCAAACCGCCACTTGTGAACCAGCCAAATGCTTTGCAACATTTTCTGGAGAAAGGCCTTCTACAAGAAACATCAACGTGGGTGCACGGTCAACTACATCTTCAGGGCCTGTTACCCCCACAACACGAACTTTTGGTATCTCATGAAGACCTGAGAGAAGTTTTTTAAAACGTTCCTGTTCATGTGCACTTATATTCTCCATACCGATGTCTAAAAGGAATTTTCCTGCGGCTTCTATACCGGCAAGAGTCTCCCAAGAAGGCGTCCCGTATTGCCATCGCCCTGCTCCTTGAGATGGAGCGGGGCGGATTTTATAAGCAGGCAAATCAGAGAGAAGGTCCGAGGCCATCCAGAGGACTCCTGCATGCGGCCCATACCATTTGTACGAAGATGTCGCATAAAGGTCACATCCGATCTCCCCTATGTCCACTTTGACGTGTGGAGTTCGATGCACACCATCTACCGCTACTCGGGTTCCGTTTGCATGAGCTGCCTGAGCGATTGAGACAATATCAGGCATTGTTCCTATTGCATTAGAGCCACCCGATACTGCAACCCATTTCGTTTTATTTGTAAAAAGGTCAGTTACTACTTCTACGGGCAAGCGGCCTGTTTCTCCATCCATTTCTGCCATGCGCACATGTGCTCCTGCTTCTTCAGCTGCGATTTGCCAAGGAGAAACGTTTGCTGAGTGATCAAGAGTGGTACAGATTATTTCATCCCCAGAAGACAATGACTTACTTATTGCTCTTGTCACTGCCATTAAATTCGCCGTTGTGCTCGGGCCAAAAATCATGCCTTCTGGATTAGCGCCAAGAAGTTCACCCATGGTGCCACTTACTTGTTCAACCAAAGCATCGCATGCGTCTGCCGCAGGAAAGAACCCATGGCTATTGGCGTTATTTCCACTACGTTGCCATTCAGACATTGCGTCTATCGCTGTATCAACTACCTGAGTTCCTGCTGGTCCATCAAATCGGGCCCATCCATTAGATAATCCAGGAAACCTGTCTTTAAGATCTGTGAGAGTATTCATATTCGGGCAGGCTAGTGGTGGAAAAAGTGTTATACCTATTTAGGAAGGAAAAGAACGACAAGAGATCAAATGAGTGAAGATAATTTAGAAAACTTTGATCAGATAGCAACAGGAGTAGCTGACGCTATTCATGATGGTTATGTCAAATACATAACCTCCTTTCAGGAAATAACTCGTCGCGCCGGTAACCATTTCGCTAATCAGGAGTGGCCTAGCCAAGACCAAGAGGCTGTTCAGCGACTTGGGCTCCATACTCAAGAAGTCAATGCAACGGTGGCTTCCGTTAAAGAAACGCTTAAATCTGTACCGGATCAACGAGGCCTGTGGCGAGCTGCGCGTCTTCATTATCGTCGTCGAATATCCGGAAGATCTGATCTAGATCTTTCAGAGACTTTTTTTAATTCAGTAACCCGAAGGATTTTCACAACAATAGGTATCGATAACGATGTTGAGCTCCGCTGGTTTGGAGCCTCTACTCTTCCAAAAAGTGAGGGTGACTCAAATTTGTTCTCCACTTGGACTCGAACCAGAGATTCAGCTGCCCTCATCCGTTCTATTTTGGAGTCCTACGATTTTGACATTCCTTGGGTAGATCTTGAGTCTGATGCCAAAAAAGTTGCTGCGAAAGTTGATGCTTTCTTACTTGATGCTTGGGACAATCTAGATTTAGACAACATTGACATGCTCCGTCCTGTTTTTTACCGCAACAAAGGTGCTTACCTCGTTGGACGACTGCGATACCTTAATCGGCTAACTCCCATAGTGATTCCTATAATTCACAGCGAAGGCGGGCTGGCTGTAGACACGGTTCTCCTGACAGAATCGCAAGCTAGCCGCCTCTTCAGCTTTACTCGGTCATATTTCTTCGTGGAATGGTCTCGACCATCAGAACTAGTGGGATTCGTGAAGTCAATGTTGCCACTTAAATCTATTTCTGAGATTTATACGGCTTTCGGTTTCAACCAGCATGGTAAAACCAGCCTCTATCGCGCCCTTTATAGAAATATGCAGAATTCAAACGACAAATTCATTCGCGCACGCGGTACTCCTGGAATGGTAATGACAGTTTTCACTTTGGTTTCTTTCAACGTAGTTTTTAAAGTCATCAAAGATCGTTTTGACCCTCCAAAAAATACGACGCACCAAGCTATAAAAGACTGTTACAAATTGGTTTATCATCATGACCGTGTTGGCCGAATGGTAGATGCACAAGAATTTGAAAATCTTTCTTTTGACGCAGACCGCTTTGACCCCGACTTGCTTGAAGAGTTATTAACTGAAGCCAGTAGAACTGTTCGTTTAGTTGGTGATCAAGTGGTCATCTCTCACCTCTACACCGAGCGTCAGGTTTATCCGCTTAATCTTTATCTTCGTGAAATGTCTACTGATAAAGCTGAAGCCGCTGCACTGGATTGGGGGTCCGCCATCAAGGATCTTGCTGCTGCAAATATCTGGCCCGGTGATCTGTTCACGAAGAACTTTGGTGTAACAAGACATGGAAGCGTAGTTTTTTATGACTACGACGAAATATGTCTTATTGAAGACTGTCGGTTTAGAGAAACTCCTGAATCGAATAGTTATGAAGAAGAAATGAGATCTCAGCCTTGGTTTGCTGTTGAGCGAGGGGATGTATTTCCTGAACAATTCCCAACTTTTATGGCGTTCCCCTCTGGAATAGATAAAAAAATATGGGAACGATTCAAGACCGTCCATGGAGATCTCTTTTCTACTGATTTTTGGAAAGATGTTCAAGCGCAACTTTCAAATAATCAACTTCCGGATTTTTATCCATATCCAGAACATCTACGGTTTCGTCGCCAACCTTCAAGAGGAAAGTAGTAAAGTCAGCATTATGAGCAGACCTGTACTTATTGCCCCCTCTATCCTCCCCGCTGATTTTTCACGATTGGGTGAAGAATGTTTAGCCCTTCAAGAGGCTGGAGTTGATCGAATCCACTGGGACATCATGGATGGTGTATTTGTTCCAAACCTAACGGTCGGCCCTGATGTTGTTGCCTCAATTAGGCCCTTACTTTCCATAGACTTTGAAGCCCATTTGATGGTAGTTGACCCAGACTTGCTCGCTCCTCTCTATATCGAAGCAGGTTGTTCCACAATTCTTGTTCATGCAGAAGCTTGCACTCATCTGCATAAAACTTTGGCAACCATCAAAGATTTGGGAGCCACTCCAGCTGTTGCTCTTAACCCTCACACCCCGCCAGAAACTATAAGTCAAGTCCGAGATCTTCTTGGCTTGGTTCTGGTGATGACAGTGAATCCAGGTTTTGGCGGCCAAACCTATATTTCTGAAATGGAATCTAAAGTAGTAAGAGTTGCGGAGATGCTTGAAGGATATGACTGCGATATTGAAGTTGATGGCGGAATAGGACCATCTACGATCGCAGCCGCGGCAGCCGCTGGCGCTAACGTCTTCGTCTCTGGAAGTGCTTTGTTTCGTGACCCTGAAGGTCTAGCTCACGCAACTGCGGATTTAAGACAAAGAGCAGAAGAGGCTAGAAATTGAAGGTAGACATACATATGTGTCCTCTGCTCACATCGCGATAGCCTGCTTTACATGACTGAACATTTAATAACTGACTCTACGACCTCTTTAAATGCTGATGTAGTTGCGGATGGCCGCTTTGATGTCTTCAGCCGACTACTTAAAGATCGAATAATCGTTCTAGGAACTGATGTTAATGATGAAGTTGCTAACTACATCAGCGCTCAGATGCTTTTCCTTGAATCTCAAGATTCTGAAAAACCGATTTGGCTTTATATCAACTCTCCTGGTGGTTCTGTTACTTCAGGAATGGCGATTTACGACACTATGCAGTTCGTCGGCCCTGAGGTTGGAACTATCTGTATGGGTCTTGGCGCTTCTATGGGCCAGTTTTTACTATGCGCTGGTGCTCCTGGTAAGCGTTATGCGCTCCCCCATGCACGCATCATGATGCATCAACCATTAGGAGGGGTTCGGGGTCAGGTTTCCGATATTGCTATTCAAGCTGAGCAAATGGCTTATACCAAGAGAATGCTGCAAGAACGAATAGCTGAACATACCGGACAAAAAGTTGAAACAATAGAAGCTGACAGCGACCGTGACCGCTGGTTCACCGCCGAGGAGGCTCGTGACTATGGCATTATTGATCAAGTAATTGTTCGTCGCGGAGAAATGCACTAACCAAACAGCTGAAGGCTCTATGCCTTTAGCTCAAAGCCTGCGGACGTGGCGAAATTGGCATACGCACCGGCTTTAGGAGCCGGCGCCGCAAGGCATGGGGGTTCGAGTCCCCCCGTCCGCACGTGAACAAGAAAAATATATCTGTTGATGCTGATCACCGCCTGTCAAACGAGGGGGCTCATTTAAGCGACCTTGTTGGTTCGTCTCCATCGGGAATGTTTCTGCTTGATTCTCAACTTCAATGTGTAGCTGTAAATGATCACTGGAGTTCTCTCACCGGACAAGACATTAACGAAGCTCTTGGAGAAGGATGGCAAGGTCATTTAGACCCAAGCGGAAAGAAAGATTTTCTTTCCGAATTGAACGATGCTCTTACCAATCAAAGAGGTCTCCGAGGGCGGCTTCGGCTACGGGACACGTCTGGTGATCCTTGCTGGATAGATCTCTCTGTAACTCCTGTCCAATCAGGTGGTCTAGTAACTTTCGCTGATGTCACCGGACAGTTAGATGAGGCTTTGAGGGCTCAAGAGTTGACCCGAGTGTTGGAAGCTAGCCCTGATTTAGTGGCGATTTTAGATCCATTGGGTCGAAATGTGAGGTGGGCTAATGCCTCTCTTGAAGAGTTAGCCCCGGGAATAGTCGGATCAAGACTTCTTGATCTACTTGATGGCTGGTCTCAAGCACAGTTCGCTGCTACTGCTTTACCTTCAATAAGGTCACGAGATATTTGGAGAGGGGAATTCCGGCTAAACGTTAGAAAGATCGGGACTGCAAAGAAAGTTCCTGTCTCTGCTTTGTTGGTAGCTCATCGAACAGAAAACCATCAGATTGAAGCCATTTCTTTAGTAGCAAGAGACTTAAGCGATTTACATGCTGCCCAAAGGCGCGTAGAAGCTTCTGAAGTCCGGCTGGCGGCTTTAGTAGAGCATGCTTCTGATTTAGTAGCCGTAATCGGGAACGATGGGAAAATTATTTACGCTAGTCCTGCCGTTGGTCGTGTTCTTGGACGAGATGTTTTGGCACTTGAAGAAACCCCTGTAATTGAACTAGTGCATCCAGATGATCGTGATGATTTGAGCGAACAAGTACCAGAGATGCTTTCAACTCCTGGAATGTCTCCCCCCTTTGATGCACGAATCGCTCATGAAGACGGAACTTGGCTGCATATGGAAATAGTTGCTACGAATCTGCTGGACAATCCCGCTGTAGCTGGTGTTGTAGTTAATGCGCGTGACATAACTGAAAGAGTTGAAGTGGCAGCCCAGTTAGAAGAACGCGCCTTTCATGATGAGTTAACTGGCCTCCCTAACCGAGCTCTTCTACTTGAACGTCTCCGCGATGCATTGCATCGCTCTTCCCGGCATGATCTTATGGTTGGTGTTCTCTTTCTGGATCTTGACAACTTCAAGGTAGTTAACGACTCTTTAGGTCATGGATCTGGTGACGATCTTCTGCGAGAAGTTTCTCGAAGGCTGGAAACAACAGTACGCCCCGGAGACACTGTGGCTCGTTTAGGCGGAGATGAATTCGTTGTTGTAATTGGTGATATGGCCAGAACCACGGATGCATTAGTTGCTGCTGAACGTATCCGTAGCTCGCTTTCCACCCCAGTCGAATTAGGTTCAGAATCAACAGTAGTGACTACCAGTATCGGCATTGCATTAGCGCATGGGGAAGAAACACCCGATGATCTTCTCCGCGACGCAGACACTGCCCTTTATCGTGCCAAAGAGAAAGGGAGAGATCGTGCTGAAGTTTTTGACGATCATCTTCGAGATCAAGCGGTACGTCGACACAGCGTAGAGCAAGAATTGAGACAGGCTCTGGAGGACAATCGAATTGAGGTTTATTTTCAGCCTGTTGTGCGCATATCAGATGGTTTAGTTGTCGGAGCCGAAGCATTAGCGAGAATAAGGGCGGAAAGCGGTGACCTTCTCTTACCGGATCAGTTTATTGATGTGGCTGAAGACACTGGACTCATAGCTAATCTCGGAAGTCAGGTCTTGAGTATCGCTCTAAATCGACTAGGGAAATGGAACACGTCAAGTAAGAACCCGTTAAATATGGCAGTCAATGTTTCAGCAAGGCAACTCTCTGACCCTGCTTTTCCTGAAGTCATAAGATCCGCTTTAAGTGAGAACGATCTTGATTCTTCATTGGTGGCTCTGGAATTTACCGAAAGCGCCCTTATTGCCGCCAATCCTGTTACTGGAAAAGTGTTGGAGGAGTTGACTGCTCTTGGAGTGCAAATAGGACTTGATGATTTCGGAACTGGTTTCTCGTCTCTGGCCTACCTCAAAAGATTTCCAATCAATTTCTTGAAGATAGATCGTTCTTTCATGTCGGGGCTAGGAACTAGCGATGATGACACCGCTATTGTTACAGGAACGATTGCTTTAGCTCATAGTTTGGATCTTGAAGTTG
>CACFCV010000030.1:0-10277 GCA_902564875.1 Actinomycetota bacterium
ATAGTTTCATCAGACTCATCATTGATTACGAAACCGAGCACCACAACTATTCCAAGAAAGAAGAATACGAATAGTTGAAAAACAACTTTTCTCATACTTATGTCTACCTCTTGTTTGATTTGATAACTAACAAAAACCTATTTGAACCTGTTAGATCCCAGTAATTATTTCATCTCCTTTATGAAGAGTTTCACAAATGAAACAAAAGGGGAAAATCAATGAAAAAAACTACTTATACAGGAATTACTTTCATAATAGTTACCACAATTTTTATAACTAGCAGCATCGCTTTAGCTGGAGAAACTAGAAAGCCATCATTCTTTTGCAATGAAAGCGAACTTGAGTGTGGTTTAAAGACAAGAGTTGAAAGTGAATTGAATACTCAAACTGAACAAAATTTCATAAGCAATATCAACATAAGCGATCATTCTCATAATTTTCCTGGTGAAGGTAATCAAGTTAACTCAATAAAAAACTCACCTTCACTTGAACCAAAAATCGAATTTGATCTTCCAACTAATCAGTTAGGAGAATCCGTTAACGCTGCAATAACTGAAATCAGCAAACAAGAACAGCTCTTTGACTCAATAATTGTTGTTGATCCCTCAATACAAAAATTGTTTCTCGTACGAAATCTAGAAATTGTTGGGGTATACGGAACATCAACAGGTAAAAAAGGACTCTCTAATATCAGTGGATCTGGAGGAACATCAACGGGTCTTTTCCATACGGGTGAAATTATTGAAGGTGAGGTAGGAGAAAGAGTCAAAAGATGGGGCAGACAAGGAGTGATAGTTGATGAAAATGATCCAGCAGACATGACTACACGCCTCATTACTCTTTACGGGCAAGAATCAAAAAATAAAAACACTCTTTCACGAGGTATTTATATTCATGGAACAAATATTCCAAACTCGATCGGGTCACCTGATTCTCATGGTTGCGTAAGAGTATTAGAAAGTGCCGCTATTGAAATAGCCGATTTTGTAAAAGAAACTGAAACGGTTCAGGTTTACATACTTGATCGTCCATATCAGAGATAAAAATTTCTAAAAAACTTTTTGAACCTGTCAGATTTCCTTCTTTAAATCATCTCCTTTATGAAGAGTTTCGAAAACCGAAACCAAAATAAGGAGAAAAAGATGAAAAAAATAATTCGTTTAGTTTCTGTAATTGTTGTTGTAGCTTCTACCTTTTTTGTAGGCAGTAATGTTGCATCAGCAGGAATGGTTTCTGAACCAGAGCCACCAAGTGATTACGAAATTACTGTAAGTACCGATTTTGAATATCACTGCTTTAAAAATGGACTTGTTTTTGTTGAAATAGAAAACAACAATCCAACTCATTTAAAAATGGCACCTGAAAGCATTTGGGTAAATGTTGAAATGGAAATTTTTGCCTCTGATGCTGGTGCTTACAGTGAATACAAGCCAGGGCCAACCATTGGTGATTCTGATGAGGTATTTGCTGGCGATTCAGCTAACTATGTATTTTTAGCTCCAGAAGGATCCTTTCATGGAGTTATTAAAGTTTATGTTGCTGAATCTTCTTGGGAACGCCCAGACGAAGTACTAGTGCGACGCATTGGTGCATTTTGTGAAGAACTAGATATTCCTGAGGATGATCCAGTAGAAACTACTGAGGATGATCCAGAAGAAACTACTGAGGATGATCCCAAAGAAACTACTGAGGATGATCCAGAAGAAACTACTGAGGATGATCCCGAAGAAGTAATTGAAACGGAAATCGACGACCCAATTGAAGGTTCACCTTTATTTACTGGTTAATTATTTCCTGATTTATAAATTTGCCGGCAGTAAGACTGCCGGCACTTTTATTTTTCGAGAAAATTTTTGAAACTGTCAGATTTGTATCTCTAACTCATCTCCTTTGTGAGAGTTTCGAAAACCGAAACCAAAATAAGGAGAAAGAAATGAAAAAAGTAACTAAAAGTATTGCAGCAATTGCTGTAATTTTCGGGTCACTGGTGTATTGCGGAAATGCAGCATTTGCAATATCCAAAATTGATACTCCCGGTGACGAAAAACTAGTACTATCAGATTCAAAACCTAAAGAAGATTCAGGTCCTGGATCATTTGACGTAAGTTTGGATCCATATTTTGATACTCATTGTGATGAAGATGATGGTGTTGCAATTTTGTCAATTTGGAATAATTTAAGTGATCTTGCAATTATTCCACCAACTCGATGGGTAGCTGTTCATCTAGACATGAGTAGTGAGTCTTATGGCGATGCATCTGGCTGGTTGTCATTCGGATTAGCGCCATATCCACTTTTCCATGAGTTGGAAAAAGGAGATGGTGATGATATGGACTTTCCTGCATTTGAAGGTTCTTATGAATTGACCGTTTCTGTTTGGGTAAGTGCTCATGGGTTAGACCAGTCAATAGATGTTGATGGTATAGATGGCCCAGATGAAGCAGCTGAGTTTATTGCAATTAACGAAGCATATTTTCAAAAAACGGTAAGTGTTGACTGTTCATCAGATGATCCAGTTGAAAGTACTGAGGATGATCCAGTTGAAAGTACTGAGGATGATCCAGTTGAAAGTACTGAGGATGATCCAGTTGAAACAACTGAGGACACTCCTGAAGATTCAGAAGTTGATGACCCAATTGAAGGTTCTCCTCTCTTTACTGGTTGATTTAACTTCACTCAATAAACGTGCCGGCAGTAAGACTGCCGGCACTTTTATTTTTCGAGAAATTTTTTGAAACTGTCAGATTTTATTGATTCATAACTCTTATTTACGTAACACAAACCACCTAGTTAAAGGAAAAACAATGAAAAACACAAAAATTACTTACATCGCAAGTCTTTTGCTTACTGCAACAATGGTTTTTACTGCATGCGGTAAAAGTTCAGAATCAAATCAAGAATCATTAATTGATACTGTCAACGCTCCGGTTGTTACTGAAGCTCCGGTTGTTACTGAAGCTCCGGTTGTTACTGAAGCTCCGGTTGTTACTGAAGCCCCATCTACAAACGAGACAGTTACAGAAAATAACACTTGGGCAGATTCTTCAGAATTATTTGGCAACGAAGAAGTTGTTGAAGTAGAAGCTATTGACGAGTCAACTTACATCGCAAGAGCTCTTGGACCAGTAGATGTTTATTTAACTCCAGATGACACAGAATCTACATGGAGCTTTGAAGACACCACAGAATATGGATCTAAAACCGTGTTTCTTGTAAATGAAATTGATGGAGATTGGTACAACGTCCATCTTCCAGTTCGACCTAATGGAACAACTGGATGGGTACATGTTGACCAAGTTGAAATTCGAACAGTTTCTCTTCATGTAATGGTTGATCAATCTGAAAGACTTTTAACCGTATTTGATGGAGACGAAGTAATACTTACAACTTCAGTAGCAGTAGGAACTGAAGAGAACCCTTCACCAAATGGGTATTTCTTTATAACAGACAAACTGTCAACCGGTAATCCAACTGGTGCTTATGGACCAGTTGCTTTTGGAATTTCCGGATTCTCTGACACACTTTCTTCATTTGCTGGCGGGCCAGGGCAAATTGGAATTCATGGCACAAACAATCCAGATTCAATTGGAACAGCAGCATCCCATGGCTGTATCCGGGTGAATAATGATGTCATTCTTGACTTAAGTGACTTGCTTCCTCTTGGAACTCCAGTAACAATCCAAGCATAGTTTGAGAAGGTTCCGGCTTAATTTCTATCCGGAACCTTCTTCTATGTTTATGAGAATCAAGTAAGAGTTAATTTCAAGGCAGCGTTTAACCTCTAGGGTTTTCAAATAAGTCGTCTCCAGGTTGAATTAGCTCAGGCTGCAATGAACTCTCAGGAGTCTCTGACAGGTCGGCTCCATTTGGTTGTGCTTCATCTCTTTGGTCAATTCGACGTTCTAATTGTAAAGTCGGTCTAGCTAGTTCTTGAACAGATGTTATGGGTTCAAGTTCTAAATTAAGTTCCCCAGTGGCTGTTTCTTCAGTGATTGGTGGAGTCGTATAACACCGTCCATCGAGTGTAATTGTAATGTCTTCATCAGATCGAATATGAGAAATTACACGGGCCATTTGAACTACACCCGTAACTCCGGTGCCGCCTTCGTCAAAACCAGCGCCGCCTTCCCAACTGCAAACAACGATGTAATCATCTTCTCCGTCACTAGCAAAGGTAACTCCACCAGGACCTACTAATCCATCTCCTGAACTGAGCCACTGCCCTTCTTTTTCGCATGGGCCAAGCGGACTAGCACAACTTGCTAATCCAGTACTGTAAGAATCACTATCCCACCAGCCTGCTGAATATGAAAGCCAAAGATCGCCAACTCCGTCACGAAAAAAATCTGGATTTTCAATCAAAGGCTCTTCCCAACTTTGATCTTTACACAAAATATTGGTTGGAGACCCAAGAAGGTTTTCTCCATTAGGACTAAGTCTTTGAGCATAAAGACAAGCAGTTCCTGCTATATGAGGAGCATTTGTATCAGCTTTCCAAACCAACCATAAGGATCCATCTTCATCTCTAAAAGGTGACGCATCAATTGATCCACCCAATGATTCCTGGCAAATAAATGGAACTTCAGATGAATCTATAAATGATGAATCATAATATTTTGTTCCTGGACCTGAACTTATTGCTTTTCCGATGCATTGCACTCCTGCTGGATATGCGGGGTCATCGGTTGTTCCCGCTACTCGTGCGGTATAAAAAACAATCCATTTGTTTGGATTAATTCTGATAACACCTGGCGCCCAAGTCCAACTATCTTCTGCCCATATACCAAGATCTTCTAGTCCATCACCAAGAAAGTCATAGTCTGTAAAATTTTCAGTTTTCCAAATTGGCAAATTAATCGGTTCACCCCACACGGCGAAAATATTTGTGGTGTACAAATAGGCAGTACTTCCATCAAAAACTAATTCTGGATCACGAGCTTCAAATTCAGTGAATTCAAAGTCTTCTCCCTCAGGTGCTTCATCTGGATTAAACGAATCTTTTTCTTCGGCGTCATCTGGATTTAATTCTTCTTCTATGTTTTCTGAGCCCTGAATTTCAGTAATAGATGTGGTGGTTGGATTTGTAGAAGTACTTTGAACTTCTAAAGATGTTGTTGGATTAGACGTTGTTGAGATAGATGTCGTTGAGGAAGACAACGAACTTTCATTGTTGTTTGTACTACACCCAGCAAAATATAAGAATGAGAAACCACAAATAAAAGCTAGAAATAATTTATTGAATATCATTTTTTGACAGTTTTGCATAAAAGTAAAGTAAGAGTTCTATTTAATAACTTAATTGTCTAAGTTCGTATATATGTCGATTAAAAGACCTAGGTTTGTTTGGTTGTTTGCGCTACTAGCTATTTCTTGTAGTCAGGCAACAAAACCAATTGATTTAAGCGAAAGTATTGCATCACCGAGTTCAACGACGACTACGACGACTACGACCACTACGACGACTACGACGACTACGACGACTACGACGACTACGACGACTACGACCACTACAACGATTCCGATTTCTTACAGATTGGAATTAGATGTCATTCCAGCGAATTCTCAGATCACACTTGAAACAGTTAATGAAGTAATAGACGATGTTGAGATTCCCTTAGATATTTACGTTTCAAGTCCAGTAAAAGTTTTTATCGAAGCAGAAGGGTTTAACTCACTTGAGCAAATAATTAATTTTGACTCAGATCAAAACCTAGTTTTTTACTTAGATAAAGAAAATCAACTTTTACACAAAATAGCTGAGTGGAGATCTGGAGGTGCTCCTAAACAAGTGGCGTTCACACCGAGCGGAAGTGAATTATGGGTAACTCAATTAGTAGGTGATGGAGTTGAAATTTTTGACCCGAGAACCGGAGAACTCCTTGGATTCGTTGATTTACCTGATGGGGGATCAGTCGAAATTATTTTCAACAAAGACGGGACATTGGCTTATGTCAGCCAAATGGAAACCGCATCAGTTTATGAAATTGATGTTTCTACCCGAGAAATAATTCGCAAACTTGAAACAGGAGGTTACTGGAGCAAGGTAATGACCCTTTCTTCTGATGAAAAAACTTTATGGGTTTCAAACTGGTCAAGTAACGACGTAAGCGAAATTGATTTAATCACCGGTGAAGTAATAGCTCGAATGTCGAGCGTGGTGACCCCACGAGGGCTTTGGGTCACACCAGATGATTCAAAACTGTATGTTGCCGGATTTGAAAATGGCGACATAGAAGTTTTTAACCTCAGTAGTAGAGAAAGCACAGTAATTCATCGCACAGGCGGGGCGATGAGACATTTAGTGGGGAATCCTGAAACCGGTATACTCTATGCCTCCGAACTTGGGCGAGACTATATTTTGTCCGTAAATACTTCAACCGAAGAAGTAGAAATCTTTGCTGAAGTTGACAACGTTCCTAACACCATTGATTTAAGCCCAGATGGGAAAGTTCTTTACGTTTCAAGCCGCGGGCGAAACAATCCCGAAAGTTATCATTTAATCGGACCGGAATGGGGATCGATTGCCGTCATTGATACTGCTACCGGCGATTATCTTGATGCCATTATTGGAGGGAATCAACCCACCGGTCTTGATGTTTCTCCGGATGGAACAATGCTTGCCTATAGTGACTTTTTAGACCACCGAGTCACCGTCTATAGCATTCCGCCTTATGAAGAATTACGAGCTGGGAACGGTGGACGCTGGGAAGCGCACCTTTCTGAAATAGTGAAATAAAAATCTTTATTCAGGTGGAGCCATTGAATTTAACATCATCCCCATTTGTTCATGAATTTTTTCAACACCCTTTTTTGGGCGAATCATTACTTTAAATTCAGTTATTAAGCCCTCATCGTCACAGGTAATGATGTCAACACCATTGATTGAAATGCCATCAACAGTGGTTTCAAACTCAAGAACTGCGTTATTGCCATCAAGAATGTGTTTCGTGTATTGAAAAGAACTCGATGTGTCATCTTTGCTGGCTTGGTTTTCTTCTGTTTCATCACCTGGAAAAACTTGAAATGCGGCTGTTAGATACATTTTGGTGATTTCACGGCCTTGTAACGGTTTAAAAACTACTGGAGACCAAAAAGTGCAATCCGCGTGAAGTAATTCACCAAAATCAAGATCTCCTCGGAGAGCTGAATGCCATCTTTCAATCACAGTTTCAATCATGGTTACAAAATACCAATCCTATTTGAATTTTAAAAATAAGAAATTTTTGTGGCGGAGGGAGGGGGATTTGAACCCCCGGAGCCGTGAGGCTCAATGGTTTTCAAGACCATCGCAATCGTCCGCTCTGCCATCCCTCCACCCATAAGCGTAAAGGGACGTTCTGCATGTAGCGACCTTCCGGTAGCATCATTTATTCAAGGAGAGGTGGCCGAGTCCGGTCGAAGGCGCTCCCCTGCTAAGGGAGTAAGGGCCTAACGGCTCTTCGTGGGTTCGAATCCCACCCTCTCCGCCAGACATAAATAAAAGTGTGGAGCCACAAAGTAGGCTTCTACACTTAGGGATCTGCGCTTGTAGCTCAATTGGATAGAGCGTCTGACTACGGATCAGGAGGTTGGGGGTTCGATTCCCTCCAAGCGCGCTTTACCTTTTTGGTGGGGTGAAGCCTTCAGGCCACACCGTTGACTCATCCCAAATAGCTCCTTCAAAGTTTACTCCTATGAGATCCATTTCGGAAAAAGTTTGAAGAAAACTGGGTGGTAGCAGTGGTTCCAGCAGCTGCTGCGCTTCTATTACCGACGCTACGGAGAAGTTCGCTCCTTGGAGGTTCGCTCCGGTGAGGTACGCTCCTTGGAGGTTCGCTCCGGTGAGGTACGCTCCTTGGAGGTTCGCTCCTTGGAGGTTCGCTCCTGCGAGGTTAGCGTCGTTGAGGCTCGCTCCTGCGAGGTTAGCGTCGTTGAGGTCCGCTCCTTGGAGTTTCGCTCCGGTGAGGTACGCTCCTTGGAGTTTCGCTCCTTGGAGGTTCTTCGCTCCTTGGAGGTTCGCTCCGATGAGGAACGCTCTTTTGAGGTTCGCTCCTTGGAGGTTCGCTCCTGCGAGGTTCGCTTAGTTGAGGTCAGCTCTGGGGAGTTTCGCTCCTTGGAGGTTCGCTCCGGTGAGGTCCGCTGTGAAGAGGAACGCTTTTTTGAGGTTCGCTCCTGCGAGGTTCGCTCCTGCGAGGTTCGCTCCGTTGAGGTCCGCTCCTGGTTTAATCTTGTAGCCGTTAACTTTTCTCACAATCTGAACTTAACACGCTGTTTCTTTAGCTCCCATTCCTTGACAGTAAAAACAGCCCCGCTCACATGCATTAAATCATTTGTGAGACACTTGATAATGCAGAAAATTTCTTTACTCCTTGCCGTAACTTTGTTCGCTGTTTCATGTGGGAGTAGTTCATCTGGTAACCAAATCGTTTTTCTAAGTTCACAGCCTGGTTCCATTGAAATTTCTGTGATGAACGCTGACGGCACTGAGCTACGTCAACTCGCCAATAATCGTTATCTTGATATGTACCCAGCTTGGTCGCCGGATGGTAACCAAATCGCTTTTGTAAGTACTCGGGATGGTGACGCTGAAATTTTTGTGATGAACGCTGACGGCACTGAGCTACGTCAACTCACCAACACCCCCAACATGGCCAACTCTTACCATCCAGCTTGGTCGCCGGATGGTAAACAAATCGCTTTCGACAGTAATCGGTATGGCGATTGGGATATTTTTGTGATGAACGCTGACGGCACAGAGGTACGTCAACTCACCGACAGCGACGATGCGGATATGTACCCAGATTGGTCGCCGGATGGTAACCAAATCGTTTTTACTAGTGACCGGGATGGCGATGGGGAAATTTTTGTGATGAACGCTGACGGCACTGAGGTGCGTCAACTCACCGACAACAACGATGGGGATATGTACCCAGATTGGTCGCCGGATGGAACCCAGATTGCTTTTGTAAGTAATCGGGATGATGACGTTGAAATTTTTGTGATGAATGCTGATGGCACTGAGGTGCGTCAACTCACCGACAACGACGATTTGGCTACGAATCCAGCTTGGTCGCCGGATGGTAACCAAATCGCTTTTGAAAGTAGTCGCTCCAGATTCACTCAAATTTTTGTGATGAACGCTGACGGCACGGACGTTTACTCAACAGGACAAGAAGGCAACTACCCTGATTGGGGAGGCTAGAAACAGCCACGTAGACAGCCACGCACGTGACACACGTGGACACACCCAGACACAATCATGTGGTAAAAAAGTAAGTAAATACATATAACCAACCGACTGGAAATCCTATGAAGATACCTACGGATCAGGAGGTTGGGGGTTCGATTCCCTCCAAGCGCGCAAAACGTTTACGCGCTTATTGTTCGGGTGGGGTGAATCCTTCAGGCCATCCGGAAAATAAAATTCAAAACTATATCGGTAAGAGGTCACCTAATCCTTCATACCAAAAAAGTGAATTTTCCCAAGAAATACCAGCAACGAAAAAAGCGCCAAAAAGACAACTGAAAATAATTCTCCATTCTGTAGAAGCAGAGAAGCCCTCTAACCTCAAACATTTGCTAACCGTTTTAAAACATCTGTCAAACCAGTCAAATTCCCTGTTGAATATTTTTCGATAAATAAAGTTAATGAGAGTTATAGGTGGTATCAAAACAAACGCCAGAAGTAATAGTAAAAATGCAAGCAAGAAATAATAGAGCACGATAAATACAAGAATGGCACACGTGGCGAATAGGTGACTTACGATCGTAGAAAAAACAAAATTAAGAGAAACCTCAGGACTGTTGTACCAGAACCCATCTATTAAATCCAATTTTCTAATACTTAGCCAATACCCGAAGTAAAAGAAAATCCACGTCAACAGAAATAAAAGGAATACTTTCCTTTCCGTAGTTAAACGCGACAACATAGAGGAGTCTTCTTCGTCAAAGTCTTCATCCACTTTTCTATTATGTCATTCAGCCCCCACCTTGGGTGGGGAGGTTAGAAACAGCCACGCAGACAGCCACGCACATGACACACGTGGACACACCTAGACACAATCATGTGGTAAAAAAGTAAGTAAATACATATAACCAACCGACTGGAAATCCTATGAAGATACCTACGGATCAGGAGGTTGGGGGTTCGATTCCCTCCAAGCGCGCTTTACTCTTTGAGACTTGTGAAATACTGGAATATGCGAATATTTGCTTCACTTTTTACCTTAGTTTTTGTTGTGACAGCCTGTGGGTCAGGAATTACTCACAATACAGATCAGGGTAATAATGTAGAGGGC
>CACFCV010000031.1:0-10276 GCA_902564875.1 Actinomycetota bacterium
CAGCTGCCCCTAGGCCAAGTTTTCCTGCAAAGTTGGTTTCCCAGTTCTCAAACCTTTTTGCACCTTCTGTAATTTCATACTCTGTGTCATTGGTCCAAGTTGCCGCATGAAGGTCTAAAAAGGGTGGTTCTATCCGATCTAATGCTGAATTCTTCACATAGAGGAACCCAACTCCTCGTGGGCCTCGAAGATACTTTCGGCTCGTCGCGGACAGGACGTCGCAACCTATCTCTTGAACATTTATGGGTACCTGTCCGATTGATTGACACGCATCAAGTACATAAAAAGTTTCGTACGCCTCGCAGAGGACTCCTACTTCTTGTGCGGGATTCACTAATCCTCCACTTGTGGGAATATGTGTTAGCGCTACCATTTCCGCCCCCACACGGAGCTCTTTTTCAAGATGGGCTAAGTCTATTTGCCCGTATTCATCGTCTTCGATTAGAACAATTTCGATTTGATGTCGTTCCTGAAGTTGAAGTAAAGCGATGACGTTACTTACATATTCTGCTCGACAGGTTAGAACCCTGTCCCCCTTCTTGAACTTGTAGCCATAAACAGCCATGTCCCAAGCTCGTGTGGCATTTTCAACTATTGCTACTTCTGAAGGTTTTGCATTAATGAGTTCTGCTGTTGAGGTATACACAGCGTTGAGGCGGTCCTGGGCTTCATCCTCTGCCTCATAACCACCAATAGTTGCTTCTCGTTGCACATGATTAATTACCGCTTCTACAACACATGTGGGAGGTAAGGCGCTGCCGCAATTATTGAAATGAATTACCTCATTTACACCGGGGGTATCTCTACGAACCTGGTCTAAGGGGAATTCTCCTACTACCCCATCAGTCATTTGCCCATACTAGAGATAATTATTGCTTGTGGCAGGCTTTTCTCTCAAAGCGATACTTTCGTTAAGATTAACTATGAAACAGAATCTCCAAAGAGGATTTTCCGACCAAGAGTTCGAAGATCGGACGTCACGCTGCCAGTCGATGATGGCGCAAAACAATTTGGATGCCTTATGGGTATGCACTGAACCTGAAGTCCGTTATTTCACTGGTTTTCACACCCCATTCTGGCAAAGTCCAACTCGTCCTTGGTTTGTTGTTGTTCCGCTGACTGGGAAACCCATCGCAGTTATACCAAGCATTGGCGCTTCAACCATGTCTTCAACTTGGATTGAAGACATCCGGACATGGCCAGCTCCTCAACCTGAGGATGACGGTGTTTCACTACTGATTGATTGTTTGAAAGAAGTGTCGGGACCTAATGGCCGAATCGGGCTTCCCATGGGACCCGAAACGCACGTTCGAATGCCTTTAAATGATCTTGAAAAAGTGCGTTCAGAATTCAGAGAATTTTTTGATGCTACAGAAATCATACGTTCATTACGTATGGTCAAATCTGAGGCTGAGATTGCCAAACATCAATATATTTGTGGCGTCGTCTCAGATGCGTTTGATGCCCTCCCGACGATTCTTTCCATTGGCATGTCTGAGCGTGAGGCTTTTGCTGCCTTTCGTTTAGAGATCCTGAAATGCGGCGCCGATGATGTCCCATATCTTGTGGGAGCAACTGGGCCGGGTGGAATTGATGACATAATCCGGCAGCCTTCAGACCGGATCATCAGTGAAGGCGACCTGCTCATTTTCGACACTGGTTCCACTTTTGACGGATACTTCAGTGATTTTGATAGGAATTTTGCTTTCGGCTCTGCAGATCAAACCGCCAAGGATGCTTACCGCGCTGTATGGGAAGCCACAGAAGCTGCTTTAGGAATAATTAGACCAGGTGTCACGACCTCTGAAATATTCGCATCAATGAATAAAGTTCTCATGGAAAATGGCTCGCTCGGTAACAATGTTGGCCGAATGGGTCATGGGCTTGGAATGCAGGTGACTGAATGGCCTTCTCACACCATTGATGACGATACGGTCGTTATGGAAAATATGGTCCTCACCTTAGAACCTGGCCTCCAATGGGCGGCAGGGAAAGTAATGGTGCATGAAGAGAATCTGGTAGTCCGATCTGATGGTCCGGAACTATTAAGTAGACGCGCTGCGGAAGAACTTCCGATAATCTAAGCAGAACGGTTAGGAGCGTTTGTGATAGACCAACCTTTGAGTGATTCAGAAATAAAAGATTTCTGGGAAAATGGTTACCTCTGTTTAGAAGATGCCATTTCACAAGATCAACTAGCTGCTGTTCGCAGTGATTTTGACGACTGGCTTAAAGAAAGCAAGAATCACAGTGAGCCTTTTGGTATCACTATTGATGGGCGGCCACGATTTGATCTTCAACCTGGACACAGCCCGGAAAATCCTGCTCTACGGCGGGTTTCTTCACCAATAGAAGTCTCCGATGCTTGTCTAGACGTTATGAGAAACAGTAGAGCTGTTAATGCTATTGCTCAGTTAATTGGTCCAAATGTTGAGTTCAATAACTCAAAAGTTAATTTCAAACAGCCGGGGACAAGCACCAAAGTAGATTTCCATCAAGACTTCGTCTTTCAACCACATTCAAATGACGACTTGATAGCTGTCTTGATAAGTGTTGATGAAATGACCTTAGAGAACGGTCCCTTGCAAGTAGTTCCCGGAAGCCACAGGGGTCCAATTTTTGAACATTGGCACAATGGAGTGTTTACCGGAGCGGTCAGCAAAGAAGTCATGGAAGAATTTGGTTCAGAGTCTATAAATATCGTTGCTAAACCGGGAACAGCTTGCTTCATGCATGGGCGTCTACTGCATGGTTCCGCTCCAAACCTTTCTACAGGGCCTCGCACTCTGCTAATCAATGAGTATCGGTCAGAGGACGCTAAGCCTCTGGATAAGAATCACATCCCTAGCGAAATGGAAGGCGAACTAGTGAGAGGTGTGGTTACGAACCGCGTAAGGTCTTCAGACTTTGAAATGGCGTTTCCTGAATATCCTACAACTGCTTCTTTCTTTGATCAGCAAGCCAAATCATCTGCAGGCATGTAGGCAATGACTCCAGAAAAAGTCGAGTTTGAAACTGATGAAGGCTTTGGACACAACGCGCGAATAGGGCTTATAGTCCTTGAGACAGATCAAACAGTTGAGGCAGAGATGCGACAAATTCGCATCCCGGGAGTTGACTGGTATCACTCACGGATACCTAACGATTCAGAAGTAACGCCCACAACTCTTACTGATATGAAGCAACGTTTGCCTATTGCGGCTTCACTTCTCCCAGAAGAATTCTCTTTTGATGCAATTGGTTACTGTTGCACTTCAGCAGCGACCTTGATCGGTGAGGAAGCCGTTGCCGAGGCTATTCAAAGCTCACATCCGGGAGTTCCTTGTAGTAATCCGATAACTGCTGCTGTTGCATCTTTTCAAGCTTTAGAGGTGACTCGCATCTCTGTTTTAACTCCATACACCGCTGAAGTCACGGCTCCCATAATTAATTTCTTCAATGATTCAGGTTTAGAAGTCGAAAAAGTTGCTTCTTTTCTTGAGCCGAGTGACTACGTCGTAGCTCGCATTTCAGAGGATTCTGTGGCTGCTGGTGTCCGTGATCTAGCTAACAGCGATTGTGAAGCTGTTTTTGTTTCGTGCACCAGTCTTCGTTCGTTCGGCATAGTTGCTGATCTTGAACAAGAGTTAGGGAAACCGATTGTGTCCAGCAATCTTGCTATTAGTTGGCATCTTCTTCGCCTCGCTGGCGTAGAAGATACATTCAACGATTTCAGCCAACTATTTAGACGGCAGCTTTAATCACGGTAACTTGGGTCTTCTTTATCTAATACTTCCATCCATTGATCTAAGTGGGCTTGCCCCATACCGTCGAATTGTTTCCACCCTTTAGCGACTTTCGCCGCCATGTCATCAGAAAGAATCGACAATGGTTTTCCCGTTGAATAAGCCAAAACTAATGTCTGGCAAGCACGCTCTAGGTAGTAAAGCGACTCAAACGCTCCAGCGATAGTGGAACTGGCTACTGCTACTCCATGGTTACCCATCATCAAGATCTCATGTTCTTTAAATAGTCCAGCCAGTCTTTGACCTTCTTCAAGATCATCAGCTATTCCACTGAATTTGAGATCATAAGCCACCTCGCCAAAGAATCTTGCGGTGTTTTGATCTATCGGAACGATTGTTGGGTCTTGCAGCGACGCTACTGCGGTGGCGTAGGGTGAATGGACATGCAGTAGGGCACGAACATTAGGCAAAGAAGCATGCACAGCGCCGTGTATGGACCATGCGGAAAGATCCGGCGCATCTGATTCATTCATAATTGACTCGTCTTTTGCATCCAGTAAAAGAAGTTCACTTGCTCGCACTTGTGAAAAATGGCGCCATCGTGGATTCAACAAGAACTTTTGACCGTCTTCTGAGACTGCAGCACTGAAATGATTTGCTACAGATTCACTCCACCCAAATCGCGCAGTGAGACGGAAAACTGCGGCGAGTTCTACTCGTAGTGTTTCTTCGTCTTGGCTACTCATATTCATGGTCTAGTTCATCTATTCCGTTGATGCCACTTTCCATCTTTACTATTGGCTTGAAAACGAAATAGATTATTTCTATTCATTATTTGGATTGGTGGTTTTATGACTGGAATAGCTGAACAAGCACTAGCTACTGCACGTGAAGCGTTTGCAAGCGGTAGAACTCGGGACGCCTCTTGGCGCGAAAAACAACTTGACGGATTAGTACGCCTCTTAGAAGAAAATGATGAAGCCCTCATCGCTGCGTTGCATGCTGATCTTGGTAAACCACGCGCAGAAGGATGGACCACTGATCTTGGAACTACCGCTACGGAAATAAGTTACATTCGAAAAAATATTCGGAAATGGATGAAATCTCGTAAAGTGCGGGTTCCAATGGTTGCTCAACCAGGAAGCGGATTCATAAAACCTGAACCACTTGGAGTCATCTTGGTAATCACTCCATGGAACTACCCCATCAGTTTGCTTTTAAATCCTTTAGCTGCAGTGTTTGCGGCTGGCAACACTGCTGTATGTAAACCTTCAGAGTTAGCGCCCGCATGTAGCAAATTAATGGCAGAGCTGATCCCACAGTATGTTGATCCGGAAGCAGCTGTAGTAGTTGAAGGCGATGTTGAAATCGCCACAGAATTACTTGAACAAAAGTGGGATCACATATTTTTCACTGGTTCAACAAATGTTGGAAGAATTGTTATGCAGGCCGCAGCGAACCATTTAACTCCTGTAACCCTTGAACTCGGAGGGAAAAGCCCAACCATTGTTGATGAGACCGCAGATCTAGTTGCCGCAGCAAATCGTATTACTTGGGGGAAGTTCCTTAATGCCGGCCAAACGTGTATAGCCCCCGACTACGTGTTCGCACACGAAAATATTCGAGAAGAGTTAGTTGATAAAATTAAAGAAGCAACTAACGAGTTTTACGGTTCTGACCCAAAAACCTCACCTGATTACGCCCGAATAGTTTCAGAACGTCATTTAAACCGTCTAACAGGACTACTCGATGACGGAACTGTTGTTCTTGGTGGCAACCATGATGCGGCAGATCGGTATTTAGAACCGACCATTCTTTTAGATCCTTCTGCTGACTCTGCGATAATGAGTGATGAGATTTTCGGTCCGATTCTCCCCATTTTGTCTTTCACTGACCTTCAAGAAGTCATCGGTTTCGTTAACGCTCGACCAAAGCCATTAGCTCTTTACATCTTTGCTAACTCTGACAATGTCGTAGACGAAGTTATTTCTCAGACAAGTTCTGGTGGAGTTTGCGTCAACCATTCGTTGCTGCACTACGGTGTTTCAGACCTTGGATTCGGCGGTGTTGGTGATTCCGGTATTGGTCGTTATCACGGAAAATCTGGTTTCGACCAGTTCTCAAACATGAAGTCAGTGCTAAAGAAACGCTTTAAACCTGAACTTTCACTTTTATATCCTCCATACACCGAGAAAAAAGAGAAGATTTATAGAAAGTTTGTTTAATTAAACCGACAACATACTTGAAGAGATCAGTACGTCGTTTTCTTTTGCATCTCTAAAATCCACTCCCCAGAAGTAACCGGCTCATACCGAGACGGATTCTCAGGCGAAACACACGTTGGAATACATTCAATAACCGCGTCATAAGCCGGTTGATGAAAGAAACCGAGTGATAAACGGTCTCGTGAAAGGTCTTTAGGCGGAACCACCCGATGAACAGTTGATTTCCAACGGTCATTAGTCCATCTCGCCATCAAATCCCCTAAATTCACGACAAACGAATCAGGAACCGACGGAACATCCACCCACTCCCCCGACGAATCCTTAATCTGTAAACCAGACTCACCATCATGATGCAAAATCGTAAGCGTGCCCCAGTCTGAATGCTCGCCTCTCCTGAGTTGGTCATCTAGAAGATTTGTTTCAATCTTTGGATAATAATTTAACGTCAAGTTAGTTATGTGATCAGTGATCTTGTCTTTGAACCAGTTCTCTTCCAAATCAAGTGCCAAAGCTGAGAGTCGCATCAGATGATCAGCAAGCCCTTCCATTGCGGCGTAGTAGCTCTGAAGTGTTTCCTTAAATCCAGGTAGGTTTGACGGCCAAATATTTGGGGCAAAAAAATCTTCGCGGCCTTCTTTTAATCCACACTTTTCTGCTACTCCTCGATCATCAAATCTATTCATGGAAAAAATTTCACATACATCAGGTGGGGTTTCTACATCACGCGACAACGAAAGCGCTGATTTCTCAACTGGGGTATACCCCCGAAACACTCCAGATGGGGCTTTGCTAAGTGCCTTTGTTTCATACGGTTGAGCAAAGAATTCCTTTGCGTGACGTTCCGTCTCTTTAATAAGTTCGGAGGGGACTCCATGATTTTGGATAATCAAGAACCCGTTTGTTTCACACGCAGACTTCAGACCTTCTATTGTTTCTTCGTGTCCAGACTCTGGTTTGAAAGATCGTTCTAAATCAAGGACACCGATTGGTGTAGAAGAATACTCGTGCATCCTTATCTAATTTACTGAAAGAAAGTGAATCTAAACGTTAAGAAGGTCTTTATCTAGATTTTGCCAACTAAGTCTTCACCGGGGGTTAGTGTTGAATCGCCTTGCATCCATTTAGCTGGGCAAACTTGATCAGGATTCTCTCTAACGTGCTGCGCAGCTCGTAACTTTCTGAGCAATTCAGCAGCATTTCTTCCTATTCCATCTGCTGAGAGCTCAATAACTTGAACAACCCCATCTGGATCAATGATGAATGTTGCTCGATCAGACCGCCAAACATCTTCAATCAACACATCGAAGGATTTTGAAACTTTACCTGTTGGATCAGAAAGCATCGGAAATTCAACACGACCTACTGCAGTTGATGATCCATGCCAAGCAAGATGAGTTTCATGGGTATCTGTTGAAACCGCATATATTTCTGTATCTAGTGACTGAAATTCTGAGTAGTTATCAGCGAGGTCTTCGAGCTCAGTTGGACACACAAACGTGAAATCTGCCGGATAAAAAAACAATATTGTCCACTTTCCTGCAAAATCTTGACTTGAAACTTCAATGAAACTGCCAGCATGGAAGCCGCGTAATTCAAACTCTTCTATTTTTGTACCTATTAGTGACACTGGTTACCCCTATTTAGTAACGAATTTGGAATTGTTATTGTAATAACAAAGCCTAATACTAAATATAAAGGGTGCCTATCATTAGTCTTAAATTTAAACGCGTGACTCGTCTAAACTTTTACTTCTTCCCTAAAAAGAAAGACTCACTTCGGATGCGGCACTGAGCGCTATTACACCAGGAGGGCCGCTCCAATTCATTTCAAGACCTTCTACTAAAACGTCAGAAGCATTTTCTGGAGTCACCCCCACCACGGCCTGTGACCCCGTCGAGCAATAAATTCCCTCTGCGCCACTTATAAGAGCATCCAGCATCTCTCTGCAAAACCCTTCATCTTGAGACACCTTGCTGTCTAAAGAACCGATGTACTCACTTTGGAGTAACTTCACCGAATGTGAAGCAAAAAACGCTACAACTTCATGGCCGTCGGAAACTGCTTGCCTTGCACAAGCTAATCCAACAGCACATTTACGTGGATCCACCTCTGGATCAGTAGCAAACATTACGAAATATTTCTTACTCATTTCCTTTACCTCCAATTATTAAACGAAAATTAAAAAGAGAAACTTACTTCAGATGCAGCACTGAGCGCTATTACACCAGGAGGGCCACTCCAGTTCATTTCAAGACCTTCTACTAGAACGTCGGAAGCATTTTCCGGAGTCACTCCCACCACGGCCTGTGAGCCCGTCGAGCAATATATTCCTTCTGCTCCAGCCAACAGTACGTCAAGAAAACTTCGTGAAATACCTTTTTCTCTTGCATTTGCTACAACTTCTGGGGATTTGGTCCAGTGTTCAACCTCGATTTGGCCTTCAGCAACCTTGGCGTCAAAGGTGTTTATGTATTCACTTTGTAATAGCTTCACCGCATGTGAAGCAAAGAAAACCACAACTTCATGACCATCCGCAATAGCTTGCGCTGTACAAGCTAATCCCACAATGCATTTGCGTGGATCAACATCCGGGTTAGTAGAAAACATCATGAAGTAACTCTTACTCACTTTTTTAACCTCCAACTTGTAGAACAAAATCTCTTAAATAAACCTCTACATAACGTTACTTTGTGTGTGTAACCATTGGGCAGATACAAACTTACAGGCTTCCACATTTATGCTTCTTCTTGTGCCTGCTTGATCTTTTTTAGATTTCTCGCTCGTTCACCTGCATCCAATGTTGTTTTCCGGAGGCGTACTATTTTTGGCGTCACTTCTACACATTCATCACTAGCTATATATTCAAGAGCTTGCTCTAATGACATTTTCCGTGGCGGGGTGAGACGTATAGTGTCATCTGAAGCCGCAGCCCGAACGTTAGTCTGCTTCTTTTCTTTACAAATGTTGACGTCCATATCTTCAGCCCTTGGGTTCTCACCGACAATCATTCCCGCATACACCTCATCGTTCGGGGAGACAAATAATGTTGCGCGTTCCTGAAGATTTGTAATCGCATGACCGGTGACTGAACCTAGTCGGTCTGCTACCACGCTTCCAGATTGCCTCATTCGAATCTCCCCTACCCATGGTTCCCATCCGCGAAACACATGACTAAGTATTCCCGTTCCGCGAGTTTCAGTAAGAAACTCTGTTCTTAAACCAATGAGCGCACGAGAAGTTACGGTGTAATCAAGTTTTACCCACCCAGTCCCGGAATTCTTCATTTCTAGCATTTGAGCGCGTCTTTCACCAAGAAGTTGTGTTGCTGCGCCCACATGTTCTTCTGGAACTTCAATAGTCAGATCTTCAATAGGTTCATGCGGCTTTCCGTCAATTTCTTTAATTAACACCGAGGGTTTACTGACAGTCAACTCAAACCCTTCGCGGCGCATCGTTTCAACCAGAACTGCGAGTTGTAGCTCTCCCCGTCCTTGTACTTCCCACATGTCTGAGCGTTCTGTCGGGAGTACACGAATTGATACATTTCCAATTAATTCTTGATCGAGTCGCGCTTTGATTTGACGTGCAGTCAATTTTGTTCCGTGCGCTCCCGCCACGGGGGAAGTATTTACCCCTATCGACATTGAAAGTGTTGGCTCGTCTACTGAAATAATTGGTAAGGGTTGAGGGTCTTCTACGCTTGTAAGCGTTTCACCAATTGTTACTTCCGGTATGCCAGAAATGTAGGCAATTTCTCCTGCTTCAGCTT
This sequence comes from Actinomycetota bacterium, assembly GCA_902564875.1. Lineage (GTDB taxonomy): Bacteria > Actinomycetota > Acidimicrobiia > Acidimicrobiales > MedAcidi-G1 > MedAcidi-G2B. The sequence goes on from CACFCV010000031.1 coordinate 9,720, forward strand.
CTGCGGCCTCAACTTGTGAGAGGCCTTCAGTTAACGTGATTGTTCCAACTTTTGCTTGCTCAATGGATCCATCAGTTTTACACCATGCAACTGAAGAGTTTTGTTTTAGAACTCCGTTAATGACACGACATACAGCCAGTCGACCTAAGTAGGGAGAGGCATCCAAATTCGTTACATGCACTTGGAGCGGCATTTCAGAATCATATGAAGGGGGCGGAACATTCTCTATCACTGTTTCAAAGAACGGAATAAGGTCGTTCCCATCCATATCGGGAGTCAATGCGGCAATTCCAGCTCTAGCGTCTGTATAGATTATTGGGAAATTTATCTGATCTTCAGACGCATCTAAATCAAGGAACAACTCATAAACCTCATCGATTACTTCTTTAATTCGCGCATCCGGCCGATCTATCTTGTTGATCACTAAAACAATTGACAGATTTGCTTGTAACGCTTTACGCAACACAAAACGTGTCTGCGGTCTCGGTCCTTCAGCTGCATCCACTAAGAGAAGAACTCCATCGACCATCGTCAAAGCTCTTTCGACCTCTCCGCCG
>CACFCV010000032.1:0-9987 GCA_902564875.1 Actinomycetota bacterium
ACGAACAGTAACAGCTGAAGTCACTGATATAGATGCGTCGTTGGTGAAGGTGACTAAAAACATGTTCACTTCAATGTACGACGCCGCGGGCATAGGTCTTGCCGCTCCACAAGTAGGAATTCAGAAAAGATTCTTCGTTTATGACCATGGTGAAAATTCAGGAGTAATTCTGAATCCACAAATTGTCGAGTCCGATGGTGAGTGGGTATTTGAAGAGGCTTGCCTTTCTATACCTGGTCTTTCTTGGGAAATAATCCGTCCTAAAACAATTCACTTAGTGGGTATAGATCTTGATGGCAATGAGGTCTCCATAGAAGCAGATGAACTAGAAGCACGTTTATTCCAGCATGAGATTGACCATTTGAATGGTGTTCTATTACTCGACCTTCTTGATGACGACAACAGGCGTCAAGCACTAAAGAAATTAAGGGACCTTGATTTGCGACGTACTTCTAATCCGGGTTCGGATTCCGGAGAATTGCGGTTGCCTTGATAGCGCCGTTGCCAGATAATCCTAAGAAGTTGGTTTATTTTGGCACGCCAGAGATGGCGGTGCCCCCACTTATTCGCTTAGTGAAAGCCGGATTTGAAATTTTGATGGTGGTCACAGGCGAGGACAAGCGGCGCAACCGGAACTCTTCCCTAAGTCATAGCCCAGTCAAGGCAAAAGCTTTAGAGCTTGGAATACCATTTACGCATGATCTATCTGATCTAGAAAAAATCCAAGCCGATCTTGGAATAGTTGTAGCATTTGGAAAAATTCTTCCTAAAGAATGTCTAGAGAAAGTTCCAATGCTGAATTTACACTTCTCGTTACTTCCGCGTTGGCGCGGAGCGGCACCGGTCGAAAGGTCAATTTTAGCCGGCGATGCAGTTACCGGAGTTTGTTTGATGGTGGTAGAAGAAGAGCTTGATACTGGTGGTATCTGTGCAAGCCAAGAAATAGCCATAGAAGAAAAAACAGGTGAAGAACTTCGTAAAGAGTTGGTTGAAGTAGGAAGCTCTCTGTTAGTGGAAGCTCTTACGGAAGGGATCAAAACGCCAGAACCTCAGGTCGGAACCCCTACGTATGCTCATAAGATCTCACCAGATGATTTACGTCTAGATTGGCAACACCCGGTCAAAGAGAATATGAACAAGATTCGACTTGGAGGCGCTTGGACCTTATTCCGCGGAACTCGCTTTAAAATTTGGTCCGCTTCAGTTAGTTCACCATTATCAGAACCGACCGGAACGATTATTGGTGATCAAGTGTCTGGGGTGAACGGCTCGCTTAAGTTAATTGAGGTGCAAGCCGAGAATCGAGGACGCCAGCCTTTTGACTCGTGGCAATCCGGAGCTCGCCTTACCTCTGAAGACCGGTTTATCTGATGGCAGAAGGGGCCTCGCCTCGCCGTATCGCGGTCAAAGTTCTTGAGCGGATAGAGAATGACGGTGCTTTTGCGAACTTAGTTCTTAATGCCACTTTGGAAAAATCTAAATTAGATAGCAGAGATCGTGCGTTTGTCACTGAAATGGTTTATGGGACTACTCGGATGAGACGTGCTTGTGACTACACGCTTGATCGCTTTCTCCACGATGAAATAGAACCTCTCGCGAGAACAATTTTGCGACTAGGCGTGTGGCAAATAATCTTTGGCGGTGTTCCAGCTCATGCGGCAGTATCTGCAACTGTTGAAATAGCCCCACGTCGCTTTCGCGGGTTGTGTAATGCCGTATTAAGACGAATTAGCGAAAACCCGCTTACTGATTGGCCATCAGAAGCTATTGAACTCAGTTATCCGGACTGGCTTATGGTTCAACTTGAATCAGATATAGGGAAACAAAACGCTTTAGAAATGGCAAAAACGATGAACGAACCTGCGCTGGCCGTTACTCGTAAAGATGGTTACCATCAAGACCTCTCTTCGCAGATGGTTGCTGAATTGGCAATCAATGGGATGGGAGCAGGAGATTCCATTTTAGATCTGTGTTCAGCGCCAGGGGGGAAAGCTACGCTTATGGCTTCTGGTGAGGTGTGGACTGTCGCAGCAGATATACGAGAGAGCCGAATAGGACTTGTGGCAAACAATGCGGAACAACTTAATATTCACCTTCCTTTAGTGGTGTCTGATGGCTGCTATCCGCCGTTTAAGCCAAAAGCCTTCAATCGAGTACTAGTAGATGCTCCATGTTCGGGCTTAGGGGTTTTACGACGTAGGGCCGATGCTCGTTGGCGAATAACTAAAGAGGAAATTGAAAGATTAGTTCTTTTACAAGAGGAACTCCTTCTTGCTGCTTTGAACCTAGTAGCCCCTGGTGGACAACTGATTTATAGCGTATGTACGGTTACTTCTGCTGAAACAATCGAATTAGATGAACGCTTTAGGAAGAAGACAGGAGTTCAATCTTGTGGACCGTTGCCAGACCCATGGAGAGTTCATGGGGAAGGAGGAATGATTCTCCCTCAGGATCTCAATAGTGAAGGAATGGCAATTTTCCGTTACCAAGTTGAATGAATTTACACAAAATCAAAACCGCGATTAAAGAACCAGACGCTCCTTAAAATGTTCAAGAACTAGATTTAGCGCATCTTGAGTGGGGTGACCCGGTTCTTCAATTACCTCTTCAGTTAGAACGGAGTGAGCGCGAGTAGAAAAACGGTACGGATTCCCGGGCGAAGAATCTATCTCCACACCTATAAATCCTTCTCCAAATTCTTCTTCTAGGCGATCAAATCTTTCACGAGGAGACATCCCATCGTTGCTGAATCTCAAACCAACGATACATACACCATCGTCCACACGATCATGCACTATTTGAAGATCTTTCTTAGAAATACCTAAAGAACGTTTAGCATTTTTCATTAGCGGCAGAGGCAAACTTGGTTGACTTAATACAGGTGCCAGCATTCTTTCGTCAACCATCATGCCAAGAGCAAACCCGCCGGTGAAGCACATACCGACCGCTCCCACACCAGGTCCGCCACATCGCCCATGTTCAAAAGCTGCTAAAGCTCTAAGCCACTTAGTGATCGGAGAAGTTCGATTTCTAAGAAAAGCAGTGAATTCTCTAGATACGCAGGCTTTAGCGAGAGTAGAAGTGAGGTACCCCATTGAGGGTGAACGTCCTGGAGTGCCAAATAAGGAAGGCAGAACCGCGGTGCATCCGACACTGGCTACCTTTCTACCAAACTCTGCAACACGAGGAGTAATGCCGGGCATTTCTGACATTACGATTACAGCAGGGCCTTTTCCGATTCGAAATATTTCACGACTGAGCCCATCGTGGCTGAATTCATTTATTTCATAACCATGTAAAGCTTTTGCGTCCATCAAAAGACCTTACAGTCCAAAGTTCAAGACAGTGAGACCCTGCGATACCCTCAGAATATGCATGAAGATACCGAAATTCCGATTTTGGTAAAAATTCTCACTGTTTCCGATGGCGTTATAGCAGGAACACGTGAGAATCTCTCCGGCGCGGCACTTGAAGAATCAATGACTAATAGGGGCTGGACGGTCGTAGAGAAATTAGTAGTTCAAGACGGAGCAGAAGAAGTATCGCAAAAATTGTCGGCTGCTTCGGAAGATTTTCACGGAATGATAGTAACAACCGGCGGAACAGGATTCGGACCACGCGACCAAACTCCTGAAGGAACAAAAATGGTAATAGATAGGGAGGCTCCAGGATTAGCGGAAGCGATGCGTCTAGTTAACCCCTTAGGTCGTCTTTCTCGAGGAGTGGCCGGAACAAGAGGTCAGACACTCATTCTCAATACCCCGGGCTCCGCAAAGGGCGCTATCGAATGTCTCGAAGCTGTAGCTGACGTTGTGCCTCATGCCGTACGTTTATTAGTAGATAATGCAGATCCGCATCCCACTTCATCATGAACTTGGTTAACGACTTGGAATTTATGTCTCAGGCAATAGAAGTTGCGGAAGAGGCGCGACTTCATTCTTCTCCCAATCCTTGGGTTGGTTCTGTTGTTGTCTCTAATGGGAAAGTAATTTCAAAAGCTGCTACTGGCCCTCCTGGAGAACCACATGCCGAAGCTCAAGCTCTTCTGCAAGCAGGTGAAGGGGCGAAAGACGCAACTCTTTATACGACTCTCGAACCATGCAATCATTTTGGTAAAACAGGACCTTGCACTGAAGCGATCATAAAATCAAAAATTTCTCGGGTGGTAGTAGCTGTCAAAGATCCGGATGGGCAAGTATCAGGTTCAGGAATAAACGCCCTTCTAGATGCGGGAATAGAAGTTGAACTAGGTCCAGGCGCATCTCAGGTACTAGAACAACTAGCTCCCTATATTTGTCATCGCAATACCGGACGCCCCTATGTTGTATTGAAACTTGCTGCCACATTGGATGGACGCATAGCTGCTCCCGATGGATCCAGCGAATGGATCACAGGAGAAGAAGCTCGAGCGGATGTTCATCAGTTAAGAGCTGAAAGTAATGCGGTGTGTGTAGGTGCAGGAACGGTACGATTTGACGATCCGCAGCTTACAGTCAGGGCAGTTCAAGGAAATGATCCTCGTCGGATAGTGATAGGAGATATACCTGAAGGGGCATTAGTTCAGCCAGCAGAATCCTGGAATGGTGAGCTCGAAGAACTACTTGATGATTTAGGGGATCAAGGAGTTTTGCAGCTTCTCATTGAGGGGGGAGCAGATGTCGCAGGACGCTTCCATCGGGGCGGTTTAGTTGACCGCTACGTGATATACATTGCCCCAGCGTTTCTTGGCGGTGACGACGGGAAAGCACTATTTACAGGGCCAGGCGCGCCCACTATGGAACAAATTCAGAGAGGCCGGTTTGCTTCAATAGAGCAACTAGGTAATGACTTAAGAATCGACGTAATTTTAGAAGAAAATTAAATAAGGGCGGGAGAAGCGATTAGATCCGCTAAGTTTTTCACGTGCTAAAACTTGTATTACCAAAAGGATCGTTGGAAGCGTCAACCCTTGAACTTTTTGAAGGGGCTGATCTTGGGGTCCTGAGAAGCTCTTCTGTGGATTATCGCGCTGATATTAATGACCCAAGAATTGAAGAGGTTCGTATACTTCGCCCGCAAGAAATTCCTTCATATGTAGCGGAAGGAACGTTTGATTTAGGGATAACTGGTCGAGATTGGATCGAAGAGACAGACAGTGATGTTGTTTCTCTGGGTGAACTTCATTATTCAAAGGCAACCGCTCGTCCAGTAAATATTGTTGTAGCTGTCCCTTCTGATGCACCTTGGAATTCAGTTGCTGATCTTCCGAACGGCGTGAGAGTTTCAAGCGAATACCCAGAGTTAACCCGCAAATTTTTTGCTGAACAAAATGTTGAAGCCGATATTCGACTCTCTTACGGGGCTACAGAGGCTAAAACTCCAGACATAGTTGATGTAGTAGTTGACATAACTGAAACTGGAAGAGCCCTTCGTGCAGCAGGCCTTAAAGTGATTGACACCATTTTGACCAGTTTTACGGAATTGATCGCTAATCCAGTTTCTGCAGCAGACCCAGAAAAACGTCACGCAATGGAACAGATCCAACGACTCTTACAGGGAACTCTTGAAGCTAGAGGGAAAGTACTAGTCAAAATGAATGTAGGAGAATCAGATCTTGATCAGGTGATTAATTTAATTCCCTCAATGAAGGCACCAACCGTCAATGAGTTATTTAAGGGATCTGGGTTTGCGGTCGAAACTGTAGTAGCAAAGAATAAAATTAATGAACTCATCCCTGCGTTAAGGGATGCGGGGGCAACAGACATACTTGAAATCCCACTCTCAAAAATTGTTCATTAAACTTTTTTGAAATCTGACAGTTGAGGTCTATTTCAATTTTTATTCAGATTCAGAATTTACTTCTTCTTCGCTGAGATTGGCATCTGCTTTGTCTCGTTGCTCCAGGCTCACATACGCCATGCGAATTTGGTGTAAAGCATCTTTTAACGTCTCTTCGTTTTCTCCAAGTTGATTAATCAACTTGTCCATTACTGCACCTAAGGCGTCTATCGCAAGGGAGGCATCTTTTAGATTTGGTGGTTGTTGAGACAAATGAATAGCTGCTAATTCGTACAATCCCATCAAATGAGTTGAAATCACCACTGAAGCTGGTGTTTTCGCTATCCGTTCTTGTGCCGCTGCCATTTCTTTCACCATGGCTTCTGCTTTTTCACGATCTTCTGGGGAGAGATGGTCAAATTCTCCTGAACTCACCGGGGGTTCGTCGTTTGAGGATTCTGGTTGAACATTATGCTCTCCATCAGGTGTCCAGAGACTACTCATAGTATTTTCCTTTGTATTAATTCTCAGTTCTTCTTAAAGATAAGTGCTGATACGCTTATCTCAACAAAATAAAGAGAAGTGGGATTTCCCACCTGACCACTGAAGGTGCGATCAGGTCGTTTCCAAACTAGCAGCATAAGCTTCTGGTGCGGGTGTCGGCTTTTCGGCACCCGCTTATTTTTTATAAGCGGGTCTGTCATATGTCAGGAAACTGACGATTAACGCGAAGGAGTGAAAAACAATAGCAACGCCACAGAATCAAGAACCTCGAATAAACGATCAAATTCGGGCCCATGAAGTAAGACTCGTTTCTTATGACGGAGAGCAAGTCGGTATCCGGCCTTTGAATGAAGCGTTGAACATGGCTCAGGAAATGGACCTAGATTTAGTAGAAGTTGCAGGTCAAGCAACCCCACCGGTCTGCCGGATTATGGATTATGGGAAGTTCAAATATGAACAGTCCCAAAAAGCCAAAGAATCCCGAAAGAAGTCCACCCACATTCTGGTTAAAGAAATGAAGTACCGTCCGAAAATCGGAGTAGGGGATTTCAATACAAAGACTAGAAAAGTGGAAGAGTTCCTTAGGGAGGGGAGCAAGGTCAAGGTAACGATCATGTTCCGAGGTCGAGAAACACAGCATCCGGAACTTGGAACACGAATTCTGGAGAACGTAGCAGAAGCTGTTGAAGAAGTAGGTCACATAGAGGTATATCCGGAACAAGAAGGTCGCAACATGACCATGGTTCTTGTTCCAGGTAAAGCAACTCGTAAGCAGCGAGAAGTTGTCGAGAAATTGCAGGCCGAGACCAATGAGGAAGATCAAGAAGAAGTAAATGAATCAGAGGACACCGAAGCTCAGGATGCGGTGAACGAAGAGTCTTAATGTAGAACTAGTTTGAGAATGGAGTAAATAATGCCGAAGATGAAAACGCACAGAGGGTTAGCTAAGCGTGTAAAAGTAACGGGGTCTGGACGCCTTCGTAAACGTAGCCCAAATCTGAATCACATCTTAGAGAAAAAACCATCAAAGCGTAAGCGCCGACTTGCCGGCGAGAGTGACATAGCAAAATCTGATGAGCGGTCAATTCGCACTCGTCTTGGTAAATAAAACCGCTAACAAAGGAATTTAGTAAAGATAATTTCTGTTCTTGAAGTTGATTGTAGAAAGTAAAGGAGTCTCCAATGGCACGAGTTAAGAGAGCCGTACACAGTAAGAAAAAACATAAAGCCGTACTGAAAGAAGCGAAAGGATATTACGGCAACAAGAGTCGATCTTTTCGTGCAGCAAATGAGCAAGTCATGCATTCAGGAAACTATGCGTTTCGTGATCGCCGTGCGCGTAAAGGGCAATTCCGCCGTCTTTGGATTCAACGAATTAATGCAGCTTGTCGGCAAAACAACACCACGTATAGCCGCTTTATCAATGGTTTGAAATGTGCAGGAGTTGAAGTGGACCGCAAGGTTCTTGCAGATCTTGCGGTTAAGGAACCTGAAGCTTTTTCTGCGTTAGTTGAGCTAGCCGCAGCAGCAGAGCCACAGCAACCTTCAACACCACAGAGTTCTGCCAATAAAGAAGAGTCCATAGTTGAAGATGTCAAAGAAGTGGCAGAGGAAATGCCTGAAGAATCGTCTTCACAAGACGAAGATCTTTCTTCATTAACAGTCGCCGAACTTAAAGAGATAGCGAAAAGTTTTGATATAAAAATCTCAGGCCTCCGAAAAGCGGAGCTTATTGACGCAATTAATTCTGCTCGGTGATTCCTAAAGCAAGTGACAAAAGTTCGCTTGTTCGACGAATACGTCGGCTAGCGCGAGACCGTTCTTTCCGAGAAGAAGAAAATACTTACCTTGTGGAGGGGCCGCAACTGGTAGTTGAAGCACTTGAATCTAATTTGAAAGTGCAATTAGTCGTAGTATCAGAATCCTTTAGCCAAGATGCTCTAGCGGCAAAGATAGTTTCGTCTGGTATTCAGTGTGTATCAATAAGTGAAAGAACCTTTAATACTCTTTCAACAACTAAGTCGCCTCAGCCAGCAGTAGCTCTTGTTGAGTGTCATGACAAAAAATTAGAAGAGTTAATTGATTCGCAAGGAACCCTTTTGGTCCTTGAGGAAGTTTCTGATCCTGGTAACGCAGGCACATTGGTTCGCTCTGCAGAATCTTTTGGCATTTCAGGGGTCGTATTGGTAGGCGGAGTGGACCCATATAATCCTAAATTCGTAAGAGCTTCTGCAGGGTCTTTATTTCGAGTTCCTTTTACGCAGGCAGATGAATCTCAGAGTGTTTTAAGAAATTTGTCTGACTTTGGTTACCTTTCTTGGGCAGCAGTTCCTGAAGGTGGCGTATCTCCAGAAACCTTGAAAGAAGATTCTCCAATAGCAGTTGTACTTGGCAATGAGCCTCGGGGATTAAATGAAGAGACCATAAAAGCTTGTAATGGCAGGTTGAGCGTCCCAACAGTTGGTCTATCTGACTCATTAAACGTTGCTGTGGCGGGTTCAATTATTCTTTATTCGTTGTCTCAGAGGCACTAATCATGAAATTAGCCACTATAAACAGTGCCGCGTGTCGTATTCTTTCTTAAGGCAAAGTATTTGAATTATGAAGAATATAGATCTTGGTTCTCATTTAATTGAATCTCTCGCTGCCATTGAGGCAGCGAGAGATTTGGAGACCCTTAATACACTTGACTCAGAATTGTTGGGGAAGAAATCCGTGATTACTCTTGTCAAGAAAAACCTTAGCGATCTGGACGCAGACGAAAGGCGTAGTAAAGGCAAGCAGATAAATGAGATTCGTGACCAGATAAAAGATCTCATCGCTAGCAAAAGAACCGCTCTTGTTGAAGAACACCAATCCGTGCAACTAGAGAATGAACGACTTGATTTGACGGAGTTAGATTCAGGTTTCCGTTTAGGTCACCACCACGTCATTACTCAAACTTGGGAGCGCCTCGAAGATCTTTTCGTCGGAATGGGATACACAGTTTCTGAGGGGCCAGAAATAGAAGATGAGTGGCACAACTTTGGTGCTTTGAATTTTCCCTTAAGTCATCCGGCACGTGATATGTACGACACTCTTTATGTCGACTATGGAGAACCACAAAGCACGTTGCTGAGAACCCATACTTCCCCTGTGCAAATAAGAGTCATGGAAAATCAAGAACCTCCAATTTATTCGATTATGCCAGGACGAGTATTTCGATCCGATACCGCTGATGCCACTCATATGCCAGTGTTTCATCAAATTGAAGCACTAGTGGTTGACCGAGGGATAACTTTTGCGGACTTAGCTGGAACACTTGAGTCCTTTACTTCTGCTTATTTTGGGGAAGAGTTTGTAACACGACTCCGGCCGTCCTACTTCCCCTTTACTGAACCGTCCGCAGAGTTTGACATTCGTCGCCCAGATGGCACATGGCTTGAATTGGCTGGATGTGGAATGGTTCATCCAAATGTGCTTAGAGCAGGAGGGCTAGACCCAGAAGAATGGTCTGGCTTTGCTTTTGGTTTTGGGCTTGACCGTCTTGCGTTAATGCGGCACGGAATAGACGATCTGCGTGAACTTTTCCGAAACGACTATCGCTTCTTGAGTCAGTTCTAATGAAGGTACTACTTTCTTGGCTTCAAGAGTTCGCTCCTATAGAGGGTGAGCCAGAGGAAATTGCAGATCAGTTAAGTGGCCTGGGTTTAACAGTTGAAGACATGACGCTTTTTGGTGGAGGGC
>CACFCV010000033.1:0-8906 GCA_902564875.1 Actinomycetota bacterium
GCAAGATTTCTCCAAAAAGTATTTCTGCCGCTAAAACCGCTTTCTCTTTTTCCTCAACACCGTGCACAAGAGCGCAAACTTCATCGGCTAATCGTCGCTGACCTAGCCTTAAAGAAGGATCTTTCTGATGCTCTGTCAATACTTCTTGGATTTCTTCTACTTTCAATAAAGTAAGTTGTAGAAGCATTTTTTCTACATCTTTGTCGTCAGTATTCAAAAAATATTGGTGCAGTTGATACGGGAGCGTCCGTTCGGGATCTAGCCATATTGTTCCCTCAGCTGTTTTACCGAATTTGCCTCCGCCTGATCGTGTAATTAAAGGAACAGTAAGTCCGTACGCAGTCCCTCCAATACGTCTACGTATGAGGTCTATACCCGCAGTAATATTTCCCCACTGATCAGAACCCCCTACCTGCATTTCACAGTCATAACGTTTATACATCTCATAGAAATCATTTGCTTGCAAAAGCATGTAACTGAACTCAGTAAAAGAAATACCTTGATCACTTTCTAGACGCGCCCTAATTGATTCTTTACCAAGCATCGTCCCTACTGTCACATGCTTCCCTACATCTCGAAGAAAATCGAGAACGTTTACATTAGAAGTCCACTCAAGATTATTGAGCAGCATCGAAGTTCCTGTGGCTGAGCTAGTTCCATCTTCTAATTTGATGAACGATTTCATTTGGCTAGCTATAGCTTCAACATTATGTGACAGGGTTTCTTCATCTAAAAGATTGCGTTCCTCTGATTTACCACTTGGATCACCAACCATTCCTGTTGCTCCTCCAGCTAGTGATATAACCCGATGGCCAGCATCTTGAAATCGACGAAGAAGCAACAAAGGCAAAAGGCTTCCTACATGCAAGCTGTCAGCTGTGGGATCAAAGCCGCAGTAAAGGGTGATTGGCTTTTCTGAAAGTCTTTGGTCTAGAACTTCTCGATCTGTGCTATCAAAAATAAGGCCTCTGAGCTCGAGATCATTCAAAAATTCATTACTTGCCACCCCTCAACGATGGCCTATATAACGGCTCAGGTCCAACCTTTTCACATATATTGTCAAAACCTTTTCGTAGTGACATCTTTTTTGAGCTCTTACAGGCCAAAATAGAGAGTAATTATGGGAATTTTTATCCGACGTGTTATTCCAATCTTTTTTGTGTTGTCTTTGACTGCTACAGCCTGTTATCGGTCAGAGTCTCAACAATTTGAAATAAGTATCCCCGAGCAAGCACAAACTTCTGTTGTCGTATCTGCTGACGGAACTTACATCACTTCGCTCGTTGCTCCTGAAAATCGTTCAATTATTAGGGAGATTGAAGAAATTCCGGAAATGGTTCGTAATGCTGTGATCGCTATTGAAGACGAAAGATTTTACAGTCATGACGGAATTGATCTTCGAGGTATTATCCGAGCCGCTCGCACAAACCTAGAAGCCGGAGGTATTAGCCAAGGAGCCTCAACCATCACTCAGCAATATGTGAAGTTAGCCATTATCGAAAACTCTGAGAGGACCGCTAGTCGAAAGTTGGAAGAGATTTGGTACTCAATGCGACTTGAGGACCAATATAGTAAGGACTTCATTCTTCTGCAGTACCTCAATACGATCTATTTTGGACATGGTGCTTATGGAATAAAAGCAGCTGCTTTAACTTACTTCAATAAAGATGTTCAAGATCTTTCTATTGCGGAAGCAGCAATGCTTGCAGGAGTAATTCAAAGACCTTCTTATTACGACCCACTCTTGAACTACAGCAATAGTCTCCGCAGAAGCCACATGGTTTTGAACCGCATGCTGGCTAATGAGTTCATTTCAGACGAGGAGTATCAAATCGCCTTAGAAACTCCGCCTGTACTTGAAGAATATTCTGCTCGTCTTGACACTGTATATGAAGCCGGGCATTTTGTAGAAGAAGTTCGCAGGTGGTTCTTAGAGAATGAAGATATTGCGGACACGCGGGCTGAACGTGAGGCTCTTCTATTCGAAGGTGGCCTTCGTATAGAAACAACCATTGATTTAACCCTTCAATCTGAAGCTGAAGCAGCAGTAGAACGGCATCTTCCTGAAGGACAAGGGCTTCCGGATGCTTCTGTGATCGTGATGGACCCTCAAACTGGTTTCGTTCTTGCAATGGTTGGTGGGCGAGATTTCTTTGCCGAAGATGAAGATGCGAAAGTAAATTTAGCTGTTGGAAATGGGCGGCAAGTTGGCTCTTCTATGAAACCTATAGGGCTAGCCGCAGCTTTAGAAGCAGGATGGAGTGCTACTGCTGTGTATTCCGCCCCAAATGAGGCTGAGTTTGATATTCCAGGTGCAACTGGTGAGTTTGCAATCTGGAATGTTAGCGGCGGTGCAACAGGTTATCGCCTTCCTGATCCAGATCCAGTGACAGGAGAAATTCCAGATCCTGAGGATGTCACATTGATTGAAGCAATGTGGGGTTCTTATAACACTGTTTACGCCCAATTAATAATGGGGATTGGTCCAGAGAGACTCGTTTCAATGGCTCGTCGTCTGGGAATTGAGAGCCACATAGAGAATGTTTATTCCAGCATCTTGGGTACTTCTGATACGACCATGCTTGATATGGCTTCTGCCTATAGTACTTTCGCAAACCGAGGTGTGTCCGTCCCTCACACCTATGTAAAAAGAATAACTAACGCAGATGGAACAACTTTGTGGGAATGGGAGCGTGAGCAAACACGAGTAATGAGCGCCTCTTTAGCTGATCAAATGACATGGATCCTTCAAGGTGTGATTGAAGATGGAACAGGATGGCGGGCCGATTTTGGAAGAGTGGCCGCCGGAAAAACTGGTACTACGCAGAATTATGCCGATGCGGTCTTCGTCGGATACACCCCCCAAATCACTACAGCCGTTTGGGTTGGTTACCCAGATGGCCAGATCTCTATGGTTCCTCCTCTTACTGACAGAAAAGTTTCAGGAGGAACTTTTCCAGCATTGATCTGGAATGATGTCATGACTTCCGCACATCTCGATTTGCCAGTAACTGATTTCAACGAACCACCACCTTCTCTAGCTCCTACAACCACTGAAGCTCCTGAAGTTATTGTTCCAACACCCGAGCTTCTTGGACTGACCCTGGAAGAGGCGACTCAACTTCTTATTGATTCAGAAACAGGGATAACCATTCTCGCCGCTATCGAAATCGAAACCATGGATTATGAACCGAATGTAATCATCAGCCAATCGCCAGTTATTGGCTCAATAATGATAGAAGGAGGATCAATGGTTTTAGAAATTGCAGTTGCTCCTCCCCCGGTTGCAGTAGCCGATCTGCTTTCAATGACTGCAGAAGAAGCTCAAGCATCTGTGGAGTCAAGTGGCCTTGTCTTCTTATCAATAACGGCGCCAAACCCTGAAGATCCTGGAGCTCCTGCTGGAACCATCTGGTCCCAAGACCCACTCCCAGGAGTGGAACTACCAGTTGGTTCATCAGTTACAGTCCAAGTTACACCTGAACCTGAAGAAGAACCAGAAGAAGAACCAGAAGAAGAACCAGAAGAAGAACCTGAAGAAGAACCTGAAGAAGAATGATTGAAAGCCCTAATCAAGACTGGTCAAGAACCATTGTTCGACTTGGTCTCAGCACCTTAGTTATTTGCCTTATTGCTTTTTGGTTCTGGGCGTTTTTCTTAGCCCCTTCTGGAAATCCAGATCGTATAGAAGACCGAGTTTGGGCGTCCAATGCGGAAGGCCTCTGCGCCGAATTCAGATCAACCATTCAAGATCTTCCGTTGGCTTCTACTGCAACTACTCCTAGCACACGTGCAGACATGATTGATGAGATAACCGCATTGGTTAATTCTCTGGTTAATTCTCTTGAGTCGCTTAGTGGAGGAACAGAGGATGATCGCTTTCTGATAGAAAGTTGGATTTACGATTGGCGTATCTATATCCAAGACCGAAATAACTATGCATTAGAACTAAGGACTGAAGGAGATGTTGCTCCTTTATTGACTTCGTTGCCATCTGGCTCAGGCTCCCATCTTGATCGTCAAAATGGTTTTGCTCGTGTTAACGATTTAGATTCCTGTCTTGATCCAGGTGACTTTTAAAAAGTAGGTTTATCTAAATTTCTTCAAACCGATCTAAGGCGCGCTTAGTAAGTCGGTGAACACTTGAGTCAACTTTCAAAAGGTCTAAGTCCTCTACATTTATCCACCGCAGCTCTTGTGACTCATGGTTTCCTTTGGGGGTTGTTCCCTCAGGAGCTACTACAAGAAACCGAACATCGTAATGTTCATGCCGGTCTTCTTTAGGGGGGTCTACTTCATGGATATCAAGATCCACTACTTCGTCCAGCACACGTAAATCTGGAATACCTGTTTCTTCGATCGCTTCTCTCAAAGCAACTCTTGCTAGGTCACCATCTCCATCAGCATGACCACCAGGTTGTAGCCATTTCTGAAGTTTGCTGTGGAACAGCATCAAAATTTGACCGGAGAATGGATCAAATACTAAAGATGACCCGGTTAGATGTCCTGGTCGGCAAGTTCTTATAAGCGCATCAGAATAATTGTCGAGAAGATGCAAAAACCTTTCTTTCTCAGAACTTTCTGGTGCAGATTGAATTACGACTCTTGGTTCAGTCCCAACTCTTGCATTGAGTTCTTTGATTGTTCTAAATGTCACTCTTTAGCCGTTCTCGTTGAGAATCCAGCTGAATCTGGAACTCTTTTATCTGAACCTTTACTGCTTCTGGTCCAGCGCCTCCAGGGCTAGTGCGCCTATTCACGGCAGCACCCGGAGCTAAAAGAGCAGCAGCTTCAGGCCCTAGTCTCTCATCGGAAGAAACTATGTCTGCTAAATCTGTACCTTCTTCTATTGATGCTGCTACGTGAGTTCCAACTATGGCGTGTGCTTCTCTAAAAGGTATACCTTTAGCCACAAGATATTCTGCTAAGTCAATAGCGGCAGAATTTGGATTGTCTGCATGCTGCTTCATGACTTCAGAATTGAACTTCATCGTGTCAACCATCCCATTAAGAGCAAGAAGCAAGAGCCGGACTGTGTCGCAAGCGTCAAATAAAGGCTCTTTGTCTTCTTGTAGATCTTTGTTATAAGCCAGTGGAAGACCTTTAAGAGTGGCCAGTAAACCAGAAAGGTGTCCTATCAGGCGGCCAGCTTTTCCGCGAGCTAATTCTGCAATATCAGGATTCTTCTTCTGAGGAAGCATTGATGACCCTGTTGAAAAAGCATCATCTAATTCAACAAATCCGAATTCAGTGCTTGACCATAAAATAAGTTCTTCCCCGATGCGAGATAAATGGACTCCCAAAAGCGTCAAGGCATACAAAGCGTCAACGACAAAATCTCTATCTGATACTGCGTCTAAAGAATTATTAAATCGGTGACTGAATCCTAAATCTTCTGCCACTCCATCTGGGTCAAGAGGTAGAGATGAGCCTGCTAACGCGCCAGCACCTAGAGGTGAAATATCAGCTCTCGTTAGAGCTTCAAATAAGCGATCTAGATCGCGGCTCAAAGCCCAACCATGGGCTAATAAATGGTGTGAAAGTAAAACCGGTTGAGCCTGCTGCATGTGGGTATAACCCGGAAGATAACTATCTTTCGACTGCTTAGCATGGGTAAGTAGAGTTTCTTGAAAATCAAGAACTAGCCCAGATATTTCTTTCATTTCACGTTTGACCCACAAACGAAGATCAGTGGCGACTTGATCGTTTCGGCTTCTTCCTGTGTGTAAACGAGCGCCTGCATCTCCAGCGATCTCTGTCACTCTTCTCTCTACTGCTGTATGAATATCTTCGTCGCTAGATTCAAAAACAAATTTCTCTTCATCCATTTCTTTTTCAGTTTGATCTAGTGCGTCAAGAATTTTTTCTCTATCAGATTCACTGATGAGACCTACCCTCTCTAACATGCGGACATGAGCTCTTGAGCCTTCAATATCTTCTTTATACATTCTGATATCAAAAGAAATACTGTCATTTAGGGCCTGCAAAGCTTCAGCAGGGCCTCCTTTGAAACGTCCGTGCCAAAGCGTCGTCATGATTTCTCCTGACCTGATTGGTTCCTGCGAGCAACGGTACGTAATCTAAGCGCGTTTAGTTTTATAAAACCTTCTGCATCTGCTTGGTTATAGGCACCTTGATCTTCCTCAAAAGTCGCTACTGCCTCGTCAAAGAGAGTGTCATTGGATTCCCTACCAACAACTTCAATGTTGCCTTTATAGAGTCGAAGTCGAACTTTACCGTTCACCCTAATTTGGCTGTGATCTATCGCTGCTTGGAGCATCTCTCTCTCCGGACTAAACCAAAAGCCGTTATAAATTATTTCGGCGTAGCGCGGCATAATCTCATCTTTAAGATGTGCGGTGCCTCCATCAAGTGTGATGGACTCTATAGCTCTGTGTGCTTTAAGGAGTATTGATCCTCCAGGAGTTTCGTAAGCGCCCCTTGACTTCATCCCCACATAGCGATTTTCTACGATATCCGTTCTTCCAATGCCGTTTTCTCCGCCCACTTTATTCAGTGACGCCAGAACTTCAGCGGGTGTCATTCTTTTGCCATCGAGTGCTACTACATCTCCCTTTTCATAAGTTAACTCGAGGTATGTTGCCTCATTTGGTGCCTGTTCAGGGCTAACTGACCATCTCCACATCTCTGTAGCTGGTTCATTCCATGGATCCTCTAACGGCCCTCCTTCATAAGAGATATGCAGCAAATTAGCATCCATTGAATAAGGCGACTCTTTGCCTCTTTTCATTTCTACTGGTATGTCATGCTCGTCCGCATATTCCAGAAGACTTTGACGAGAACCTAATTCCCACTCTCTCCATGGCGCAATTACTTCAATATCAGGGTTGAGCGCATAGGCTCCTAATTCAAAACGAACTTGATCATTGCCTTTTCCAGTAGCACCATGACTAATTGCATCTGCTCCTGTTTCAGCTGCAATTTCTACTAGACGCTTAGCTATAAGTGGACGCGCTATAGAAGTACCGAGCAGGTACTCACCTTCGTAAATAGCATTTGCTCGAAACATCGGAAAAACATACTCAGAGACAAATTCCTCCCGGAGGTCTTCGATGTAAATTTCTTCCACGCCCATTGACTCAGCTTTTGCGCGTGCTGGTTCAAGTTCTTCCCCTTGACCTAAGTCTGCTGTGAAAGTTACTACTTCACAGTTATAAGTCTCCTGCAACCACTTCAAGATGATTGAGGTGTCTAGACCTCCAGAATAAGCCAGAACTACTTTTTTTATTTCAGATTTCTTTGTACTCATTTTCTCTCTCGCTAATACTTTCCTAATTCAGAGACCTGCTAATTGCAGAAGAATCTTATTCAAGGATTTTCCAGCTTCACTACTAGCTGCCACAACAAACAAAGTGTCATCTCCTGCCACCGTGCCTAGAACTTCAGGTAAGCCAGCACGATCTAACGCGGAAGCGACTACGTGTGCAGAGCCAGGTGGAGTTCTCAACACAACTATATTTTCCGATGTCTTGATTTCGACTACCCACTCACCCATTACCCGCCTTAAATGATCTTCGGGAAGGACACGATCTACTGGATACTCAGGAATCGCATAAATAAGTTCCCCATTCGGAAGCCTCACTTTCACTGCGCCAAGTTCCTCTAAGTCTCTAGATACCGTGGCTTGAGTTGCTGGTATTCCAACGTCTTCTAATTCCTTTACTAGGTCTAACTGGCTTGATATGGGTAAGTCAGAAAGCAGTTGAGTTATCTGGTGATGTCGTTGAACTTTACTCATATCGTTTCCTTCCCTCCTAGATGTTTTTCAATTAACCAAATTAAAAGGCCTCGAGCCGCATGCATTCGATTTTCAGCTTGAACCCAAACTCGGCTAGCTGAACCATCTACTACTTCATCTACGACTTCCTCGCCTCGATGAGCTGGAAGACAGTGAAGGAAAATAGCTTTTTCGCTAGCCATTCCCATCAATTCTTTATTTACTTGAAACCCTTCAAATGCTTTATGGCGCTGATTTTTTTCTTCTTCTTGGCCCATAGAAGTCCAAACATCTGTATAAACCACATCAGCATCTTTTACGGCTTCCTCGGGGTTGTCATACTCAGTGACATTGACTCCCGCGAAATTTAATCGGTCGCGATCTTCGTCACTTATGAAATATTCAGATGGTCCTGAGAATCGAACCTCCATGCCTAGAAAGCCACTGGCTAAAGCTAAGGATCTAAACACATTGTTTCCGTCTCCTATATAAGCGACAGAACGTCCTTGTAAATCTCCTAGCTCTTGTTGCATTGTCAACACATCAGCTAAAGCTTGTAAAGGATGCGCTTCGTCTGACAACAAGTTGATTATGGGAACTTGGTTTTCTTTCGCCATCCTTTCAACTGTGGAATGCTTAAAAACCCTTGCTCCAATCATGGAGTGAAAGCAAGAAAGTGTCTTAGTGACATCTTCTACTGACTCGCGTTTATCTAAACCAATTTCTTCAGCACTTATATAAATTGGGTGGCCGCCTAGTTGTATAACCGCCATTTCCATTGAGTTTCTTGTGCGTGCTGATGGTTTTTCGAAAATTAAAGCTACTCCCTGTCTGTCAAGAACTTTGGGGTATTCTTTGGTGCTTGCGAGTTCTAGAACCTCTACGACTTCAGCCGCATTCAAATCATCTATTTCAAGAATGTGTCTCATTTTTTTCCTCCCCAATCGCGCTAGCCAAAACTTCTCCCAAGAGAGCTACGCCTCTAATCAACTCTTCAGAACTAACGGTTAATGGTGGAGCTAACCGTAAAGATGTCGGAGTCACTCCGTTAACTACAAGTCCAGCTTCTAAGCATGCTCGAGCAATTTCGGGGCCAGTATGTTCCTTCAAAATTTCTGAGTTAAGTTCAGCAGCAATAAGTAAACCTTTACCTCTTACGCTTTCAATG
>CACFCV010000034.1:0-8710 GCA_902564875.1 Actinomycetota bacterium
AAGCCTTATCTGAAGATCCAATGAAACGGATAAATCGAACAGGGGAAGATCTCTGGTTTTTATACACGGGTGGAACAACGGGGATGCCTAAAGCAGTGATGTGGGACCATCACAACATTTTCGGAATGATGCAGTCTACTTTCAGGTCGCTTGGCGCCACTCTCCCCAATACTCCAGAAGAGGCAGCGGCAATAGCCCGGCAAGTGATTCACCAAAAATCTGAGATGCGTCAACTCTGCGCGGCCCCTCTTATGCATGGAACATCCGGAATAACAGGAATGATCACCCACTCACATGGGGGGCTGGTTGCAACACTTACTTCAAGATCGTTTGATCCAGATGAACTTTGGGCCGTAGTCGAACAAGAAAAAATAACGATGGTGTCTATTGTTGGGGATGCGTTCGCTAAACCAATGGTGGACTCGTTAGATAAAGCGTCAACTGGAGAAAGTCTTAGAGACGTTTCTTCACTCAGAATGATCTTTTCATCTGGGGTAATGTTTAGTGATCCGGTTAAAGAGCGTTTACTTGAATACTGCGATGTTTCGATTGTTGATTCTTTAGGTTCTAGCGAAGGAACAGGTATTGGTAATCAGATAACTTCTCGTTCTTCAGGAAATACCGGTACCGCTCGTTTCGTCCTCGGTCCTCATACCCGAGTGTTCACTGATGAAGGGACGGAAGTCAAACCAGGATCAAAGGAACGAGGGCGTTTGGCTACTGGCTACCCGCTTCCTTTAGGGTATTTTAAAGACCCAGAGAAAACCGCTGCAACGTTTCCTGAAATAGATGGTCGCCGTTGGTCTATAGCTGGTGATTATGCTGTTGTTGAGGAAGACGGGACAATAACATTATTGGGCCGTGGGTCAGTTTGCATTAACACTGGAGGAGAGAAGGTCTATCCGGAAGAGGTAGAAGAAGCGTTAAAGACTCTTCAAAGTGTGCGAGATTGCAATGTGGTAGGACTGGAAGATGACCGCTGGGGTCAAGCAGTTACTGCCGTGGTTCAACTCGAGGAGAATACGACTTTCGAAGAAGACCCGATTAAAGCTCTAAAAACAGATGTGCGCGAGGTTCTTGCTGGGTACAAGGTCCCAAAAGAGATTGTGGTTGTTCCTAAGATTCAACGAAGTCCTAATGGTAAAACTGACTACAAGTGGGCGAAAGAAACAGCCGAGGCACTACTTTCAAAGGATTAAATTAGATCTCTTCAAAGATTGTTTCAGCGCTGGGTGGACGCCGTTCTTGAATCTCCCTATGGCGAGCAGTGATGGCAGGGATATGAGTCTCGTCAGTGAAAATCCAGAATTTGTTCTCAGTAACCGCGTCATGTACTAAATCTGCAACAATATCGGGTTTAAGAGCGTTGGCACGTAACCATTCAATCATTGCTTCGCGTTGTGATACATCTTCATTGGAAGGGGGTTCCGCAAGTGAGGATTTCATCTCTTCAGGTTGATTTCTTTCTGAAGTAAAAATGTTGGTAGAAACAAATCCGGGGCACAAGCAGGAGACACCTACATTTGATCCAGCGTCCCTCATTTCTGCGAAAAGCGTTTCGGCGATAGTTACCGTTGCATGCTTTGAGGCACTATAGGGTCCGAGATTAGCGAAAGATGTATGCCCAGCTACTGAAGCCGTCATCACTACATGCCCCTCGTCTTGCTTAACTAAGCCTGGTAAAAAAGCATTTAAACCATGGATTATTCCGTAGAGATTCACGCCTAAAACCCATTTCCACTGTTCAAGAGAACTCTCCACAATGGTTCCACCTGAAGCAACCCCTGCATTGAGGCAAAGAACATGAGCAGCACCGAACTGGTTGATCACAGTTTCTGCAAAATTATTTACATCTTCAGGATTGGAGACATCACATGGGATGCCAAGTACTTCGATGCCATTAGATTCAAGATTTGCGACAGTTTCTTCCAAGACAGGGACTTCTACATCAGCTAAAGCAAGTTTCATACCAGCGGCTCCGAATCTCTCGGCAAAGGACTTTCCTAGCCCAGAGGCCCCACCAGTAATTACTGCAACTTTTCCATCTAAATTTTCCATAAGTTTCCTTAAATTATTTCATTTCGAATTCTAAAAGAGCCTGCTCTATAACCTCCGGCAAAGCAGGATGGATGTACAGTTGCTCTCTGCCCATTTCATCTACAGTTTGCCCTAGGGTCATCCCTTGTATCAATTGCTGAATCAAAGTAGGGGACTGAGGCCCAATAAGATGAGCGCCCAAAAGGGTTCTATTTTCTGGGTCGGCTAAAAGTTTGATAAAACTGGATTCATCTTCCATCGCCCACCCGTAAGCAGTATCGGCAAAAGAACGGCTCGCTACTAAATATGGAATCTTTTCTGCCGCCGCTTGTTGCTCCGTCAGCCCAACCGAAGCAATAGGAGGGTAGCCAAAAACAGCAGCAGGAGACAATGAACGATCGACGGATAAAAGATTTTGTGGATTGCATATATTGTGTCCTACTATTCGGGCGTCCGCGTTAGCTAAATGCTTCAACTGAATTGGGTTAGTTATGTCGCCAATAGCCCAAACACCTTCAGCGGAGGCCTGCAAGAAAGAATTAGTAGCAATATGTCCACTGTTTGTTATTTCTATGTTTCCTTCGGAAACGTTTAACTGATCCGTATTAGGTGTACGTCCGGTAGAGATCAGCAACTCATCACACTCATAGGTCTCTCCAGAGGAAAGATTTAATTTGAAATCTTTATCGTGATTCACATTGTCTACTTCTGTTTCAAGGAACAAGTTAAATCTCTTCTTATAAATATCAGTTATTCGATTTGATATATCTGAATCAAGTCCGCGGAGAAGATGGCTTCCTCTATGAATAATTGTTACTTCGCTCCCGAATGATGAAAAGATATGCGCCATCTCGACAGCAATAAACCCACCACCAACAATCACTAAGTGGGACGGGAGATCACTGATGCGCATAATTTCATCTGATGTCACATAGGGGACTTGGTCAAGTCCAGAAATATTGGGAATCTCAGGACGGGCTCCAGCGGCTACAACTACTCGTTCTGCAGTGACAATTTCCTCACCAATCTGAAGAGTTCGTTCACCAATAAACCGAGCCATATTTCTGTAAACAGTGACATTTGGAAGAGACATTCGATAGTCGAGCCCCGATTCAGTTATGGGATCAATGCGATCAAACACCCGATCTCTGATTTCAGGCCAGCGAGCGTTCACAAAGGTTGTTTCAATACCAAATTTTTCATTAGTTTTAGCCATGTATGCCCTGTCAGCAGCATAAATGAACATCTTTGAAGGTACGCATCCTCGATTAAGGCAGGTTCCGCCAAACTCACCGGGCTCTACAATAGCGATATTCCATTCGTCATGGCGTTCATCAATGATGGAATTACCAGATCCGGCACCAATTATAAGCAGGTCGTAATGCGACACTTTTCTCCATTCGCCAGCAGTTAGATCATCTAACTTCTAGGCACGTCTTCCCAAGCAGCTCCCTTAAACGGATCGGGCTCTTTTGGTAGGCCAAGGACTCTTTCTCCAATTATGTTTCTCTGCACTTCATCCGTTCCACCAGCGATACTTATCCCAGCCGCACCTAAACATGCATTAGCCCATTGTTCCCCATTTTCATTCTCAGAATCCCAAGCCTGAGCTTCAGCCCTCACAAGACCTATGCTTGTGTCACGAACTAAACGGGCTATTAGAGCGCCGTTAAGTTTAGCTATTGATCCCTCAGGTCCAGGAACTTGCCCTGCTGATACGGCATCACGAATTCTTTGACCAATAAATCCCTTAATTTTCTCTTTAATCCAGAGGTCAGCAAGTTTCTGTCTAATAATGGGGTCATTGGCTTGTCCGCTATCTTGGGCAAGCCTGATTAAGTCTGGGCTTCGATCAGTATTTAGACCTCCAGCGCTCGCCCCAATAGACACTCTCTCAAACATCAACATAGAAATAGCTAAATTCCATCCCTGATTTAGTTCACCCAGTTGAAAATTCTTTGGAATGTGCAAATCGGTAAAGAATACTTCGTTGAATCCGCTGCCTCCTGAGATTTGTTTTAGTGGCCTTACCTCAACAGCGGGATCGCTCATATCGACAATAAACATTGTCAAGCCGCGGTGTTTTGGTAAGGAAGGATCAGTACGTGCGACAACTAGTCCGTAGTCGCAGTAGTGAGCACCTGAAGTCCAGACCTTTTGTCCATTGATTACCCACTGATCGCCATCTAATACTGCACGAGTAGAAAGACTGGCAACATCAGATCCAGCACCGGGTTCAGAAAAGAGTTGACACCATATAGTTTTTCCACTGATGTTGTCGGGCATGAAGCGAAGTTTCTGTTCATGGGTTCCGAATTGGTTCAGCATCGGTAAGCACATGCCATGAGAAATGGAAAGCGGTGAAGTGGGCATGTGCCAGTTGGCTGAAACCTCGTTGAAGATTTCTTGGTGCGTATCACTTAATCCTGCCCCGCCGTACTCTTCTGGAAAAGTGATTCCGGCAAGACCGGCTTGAGATAGATCCATTTGGAAGGATTTGGCTTTATCTAACGAGGTCGCATCGGCATCTCCGATGCCGTCTTGGCTCTGATCGGTTTGTGTGCTTTGTTCAGAAAAAAAACTTTCAATTTTTGAACGAAATAAATCTTTTTCTGAACCTTCAAGTTCGTTAATGGTGTCACTCATCTTTTTGATAATAATGCTGTGGTTGAGTGTTCACGTCATCGGCATTCATAAGAGTAACGGGAGTGGATTTGTGATGTCTAAAGCAACAGATGCCGGTAAGGTCTTTAATGCATTTGCTTGTGTCGAAAAGAGTTACTGTGGCATTTAATCGTTCAAAAGTTTCCTTAGTAGTGATGGCCGGAGGTTTGGGCTCACGTTTCGGCGGAAATAAACAGCTTGAAGGTGTTGGACCTGACGGCGAAGTTTTCTTAGATTACGCAATCAACGATGCACGCAATTTAGGTTTAGGGCAAACAGTCATCGTGGCCAGAACTGACATTGATGAAGAACTACGCAGCCATTTAAATGAACGACATGGAAAAGATTCAGAGATAACGATTGTTCATCAGGATTCATTCGGTCCGTCACGTCCGAAACCCTGGGGTACAGGCCATGCGATTCTAAGCACCTCTTCTGTTTTGAACGGACCAATCATTGTTGTGAATGCAGATGACTATTACGGAGAGAATGGAATAAAGTTAGCCCTAGAAGCGATAGAGAGCACTAATGGTAAAGCAGGTGCTTTAGTAGCTTTCGAATTAAGACAAACTCTCTCTGCAACTGGCTCTGTAAGCAGAGGCATATGTAAGATTTCCTCATTTGATGACTCCCTTGAAGAACTAGTGGAGACTCATGGAATAAGAAGTGAAGGAGGTGTTATTCAGGCTGATGACCCATTAGGAGTTTTAGAAGAAGATGCCCCGGTCTCGATGAATCTTTGGGCTTTACCGCTTGAAGCAGTAAATCGACTTGCTGGCCAATGGGCTTCTTTTTATTCACAGAACTCTGACGACCCATCTTCTGAATTCCTACTCCCAGAGGCTTTAGATCACCAACGGTCAGAAGGATTACTATCTATACAGGTTGTTAAATCTCCAGAAAAGTGGATCGGTATCACGAATCGCGAAGACCTAGAAATAGCCCAAAAGCTTTTTTCTGGTCAGTAGTTATTCGTCAAGTAGGCGCCCGTCTGAGATAGATAGTCCTGGTATTTCGGGTTGTATGTCAAACCCTTTCTCTGCAGCGAGATCTAGGATAGCTTGTTCGCAATTTAGCCAGTTTGTGACACGCGGCCCTGGAAGTTCCTGGTTGTAGGGGGCGTCAAAGACGATGACGGAGTTACCTGAAGATCTCAGGGAGTTTATGTTGTGTGGAGCATCCTCAATATAAATGTCAGCTTCCACTTCTGGTTTCTCACCAAGAAAGCAAATGTCTCGATAGGGGATTCGTGCTTGATCTAACCATTCGACTGTGTCAGTTACAGCGATAGCATGCCCCCAGTTCACATAAAGCCGATGAGTGATGATCCGTATCCACACTCCAGCATCTGAGAGCCGCCAGAGTACTTCTGAAGCATTTTCAAAGACCGGCATTGATCGAAACATACGAGATTCTTCAACAGCTTTGTGGTGAAGGTCTTGAAACTGGTCCCTGGAGAGGCCCCATTCGGAGAAATCCCAACTACGTTCTTCCGGAAGTGATGATTCTGGAATATTTAGAGCATCGGCTACTAATGGTCGGAAAGCTGCGGTGTAGTCTGCGCAGACCCCATCTAGGTCCACACCAAGTATGAGTGTCTCTGAAGCCATGATCTTAGAGTAGTAGAGAGTTCAACAATTTTTAAAGATGGTTGAAAAACGACAAAACCCCCACCGTCCGAAGACAGTGGGGGTTTTGATTCGTTTAATTACCGAGCAAATCCCTGTCCAAGAGCCTTGATTGCGGCATCTTTAACAGAAATGAAAGCGATCATTGCAATGGCGGCTGCGATATCGCGACCGAAATCTCCCATTTGCAATACTTCCATGCCGGCGCCATAGCCCCAACCTGAAATATCGGAAATCATTACGAAAAGGTAAGCCCAGACCAGCTGCATATGCCCGCCGATTACTGGAATTCCTTTAATCATTGAATTAACACCGACCATGTCTAAAACACTGTCGATTACTGCCATGACACCTTGAAAGATCATTGCTGTGATCATTAAGGTGAGAATGGTTGCCATCATGATGATGCATCCCCTTTATGGTTTATAGTCCTCGGGTCGGGTTGACCCGATATATCTAGACAGTGAAAACGCTATTTGAGATACAAGTTTTGTCAGGGACCATTTCAATCAACGTAGTCATGCGAACACTCTCCGTGAAAAGGTATTTTTGTTGATTTTGGTTGTTTTGCTTTATTTAGAAATTTCTTCGTGATAATCCTCTTCGACGTTCACCTGCCAGATGTCATGTGATGCACCAAAGATGTTTTCAACAGAAAGCATGGCAGTCAACATCGAGTGATCCTGGTTGTTGTAGCGGTGCATGCCATTACGTCCTACGGGATAAACATTTTGAGCGTGGGTATCGAGCCACGAACGAATAGTTTCAACATTTTTCTGGTATTCATTGTCATACATTGGATAAGCCCGTGGCATACGAACGACGTATCCTCCTTCAATGACTTCGGGATCTACCAAGCCAAGAACTTGCAGCTCATGTATTCCTTGATTTATGAGCTCTTCGTCAGAAGAGTTCCATAATTTGTCTCCTATATTGACAAAATATTCGAGACCGAGACAGGTTCGACCTTCTTTAACAAGATAAGGAGACCATTGGCCGAAATTTTGAACACGCCCTACTTCTACGTCTTCGGAATGTATATAAATCCAATTATCAGGGAATCCTTTATCTTCTGGGACGATCAAAGCAACTGTTAAGAAATCTCTGAAGGTCAAAGAAGAAGCAGCCATTAAAGCCTCACTGGAAGCCGGTGGGTCCATCGCCTGCAAAAGATGGGGTAGGGGCATAGAAGAAATAACAGAACTAGCGGGAAAAGTAGCAGAGCCAGAAGGCCCATTAGCTGTAACACTTACTACTTTTCCATTTTCATGAAAGAATTTTTCAGCCTTGTGCTCGAAAAGCACTTCACTGCCTTGGTTGATGACTAGATCATGACATTTTTCCCACATCATCCCTGGTCCAAATTTGGGATACTCGAATTCTTCGATCAAACTTGTTATTTCTTTCTGATTTCTTCTTGGCAACACCGCATTAATAACGGCCTTAAAAAGAGACAGATTCTTGATTCTTTGTGCTGCCCAGTCGGCTTGAAGCTCAGACGGAGGAATTCCCCAAACTTTCTCCGTGTAAGTCTTAAAGAATTTCCCATAAAGTCGCCATCCGAAACGGCTTGCCGTCCATCCCTCAAAATGAGTCTGATCTTTTGGAGGATTGATACGAACCCAAACATAAGAGAGAATGCAGAGAATTGATTCCCAAATACCTAGATTTCGAAGAGCATTGGTGGCTTTTAACGGGTAGTCATAAAACTTGCCGTCATAATATATTCGACTCATTCGAGGGCGAAGAAGAAAGTCCTCGCTATCGAGTATTTCGTGCCATAAATTTGACACTGCAGTGACTTTTGTAAAGAATCGATGGCCTCCAATATCAAAACGCCACCCGTCTCTTTTGGCAGTACGACTTATTCCACCCACCACAGAGTCTTCTTCTAAGACAGTGGCTGTGCCTCCCGCTTTTCCAATTTGATAAGCGGCAGTCAGGCCGGCAGGTCCAGCACCAATAATAAGTGATGTTGCTTCTTTGTTGTTCTCCTCAGGGGGTGCACTCATATTTCTAGCCTAGAGGGTTTCTCCTATATAGGTAGGACAAATCAAGTACCATAACTTTATGGCAGCAATAGTCAGAGTTGAACCTAAGGACAGATTTTACCAATTTAGTATCTGTGCGATAGTAGTTATTGTTGCGGGAGGAGTCTTTTTTAGGTTCTTCGCAGATTCTCCTCTCTGGCTTGATGAAGCCATTTCTGCCTCTATATCTGAGAAAGGGCCCAAAGGAATTGTTGAAGCCCTTCGTCACGATGGGCATCCACCGTTATATTATTTTCTCCTCTATCTCTGGTCGTCTTTGTTTGGAGACTCTGGTTTTGCTCTTAGGGCGCTCTCAGGAGTGATTTCCTGCTTTTCGTTAATTCTTTGTTA
>CACFCV010000035.1:0-8620 GCA_902564875.1 Actinomycetota bacterium
CTGCTGCTGCTATAACCCTCGCTAAATCTGGACAGTCAGTCGCGATATTTGATAAGTCTGAGTTTCCTAGAGATAAATGTTGCGGAGATGGCCTTACAACTCTCGCTTTGCGCCTAAGCGAATATCTTGGTCTTTCTCCTCTTGCGGTAAATCAGTGGAAAAACATTAATAAAGCAACTCTTCATTGGGAGGGCAGCCGTTCTGCTACTTGCAGCCTCCCTGACGGAGCTGGTCTTTATGCTGCTGTGGTTCCTCGCGTTGACTACGACCAATCCCTAATAGACCTTGCTCAAAGCAACGGAGTTTCTATTTTTCAAGGCCATGGACTGAAATCCATAAATGTTCAATCACAGAGGCCTCAAATAGAGATTGATGGTCTGGGACTCGTAGAGGCAAAGTCAGTAATAGCCGCTGATGGAATGTGGTCGCCCACCCGACGTCTTTTGGGCTTATCGGTTAACAACTATCGGGGAGAATGGCATGCGTTTCGCCAATACTTCAGAAATGTTGGCTCAGAGGCGGAAACTCTCCATGTATGGTTTGAGCCGGATTTACTTCCTGGCTACGTGTGGAGTTTCCCTTTAGATGAAGGACGAGCGAATGTGGGTTTTGGTGTTCTTCGTGATAGCCAAATAGCGATAAGTGAGACTGGGAAAATATGGAAAGAACTCCTACAAAGACCGAAGATAAGGGAAGTTCTTGGAAGTAATTTTGAGCCAGACGGTCGTTATACCGCTTGGCCTATTCCTGCCCGTATTACCTCTATGCCTCTTTCTCACGGACCTGTTTTATTTGTTGGTGATGCCGCTGCTGCCGCAGACACATTAACTGGTGAAGGAATAGGGCAAGCATTACTCACAGGGATTCTTGCTGGAGAGGCAATAGTCAAAGAAGAAAGTGTTGAAAAAATAGCTAGAAGGTATGAAAGTTCGGTGGCTTCCGAACTTAATGCTGACCATCGCATGTCTCTTATTTTGCAAAAAATTCTTTCTCATAAACGCTCTGCTCGATATGCGCTTAACATTGCTACTTCTACGGAATGGACACGTAGGAACTTTGTTCGATGGATGTTTGAGGACTATCCAAGAGCACTTTTATTTACTCCAAAACGTTGGAAAAAAGGGATTTTTAAGCGACAAGGAACTTACTTTGATCGGGTTGAACAGTAAGTACCCGTAGCCTTAACTGTATGGCTGAAGTTCATCAGATCTTTCCTGAACCGAATGAAGAGTATTTTGAAGATGTTGAGACTTCTTCTCGCGACCATCCTTTAGGGGCAGTAGGAGAGAAAATTGATGAGGTTGTTGATGAGGCTTGGGAGCCTTTACGTAATAACCCCGCTCTGAATCGACTCTTTTACACCGCTAGCGAATTAGGAAACTTCAGCCTTATATGGCATATTTTGGGACTCACTCAAGGTTTGGCTCGACGAAAAGGCTATCGGGAAGCTGTCCGTCTAGCTGTAGCTCTTGGGGTCGAATCGGCTTTAGTAAATGGGGCAATAAAGTCTGTTTTCACTCGAGAGCGACCAGATACCGAGGAAGAAAGGCCTCATAATCTTCGTCAGCCACTGACAAGTAGTTTTCCTTCTGGTCACGCATCAGCCGCATTTATGGCTGCAGCAATTCTTAGCGAACGTTCTAAGGCTAAACCGCTCTGGTTTGGAGCCGCATTTATAGTGGCTGTTTCACGCATCCACGTGAAGATGCACCATGCAAGCGATGTAATCGTTGGTGCTGGTATTGGACTAACTCTTGGGAAGATAGTTAAAAAACTAGTTTCGTTTAAATAAAGATTAATTCAATGGAGAAGATTCAAGCTCTGCTTCATCTTCAGCTAATAAAAGACGGATATCTAATAGCAGATCTGCTACTTCTGATGCAGCAATAAGTTGACGTTCTTTTGTAGATCCTAAACCCCGATCAATGGCAGCCTTCAACTCGTCTATTTTTATCGAGTCCAGTGTTTCAGTCACGTCCACTCCTTAGTTTGAGGTTTAGTTTGTTTCTACTCACACCTTAGACCAGAGAAACGCGTTATGCGTTATGGGTTTGAGTTTTTTTTTTATTTTGTTGGAGCCAAAGACCTGATGGCTTCATATGGGTCAATACCGCCGAACGGCATAACTGCAAGAGCTGGAGTAGTTATCCCATTTTTCATATATTCAGATATTCGTTCACGGCATTGATCTGGACTTCCATGAACAATCAAATCATCAATAACCGACTCAGGTATTTCCCCGAGAGCACCTTGACGATCACCGGCATCCCACCTCTCCCAGTGCGCTCCCAACAAATCACCTCTCCCTAGCCACTGATGAAAAGCCTTATAGACAGGAACATTTAGATACGCAGCCAACGTATATCTACCGCCAGTCATAACTGCTTCTCGGTCTTCGCTAGGACAAACAAAGATACGCGCGACTACCTCTCTATCAGGACCTTGTTCATTAATAATGCCAGCAACTGTTTTAACATCTTCAGGCGATAACCAATTGACTATGGCTCCATCAGCTTCTCGCCCCGCAAGACGAAGCATTCCTTCACGTAATGCCGCAACCAAGAGTTTTGGAGGCTGCTCCGGAACTATTCCAAGTCGAAAGCCTTTGATATTAAATGAATCGTATTCCTGTGTGACTTTTTCTCCTGAAAGAGCATCTTTAAGAAATCGAACGGTATCTCGAACCCTTTTATATGGCTCTTCAAACGGGATTCCGTTCCAATTTTCGACAATAACATTTGATGAAGAACCTATTCCAAAAGCTACTCTTCCCGGTGCTGCGTCTGCCATCGTTGCAGCAGTTTGAGCCATTAATGCAGGACTGCGGGTATATGCAGGAAGAATTGCGGTACCCAAACGAAGTTCTGGCGCCCAAGCCGCCGCAAGAGCAAGCGGAATCATTCCTTCAGCTCCATTTGATTCTGCAGACCAAACATCGGTGTAGCCAAGATCAACTAACTCTCGATAAAAATTTTGCTGACCGTGTAGTGGGCCTGGAAGTGGAATTGTTAAACCATATGGAGACATTTGTTTACGTCCTATGTATTGAGAAATTTATTTTCGTATATCTTCGCATGAAAAGTGCTTGAGGGATTAATCAAGCGACCGGTACTGGCAGGTTTGGCTTGCTGTAGCGAGCAATTCACGATTTTCTGACCATAGATGAACAGTCCCATGTGCGTATCCGTGAGTAAGACTTCCAATACGTACGTCAACAAGAATCCATTCAGTTAGTACTGGATTCACCACGCGAAGAGTATTGTCTAAGCTTCGTCCGCCTCCCATTCCTCCTCCAACTGCGTCTCTTGCTCCCCAAGGAACATAGTCTCCTAAGACAGCAAGAAAGGTGGGATCTACTTCAAGATTCTCTGGTACTCGCACCCACATCGCTACGCGTCCATCTTCTATTGGTGGGTCATCTGAGTTCATTCGGCCTCGAACTAAACGGCGTTCGAGATTGTTCGACACGGATCGCACACCATCTCGACTTGGAAATAATGGACAGTCCAAGGGTGGTGGCGCCTCAATGGGTACCGCCCAGATTCCTGATTTATTCACATCACGCTTACCGAGGGTCGCGAATGCAGAAATTATTTCGCGATCGTCAACTCTTCCTGTTACACGAGCCTGAGTAGATTTGTGTCCAACCGCTGTTAGGTCAACTTCCAATGCAAGTTTTTCGCCTGCTTTTGCATGTGAAACAAATTGCCCTGTGATCCAAACAAGCGGACGTTGAGATTCAAACTCTAATACACGGATCGCCGCTGCGAGGCCTGTTCCACCGAATAAATTTCCAGTACTTGAACATTCATCTTGGGTTAAAGGAAGCACCCACCGTTTAGCATCAGTGTCTTTGCTGAGACTTTGCGTGAGGTATTGCATTCGGGGCATTAATTGAGGATGCCCTGCTCAAAAAGAAATCGCACCCAATTCGTGGCGAAATAACTTCTGCAGGAAAGATAGGGTTGTTCCTCAAATAAGTATTTACGGTAGGAGTTTGCATGAGTTCTGGATTTGATTTGGACCGATTGAACAGAGTTGTAGATCTTTGTAATCGCTATGTAGAAGAAGGCAAGATTCCTTGCGCTCAAGTTCAAGTAGCTCATGGCGGAAACGTGGTACTACGCCATACCACTGGAATGGCTGATATTGAATCAAATATTTCCCTGATGGATGACGCGATCTTCCGCATTTATTCAATGACTAAACCCATTACTTCAATAGCGTTAATGCAGTTATATGAACAAGGGAAATTTCTTCTTGAAGATCCAGTTGAAAAATTTCTACCCTCTTTTAAAAACCCTCAAGTTCTTTTAGGTGGTTCGCTTTTCAAACCAGAACTTCGGCCGGCAAAAACCATCATGACGGTCCGTGACCTTCTTACTCATACTTCTGGTTTGACTTATGGATTTCACTTCCAAAACAATCTTGATCAAATGTACCGTGACAAAAAACTTGGAGGCCCTCTAACTGGAGGGGAAGGAAGAGCAGATGCTTCTCTCGAAGAAGCCATAGACATCATGGGTGGGCTACCTCTTCTGTTTGATCCTGGGACAGCTTGGAATTACTCCATGTCCACAGATGTTTGCGGGCGACTTATTGAAGTAATCGGGGATTGTTCCTTTGATGACTATCTAGAAGAAAATATCTTTGAACCTTTAGGGATGAGAGATACTGGATTTCTCGTACCTGAAGACAAGATGCAACGTTTTACTTCTACATACATTCTTAATGAAAGCGGAACTCTTGAAGTTACTGATCCTGCTCAAAACAGCCCCTATCAGAGGGAACGGCTTTTTCTATCGGGGGGGCGGTGGTCTTGTGTCCACCACGAACGACTACCAGAGATTTGTCGACATGCTCTCAAATGAGGGGGCTGCTGGCGACAATCAGATAATCGGACGTCGGACTCTTGAACTAATGACTATGAATCATCTTCCTGAAGGAAAGTTGCTGAATGAAGTAGGGAGGTCAACTTTTTCAGAGACTGCATTGGCAGGAATGGGATTTGGATTAGGTTTTTCTGTCTTGATGGATCCTGCAGCAAATGCTGGGCTTGGAACTATTGGAGAATTTGCTTGGGGTGGTGCTGCAAGTACTAGATTCTGGGTTGATCCGGTCGAGAAAATCAGTTGTATTTTCATGACGCAATTTATGCCTTCAAGTTATTACCCGATCCGTCGTGAACTGACAACGAGTGTGTACCAAGCTTTGAAGTAGTCAAGAAAAATTCAGCAGGAGAAAGACCTATTGAGGAATTAGGGAACTACTCGAATTGAGTGTTCCCAAGAAGTACTTTTAAGTTGTTATTCCAAGCTTCACTTGAAAAAAGTGGTCTAAGTCGGTACATAAAGCAGGTGTAGTCATCTTCAAATTTGCACTGCCCATTCATGTATGCAAGATCCGTGTCTAATTCTCCCTTGAACCAACTTTCAGCATCTGGATATTTGAAAGTAGCTGTAACATCGCTCTCTTTGTCAGCCCCGATAACTAATTTTGCTACCTGACCTTCAGACACATTTAAACAGAACTGAACTTTCCCTAATGGAGATGATGTAATCACAAACTTAACTTTGCCATCTACGCCTTTCTGCTTAGGCAGATCTGAAGTTGATTCTCTAAGTTCCTCTAGCCACTCTTCTGAAAGAAATACGGACATTTGTCTCCTCACTCAAGCTCTGATGTCTTTAAATAAGTCATCTTCGAAGATACCTTCCTGGATTTCTCCAACAAGTGACCGCACTAACACATAATCATCAAACGGGTGAACTGTGCGGGCATGTTCATCTGGAAGGCCAAACCAGAAAGGTGAGTTTGGATCTACTTGTGTTGCATGGGCCCTTAGGGCTTTCCCGCGGATATCCCACCAGTCAGAAATGTCAATTCGAGTTGTGATTCGATGATCTTGAGACCTTCTTTTAAACCAAGATTCATCGTAAGGAGAGTCAAGACCCAGTTCTAAAAATTTCTTATGCAAGCCTTCCATTCGAGCACGAGCCCATACAGTTTCATATAGTTTTAGCGGTTGCCAGGGTTCACCTGCATTTGGATATTTAGCGGCTTCGCCTGCGGCTTCAAAAGCGGGAAGAGAGATGTCGTGAACCATTAGATGGTCTGGATGGTTATACCCTTTTCGTTCATCGGGATAAGTGATTATTACATGAGGTTTCTCTTCACGGATAAGCGCCACAAGTTTTTCAACTGCTTCATCAAATGGGGCGTTCATAAATGCGCCTGGATTAGCGTTATGTTCACTTTCTGGCATTCCCGAATCGCGATATCCCAACATCGCTACCCGGTCATATCCAATGATTTCTGCAGAAACGGCTAATTCCTGTGCTCGGACTTGAGGGAGATTTTCTTCGATCTCTGGACTTTGGAGCTCTGGATTCAGAATGTCACCTGCTTCTCCCCCAGTGCAGCAAACTAAAACGGAATGAACACCTTCGGTGTGGTAACGAGCAACCGTGGAAGCCCCTTTGGATGCTTCATCATCTGGATGTGCATGAACAGTTAGTAGACGTAATGATTTTTCGGACATGGCTTGAAACAGTAGCGCCCCAAATCACCAAAACAGATGACCTGATAGAAAGAATCTTCTAAGCGGTAGTAAGATATGAATATGGAACCGGAACTCTGGCGATGGATTTGGCTGGGAGCAGCTGCCGTATTTTTACTAGGTGAAGTAATTATTGCTGGTGGTGTCTTTATGCTACCTTTCGCTGGTGGAGCGATTGTTGCCGCAATTTTTGCTTTTGTCGGTTTAAATGACGCGCTCCAGTGGATCGCTTTCATTTTTGTTTCTGCAGCTTTATTTGCCATTCTCCGCCCAGTGGTTAGGAGACTGAACGAAGGAAAAAATCCGATTGGAGTGGGATCTTCACGTCTAATTGGCGAAACAGGTGTTGTAACAAGCGTGATTGAAGATGGCGCTGACGTTCTTGGAACAGTCCGAATCGGTCGTGAGAGTTGGGCGGCAGAAACCCCCGACGGACAGACCCTTCAAGAAGGAACAAAGATTGAAGTAGTTGAGATACAAGGAACTCGAGCAGTAGTTACACCACTTGAAGAATAGAAATACTAACTAAGGAGAAACTTATTATGGAACCAGGAATAATCGTTTTAATCGTAATTGCAGCTTTCTTATTTATATGGATGGCTGTCGGTATCAAAATCATTCGCCCCTATCAGAAGGGCGTAGTGGAGCAGTTAGGGCGTTACAAGTCAACTTATGATCCCGGATTGAAGTTCGTTATTCCAATCATCCAATCTGTTACCAAAGTAGATATGCGGGAACGAGTTGTTGACGTTCCCCCACAAGAAGTCATCACCAAAGACAACGTGACTGTGACTGTAGATGCGGTTATTTACTATGAGCCTACAGATCCACAAAGATTGATTTATAACGTCGCTAATTTCGTTATGGCTATAACAAAGTTGGCGCAGACAAATTTGCGTAACGTCATTGGTGATATGACTCTTGACTCCGCTTTGACTTCACGTGACACAGTCAACGTTTCTTTACGAGAAGTGCTTGATGATGCCACAGACAAATGGGGGGTGAGAGTAGTTCGCGTTGAAATTCAACGCATTGACCCTCCAGTAGATGTTATGGACGCCATGCACGAGCAAATGAAAGCCGAGAGAACACGCAGAGCGGTCGTTACTGAAGCTGATGGTATTAAGCAGGCTGAAATAACTAGAGCTGAAGGTGAAAAACAATCAAAGATTCTCGAAGCAGAAGGTGTCAAGCAAGAATCTATTCTTAGAGCTCAAGGTGAAGCCGAAGCCATACAAGCAGTTGCTGATGCTGAACGTTACCGTGCGGATACTGTTGCTCAAGGTGAAGCTGAAGCTATCCGGAGCGTGTATCAGGCCATCCATGATGGGAATCCCACACCGGATTTGATTGCTATTAAGTACCTGGAAGCGTTAGGAACTGTAGCTGATGGTCAAGCCACGAAGATCTTTCTTCCCGCCGAAATGAGTTCAACTATGGGGTCTCTCGGCGCAATTGCTGAACTATTTACTGGTGAAGAACCGAAGAAGAAAAAATAGAACTGTCTAAATCAAGCAGGTTCTAATTGATCTTCGCCGTCCTCGTCATCTTTTAGCAACCAGCCACATATCCGAGCCAGCATGGCGCGGCCCTCGTCTGGTCCGCTTGCGATAACTTCATCACCGGCAACAAGCGTATTTCTTCCCCTCGGACGGTAGACATACCTTCCACCGCGTCTGATTGCTAGAACGGTAAAACCTGGCTCAATGTTCCACCGTAAGTCAGCAAGTGATGCCCCATCAGCTGTTGAATCTGGAGCTATTGGATAGCGCACGACAACTTCATCCGTTTCTCCAAGAGCGATTCCAAGAATTGGGTGAAGTTCTTCTTCTTTCTCTATCAGCCAGACCATGGCTTGTGCCTGATCTCCAAGATCCTCAGCTGCTTCTGCTAGACGAAGAAGTCCTCTTAGTGCTCCAGGATCAAGGTCATCTCCTGCTGAACGTAAAACCCACAACTCGAGATTTTCTTTCATCTCATCTAAGCGATCCTCTAAATGGCATACTTCTGCTGCTAACCCTCGATCCGCGAGAACTAGTGCGCTATATGCAAGCCCGACTG
>CACFCV010000036.1:0-8228 GCA_902564875.1 Actinomycetota bacterium
TAGCCCATGAATGGAAGCATGGCAAAAGGATCAAATCGAACTTGACCAAGGTTCCCCGCTGCTGCTGCAGTTTTTTCGGAACTCATAATTGAGCCAAGGAAAACTCCATGATTCCAGTCTCTTGCCTCAGTAACAAGTGGAACATTTGAAGCACGTCTACCTCCGAACAAGATTGCCGAAATAGGAACTCCTTTAGGATCTTCCCATTCAGGGGCAATTGAGGGACATTGCTCAGCAGGCGCGGTGAATCTGGCGTTTGGATGAGCTGCTGGTGTCTCAGATCCAGGCGTCCATGACTGGCCACGCCAATCCGTCAGACTCGCTGGAGGCTCGTCCGTCATATCTTCCCACCACACATCACCATCAGAGGTAAGAGCAACGTTTGTAAAGATCGAATTTTTACTCACTGAAGCCATAGCATTTGCATTTGTTTTCTCTGAAGTACCTGGGGCTACACCAAAAAACCCTGCTTCCGGATTAATAGCGTAGAGACGACCATCATCTCCAAATTTCATCCACGCTATGTCATCCCCAATGGTCTCGACTTTCCATCCAGGCAAAGTAGGAACCAGCATTGCCATGTTTGTTTTACCGCATGCTGAAGGAAACGCGGCAGCAATGTAACTCTTCTTACCTTCAGGAGAAGTAATGGAGAGAATAAGCATGTGCTCAGCCAACCAACCGTCGTCACGAGCCATAGTTGAAGCTATACGAAGAGCGAAACATTTCTTACCTAGTAACGCATTGCCTCCATATCCTGAACCATAAGACCATATTTCACGTGTTTCTGGGAAATGAGAGATGTACTTATTTTCTGCATCACAAGGCCAAGGAACATCCTCCTCGCCTTCTTGCAAAGGCGCTCCAACCGAATGAACACAAGGAACGAATTTGTTGTCGCCTAATACATCGAGCACTTCTTTCCCCATTCGGGTCATGACTCGCATGCTTACTGCTACATAAGGTGAGTCAGTTAGCTGCACGCCTATGTGGGCAATCGGAGAACCAAGTGGACCCATTGAAAATGGAACAACATATAGCGTGCGTCCTGTCATACAGTTTTTATAAAGAGACATCATCTCTTCTTTTAACTCATTTGGGTCACGCCAATTATTTGTAGGACCGGCATCGATCTCTTCACTCGAAGCGATATAGGTTCGGTCTTCAACTCGCGCTACATCATTAGGGTCTGATAACGCTAAGTAGCTGTTCGGCCTTAATGATTCATTTAATTTTTGAAAAGTTCCAGATTGCTGGAGTTGCCATGTAAGAGTTTCAGCTTCTTCTTCGGACCCATCACACCAGTAAATTTCTTTTGGATTAAGAATTTTTGCCCAGTTGTTAACCCACTCAATCAGGTCTTTGTTCGTGGTGTGAGAAGCCATCTCCTAATTCATACTCGCGATCGAAGGCAAATGCATAAATCTAGGGTGTGTCGTATGTCTCATTTCTGGAATTAATCAATTCCTGGTGTTCCCATATCTACTTCGGAACCAAAAGAAAGAGAAGTGGCGCAGTTATTAGTATCCAGTTCAAATATCACACGCTGGCCGGGTCGAAGCATACGAAAAATAGAACCTTCAAGAGCATTTTCGGCAAGATCGTATTCTTGAAACTCGGTTTGTTCTATAACGATTCCATCACCGGTACCAGGATCAAAAGATTTAATAACACCTTGCACTTGTTTTACCTCGCAGCTTTTTGAACCTTGCCAGCTTTCAAGCAGCCTGTGCAAACATTCATACGTTTTGTAGATTTTCCTACAACGGCTCTCACCCGCTGAATATTAGGGTTCCATCGACGGTTCGTTCGCCGGTGCGAATGACTGACTTGTTTTCCAAACCAGGGCTTTTTGCCACAAATTTCACATACTGATGCCATTTTTCTTACCTCAATAGTCCCATTTGAAGATAGTTAAATACTATAAGGGAACTCAGTAAGGCTAGAGCCTTTTCCACCCTTACTCCAACCCTTTGTTTGCAGGATGGATGGTCGAAGCGAACAAGATGAGTACGCTAAAGATTCGTGGCTAATACTTCTCAATTAGAAGCGAAAGATATTCGCAACTTAATGAACCAGTTTTTCGAAGCTCTGGTGTCCCATCGCGAGGCTTTAAACATGCTCAATGTGTATCCCGTTCCTGATGGGGACACAGGTACCAATATGACCATGACGGCAGAGTCAGTAGTAAATGCCTTAGAAGAACTACCAGAAGATGCCGAGATCGCTGATGTTACATCTGCGATTGCTCATGGGTCTCTAATGGGAGCAAGAGGAAACTCAGGAGTCATACTCTCACAGGTTCTTCGAGCTTTTTCTTCAGAGATAGGAAGTGCTGGCTCTCTGAATGCTGACTCTGCTTCAAAAGGGCTTACTGAAGCAGCGGAAGCTGCATATGGAGCTGTGATGACACCTGTTGAGGGGACGATCTTGACTGTAGTAAGAGAATCTTCCGAAGCTGCTGAGATCGCTAAAGAAGAAGGAAATGATCTTCTCGGGATTATTGAAGCTGCACTTGAACACGGGAAAGATGTGTTGGCTCGTACCCCTGAGATGCTTCCAGTTCTCGCTGAGGCAGGAGTCGTGGATGCTGGAGGAAGCGGGTATTTACTTTTACTAGATGCACTTTTGAATGTCATTGATGGGCGCCCATTGCCTGAGGCTCCAGAAGTGAATTCTTCCTTGCCTGGAGCAGGAGAGTCACATGAAACAAAAGAGTCTCTAATTGAAGGTCCAAGATACGAAGTTATGTATTTCCTCGAAGCTCAAGACGAACTAATTCCCTCATTTAAGGAAAGCTGGAATCAAATAGGCGATTCAATCGTCGTAGTTGGAGGAGACGGCACTTGGAACTGCCATGTTCATACAGACGACATAGGAGCTGCAATAGAAGCAGGAATCAGCGTTGGTCGTCCTTATAAAATTCGAGTTTCTGACTTACTGGAAGAAGCAGAAGAACAAGCATGGGTACGCGAACAAATGATGGAAACCCATGGAGAAGAAGTAGGACCTCCCGTTCCTTGTGCCGTTGTTGCCGTGGCAAACGGTGTTGGAATAGTTGACATTTTCCACTCATTAGGAGTCCAAAAAGTGATTGCTGGTGGCCAATCAATGAATCCTTCAACAGAACAACTACTTGAAGCCGTTGAAATAGTTCCTTCTGACGAAGTAGTGATTCTTCCTAATAACGGAAACATCATTCCCGTTGCAGAACAGGTAGATGGACAGACGTCTAAAACTGTTCGCGTTGTTCGCACAAAGGGCATCACGGAAGGATTTGCTTCTCTCTTGGAATACGATCCGCAAGGAACTGCAGAAGAGAACTTGGAAGGAATGTCTGCTGCGGCCTCTCAGGTAGTCGCAGGTGAGGTAACAGTTGCAGTAAGAGATTCCGGAAGCGACGCAGGGGAAATCTCAGAAGGAGATTATTTGGGGCTTTCAGACGGCAAGGTCAAAGTGATTGCAAGCTCTCTCTATGAAGTTACAACTCAACTAATT
The DNA here is from genome assembly GCA_902564875.1 of Actinomycetota bacterium. Taxonomy (GTDB): domain Bacteria; phylum Actinomycetota; class Acidimicrobiia; order Acidimicrobiales; family MedAcidi-G1; genus MedAcidi-G2B. Next base: position 3,499 of record CACFCV010000036.1, read on the forward strand.
GACAAACTCATTGAAGATCATGAATTAGTGACGTTGATAGCAGGTGCGGAAGTAGAAGACTCCACGACAGCAGAAATTGTTTCTTGGCTTGAGAAAGAACATCCCATGGTTGAGTTAGAAACCCATTTTGGCGGCCAACCTTTGTATCAGTATTTTCTTGGAATTGAATAGAGGTTTTCTGTGGCTGATAAAGGAGTCACACTTCGGGAATTAAAGGAACGGCCCGTAACAGATCTCAATGGAGTGACTGCCAAAAAAGTTGAACCGCTCAGAAAAATTGGCGTAACTTCGGTACTTGACTTACTAACTGTATACCCAAGAAGGTACATCGACCGTAGTAAGCAAATCGCTATTGATGATTTGACTGTCGGTGAGGAGGGCATGATCCTTGTTACCGTTTCAAAAGTGACAACTCGGCGAATGCGAAATCGCCGTTCTCTGGTCGAAGTATCAGTAGCCGACGAAACAGGGTCTATGCGCTTAGTTTTCTTTAATCAGCCTTGGCGCAGTAAACAACTATCTGAAGGTGATGAAATAATTATTTTCGGCCGGCTTGACCTGTATCAAGGACGCAACCAGATGACTAATCCCATCGTTGATTTAGTCGGCGATCGAACAGGAAGAATCGTGGCGGTTTACCCTCAGTCGGAGATCGCTGGAGTGCAAAGCTGGGATTTAGATTCACTGGTCGCTGAAGCCCTAAGACGAGTCATGAAGGTCAGAGACTTTGAAGATCCAGTTCCAGAGCAAATCAGAGACAGGTATCGGCTTGTCGATCGATCAAAAGCATTTCATCAGATTCATAGACCTGACTCCATGCAGGAGGTAGCTGAAGCACGGCGAAGACTTGTTTTTGATGAGCTTTTGAGAATTCAACTTGAATTGGTACAGAGAAAGATTCAATTGGAGAAACTAACGAAAGGAATTAGTCACAATGCATCAGGGGTTTTAACGGCGAAGTTTCATAACGAACTCCCATATGAACTCACTAGCGCTCAGAAGAGGGTGATTAGTGAAATTTCAGAAGATTTAGAAAGTCATTCACCCATGCATCGCCTATTGCAAGGCGATGTGGGTTCTGGGAAAACAGTCGTTGCTGTAACGGCTTTACTATCGGCGGTGGAAAGTGGGCATCAAGGGGCTTTTATGGCTCCAACTGAAGTGCTTGCTGAACAGCATTTTTCGAGCATTTCGAAACTCTTAGAAAGCATGGAAGTCGAAGATAATGTATCGCTGCTTGAGCAACGTCCACTTCGAATTGAACTTTTAACAAGTAATGTTTCAGCAACTCACCGAAGAGAACTACTGCAAAAACTCTCTACAGGAGAGATTGACATTGTTGTGGGTACACATGCCTTGATTCAAGATGAAATCTTGTTCGCCTCATTAGGGGTAGTGGTGATTGACGAACAACATCGATTCGGAGTCGATCAAAGAGCAGCATTAAAAGAAAAACAATCTGATGGAGTGGTTCCGGATGTGTTAGTGATGACCGCCACTCCAATTCCTCGAACAGCAGCAATGACTGTTTATGGGGATCTTGATGTTTCTATTCTGGATGAAATGCCACCAGGGCGAATCCCGATTGAAACTTTCTGGGTTAAAGACGAGCAGGAAGCATGGGAATCAATATTCGAAGAGGTCAGAGAAGGTAGACAGGCATATGTTGTGTGTCCACTAATTGATGAATCTGACTCTCTAAGTGTCCGTTCCGCGGAGGAAACGTTTAGTCGTCTATCAAAGCAAGTGTTTCCTGATTTACGTGTGGAACTTTTACATGGTCGGATCAAAACTAATGAAAAAAATGAAATTATGGAGAAATTCCGAACAGGTAATGTGGATGTTCTTGTTGCTACAACGGTGATAGAGGTCGGTGTGGATGTTCCTAATGCCACAGTCATGGTTGTTTTAGATGCGGACCGGTTTGGGATCGCTCAACTTCATCAATTACGCGGACGGGTGGGCCGTGGCTCTAGTTCAAGTTTTTGTTTCCTGGTTGGAGAGGCAGGAACCGCTATTGGAGAAGAACGCCTAAAGGCTCTAGTGGAAACAACAGATGGTTTTGAATTAGCTGAAGTAGATCTCGAATTGCGTGGAGAGGGAACGATCATGGCGGATCGCCAGAAAGGACGCAACGACTTACGTTTAGCTTCTTTACGTAGAGATCGAGAATGGGTAGAGATTGCTCGTGAGGTAGCGATAGAAATGGTCACTCAGGATCTAGATTTAATCCGTCATCCAGACTTGAAGGAAGAAATTTCTGTCTTTCTCGAAGATTCGGATGGCGAGTATCTTCTTAAATCATAAGAATTTTGAAGCTACCTAGTTGAATGTTTCTTCTTCGTCATCGAATTCAGGCAAAACGATATCCCATCTATCAAGGCAGTCTTTACAGCGGTAAGCCACTGAATCTCCGGGTTCGAATTCTGAGTCAGGATGAGGGAGCAAATAACATTTCCCGCCACAGTCAACACATGTAATTGTTTGTGGAGCTTTCACTTAACGCACCATACTGTTATATGCGGGTAGTTGCTGGAAAGTTAAAAGGCCGGAGTTTGGATTCGCCAGAAGGTGACCAAATACGACCTACTAGTAATCGTGTAAAAGAAGCCATGTTTAATGCTCTTTACAGTCTTGACGCCATTGAAGGAGCAAGAGTTCTTGATCTATTTGCAGGGTCTGGGGCATTAGGCATTGAAGCATTGTCTCGAGGATCCGCCGAAGCAGTTTTTGTAGAAAAGTCTTCACGGAATGCGCAACTCATACGTCAAAATATCGAAAAATGTGGGCTAAGCGAGCAATCAAAGGTCCATATTGACGAAGCAATTAGGTGGCTACGTAATAATTCTGGACCTTGGGATTTGGTAATACTTGACCCGCCTTACGAATTTGATGAATGGGAAAATGTATTTGATGTTCTTGAAGCAAAGGTCGTCGTGGTCGAATCAAATCGAGAAATTAAACCAGGGAATGGGTGGCATGTTCAAAGAAGTAGACAATATGGGGCTACCGTGGTGTTATTAGTTATTAGAGATCAGGAGAGCAAATCATAAAGAAAGGGGGTTTGCCAAGTGACTTGTGTTTTATATCCAGGCTCGTTTGATCCTATACATAACGGGCATGTAGAAATGGTTGAAACCGCAGCTTCACTATTTGACGAAGTCGTCGTTGGAACTTTAATGAACCCTTCTAAAGGAGGAGGACTCTTTTCTTTAGAGGAACGAATGGCTTTGTTGGATGAATGTTTCAAACATTTGCCGAATGTTCGAACAACTATGTTTGATGGGTTAGTGGTCACGCTCGCAAAAGAAGAAGGAGCGGACTTCATAATTAAAGGCCTTAGAGCAGTGTCAGATTTTGAATCTGAGTTGCAAATGGCTCAAACTAATTTAGCTATTTCTGGGGTTCATACTCTTTTCCTACCAACGGCTTCACGCCGCTCTTTCTTGGCTTCAGGTTTGATTAGAGAAGTGGCCCGACTTGGTGGAAATGTTGAAGATATGGTGCCTGGCCCTGTCTACGAAAAATTGAAAGAAAAGTTGCCATCGTGACAGACGATTTTCTTCAGCCGTCGGAGCCTGATCCGTATCGACCTCCTCAAGTAGAGGCTATTTTGCGAGAAGCACGTGACATTATTGAGAATGCTCGAGCTATGCCGCTTTCAGCTTCATCAATGGTCAATAAAGAAGAACTTTTGGAAATGATTGACGAAGCGATGCGAAGGCTTCCTGACGATTTAAGGAATGCCCGCTGGCTTTTAAAGGAACGCGAAGAGTTTTTAGCCAAAGTCACTCGGGAAGGAGACGAGATTCTTGAGTTGGCACGATCTCGTGCAGAGCGTTTGGTGCAAAGAACTGAGGTGGTGAGAACAGCTGAGCAGAAAGCAAGACAGCTGGTGGAAACAGCCAGAGAAGATAGCCGCAGGATGCGCTTAGAAACAGAAGATTATTGTGATCAAAAGTTGAAGAACTTTGAGTCAACTCTCGGAGAGGCAAAGGATGTTATTGCAGCAGGTCGTAGGAAACTGCAAGAAACAGGAACTGGGCGACATCAAGAAAATTTTGAGAATGATCTTCATGAAACGGAAGTTATAGAGAGTAGTTCTAGTTCTGGTTCGGCGCTTTTTGATCAGGACAACATCTCAGATAACGATGACTATTAACAAGTCATTCGGCAAAGACCTTATTTTTCCATTGCCACTGCTTAGACGCAGACCTGAAAAAATTCATCACGTTAATAAAGAGGTTTTTCTGGATGGTTTGGTTATCTCTGCCGCACATGTTCTTGATGGGCGTGTTGGTTTGGACCTCAGCATTGAACTAAGCAGGGAAGAAGTTTTAGTTACCGGAAAGGTTGCTGCTAGTTGGAGTGGAGAATGCAGGCGTTGCATCGAGGAAGTATCTGGACAATTAGAACTGGCTGTTAGTGAAATTTTTCTTTCTACTGAACAATTTAAGAATGAAGTTAATTTCAGCGTTGAAGACGCTTTTCCTTTCAAAGAAATCGAAGGAGAAGAGGTGATCGATTTAGAAGAAGTAGTTAGAGACTCAATTTTGTTGGCTCTACCGTTTTCTCCGCTTTGCTCTGAAGAATGTCAAGGCCCTGACCCCAAAAGGTTCCCAACTGATACAACTATGGAAAAGAAAAGCTCTGAGAAAGACCCGCGTTGGGCAGTTCTTGATCAATTAAAGTTCGACAAAGATAATTCCGCTTGAATCACTACCACTAAA
>CACFCV010000037.1:0-6784 GCA_902564875.1 Actinomycetota bacterium
CGTCAATCCAGTCCGTGGCACCAAGAACACCTAGCAAGAAGCCCGCAAAGACTCTGTCATCATTAGCTAAAAGTAACCACGCAAACCAAGGTATGCAAGCTAACCGAGCCACACTAATGAGATTAGGGAGCGTTAGAACTTCTTTTCGATTGAAGTATTTTGAGAATACATCTTGTTTCACATTTTGTAGCCTACGATCAGAGAACAGATCTACCGCATTCTTTACCAAGGGGCTGCATGACTTCAATATTTACAAAGATAATGAATAACGAAATTCCAGGACGCATTATCTGGGCAGATGACACCTGCATAGCCATGGTGGATATCCGCCCGCTTAATCGTGGCCATGTACTCGTGATTCCTCGACAAGAGATAGATAAATGGCATGAATTAGATGTCGCAACAACTCTACATTTAATGAAGGTGTCACATATTGTTGCGAATGCTCAACAAAGTGTATTTAAACCTGCAAGGATTGGTTTGATGATTGCCGGATTTGAAGTGCCACATACGCATGTTCATTGTGTTCCAATTGAACACATGTCTCATCTTGATTTTGCTCAGGCGAAGATGGGCGACCCTGAAGATCTCGATCATGTTGCAGAGTTATTAAAAGCAAGATTGCAAGAACTTGGATACAGCGAAGCGACCTAAGGTCGCTTAGAGAAAACTGCAATTCCAGATCTATTAAATTCTTCGCTAAAGCCTAAAGTTTGAACTGCGTGAGCAAATGTACTTACTTCATTCTCTTTCCAATTCAAGATCCCAGAATCAAAAATAATCACATCTATTCCGGAGACTAATTCCAGACTTGGAAGATAGTAATTCCCAACTGGAAGCATTTTGACTGTTTCTCGCTCTGCGACAAGATTAAAAATGCTTGGATGCGCTAATACACGATCATAGGTTTCTAGACTGTCAGCCGCATCAATGCGAGCCACATCACTTACATCTCTTCGCCCCCAGTCCCAAGGTTGTTCATACGGCGATGACGCTGCATCTCTTATAAAGAAAACCATGGCTGTGAGCGCCAATACGGCCAACACTCTCTTGTCGACAAGAATGCGTTTTACCCCCAGTACACCGACTCGTGTAAGTGCATACACCGCCCCAATGAACACAAAAGGTAAGAGTGCAACATCTTGTTGAGAATTTGACAATCCATCTGCCGCTCCCTCAGCTACTAGATACAACGCGAAGAGTGGGAAGACGGGTATGAGATAACGCATTCTTACCAGCGGCAAGAAAAGAACAGGAGCAACGAGTAAAAGGGCTTTTTCAAAACTTTCGCGAGCAAACAAATCGCCGAATACAGAAACTGGGTCCGAAAGCATCCCGAATAAAACTCCGAAAGAGCCATTTCCGTAAGAAGAGAAAGATGAGAGATGTGGATATTCTCCGTTGCCTATGATCGGTTGGATTATGAATGCCATTATCAAGAACCAAGAAAGGCCTAAAGAAACCATTGCGCTACCATGCCGTCGCTTGTCCTCGAGAATAAACACAACGCCTAATGCAGCTACCGCTAAACCTAGGTCTGAACGTGAGGTCACTACTATTAACAGGAGCACCCCAACCGACCACCAACGTTCTTTCTGCCCTTCAAGGTAAGCCGCAAGTAATGCTGGAAGGGCGAAAACTTCTGGATGAAATCCAGACAGGTTTAGATTTTGTATTGAGGGATGGAGGGCATAAGCAAAAACGAGAGCACTAGATGCGCCTATACGAAGGTTGCCTGGCTCTCTAGCTATCCGCCAAAGCGGCACCACAGCTAGTGATATAGCTAAAGATTGAATAATTAGAAGGGTTTCTGTAGGTGGGAAAATCCGGGCTATAAGGGCTACTGGGAAGAATATGAAAGCGGCGTGTTGAGCAAAAATATTTATGCCAATTTCGCTTATTTCAGGAGAAGTTCCGAATTCCATCAAATGTAGCGCTTGTAAATGATGCCCAAGAGTGCTACTAAGCGCCAAATCTTTGCTACGTGCCACTGCAAGAAGGGCCAGCGCTACCCATAAAACAAGAGTCACCAACCAAGGGAAGAAACGATCTGCTTGAGCGCTCTCTAATCTGGCTTGAAAACGCAACAGTGCCATGTCGTAACGTCTTCGTGCAGAATGAACAGTTGTGACTACGTGCTCTCCAGTCCAGTCAATGGCTCTGGAAGCCTTTTCTTTGGGAAGATTTGACACTCTAATACCGTAGCCGCAAATAATGAATAGTTCAGCGAAGTGTTATCAGTTAGACAAAATACAAGTCGCAGGGTTCGAACTATCAAAATCTACACTTATCTCCTCGCCTGCCTCCCCACTAAAGACTGGTATTTCTACTTGACTTTCCTGAGAGTCGACAGTGATCGTCCCTCTGATTGCAAGTGTTTCCCATCCTGGAGCTTTCATCTCATATCCAATGCGTATCATTTCTGCCCACCCTGTTCCACCTTCTGAATGTTTGGTTTCTCCCTGTGGTATGTACAAAGGAATCATTAACATTCGTTCACCTAAACACGTGGCAGAAATATCACGTCCAAGAATCTGATCTGGACAAGAATCTCCAGTTGAATCAAAAATAACTACGTCAAAGGGTCGAAAGTTACCATCAGTGACCGAAGCACGAATACAAGCTTCTTGGAGCCATCCTTCAGGTCCGAATAATGCCACTTGACCCGTGGCGCTATAGCCAAAGATGGTTGCACGAACTTCATTGGGTTCAACGGTTAATAAATTGTCGGGCACCACTTGGCGTACCCGTTCTTCTTCAGGTCCTTCGCCTTGCTGGAGAGCAACTAACAAGTTTAATTCACTAGTCAGATCTGGTTCTAAAATTGGCGGCCCAAAATCGATATTCGTTCCCACCAATTCAGACTCTTCTAATTGTGAGGCAAAACGTAAAGCTTGATTCGTATCATCAACAATGCCTTCATTAGCTAACCGCGTGAAGAAGAGAGTTCCCAATACCGCTATGGCGACAACAATAAAAAATGCAATTGTTCGCCTACGAAAAGCTTTCTTTATAGATATTGCAACCGCTTTTTCGTCTTGGCGTTCAGCGCGTGAACGTGGACCAAATGAATTTGAAGAATCTCCCCCGCCAAGTAGTTCTGTCCATCGCTCGAGAGTCTCAGAAGGAAACCTCAATGCTAGTTTGGCAAATAGTTTCTCTTCTTCTGGTCCAAATAAAAGGAGTAAGTCATTTTTACGGGCTAATTCAATTGGATCCGAATCGTGAATCAAGTCTCTGTCACCTGCTAACCGAATCAAAAACTCTCTAATTCTTCGATTTGCTTCGCTTTCTGTCCATTGCCCACCAGACTCAACTTCAAAAGAGTCGAAGTTTCCTTTTTGTTCAACTGCGAACTTGAAGAATGTTGAGCGTAGACGTCGACGACTCTCAGGAACTTCCGTTCCTAAATCCCGAAAATCTCCTTCTTGTCTTTCCTCTTCCGAAGAACTGTCAGAAGGTACGTTCTGATCTTTCGTGTCCCCTGTTTCATTCATAAGTTAGAAGAGACTCAAGGCCGAACCTCATAATAAAGATTCGTTGGATCTTGAAAGTCATGCATGGTAAAACGAGTGAAACCTGCGTCGCTTGTCATTTGCTCTGCCACATCAGGATTTAGACCTAGAGTTCCCAATCCAAAAGCTTCTGGTTCTGACATAGCTGACTGTAGACAAGAGCCAACAGAAGTTGCATACATCATTGCAAGCATCGGATTCTTTAAATTATCTTCCCACCTGGAACTTGACTTTATGTCCTTTATAAGCCATGTCCCATCGTCTTTGATTGCCCCTCTGATCGCTTTCATAGTTAAATCTGGACGCGGCATATCATGTAAACAATCAAAAGTAATTACCAAGTCGACGTCACCAGAATCTGGGAGGTCTTCTCCCCCGGCTAGTTGAAGTTCGACGTTATCTCTGCCACTTAGTCGCTTTGAAGCCAATTCAATAGCTCTTTCAGATGGGTCATATCCGACATAAGTCGAAGTTGGGAAAGCTTCAGAGAGCATATCGAGCACCATCCCTCCACCACAGCCGACATCTACGACACGGGCACCGCTTTCAAGCTTTTCTGTTACCCCTGAAAGATTGGGAATGATTGTGGGTAGAAGTAATGCCTTTGTCATCGGTCCTAACATTCCCTCTACGTGTTGTGCCGATTCAGAACCCAAACCGTCATAATTTAGCCCTAATCCTGTTCGGAAAGAATCAGCAATGCCGTCAACCACTTCATTGGGCCTTACTACAGCAAACGCTCCGGCAGAAAATTTGGGTGAATCTTCTCTAGCTAAAATCTCCGCAGCTTCGGGTTCAAATAGAAATGTCTCGCCATCTTCAGATTTAATCAGTTGCGCTGCTGCCTGACTCCTTAGCCATTCTTTTAACCACCTTTGATGCAGCCCAGTTAAATTTGCTAAATCTTCTGAGGTAACAAGACCAGCCCCATCCATTGCTTTATACAGTCCAAGTCTGTGTCCAAGATGAATCATCAAAGCAACCATCTCGCCTTGCTTGTAACTCCATGTCGCCATGGTGTATTTGCCGATTAATTTAGGATCTAGGTTCTCAGACATTTTCTCTCCTTTGTGTCCATATCCAATCTGATTCTTCTTTACATGGCCAAACTTTGATGTCTCCTTTTCGGTCACGTCGGCCCGTCATGCCCTCTTTCCAGCCTTCTCCATCTAGTGAGAACCGCCAGCAATGTGTAAGGCATATTAGTTCTTCTCCTTCGACTACTCCTTCGCCACCTAGATGCGACCACTGGTGCGGGCATCTTGCTTCCATGATGCATGGATCTCCATTTACTGACCTCCATACAACTAATTCTTCAGATTCAAATATTGCTTCTACTAATGTTCCAGGGGGGATGTCTGCCGAAACTATCGGCACCCAACCTTCTTCGGACTCAGATAAGGGGTCCATGGATCAGACATCCAAGTAACGAGTTACCGCTATCGCAGATCCAATCATTCCTACTGCCCCTCCAATTAGTAGGAGCCAAATACTGGTATCCCATACAAACCCACTTGGAACAGCAAACCCTCTGAAGAGCGGAACGGCATCTGACTCCTGAAAGAAAGCCAAGACTTTGTTATCAACCACGAAAAGCGCGGGAATGGCTAGCCCTGCGCCGATGAGTCCATGAATGGTGCCTTCCAGCATAAAAGGAATCCGAATGAACCAATTTGTAGCACCAACAAGTTTCATTACTTCTATTTCTTGCCGACGTGCCCCTATTGCCGTGAAGACAGTGTTGAGAATCAGAAGGGCTGATACCACTACAAGCACAACTGCTGCCACTAGAAGAGCTTGACTTACTCGAGTCGAAAAATCATCTATTTGGCGAATAGCTTCAGTAGCAGTTGCTACCTCTTTAACTCCTGGTTGACTAGCAAACTGACGGGCTAATTCTGTGACATTTGCTGCAGAAGGGTCAGTAGGGACAATTCGATAGGAAGGAGGCATAACAGCGGGTGACACGCTGCTTACAAGATCTGGTTTATCGGAGAATAGCGTGCTGAACTCTTCATAAGCCTGCTCTTGGTTTACGTATGCATAATCTTTGATTGCAGGACTGCTATCAAGCACTTCTCGAATTGCGCCGTCTTGATCATCTGTCGCATCTGCATTCATAAAAACAATAAACTCTACACCTTCTTGAAACTGCGCAGTAGCCCGCTCAGCCCCTTCTCTCACAAGTAGGGAACTCCCTACGAGAGCTAAAGAAATAGCCACAGTAAAGATTGCTGCCAATGTGAGGCTCAAATTTCGCCAGATACTTGCAAATGCCTCTCGGAAGTAATACCAAATTCGATACATATTTCAGACACCTATCATTCGTACGCACCACTTGGTTCGTCGTATATTCCATGGGAGTCATCGCGTATCACTACTCCGCGATCAAGTTCTATAACTCTTCTCTGCATTGAATTAACTATGCTGCGGTCATGTGTAGCCATAACTACCGTGGTTCCGCGGCGATTGATTAGGTCAAGCAACTTCATTATCCCTACGGAAGTTGCAGGATCAAGATTTCCTGTAGGTTCATCGGCCAACATTACTGTTGGTCTATTTGCAAAGGCCCTTGCAATTGAAACACGTTGCTGCTCTCCACCTGATAACTCATCTGGAAAGCGGTCAGCTTTTTGGCTCAGTCCGACCAGATCCAAGATAGCAGGAACTTGTTTTCTGATCAGAGGACGCGGTTGCCCTATGACCTCCAGAGCGAATGCAACGTTCTCTGCAACTGTTTTCTTCTCTAAAAGCTTGTAATCCTGAAATATGCATCCGATATTTCTTCTCAAGGCAGGAACACTCCAAGACCGCAAGGATCCAAGATCTTTTCCGGCTAAAAGTATCTTCCCTGAATCAGCAACTTCTTCGCGGTTTAATAATCGTATAAATGTTGATTTACCTGATCCAGATTGCCCAACAAGAAACACAAATTCCCCTCTTTGTATCTCTAAATTGACGCCTCTGAGTGCAGTGACATCTCCTTTATATACTTTCGTCACGTTTTCTAATCGAATCATCAATGCTTCCAAGCGTTATTGAATTTTTTCTTCAAGTAGGACAGTACCAGAGAGTTGCACTCTGAGTGTGGCGCGAATATAAAATCAGGTTTCTTTTTCTTTTAACCAGCGTAAATAGGTTTCCATAAAACCATCTAAGTCTCCGTCTAAAACAGAGTCAACATTTCCTACTTCGTGTTCTGTGCGAAGGTCTTTTACCATCTGATAGGGCTGAAGCACATAGGAGCGGATTTGGCTTCCAAAATCTAC
>CACFCV010000038.1:0-6782 GCA_902564875.1 Actinomycetota bacterium
AGCATCACAACATCTTTGAGCCGCATCGCATGCAGCCAAGCGAATACTACGTCGATTCTCAATCGTTAAAGAATCACCTTGTAGCGCTGTTTCCCAAGCAGAGCCAAGAGTTTCCAACAAAAACGCCCTTGAAGAACGCGCAGTTGCTTCCGCTACAGAAAGAATTGTTTGACCTGAAGCACGTTCAGCAAGAGTGCGACTTGACCCTTGAGGCTTTTTTGAAAGAGCTACTTCTTTAAAACGGGAAACAGCCCCGTCTAATAATCCGATAGAAACAGCAGCAACTCCCGCAGCTAGGACTCCATAAAAAGGAAATCGCCATTGAGGCCCGTCAAGAGTCGGAGCAGCATCGGTGATTTGCACCCATCTACCTTCTGGAACAAAAGCGGATTCAGCTCGATAGTCCGTAGACCCTGACCCAGCGAGGCCAGTCACCTTCCAATTATCTAAAAATTCAATATCACCTGGGTCCATAAAAACAAATGGAGCGAACAAACCGTCATCACGTTTAACTGGTTCCCCATCCGTATTGTAAATTCGAGTTCCACCACCAATCCACGTACAGTGCTCAGAGCCAGAACCCCACTCCCAAGTTCCAGTTACTGAAAGACCTCCATCTACAACCGTTGCTTTACCGACCGGAGCAGCGAAACCACCAGTGCAGGAATCCTCAGTTCCATAAATCAACTGAGCATGTGGGGTGGGTAAAAACCCCGCTAATAGAGAAGTTGTTCCAGCAATCATTACACACCAACCCGATGCGCCGTCATGACGGGATATCTCAGCAATAGAGGTGATAGCAGTTTCAACATCAAGTTCTGGCCCACCAAGACGTTCAGGCACAAATAGTCGTAGTAGCGAAGCTTTTTGGAGATCAGAAACCACATCTTCAGGCAAACGTCGATAAGCCTCAATCTCTTCTGATCGTTCTGCAAGAGAGGGGCCTAGTGAACGAGCGTTGCCAAGAACATCAATACCCATATAAGCAAACTAGATCATGGCTTCAGGTTCAGCCAATAGCGGGTTTGATTCAACGAACAAATCGTGAAACTATTAGATATGAAAAAGATTTGTGTATTCCTCAGTGTTCTTTTATTTGCAATTAGTTGTTCGACTGGCAACGTTTTCTCTCTAGAAGTAGGACAATGTTTCTTAGATGATATTGCAAGTGGAGGTGAAGAGGTCGAAAATGTTGACATTGTTGACTGTGAAAAACCTCATTTAAATGAGATTTATGCAGTGGTGGACCTTCCTGAAGGAGATTTCCCACTTGTATTTATCGATGAAGATTCAGCTGAAATTTGTTATAACGCTTTCGAACCTTTTGTAGGACAAGCCTACGAGTACTCCATATACGAAGTGAATTTCTTGCGTCCCACTAAGGAAACATGGGAACAGTTAGATGATCGAGAAGTTGTTTGTTACCTCTTTGATATGCAAGGAAGTCTTAAAACAGGCTCAGCTGCAAATTCAGGTCTGTAAGCCAATTTCAATTACTTTCTGAGACTTTCTATAGCATGACCGCGCCAAGTAAGTTCACCTGTTCGCGCTTCGGCGTTATCTGCAGAAATCGCTAATCGCAAACCAGCGTTGAGCATAAACCATCGAAAAGGTTCAGGGGCCCACCGGCGAGATTTATGCCCAACAATAGGAAGGTCCGTTCGTTCGGTCTCTTCTCCAATGATTAGCTCGGCAAGAGTTTGTCCAGACAACTTTGAGGTAGCTACTCCATCACCTACATAACCCCCAGCAGAAGCAAGCCCTGAAGATTTATCAAATAAAACGGAGGGCCACCAATCTCGAGAAATTCCTAAAGGCCCACCCCACCGATGGGTAATTTTTGTGTCAGCAAGCATCGGAAACAAACCTTTTAAAGTCGCAATATTTGTTTCATGAACATCAGGTAGCTGTTCAGTCGTAGAATTCAGTTTTGAACCAAAGACATATGGCGCTCCGCGTCCACCAAAAGCTATCCGCCCATCCGCTGTACGTTGACCATAAATAGTCATCAACCTGGCATCGCTAAAGGTAGGCCGGTCCATAAGACCAATCTCTTCCCAAACGTCTTCTGGGATTGGTTCTGTCGCAAACATCAAAGAATATATTGGGGCTACGACCCGTCGGTGCCGCCGTATTTGACTGGTGTAACCCTCTGTCGCTCTAACGATCACTTCCGCACGTAAAGAACCATGGTTTGTAAGAATCTGTCCCGAGCGAATAGATAAACAAGAAGTCTGTTCATAGATACTCACCCCACGTCGTTCGCAAGCATCAGCGAGCCCTCGCACCAATCGAGTTGGGTGTAAAGCAGCAACCGGCGCAAGAAAACGACCACCCAGCACATCAGTAGCATTTCCGATTGCACGGGCTTCATCGGGCCCGACGAATCGAACTTCTTCTTCGGTTAAACCGAGGCGGTGGCGGCTTTCCACAAAAGAACGAATTCGATCAAGTTGCCCTTGGTTACGAGCCCAAGATATTGAACCACCTTTTGCATAGTGGCAATCAATATCTTCATCTTTTGCTATTCGGCCAATGTCATCAACAGCTTTATAAAGAGCGCGCATTTGCCGCAACGCAGCATCGGTTGAAGAAGCTTTAGCTATATCCATTGGACTTACACCAAATTCTCCTAACGCCCATCCACCGTTTCGGCCTGAAGCACCAAACCCGACTGTGTCTTTTTCTACAATCGCTATGCGTAATGATGCGTCAAGAGAACTTAAATGCCACGCGGTCCATAATCCGGTGAAACCCCCGCCAACAATAGCTACATCAACATCTTGGTCTCCTGGTAAAGGTGCGCGAGAGGTGAGATCACCTGGAAAAGAATCATGCCAGAAAGAAAGATTTCGATAGTCCTCAGTCATACTTAAATCTTAACTGTCGAAACCAATTCCAAATCGATCAAGCAATTTAAGCCACAAACCTCTCCGCCCGTCATTACGATCAGATCGCTTCATCATTGAACTTGTAATTTGCACGCCAAGCCATCGAAATGGTTCAGGCGGGAAAGGAAAAGGATTTTTTCTCACCATCTCAAGTTCAACTCGTTCAGTATCAACTCCATCAACAAGATCTAGAGCGACTTGAGCGCCAAATCTACTAGCCCCAACCCCTAATCCGGTATAGCCAACTGCCCATGAAACTTGACCGTCATGACTTGACCCCCAAGAACAAGAAAATCTAGTGGTAGTGCCGATGGGTCCGCTCCACTTATGAGTAAAAGAAAGCCCTTCAAGTTGAGGAAAAGTTTCAAAAAAATGTCCTGCCAGAAGATCACAAGTCTGATCATTACTCTCAACTGTAGGACCCATGCGATTCCCAAAATGGTAATGAGCGTCATACCCTCCCCAAAGAATACGGTTCTCCCGAGTGAGACGATAATAATGAAATTGGTTTCCGCTATCACCAATTCCCTGCCGGTTTAACCAATGCAAAGAACTTAATTGCGGTCCAGAAAGAGGTTCAGAAACAAGAACATGGTCATAGACCGGAATGACGTACCGACGTATTTTTTTCACGACCGGATCAAAAGCATTAGTGGCGATGACAACTCGATCCGCTGAAACTTTCCCTGCGTTTGTTGAAATTATTATTTTGTTTCCATCTTTTGCTAGGTCAACCACATGGGAACGCTCAAAGACATTTACCCCGAGAGAAGTCACTGCATTTCGTAACCCAAAAACTAATTTCGCAGGATCAAGCATCATCGTGCTATCTCGATGCCATAAACCCGCAAGATAAGTAGGGGAGTTAACCTCCTTCTTTACCGCTTCAGCGTCAAGAAATTCGACATTTTCGCCAAGGCCTTTGGCTATTTCAGTGCTTTCACGCAACTGATCTACTTGCCATTGCTCCACAGCGACATTTATTTCACCAGTCGCTTCCAAGTCGCATTCAATTTCGTACTTACTGATTGCATTTGAAATTCCTTCAAGATTTTCTTTACCTAGCCGAAGCAAAGTTGACATTTCACTCGGCCAATGTGACATGCCATTTTCAATGCCATGGGTAATTGAAGCATCACAAAATCCGCCGTTTCGACCAGAAGCCCCGTATCCGACAACGTCAGACTCAAGAAGCACAATTTTTCGACCAGGATTTGTTTCGCTAGCAATTAAAGCTGTCCACAACCCAGTAAATCCACCACCTATTACAACTAAATCAGCAGTTTCATCTTGAACTAAAGAAGGCCTCTCTTCAGAAGCATGAGTTAGTTGGTCAACCCAAAAAACTGCTTGTTTTGTTTCTGCTAATGATGGATGCATGTTGGCCCTTATTGATGACTTTACTGATAGGAACATAGCGGTTCTTACCTACAGACCGAACAAACCTCAGAAAGTGGCAACTTATTAGCAGAATTACTAATGTGACGAGAGTTACATCATTATTTCTAAAAAATTAAGTGGCCAAAAAATGAATCAAGCTTCCTCAGCAGTTGAATTAAAAAATGTTGTTAAAAAATTTGATGAAGTAACTGCAGTGGATGACATCGATCTCACGATCGGAGACGGAGAATTTTTTTCTTTACTAGGACCATCCGGCTGTGGCAAAACAACCACGCTTAGGATGATCGCCGGTCTAGAACTGCCCACCGCAGGTTCTGTTTTGATTCATGGGGAGGAAATGGGTTTGAAACCCCCCAACAAACGACCGGTGAACACTGTTTTTCAAAATTATGCTCTTTTCCCCCATATGACTGTTGCGGGAAATGTGGAGTTTGGTTTACGAATGAAGAAAGTGCCCAAAGAAAAGAGAAGCGAACTTATTGATTGGGCTATCAATCTCGTAGAAATGGATGGACTATCGCATCGTAAGCCAACTCAACTCTCAGGTGGGCAACAACAACGAGTAGCACTCGCTCGAGCGCTCGTAAATCGACCAAAAGTTCTGCTTCTTGACGAACCCCTTGGGGCATTAGACCTCAAGCTTCGACAACAAATGCAGATTGAACTCAAAAATCTTCAACGAGAAGTAGGTATTACATTTGTTTACGTAACTCACGATCAAGAAGAAGCCGTGACTATGAGTGATCGGATTGGAGTTATGCATGAAGGAAAACTCCTACAAATCGGAACTCCTGAAGATATTTATGAACGCCCGACTACAAGGTTTGTTGCGGATTTTATTGGGCGATCAAACTTTCTTGAAGCAACCGTTGCTTCAGAAAGCGAAGTGGTCCTATCAAATGGTGACCGGTTGCAACTTGAATCTGACCACGCAGTAGGAGAATCAGTAGCTATAACAGTGCGTCCAGAACGATTAACCGTTCACAAAAGGGGTGAAAGTTCAACTAACCAACATCAAATAGATGGAGTAATCGATTCCGTAGTCTATTTAGGTAATGCCATCGTTTATTCCGTGTCTATCGACTGGATGAATTTAGAGGTTAGATCCTCTGAAACATCGAACAGCCGCTACTCCGAAGGTGACGCAGTCACGATCTCATTCGATCCTCAATACGTATCAGTGGTTTCAGGGTAATTCCGTATGAAGAAACTGCTAGAGAAGAAATCGTCTTCTGCAGGTCTTGAACAGCAAGCAGTCAAAGCGAAAGCGCGCCAAGGATTTTTTGTTGGGCTTCCTTCAATCATTTATCTTCTAATATTTTTCTTGATTCCTCTCGGCTATGTAATTACTTATTCTTTTGCTACTCGGAGCAGAACAGGCAGAACAGAACTTCGGGATTGGAATCTTGATGCCTATGTACGTCTTGGTGAAGAAGTTGTACAGGCAGTGGCTTGGCGGTCACTTTGGATTGCGGTATTGACCACTGTCCTCTGTCTTCTTCTGGCTTACCCTTTAGCGTTTTACATTTCTACCCGTCGGCCAGTAATTCGGAATCTATTACTCATAGGCATAATGATTCCTTTCTGGTCTAATTTTTTGATCCGGACTTATGCATGGAGAGTCTTACTATCAAGTGATGGTTTGTTTACAAGGATTGTTGAAGAATTAGGGCTAGGCGAGGGACGAATACTTTTCACCCAACCAGCAGTGATTCTTGGCTTGGTTTACGGCTACCTACCTTTTATGGTGTTGCCCCTTTACGCAGCTATTGAACGCATTGATTGGAGTCTTGTAGAAGGGGCACGAGATTTGTATGCCTCTGGCTGGAAAGCCTTTCGCCGAGTTGTCTGGCCATTATCGCGACCAGGAGTTATCGCTGGTTCAATTCTTGTTTTCGTCCCCAGTTTCGGTGCGTATGTAACTCCAGCGATACTTGGAGGAAATAAGCAAAGCTTGATGGGGAGCTATATCGTCGATCAATTTATGGATGCCCGAAATGGCCCACTCGGATCTTCCCTCTCCGTGTTAGTTCTCGGAGTAATGCTTATCGGGACACTGATTTATTTCCGTCAAGGTGGTAGAAACCTATGAATAAAGGCACCGCTCTCTCGACCGCAGAACCAAAAGGCGCAAGCCGCTGGGCGTTACGGCTGCATTCATTACTTATTTATCTTTTCTTTTATGCCCCAATAGCTGTATTAGTAATTTTTTCATTCAACGATGCCCAATTGGTTGGCGATTGGAAGGGATTTAGTCTCGATTGGTATGAAGCTTTTTTCGATAATGAGAATATTCAAGAGTCCATCTGGATCTCAGTAAAAGTCTGTATTGCTTCAACAATTATTTCGGTGGTGCTTGGAACAATGGCAGCACTATCGCTAGAACGATTCCGTTGGTGGGGACAAAAAGCATTCGATGCTGTTCTCTATCTCCCGATAATTATTCCTGATGTCACCATGGCAGTGATGATGTTGGCGTTCTTTAATGAA
>CACFCV010000039.1:0-6608 GCA_902564875.1 Actinomycetota bacterium
ATCGGAAGACTCCTCCTTGATAAAAAACTTCCCGCTAAAGATCTAGGCCTCTGGGTTAGTAGTAGAGCTTCGTTTGAGATGGTGCAGAAAGCATGGGCCGCAGGATTTCCTGCATTAGTAGCTGTGAGTGGACCATCTGCGTTGGCAGTAGAAACAGCAAGTAGAGCTGGGTTGCAACTAGCAGGTTTTGCTCGTGGGTCGCGTCTAAATATTTACAATAAAGATTAAGCCCTTCTTGTTTTACGAAAGGTAAAGAGTTCCGTAGACTCTATATTCCATGAGCGATTTGATTTCACCTAAGGTTGGTTTGGCAGTTTTACATCTTTTTTGTAAAACAAATCCACAAAATAATGAGCAACCTTTGACAAACATAAACAAAGAAGCAATCAAAGAAGTTGCAAAGAAAATTGTTGAGCAAGGAGATCAGCTTGTTACTGCAGCGGTATTAGGGCATAAAGCTGACATTGCCTTCATGCTTTTAGGCGAAGATCTATGGAGATTAAGAGACGCTCAAACAGCGTTAGCGCAGACCGGTCTTGAAATAGTAGATAGCTATGTTTCTCTAACAGAAATCTCTGAATATGCCGAGGGCATTCCGGAACAAATGCGAAACTCTCGGCTCTATCCTGAACTCCCACCGCCAGACAAACCTGCTTTCTGCTTCTATCCAATGTCAAAGCGCAGAAATGAACAAGCAAATTGGTTCACTCTTCCATTCGAAGAACGATTAGAGCTCATGCATGAGCATGGAGCTTCTGGACGTACATTCGCTGGACGAGTTCTACAAGTTGTAACTGGTTCAACTGGAGTAGATGATTTCGAATGGGGGGTCACTTTGTTTGCTCAACACCCCGATGACTTAAAAGAGGTTGTTTACACAATGCGTTATGACAAAGCGTCAGCAATTTATGCTGAATTCGGACCTTTCTACACCGGCATAGTGGATGAACTGGAAGTCGTTTTAGAACACTTAAATATTTAGGGCCGTTACGTATGAGATATTCGCAACAATTAGAACGCCTTCAAGACGAGTTGGAAAGTCTAAAAAGTGTTGTTGTTGCTTTTTCAGGTGGAGCAGACTCTTCGTTCTTAGCTCATGTAGCACATAACACTTTGGGCCCAAGCAATTGTCACGTAGTTACGGCAGTATCTCCTTCACTGCCAATAACCGAATATCAAGATGCTGCTGATCTCGCCTCTGAATGGGGATTTAGATGGAGCACTGTCGAAACAGATGAGATGGAATCAGAAGAATATCGAATGAATGATTCTGATCGGTGTGGGTATTGCAAAGAAGCGTTAATGAAATCATTGAGCCCAATCGCTAACGAGGAGTCAGCCACAATTTTGCTTGGGGTAAATTTAGACGATCTTGGAGATCACCGACCTGGGCAATCAGTCGCTTCATCTAAAGGAGCTCGGTTTCCGTTGGTTGAAGCTGGATTTACAAAAAATGCGATCAGGTCTACCTCTCAAGAACTCGGACTACGAACCTGGGATAAGCCTGCAGCGCCATGCTTATCTTCACGATTACCATATGGAACACCAGTAACTTTTTCTCGACTTTCTGCAGTTGAAAAAGCTGAAAAATCTCTAAAAAATTTAGGGTTCAGCGACCTTCGTGTTCGGCATTATGAAAAGACAGCACGACTAGAAGTACCTGTCTCAGAGATTGAAAAAGTTCTTCTATATCGTCAAGAAATAGTTAAAGCAGTTCAATCTGCTGGGTATCTCTATGTGACCTTGGATCTTGAAGGCCTACGCTCAGGAAATTTAAATCAAGAACTTCAAGAGTACGATTAACAGATGATCACACATGCTGAAGATGTTTTAAAGAACCGTTCTTTAACTGGATCAGACTTTTGTGACGCATTAACTAAACGAACAGACGCTTTTCTCAAAGCAATCTATGAGGATGCAGTGCCCCCTCTTGGTACAGCAGTTCTAGCCATTGGTGGATATGGGAGAAAAGAACTATGCCCCGGGAGCGATATCGATGTTGTCCTCGTGCATGAACCAGACGTGGAAGTAAACGAATTAGCGGAAAAACTTTGGTATCCGTTATGGGACGCAGGACTCAAACTTGGACATCAAGTAGGGACGGTTAATCAAATAGTTGAAGTGGCTTATGAAAATTTGGATATGGCTACAAGTTTGCTTGCCTGTCGTTTGATAGCAGGCGATAAACAATTGGCTCAAGAGCTCATTCATAGATCGCATGAACAATGGGCCAGCAAATCTTCTCATTACTTAGCTGAACTAAATAAATCAGTGATTTCTCGACATCAAAAATTTGGCGAGGTGGCTTTTCTTTTAGAGCCAGATTTGAAAGAAGCCAGAGGAGGATTACGAGATGTACATGTACTGAAATGGGTTAAAGAGTCAGAACAAATCTTGAGAGATCAGGAAAATAGAAGCCTTGAAGAAGCATTTGAGAAGCTTTTAGAGGTTCGAATTGAATTACATAGGGAAACGGGTCGAAGATCCGATCGACTTTCTTTGGAGTTGCAAGACGATATAGCGGCACGTCTTGGATATGACGATGCAGATCAGATGATGTCAGAAGTTGCAACTGCGGCAAGGGTTATTGCATGGACAGGCGATGGAGCACATCGTCGGATAAGTCGTTTGTTGAGAGATCGTGGACCCCGAAGGGTTATTCAGAAAGTATTACGACGAGAAGTTGAGCCGGGTCTGATATTAGAGAACGGTCGTATTCAAGTCACTAAAGAAGCGCTTGAAGATCCCTTGGTCGTTCTTCGTAGCGCACTTGCCGCAGCAGAAAATAATGCTTACCTAGATCGTTCTTCCTTAGAGACTCTTTCAAAAGGCGCCACTGTTCTTCCTGATCCTTGGCCAAAAGAAGCCAGAAACCTTTTCGAAAGACTTTTGTTAACTGGATGGCCAGCGATTCAAGTAATAGAAGATCTTGATCAAAGTGGTTTATTCGTTCCTTTGATACCGGAGTGGGCTCCCTGCCAATCGCTGCCTCAACGCAACGCATACCATCGATTTACTGTAGATCGGCATCTATTAGAAGCAGCCGCCCAAGCCTCACTTTTAGAAAAACGGGTAGATAGACCGGATTTATTGGTTGTAGGTGCATTACTTCATGACATTGGGAAGGGCTATCCCGGAGACCATTCAGAAGTTGGAGTAGATCTTGTTGTTACTATCGCCGGACGCATGGGTTATTCCGTAGAAGACGTGGGTCTTTTATCAGCAATGGTAGAACAACATTTACTTCTTCCTGATGTCGCAACACGACGAGATTTAGATGATGACGGAACTATTCGATCAGTCGCAGCAACTGTAGGAAATATTAGATTGCTGCGACTCTTATGGGCATTAACTGAAGCGGACTCAATAGCAACTGGACCTTCAGCTTGGAGCCACTGGAAAGACGGGCTAGTTACCGAATTAGTTGCACGAGTAACACATGTTTTAGAAGGCGGCGATGTTCTAGATGTAATAGGTGGAGCGTTTCCAAATGAAGAACAGAAAGAAATGCTTTTGGCTGATGAAGACATTATTAGAGGAGAAGGCTCAACATTTACTGTCGTCACAAAAAATCGTTCTGGAATTATCTCAAAGGTTGCTGGAGTCTTGGCCCTTAATGGCATAAGTGTTTTTGGAGCTGCTGCACACACAGAGAATGATCGTTCTCTTTCTGTTTTTCGAGTTGAGCGTAGAGATGATCAAGAAATCAAATGGGAGCTAATAGCTGAACAAACAAGGAAAGCCTTTGCCGGTCAGTTAGCTGTCGCAGCACGATTAGGCGACCGTTCACGCTTTGATCGAAGAGCACAAGCAACCGCCCGCCCTGTGCAATCGCGCCTAACTGTAGATAATGAGACCTCAGAGTTTGCAACAGTTTTAGAAATTAGTTGTCTTGACGAGACAGGAATTCTGTACCGAATTACTCGAGCATTCACAGAATTAGATTTAGATATCGTGAGCGCTAGAGTCCAGACCCTTGGCTCTGAAGTCATTGATGCTTTCTACATAAGAGATCAAAGCGGAAACAAGATTGAAGATCCGGAACATTTAGCAGAAATTGAACTAGCTGTTCTACGTTGGATAGATATGGACCTTTAAGGGAAGTGCTGAACCAACCTTTGACGACAACTATGATCTTTTAAAGTTGTAGATTTCAAATACGGCTAGTCTTAGTTGAGTTAGAAAGTAAGAAGAGGTATTAAATGAAACTCGTTAAATTGTTCGCGCCACTGATAGTAGTGGCTTTATTATTGAGCGCTTGTGGTGACAGTTCTGTGACCAGGCAAGACGTTATTGATTTCGTGGTCGACACTGTTCAAGAAGAGGAACCGATGTCTGCGGAGATTTCTAGAGAAGCTCTGGTCGAGGTTCAGGGATGCCTAGTTGATGAAATTAAAGCAGTGTCTGGCGACTCGTACGAAGAGATACTAGAAGACCAGAAACGTGTTGCAGAAGGCGACTCTCTGATGTCCTCTTATGAAGATATCGGCAATGCAGTGTTCTCTGAGTGCATGGCAGACAACAGTGAGGTTCTTGAGTTTTCTATAAACGTGTTCCTCCCGGAGGACATGCAAGTAGATTTAAGTGGCGTAGATAATTACCACAGAGAAGCTCTAGCCGTAATGTTTAACTGGTCTATGAGCATGTTTATGCCAGAGGAGATGTCGGATGACGCTGGTTACTGTATGGCTGACTATGTAGCAGACAACTCTGGTGATTCTCACAGAGACATCCTCATTGACTTGCTAGATGACGGTTCTGCGTATGATGCCGTATCAGAAGCTGCTGTAATGGAGTGTTTAGACTTTTAAAAACTTAGTCCTTTAACATAGAAACCCCCGGTTTAGGTCGGGGGTTTCTTTTGTTACATGCACAGAAATTTTGTTGAGAAGAGTGCTTCTGGTACTCTTCGCCGATATTAGAAATTGTGTCAATTGGCGCTGACAATGATGATTGGATAGGGGATAGTGAAGATTACTGCAGTAACTTTAGATGCAGTTGGTGAACCTGTTCGAGTAGAAGAAATCGACCTTGAGCAGCCAAATAAAGGTGAAGTGCTCGTAAAGATGGGTGCAGCGGGAGTTTGTCATAGTGACCTGCATTCAATTTCAGGACAACATCCAGCCGACTTGCCTTGCGTGATTGGACACGAAGGAGCTGGCGAGGTGGTGGCTGTTGGGCCTGAAGTTAGCCGTGTAAAAGTCGGTGACCGAGTAGCACTTAATTGGCAACCAAATTGCGGTAATTGTTTTTATTGTGACCGTGGTGAGCATGAATTATGTAGAGAAGTGACACAAACGGTGTGGAGTGGGTATATGGCTGATGGAACGAGCCGAATCTCACGAAGCGGTAAACCGCTTTTCCACTATTCAGGAATCTCGACATGGGCTGACCATATGGTGGTTGATCAAGTTTGTTGTGAATTAATTCCAGATGAAGTCCCTTATGAAGTGGCAGCAATTATTGGTTGTGCGGTGGCAACCGGGGTGGGTGCAGCAATACATAGAGGGCGTATTAGCCCAGACCATAGGGTGGTAGTCGTTGGAGCTGGGGGTGTAGGACTAAGCGCAATAATGGGAGCCTCTATGGCAGGAGCCAAACAGATAATTGCGGTTGATCAAACTCTTGAAAAAGAAGAACTCGCTCGAGAGTTTGGAGCAACTGATTTTATTCTTTCAAGTGATGAAGATATCGAGAGAGTAATTGAACTAACTGAAAATCGAGGAGCCGATGTGGTTATTGAAGCAGTTGGTATCCCTCAGCTTCAACAGCTTTGGTTAGAGGGCGTTCGGCCTGGCGGAACGTTAGTTCTTGTTGGAGTGCCACATATTGATGTCTCCTCTTCGTATGGGTCGGCGAATTTGATCCGAATGCAGAAAACTATTACTGGAAGTTATTTCTCTGCGACTGATACTAAAAAAGCAATACAAGATTTATGCGCTGCCTATATCGATGGTCGTTTACCAGTTGATCGACTCATTACTAAACGTATACAGATCGATGAAATTCAAGATGCTATTGATTTAGTGGTTACAGGGGTAGAAGGCCGAATAGTTATTACCTTTTAGTGACCCCTTCAAAGAAAGGACATCAAGCATGACTGAACTAACTACTTACAAATATTTTGCAGGTGGGGAGTGGCTTGAACCTGATTCTGGGCAATGGATAGAAAGTGAAAATCCAGCAATAGGAGAACTTTGGGCACGAGTACCAGATTGCAATTGCGTTGACGTCGATCGTGCAGTTCAAGCAGCTAAGTCAGCTTTCTATGATGGCCCTTGGTCACAAATGAGTGGGACTGAACGCAGTCAAATACTCCGTCGTATCGGTGATGTTGTTATTAAAAATGCAGAACGGCTCGGAGAAATCGAAACTCGTGATAACGGCAAACTTCCAAAAAATATCACCCCAGCTTTGCGTTCATGGCAAACTGACAGCTTCTATTACTACGCAGGGATGACAGACAAATTTGAAGGATCAGTAATTCCTTTAGACCTCCCTGACATGGTCAACTATCTCGAATGGGAACCCTTCGGTGTTTGTGGTTTAATCACGGCTTGGAACTCTCCACTTGGGGTTCTTATTTGGAAACTGGCACCAGCTCTAGC
>CACFCV010000040.1:0-6454 GCA_902564875.1 Actinomycetota bacterium
CATCTGGAGAAACTATTGAAATTTCCCCTTCTAAGCCCTTGAGGCGGTCAACAAGAACGGGCATTGCAGTTAGGTGGTCTACTGGCCCATCAAAGAATCCCTGAATCTGTCCTGAATGAAGATCTACTCCTACTAGACGGCTCGCTCCGGCGCTTTTGAAAAGATTCGCTACCAATTTTGCTGTAATTGGTTCTCTTCCAGTTGATTTTCTGTCTTGACGCCCATACCCGTAGTGAGGGCAAACCACCGTTATTCGTTTCGCCGATGCTCGTTTCGCTGCGTCCACCATGATGAGTTGTTCCATTACTGCATCGTTGATGGAAGAGTCCGGTGTTTGGCAGTGAGTTTGAATAATGAAGACATCGCTCCCACGAATAGATTCAGAGAATTTGCAATGTATTTCCCCATTGGCGAAATCTTCAAGATTTGGGTCACCAAGTTCCTCACCCATGAGCTCTGCGATTTCTGCACCCAAAGACTGACTTACTCGGCCAGCAACTAAATAAAGATTCTTGTGGGTAACTAGTTCCATTTAAAGTCGCTTACCTTTGCTAGTGGCTTGTGTATTACAGACTAGGAGCATTTCTGATTCAATCAAATAAGTGTCCGGCATCCTCAAAGTCAACTAGCCACGTGCGGCCCCCGCCTTCGGAATAATATGATCCCCATCCAAGAAGTTCTCTAGCTCTTGGAGGTAGCGAAGCTGCTTTATCTCGGTCTACCACTAGTGGGCTTGCTTCTTCTGGGCGCAACCATCCAGCTACAAAACTCACATGCATGCCGTATCGCATTTGGTTAGTGGTATTAGCTCCCGCTCCATGAACTACTTTCCCGGAGTAAAGCATCCCACTACCAGCGGGCATTATTGCATAAGCAGTTTCTTCTTCCGGAACTTCCATGCCTCTAATGACTCCGATGGGTAGATTTTGTGATCCTGGGATCACTACTGTTCCACCGTTTTCTTTTGTAAATTCTGTGAGCGCATACATGCAGCTAACGGTTATTTCGTGTTCTTCTCGCATCGCTTCTGGCCAATTATCTTCATCTCTGTGCAGATATTGAGCTTCTTCCGCTGACCCAACCGCCATGATCTGTCCGGTGTTGAGCCAGTAGTCAGCACTGCCCTGTAACAAATAGTGATCAGCGACTTCTATCAAATGCCGATTGAGTAAAGCGTGATCTACAAAAGCTCGACTTCTTGCTGCTAACCCACAAAACCGAACCGTGTTTTTGCCATGGAAATGTTCCCATTCTTTCATTCCGCTCTTAGAACCTGGGTCGCTGCCTTCTAGAGCATCGGAGAAATCATCGATGATTTGAAGTCGCCCATCATCAGACAGCATGTCACGGATAATTACAGCTCCATCTCGATCAAATGCTGGGATTATTTCTTCTACCGAAACATCGTTATCGAAAATCTCAAGTTGAGCCATGGCTTTATCATGGATCATCCTGAAGAGAAAAACACAATTAGGAAGGATTTTGGAGTCAACTTCCTCAACTAGCTGGCCGGGGAGGGATCGAACCTCCAACCTCTGGGTCCAAAACCCAGCGTTCTGCCAGTTGAACTACCGGCCATTCTGGCTCTGAAGCGTACCGCTTCAATAACCAATCACAGAGTGTTTTATTAATTTACTCTTCAATTTTTGTAAATTCTGCTTCTTTGCACGATACGGTACCGCCCGGTATGGGATCTTTAATTAAAAAAAGACGTAAGCGTATGAGGAAGAAAAAACATCGCAAGATGCTCAAGAGGACTCGTGCGCAACGTCAACGCGGTAAATAAGTTCATAATTACTTCCGTTCGTTAGTTTTGAGCTAACGGCTGATGAGCGAGTTTGGGCAATACAAGTTGTCCAAACCTTTCGCACTCCGTGATATGTGGATATCCAGAGAAAATGAATGCATCTATACCCGCTTGTTGATATTCGCTTATTTTTTCAATGACTTGATCTGGGTCTCCGACTATTGCTGCTCCTGCCCCGCTACGAGCTCTTCCAATGCCGGTCCAAAGACCCTTTTCGGCAAAACCTTCTTCATCAGAGCCCTCGCGAAGTTCTATTTGGCGACCCACCCCTCTTGAACTTGCATCTAATGAACGGTTTCGTATCTTTTCGCCAACTTCTTCTTCTAACTTGCTCACTAATTGACGTGCGGCTTGACGCGCTTCTTCTTCTGTCTCTCTTACGATGACGTGACTTCGAAGACCGTATTTCAACTCTCTTCCGGCAGCCGACGCGCGAAGTTTCATATCTTCTACAGTTTTTGAAACTTCGGAGACGGTGTCTGGCCATGTAAGAAAAACATCTGCTTCTGCAGCGGCTACATTTTTTGCTTCTTCGGAAAATCCCCCGAAATAATAGTTTGGGCAATGTCCCGAAACAGTTCGTACACGTGGTGGTCCAATTTTTAGATCTATGAACTCCCCTTGGTGTTCAATTTCCTTTCCTTCAAGGAGTTGACGCACTACCTGCATATATTCTGTGGTGCGGCGATACCTCTCTGGCGAACTTACTGTTTCTCCGGGTAAATCGCTTGAAATAATATTTATGTCTAAACGGCCTTGAGCCATATGGTCAATAGTTGCTATTTGACGAGCGAGTTGTGGCGCCCAGAACTCTCCTGTCCGGACAGCGAGAAGAAGCCTTATTTTTTTAGTTATTGTGGCGATCGCTGCGGCAAAACTCACCCCATCAATTCCTAGTTGGTATCCAGAGGGAAGCAGTATGTTGTCAAAACCTTGTTCCTCTGCCGTCAATACAATGTTTTTACAATGTTCCCACGAGCTTTCAAGTTCAGAATTAGGTACGCCTAAAAATTCGTAATCGTCATCGCAAAGAGCGCCAAACCATGAGATCTCTAACGGGTGATTACTTGACATTAGTTTGTCAACACTTCCTCTAGATTCACCGGACGCCCTTCTTCTATTGACTTATGAGCGGCTACGCCCACCGCGACAGACCATAATCCATCTTCCAAAGAACTTTCAGGAGGGGTTTCTTCTATGACTGACTTAAAAAACTTTTTATGTTCCAAGTAGGAGGAACCGTAGTGATGCCCTAGGTAAGGGATCTCTGCATTAGATACAAATTGCTCTTCTACATTTCCAAAGTGGTGTTGCCCGCGTATTCCCATCCGAATGACCGATTCTGGAACAAGAGCCTCAATTTTACCTAGGGGTCCAACTACAGAAATTTCTTCTTGGTTATGGGAAGCTTCTGCGAACATGCAGAGGTCCAACATTCCGCGTGCTCCTGATTCGAAATCTACGATTACGTAAGCGTTGTCAAGTATGTCTGGAACCCGGCCATCATAAATTTCATTGAGGTGATTCACGTCTTGATTTCCTGAAGCAAACACTTGGACTGGATTAGAGCCAGAGATCAAACGCATCAAATCAAAAAAATGGCAGCATTTTTCTACCAGCGTTCCTCCCGTATTTTCATTAAACCGATTCCAATTGCCGACTTTCTCTAGAAAAGGAAATCTGTGTTCTCTTATTGCGACCATACGAATCGGACCTATTACCCCGGTTGAGACATTCTGTATTAGTTCAGCGATTGCCGGTATATAGCGGTACTCAAGACCTACCCAAATTTTGCAACGATCTTTTGCTTTTTCAATAACCCTCTTACAGTCAGCAACAGTGGTGCATAATGGTTTCTCCACCAATGTTGGTAACCCTGTTTCTACGATTTCAAGCAAGATCTCTGTATGGGTCATATTCGGAGTAGCCACTATCAAGGCATCACATGCACTTTCTTCAAGTAACTCCCGATGATTCTTGTAGAACTTTGTTTTAGAGTTCACTAATGTTTTTGCCGTATTAAGCGAATTCTCATCAGGGTCCGCAATAGCTGCTATTTCTGCGCCGGGAAGTACCAATAGGTTATTAATATGTTCAATTCCCATGAGTCCAGCGCCAATGACTCCATATCGAACTGTTTCAGTCATGGAAGAGGGACACCTTCTGAAGCCTGAATGATTTCATATACGTCACTGCGGGTTAGCGACACACGGGTTGCTTCTGCAAGCGCGTGCAATCTTTCCACTCTTTGAGTTCCTAATAGCGCCACCGGTGAGGTTGGGTGAGCTAACACAAATGCAACAGCGATTGTCGCGCGATCAACTGATTCTCTATTCGCTAAATTATCGAGAACCTCTATGAGTTCAGTGGGTGCTCCCTCCCCTGTAGCAAGTTTCCCTCCAGCTAATGGACTCCAGGCCAGAGGAACCAAATCTTTTTCTGCACAAAGGTCGAAAATTCCATCGCGTAGAGGGTCTAAATGTGTCGCTGAGAATTCAGGTTGAACGACGACAAGAGGGTTCCTTAGGTGCTCTTGTAGCGCGGTTATTTGAGACGGGGAATGATTTGATACACCTAAAGCTGTTACTTTTCCTTCTTCCACTAGGCCATCAAGAACAAAAGCGACTTCTGCAGGGTGAGAGTACATATCTGGGCGATGCACTTGATATAAATCTATTTTCTCAACGTTCATGCGGCGGAGGGAGTCTTCACAAGCTTTTCGCAGGTATTCACTGCTGGAGTTATACGGTGTTGGCGGTTGTATGCCGCCTTTTGTCGCTAAAACAACGCGGTCACGCAATTCGGGTCGCTTTGAAAATACCTGGCCTAATAATTCTTCGCATGCTCCAAATCCACTTCCACCCCAGTCGAGACCGTAAACATCTGCGTTATCAACAAGATTCATTCCAAGATCAATTGCAACTTCCAATAAATCAATTGCATGTTCTAGGTCGGTATGTGTGTATCTCCAAAGACCGAAAGCTAAAGGCCCTACTGGTGGCAACTCGTCGCATAAGTGCCTTGAATCACCTTTTACTAGATTTGTATCCACTTCTTCTCCCTATGAGTATCAGTTATCAAGCAGACTAGAGGGAACTGTTTTGACCACTCGACAATCTTCGTCAAAAAATTCTCCTTCTACAAACCAGGTTCCCCCAGATCCAGCAAGTTGAGGTTCTTTTCCAGAGATAGCAGCAAGCCGATTTTTGTATTGAATCATTTCAGGCATGCAACTCAATAAGGCGGGCTCTAGATCATTACCGTTCTCTCCTGCTGGGCCTCCCATCTCATCCCAGTGTTTATAAACCTCTGGAGTGGAAACCCCGATCGGCGGAATAAGTAATGTGAATGTCTTTTCGAGGAAGGGTAAAGGTTCTATGACCTCTCCAATTCCGGAGACTCTCGCTCTTCCGCCAATAAGGCAGTAAGCAACATCTGCCCCTATAGAAGATGCTTGAACAGGATCGTCAAAACCAAACTGTCTAAGAACCGCAGCTGCATTGGTAGAACCCCCTCCTAACCCAGCGCCTGAAGGGATTTTCTTGTCAATGCGAATGAATGCTTTTTCTCCAATTAACTCCATTGCCTGTGAAACAAGGTTGCCTGGTCCTGGCTCTACAGCAAATCCAAATTCTGCTGCCTGTATCTCTAACCCATCTCCTTGTGTTATCAAGATTCGATCAGAGAAATCTAAACTCACCATTTCGGCGTCAATGAAATGGTAGCCATCTGGTCTTCTCCCAGTAATTCTTAACGAAAGGGTGAGTTTTGCAGGTGCTGTAAATTCTTCTTTCATCGTTGAACTTCCTCAACCAACATGATCCATTCTTCAACCCCTAATTGCTCTGCTCTTGCTTTTGGGCTTACACCGGATCTCATGAACTCCTCATTAGTGACCATGGCCCCTAATGATCGCCGTAATGTTTTGCGCCTGTGAGTGAAGCCTGCTTTGACTAAAGAAAATAACATTTCTTTATCTACTCCATGACGCATAGTTGCATGTCTTTTAATTTTCACGATCGCTGAGTCAACTCGAGGTCTTGGAAGAAAAACAGATGGAGGAACACGACTAACTATTGAAGATTCTGCATAGAAAGAAAGTTTCACCGAGGGGAATCCGTAAGCTTTTGTTCCGGGAGTGGATACAAGGCGGTCTGCGACTTCGCTTTGAACCATCACCAACATTTCTTGAATTTGAGGTGTTGCATCAAGGATGTTGCAGATCAATGGTACAGAGATGTTATAGGGAAGATTCGCGACAAGTTTCCATGGGCCTTCATTGAAATACCCTGCAAAATCAAATGACATCGCATCTTCATGGAGGATTGTTATTTTCTTTCCAGCGGTAACTTCTTTTAGTACCTCTACTAATTTCTGATCTATTTCAATCGCTGTTAGTTCAGCACTTTGATCTAAGAGAGCAAGCGTCAGAGATCCTATTCCCGGTCCTATTTCCAGAACTCGGTCTCCGGGTTTAATTTCTGCTAATTCTGCGATTCTTCTTACTGTGTTTGGTTCTACAACGAAATTCTGACCTAAAGAACGCTTAGGAGTTATCTGGTATCGATCAAGAAGATCCCGGACTTCGGTCCGAGTTAAAGTCATAACTGATAATTAAGGCAAAAAGCGGCCGCATTCAGGCCACTG
>CACFCV010000041.1:0-6216 GCA_902564875.1 Actinomycetota bacterium
ACTGCGGTCTTTTTGATGAAGGATATGAAGACGCCGACGGTGGAGACTATTCACCGCCGGTAATAATCGGCGAGTTCAACTTTGAACTCCTCTCAGAGCACCCTTTTGACTGTCTGAACCAAGAACTCGATGTGTTCGTAGACGTTTTCGGCATTTACGTCATTTCTCACTCAAGCATCCCTGTGGAATATGTTAAACATTCCGCCAACGTGGTTGCCGAATTCATGGACAATGATGCTGACGGTGTTATGGACGACCCTGAAGTTCACCGTTTCCTTGTGGAGAATAACTTTGTTGTCCCAGTTTGGACTGAAGCGCTGCGAGAAGAAGTATTCCCTTCGTTACAAGGCACGTTTTGTGAAGACAATCTTGGTTGGGCCGCCAGCATGTATTACGGAGAAGACGACTGGGCGTTCGGCGGAATAAAACAAGCTGGCACATGGGACACTAACTTGGAAGAAATATGGCATGTTCTTTCAATGGGTTGGTATTACACCTACCCAGAATATTTTGGAGACGAACCTGGTAGTCGACTCGCTGACGCCATGGACGCTGCACGTGGTGGACAATTCCAAACCGTTCCTGATAGCTATCCGGAAGGTGCGTGGTATAGCTACGACGACTATACCTGTGATTATTACTGCCAAATGCATGAATACTTTTATTGGATTTTGATGGCCAACATGGATGCTCTGGACCCGGCATATACCGACAAATGTGCAGACAGTGCTGACGAATGGTATGTCTGCACTAAAGAAGAGTTACAGCAAATAGACCAGCAAGCATATGACCTGCTTAACAATCAGGGTTTCAATCTCCCCACCAATATTCCTGTGGGGAACTATCAACTTGGAACAGATGACTCTAACGAAGAGGTAGGTGATGAAAACGAAGAATCTTCAGCTTCTGAAGTAGGCCTGGATGTTACTTTTGAAATCTTGCCGGAGCACCCTTTCGACTGTTTGAATCAAGAACTCGATGCGTTTATAGACGTTTTTGGCGTCTACGTCATCTCTCACTCGAGCGTCCCCGTGGAATATGTTGAACATTCCGCCAACGTACTTGCCGAATACTTGGATAATGACGGTGACGGCTTTATGGATAATCCCACAACTCACCGTTGGTTGGTTGAGAACAACTCTGTCGTTCCTGTTTGGACCGAGTTAAAACAAGAAGAAGTTCTCGACTCAATAAGAGGAACACCGTGCGAAGATGACATTACTTTTGGCGCCAGCATGTATTACGGGCGTGATAAATGGGCGTTCGGTGGGATACAACAAGCAGGAACTTGGGATGCCAATCTTGAAGAAATATGGCACATCGTTACAAGAGCCTGGGATAATTCCTATCCAGAAGATTTTGGTGTTCTACCAGGGTTCAGCCTTATCGCTGAAGCCATGGACGCTGCCCGCGGTGGACAATTCGAATTTCCCCCTGATGTTTACCCGGAGGGATCTTGGTACAACTACTATGACCCCACCTGTGTTTATGACTGTCAAATATATGAATACTTTTACTGGATTTTGATGGCAAATATGGATGCAATGGATCCGGCGTATACAGATAAATGCGAATCCAGTAAAGAGGAATGGTATGTCTGCACTAAAGAAGAGTTACAACAAGTAGACCCGAAGGCATACGACTTGCTTAATAATCAAGGATTTAATCTCCCAACCAATATTCCTGTGGGGAATTACCAGCGGGTAAACGAATAAAAAATACTTAGTTATTCAGAATGACTGGTGAACTTTAACCCTTTAAACTCGCCCGAGGTTCGCCACTGGTCAATGTATTTAAAGTACGCAACCGAACCCTCAGGGTAACCGCCAGCGTTTAGAGTCTCCAGGCGTCCAATCGGTTGCCCTTCGTTGTTGTAATACCCGGGTGTGCATTCAGGGTTCCCAAAGAAAGATCGAGGATTTCCTTGGATCATCTCAATCCATTCATTTTCGGCTTCTGCAGTTACTTCAACTTCGTCAGCGTCAATTTCTAACGCATGAGCAACAACTGAAGCAATCGTCGTTCCCGCTTCAACAAGATTATGGGTCACGTTCGAAAGAAGATTCCCTCCTTGAGCAAGACTCGAAATAAATAGATTCGGGAAATTATGCATATGGATGCCATGCAAAGTCTTCATTCCTTCTTTCCAATGATCAGTTAAAGCCACTCCGTCTCTTCCGAAGGTTTCAAACCCTGACCGTCGAGCTTGTGGTGTTCCTACTTCAAAACCTGAAGCGAAGATGAGGCAATCAAGTTCATAGTGAGTGCCATCAACCCAAACACCGGTTTCATCAATTCGTTCAACACCTTTCCCGTCGGTATCGACAAGGTAAGTGCCAGGTTCGTTATAGGCCTGTAAGTATTCGTCGTGAAAACACGGCCGTTTACAGAGTTGCCGATACCACGGTTTCAAAGCTTCAGCAGCTTCAGGATTCTCAACAATAGAATCAACCCGAGTTCGGATTTCTTCCATTTTTTCGTCGTCGCTTAGTTCGTAGGCTCGAGCAAATAATTCTGGTCCAGGTTCTGTCCCCGGCTTCTTAAGTTCTTCGCCAATTCTTCCAATAATGCGGCGGGTAAGGTCAGTCCACCCATCTTGCACTAAGTCTTCCTCGGCGAGCCCGCCGGTTTGCACGGTGGCAAAATTCTCTAACCATTTCTTCTGCCAACCCGGCTCAAGAGTGTCAAACCACTCAGGATCTATGGGCTGGTTATTGCGCACATCAATGGAAGAAGGAGTTCGTTGAAAAACATATAATTCACCCGAATCACGAGCTAGATGAGGGATGCATTGAACAGCGGTAGCACCCGTCCCGATAATGCCGACACGTTTGTCTGCCAAATTAATCATCGGTTCACCAGTAGGGTCGCCACCTGTGTAGTCGTAGTTCCATCGGCTGGTATGAAAACTTTCTCGTTCAAAAGTTTCTATGCCAGGAATCCCAGGGAGTTTTGGGCGCTGTAGCGGCCCAGTGCCCATAGCAACAAACTTTGCCCGAATGGCATCCCCACGATCTGTGTGAATAATCCATCTTGTTTGAGATTCATCCCATTCAAGTTTCAAAACCGACGTCGAAAATAAAGCGTTCTCATAGAGGTCAAATTGAGTACCGATACGTTGCGCATGAGCAAAAATTTCATCAGCGAACACATATTTTCTTGTTGGCATATGACCGGTTTCTTCCAACAACGGTAAATAAACCATCGCAGCGGTATCACACATCGCTCCGGGGTATCGATTCCAATACCATGCTCCACCGAAATCGCCGCCGCCTTCAATAATGCGAACGTCTTCCACTCCAGCTTCTTTTAAACGAGCACCCGCACACAAGCCAGCAAAGCCGCCCCCGATAAAAGCAATGGTTACTTCGTCAAAAAGAGGTTCGCGCTCCACTTTCGCTACATAAGGGTCTTCAAGAAGATAGGCAAAGCGTCCCTTGGGTTCTAAATACTGGTCATTTCCATCAGGGCGTAACCGTTTATCGCGTTCTTTACGGTATTTCGCTCTTAAAGATTCTTCATCAAACGTTTCTGTAACTGTCATCTTTTTCCTGATGTATCCATAGATATCTGTGGTAATAGTCTATTTTATCGCATGTTACCGCATAGTAATATTCGAAACCTAGAGTTCCTCATCTACCCGTTTAGAATAAAAAAATGAAGATTGTGCTCTCATTTATAGTAGCGCTCCTTGTAGCAGCCGCCTGCAGCAGAGCAGAAACCACTTATCCCTCGCAAGCTGTTGAGACTTCTACAACAACTGTTTCAATTTCGACAGAAACGACCACAACTTCTGTTTCTGTTTCCACGACATTACTTCCCGAATCAGAAGCCGAAACACTAAAACAAGTTCAGATTCCAGACATTGACTGGGAAGAAGAAAAAGTATCAGGAGGACACCCAGGGGTTTACCTGCCGAGACACTGCCCAGGGGTTGGTTCAGATTTGATAGGCGATGACGGCTTTGTTAGATATCAATCCGCAGACTCTTTTGAATGCATGCCTGATCATCTCCTTGAAGTCAGCATGTGGGCTGAAGTAGTTCGAGATGAAGAATCCTCTGAAGATGTATACGGGGTTTCTCAATATTTAAGAATTTTCCCGTTAATGGAACGCGTTCCTACGACTGGGGAGTTCGGATTATGGGGCCAATGGATTGGGGACGATGGAGCTCATCAGCACGGCACATTTAATTCCATTGAAGGGGGTTTAGGTGTTCTCGACAAGATGGGACGCAGCGTATTCCCAAAGTACGGCGCTTCTGCAGCAACCCACTGGTACTCGCCGTTAAGCGACACTGGAGGCGGTTGGGGGTTTCACGAAAGGAGAATCCCGTGTTCAATGCTTGGACGAGTCACCCTATCTAATCAAGTTCTTGTACCTCCAAACCTCATTTCCTTTGATGAAGACCAAGAAACTTATGACTCTGAAGGAGGAATTTTCTTCGGTACTTCTTGGGTGGCGTTACCACTTTTCGGTGGAGAGAATCGAGAAGATGAACAAGAGTGGGGGACTAACGGGGGGAAACTAACCTGGACATTTGTAGCAGATGCAGCAAACTACAGTGGCCCTCTTATAGCGTATGTGCCCGAGCACTGGTCAAGACGATTAGATCGATGGAACGCTATGGAAATACTCGATGAGGTTTACGAGTGGGACGACAGCGAAACTTCTCAAACTCTCAAAAACTTTGTGCAAGGCGATATTTCCTCAGAAGAACTTCACCAAATAATCCAAGAAGAATGGTGGTACACAACGAGCCCAGAAGACGAAGGGTGGGAAGAAAAGCCGCCTTGGGTGAGACCAGAACAAACGCTCGGGTTCTCCCCAGCTCGCCCTTATTTGCCAACCGGAAATGAATCGCCACCAATTCCCGCCTTCTCGGAAACAGACGAAAACGGTCGAACTTTCATCAAGATATTTCCCCCTCTCTTTCCAGAAGTGAACGACATTGAACCCTTCGTACTCAACGTTCAAACATTCGATGTCACTCTTTACAACCATTTTGTTGACATCTTCACACCAGAATCTGATCTTCAAACAGCTGATACACAATTTGGAAAATTTGGGATACCAATGACTGTAGAGACATGGAATGAAGATGGATGGCAAGGAATCCGTTATGAACAAACAGAAGTAGATGAATGGGGGGGACGAGACGCTGACTTATTTATTTCAGCCCCGTTACGCCCACGGCATAGCAATGGGGAAACAAACGTTTTCTTTGAATGGGAAGGAGTGGAACCACAAAACCGAGGATGGAACCAATACCTAGAACTCGTTGGAACAGAAGCTGTCGCTGCTTCTATAGAGGAAGTACCCGCAACGCTTCTTGAGCTTGAATATGAATCCTTAGAACACACCGCATCATTAGCGCCACATGTGAACGTAGACGGAGACATAGACTTCGGAGACTACACACCCGACTATTCCTGTTGGGTATGTGAAAACACAGAAATTTGCGACCCAACACTCTATGAGACAGTAACTGACGACGGAAGCAAAATTTCTTACCGCTGGTACCGCTTCAGAGACCAACCACTATTCAGAGACCTTGCATTGGAATATCCAGAAACATATTCCGACGAATACCTTGAAGAAATACAAACCATGATCGAATCAATGCACAAAGAATGGGGAGGAACACAACATTTCCTTGAGCGGCCAACCAGCCAAAAACAACTTCACTTAGCCGAAATTGATCATGGTCTTATCGTTACCCCTCCAGTAGGAAAAGAAACCGGGTGGGTCCCCATGGTTATACAGGTTGAACAACCTGATGGAGTTTGGCAGTTAGGAATAGATGCAAGAGAAACCCCTCTAGGTTTGCTGTTTCGATGACCAATACTTCTAACAAATAGAGTGACCGAAATCCCTGCCTCTTAGAGAGTAGTCTTGAGGAAACCCTTTAGTTGTTTTCTCAATGCATGTCTTCTTTATCTCACCTTCGTTTAGTATTCTTGGTTGCTGTTCTTGTGTCTGGGTGCTCAACTGCTTATAGGACGGATGCCATTTCCGGATCGCTTGACGCATTAAACCCAACGACTACGACTACTACCACGACTACAACAACCACTATTACTGAACCCGAAGTCATTGAAATTGAACCTGAACCAATCACACTGGAAACGCTTATAGAAACCTATTTCAAACCCGAAGACAAAGAGTGGGCGTTGCGGGTAGCTAAATGTGAATCACTTGGAGCACCCGATGACA
>CACFCV010000042.1:0-5911 GCA_902564875.1 Actinomycetota bacterium
GGGTCTGTTCCCGACTGCATCAGACGGTTAACAGTTTTATTTTACTATACCTGAGGTAATACGTCAGACACTTCCCGAATTTGGCGGTTACCTTCGATGATTATTCGATGATTATTCGATGATTATTCGATGATTATTCAATGATTATTCCATGCTGATTTTCCAAGTGCAACTTCATAAAATCCGCGGTTATCTGTCTCGTTCGGCTAAGTGATTCTTCTAATTCGGTGACCTGCTCTTGCAATTCGGTGACCTGCTCTTGTGTTTCGTACAACACGTACCCACCAATTGAGAGTGCTGCTATAAAAACAGTACCCAAAAAAGCGAGACAAATTTTTTCAACTAATCCCAAAGGTTCTCGCATGACTCGATAGTAGTTTGAAACTAATGGTGATTGCCGTGTTATTCCGAAGCTTCATGCCAAAGCTCATACCAGAGTTCAAACTGGATCATGAACTCTGCTGTCTGAGCGTCAAAATCTAGTTGTTCAAATTCATTCATACAATAAAGTTGCCAGGCTGTATATTGCAGAGCTGCTTCGTCGGATAAATCAATGCCTCCCAAATCAAGCGAGTCTAGTACTTCTATACCTAAACCTTTGTTCTCGAAGACTAGAGCGCTAATGAGGCAACGAGTGACTTCTTCGGATGTTTCTGAGTCCGCAAAAAAGTTAGTGTTTTTCTCAAAGTCTGTTATTTGGGGTCGAATATATGGGTCTTCGCTCCATGGCGGCCCATTTCCGCCGAAATGTTGCCTGAGCCCAGTGTATAGAACTTCGTCTTCCATTAAATGACGAGATCCACACGCAGTAACTAACAAACCAAAGGCTAAAACGAGAATCAACTTTCGCATGCCTGCATAGTATGCCAGAGAATTGATCTCCGACAGGGTGAAGGTAATACATCAGGAATTGAAACCAAAGTGAAACTAAAAAGAATTGAACTCAACAGGCTAGGAAACCAAAACCCTTGTAAGCCCTGTGTTCATGCCCTCTAGCTCACTTGCGAGTGGAGCTAGGGGGAATTGAACCCCCGACCTCTTCCATGCCATGGAAGCGCTCTTCCAACTGAGCTATAGCCCCGCAGAACCACAAAGGGTATCAGCGCTTATCAATCTCCGAACACGGGTTTATTAAGTTCTTTACAAGAACGGTGTAAGTGCCCATGTAATAGCGTCTAGTTCGCTAGCCTCTTGGTGATGTCTAATGTGTACAACCCACAAGAAATAGAGTCGCGCTGGCAGCAGCGTTGGCTTGAAGAGGGAACTTACGAGGTGGACAACGATGATCCGCGCCCTCCTTACTATGTGCTGTCCATGTATCCGTACCCAAGCGGACCGGCACACATGGGGCATGTCCGTAACTACACCATGGGAGATCTTCTCGTTCGCTATCGCACAATGCAGGGTGACGGCGTTTTATCACCTATCGGATTCGACTCGTTTGGTTTACCGGCGGAAAACGCAGCGATAAAAACAGGAACACACCCCCGTGAGCACACAGACAAAAACATCGAAGCTTTATCTGCATCTCTTCGCCGTATTGGCGCAGCGTACGACTGGCGACGAGTAGTACGCAGTCATGACCCGGAATACATGAAATGGACACAGTGGATTTTTCTCAAATTCTATGAAGCAGGACTTGTTTACCGAGGAGAAGCACCCGTTAACTGGTGCTCCGGCTGTCAAACAGTCCTCGCTAACGAACAAGTACTTCCTGACGGGACATGTGAACGTTCCAGCGATCTGGTGGAACAACGCAACATGGAACAGTGGTTTTACCGAATCACGGCCTACGCACAAGAACTTTTAGATGACATGGAGACTGTTGACTGGCCAAACAAAGTCAAAGTAATGCAAAACAATTGGATTGGCCGCTCAGAAGGAGTCGAATTCGGCTTACCAATAGCCGATGAAAACGGGCAACCTCGTAGCGACGCTGAACCACTATCTGTGTTTACGACACGCCCAGACACCGGCTTTGGTATGACATTCGCTGTTCTTTCACCAGAACATCCCCGAGTCGACGAACTCACCACAGACGAAAACAGAGAATCAGTGCAAGAATTCTGTAAATCAGTTGCAGAACTTTCCGACATCGATCGCCTTTCCACCGAAGGGACTTTAGACAAACGCGGTATCGCCACTGGTGGGAAAGTAATTAATCCTTTCACTGGTAAAGCAATCCCCGTTTTCTTAGCAGACTATGTGCTCATGACTTATGGAACAGGCGCCATTATGGCGGTACCTGGACAAGATCAAAGAGACTGGGACTTCGCTAAAGCACACAATTGTGAAATTCTACGCACCGTAGAACCACCAGAAGAATTTGATGGAGAAGCCTTTGTTGATGACGGGCTAGCGATCAACAGCGAGTTCCTTAATGGAATGTACGTTGCTGAAGCAAAAGAAAAAGCGACGCAATGGATTGAAGAACAGCAGCTAGGACACGCAAAAGTTAATTACCGGCTACGCGATTGGCTTTTGTCCCGTCAACGGTATTGGGGTTGTCCAATACCAATTGTTTATTGCGAGAATTGTGGAGAACAACCGGTGTCAGTAGATGAGTTGCCGGTAAATCTTCCCGATGATGTTGAGTTTATGCCAACTGGAAGATCTCCACTTACCACTCATGACGGTTTCTTGACTGCGACCTGTCCAAATTGTGGGGGAGAGGCGAGACGGGAAACAGACACTATGGACACGTTTGTTGATTCGTCTTGGTATTTTCTCCGTTTTGCAGATTCAAACAACGAACAAAACCCGTTCGACATAGAAGCTATAGAAAGATGGTTGCCAGTGGATCAATACATCGGGGGAGTGGAACACGCCATTCTTCACTTGATGTACGCACGGTTTTTTACAAAAGCGTTAGCTGATCTTGGAGTGGCGCCCAAAAATCTTCGAGAACCATTCAGCCGCCTCTTCACACAAGGCATGATTCGCCTTGGCGGAACAAAAATGTCTAAATCAAAAGGAAACCTTGTCGCCCCAGAAGAAATCTTGGATTATCAAGGAGCCGACGCATTAAGACTTGCTCACCTCCAAGTCAAACCGCCGCAAGAAGATGTTGACTGGGAAGACCTCGGAATAGATGGATGCTCTAAATTCATTGGCCGTATTTGGCGGCTTGCTTTATCAACTAAAGACCTCCCAGGGGAACGCCGAGAAGGAACCCCTTCAACCGCAGATTTAGAAATTGAAAAAGCAACCCATCGATTAATAGATCGAATCACCAACGAATATGACCGCTGGTCATACAACACCGCGATCGCCGGATTCATGGAATTCACCAACACTCTTTACCGATGGATCCAATCAGAAGAAGGTGCACATGGCCCAATATTAGAAGAAGCAGTAGATGCTCTTCTCCTGGTCATGGCTCCAGCTGCCCCACATGTTTGCGCAGAATTATGGGAACGACGCAACGGAGGACATATCCATTTAGAAAAATGGCCAGTAGCCGATCCCGAAAAACTCAAAGAAGAAACCGTCACAATGATTGTCCAAATAAACGGAAAAGTTAAAGACCGACTCGAAGTTTCCGCGGATATACAAGAAGAAGAAGCTGAAACTCTCGCCTTACAATTATCAAAAATAGTTTCTGAACTCGGCGGCAATCAACCGAAAAAAGTTATTGTGCGGGCACCTAAATTAGTTAACTTTGTAATCTAGAAACTACTGATCACGTAAGAAACGCTCTAACTCTTCAGCTAAATCGTCACCCGACGGAAGTTGGATCCGACTGTCATGCAAATTGTCGTAAGCCTCTTCTAACTTCTCCAACATGGTTACGTGTTCAGGGTTCTGAACAATCAAATCATCTAACCGTGATCGCGTCGCTAAGGACTTCTCGACTAACGAACCTAAACCTATGTCGATTCCAGTCAGTTGAGTGAAGCCTTCAAGAAGTGCCATTGTGGCTGGAGGAAACCCTGAGGCAGAAAGATAATGCGGAACCTGAGCCCAAATGCCAATCGCTGGAATACCTGCCGCAGCTGAAGCCACTTCAATGCTGGCCTGAAT
Source organism: Actinomycetota bacterium (assembly GCA_902564875.1). Taxonomy (GTDB): domain Bacteria; phylum Actinomycetota; class Acidimicrobiia; order Acidimicrobiales; family MedAcidi-G1; genus MedAcidi-G2B. The sequence goes on from CACFCV010000042.1 coordinate 4,024, forward strand.
TCCAGCAGGTATCTCCAAAGAGGCAGTAACAAAATCAAGTTTCTCAATAAGCTCAGGAGTGCTTGCAGTGCAGGCAAGTCGTGTAGAACGAGTGTGAGGAACTGCGGCCGGATAGGAGCCAAGACCTACAACAAGTCCCACATGTAAATCTAAGGCCAGTTTTACCACTGACTGAGCAAAATGTTTCCATTCATGATCAGGTTCCGGTCCATGTAAAAGTAAGAGAGGTCGCTGGTTCTCTTGTTCGAGGAGATGTAACTCTATTGCGGGCCAATCCAGCCGTTGAACCACTCCATCAACAAGCCTCATAGTGGGTCGACGAGCACGATGATCTAGCAAACGATCGGTATTGAATCGTGCGACTAGCTTCATTTCAGAAACTTTTCTGATTTGCTGAATGGCTGAACGAGTTACTCCAGCTGCTTCCACCCATCCATCAAGTGCAAGAACTAAAACAGGGGATTCTAAATCTAGACCCTCCAAGAGTTCAAATATTTCAGGTTCTGAAGTGTTCATCCCATACCACTTATTGTTTCTGCTGCTAAATCTGCAAGAACTATGACTCTATTACCAAACGCATCAATAGCAGCGTCATCTATTTGACCCATCACTCCCGCGGCGTAACGGGTGTAAACGCCTTCAACGATGCAAGCCATCCTCCAGAAATTAAAAGCAACATAGAAATCTAAATGTTCTAAATTCCGGTCACTGTATTCACTATAGATTTGACGAATTTCTTCTGCATTGGGAAAACCCTCAGTAGTGCTAGCTAATTCTGAAGATCCATCCACTTGAGAAGAAATAGATGAAATCATTCCGGCCAAGTCTGCTAAAGCATCACCTAGAGTGCAGAGTTCCCAATCAAGAACAGCAGCGACAGGTCCGTCAATACTCATCATGCAGTTATCTAGCCGGTAATCCCCATGAACAATACTCACTCCTTGCTGTTCAGGAATACGGGCAGCCAAGAGTTCATGCACATCTAAGATTTGAGGAATCTCGCGAGTGGTTCCATCAACAAACTGTTTACGCCACCACTTCGGCTCTTGCTAATGCTGCTAGGTGTCGGACTTCAGGAGTCTGAGGGACTCGTTCTAATAATTGCAGAGCTTCTTCTCGGTCCCCTTCCTGGTCTCGTTCAATCAAAAGAGACGCCAGAGCTAATACACCTTCTAGGTTGTCCGACTCTTCGCTAAGGAGTGCTCGAAGCGAATTCTCGTCCCCTGCTGCTATTCGTGGATCTACTGGTTCTTGTATTTCTTCACCGCAGAGTTTGCTGACAAATTCTCTTACCGCCTCTTCACCCTGTGCACCGATAAATGAATCCACAGGTCTTCCATCAACAATGGCGTGCACTGCTGGAATTGATTGTGCTTGAAAAGCTTGAGCGATGCCTGGATTTTCGTCAACGTTTACTTTCGCTAGTACTACTTTCCCTTGAGTTTCCCCAATTACCTTTTCAAGTATTGGCCCTAATTGCTTACATGGCCCGCACCATGGAGCCCAGAGATCAACAACGACAGGGGTTTCTGTCGATCGGTTAATAACTTCGACTTCAAATGTTGCATCGGTTACGTCCATTGCTCTCCTTTAAAAAGCGTTTGTTGTCATCAGGGTAGGGAGTCGCGTTGTTCTCTGCACTACCTTTAATTGTATGACTGATATTTCTGGCATTAACGCTTCTAATCTTCAGCGCTGGTTTGATGAAAATACCAGTGGTGTCACAGGTAGTCTTTCTTTTACTCCGATTGCTGGCGGACATTCAAACTTAACCTATGTCGTAAATGATGAGTCTTCCCAAAAATGGGTTCTAAGGCGTCCCCCTTTAGGTCATGTGTTAGCCACCGCTCATGACATGTCGCGCGAACATAGAATTATTAGCGCTCTT
>CACFCV010000043.1:0-5427 GCA_902564875.1 Actinomycetota bacterium
CGTATTTTGAAAGCCGCGTACTGTGCTTCTGAGTATTCAGGACCGTTATATAAATAGAGAACAATTTTTGAGTCTTGAGTGAGGCCTTGTTTGCTTAAAGTCATCGCTAGGCGTGAAGCATTGTCATCAAATTTGGCCCACGGAGTGTGGATTCCAGCGCATGAAAGTGCGGGTTGGTCACCTATTTCATCAGAAATGGCTTCCCATGCTGTAGCTAAGTTCAAAGTACTTTCAGTCATCGAAAAAACCTATCATTTCTATTATCGAAATAAAGTGTTCGGCTATCACCTACTTTGCCATCTATGATCAATTAAGTGAGTAGTTATTTTGGACATACATTTCGGATCTCAACTTGGGGAGAAAGCCATGGCGGTGGCATAGGGGTAGTTATTGACGGCTGCCCGCCACGTCTTGAAATCTCTGAAGAAGATATACAAGCTGACCTGGATCGTCGTCGTCCCGGGCAAAGCCATTTGACAACACAACGAAAAGAGGCAGATGCCGCAGAGATACTTTCGGGAGTGTTTGAAGGCAGAACTCTTGGCACTCCGATCGCGATCTTGGTTCGAAATACAGATGCCCAGCCAGCTGCATACGATCACTTGAAAGATCTGTATAGGCCTTCACATGCCGACTTTACCTATCAAGAGAAATATGGAATAAGAAACTGGGAAGGAGGAGGAAGATCTAGCGCTCGGGAAACCATTGGACGTGTTGCTGCTGGTGCAGTAGCCAGAAAGTTATTGAACGTCGCCAACAACATAGAAGTGCTGGCTTGGGTTTCTCAGGTTCATACAATCAAGTCTGATGTTGATGCCTCTACAATCACTCTGGATCAAATTGAAGCTGATCCCACTCGCTGTCCGGATGCAGAAGCTGCTGCAAAGATGACTTTTGCCATCGAGGAAGCGCGAAAAAATGGAGATTCATTAGGTGGAATTGTTACTTGTGTTGCACGAGGGGTTCCTATTGGTCTGGGTGAACCTGTTTTCGATCGTCTAGAAGCGGACCTCGCTAAAGGAATGCTTTCGCTTCCTGCAGTAAAAGGGTTTGATATTGGTAGCGGATTTAACGCTGTCGAGATGACAGGAAAGACACATAATGATCCTTTTGTGTCCGGGGATTCTGGGCCAATAACCGCTACAAATAACTCTGGTGGAGTTCAAGGAGGCATTAGTAATGGCGCCGATGTTATTTTTAGAGTTGCCTTCAAACCAACAGCAACGATTTCTTCTTCGCAAGAGACAGTTGACACGGACAATAATCCAGTTGAACTATCCGCTAAAGGACGACATGACCCATGTGTGCTTCCTCGCGCTGTCCCTCTTGTTGAGTCGATGACTCTTCTCGTATTAGCCGACCACTGGCTGAGACAACAAGCGTTGAACGTCTTAGATGGCTAAGAAGAAGGTATTCCTCTACAATTAATTTACGTCAAAGCAGGAGTAAAAATGCCAGAAAAACCTCCAGAAGGAAGCAAACCCACTTATTACGAAATGCCTGTCTTTTCGTCACTCGAAGAAGAAAGGCAGCATCGGAAAGAACGGTTAGCAGCTGGTTTCCGCATTTTCGGTAAGTTTGGCTTTAGTGAAGGTGTAGCAGGACATATTACTGTTCGAGATCCTGAGCACACCGATACTTTTTGGGTGAATGCTTTGGGCCAACCATTTAGCGATATTTGTGTATCGGATCTTCTATTAATTTCACATACTGGAGAAATACTTGAAGGTAACTACGCAGTAAACGCAGCTGCCTTTGCTATCCATTCTGGAATTCATATGGCACATCCTGAAATTGTTGCTGCTGCGCATTCTCATTCCCTATATGGAAAAACCTGGTCAACACTGGGAAGAGAGCTTGATCCGATAACTCAAGACTCATGCATCTTTTATCAGAATCACGTCCTGTTTGATGATTACACCGGAGTGGTAAATGACCCTGAAGAAGGAGCTCGGATCGCACGCTCTCTCGGAAGTAACCGTGCCGCTATTTTGAGGAATCATGGGTTGTTAACTGTTGGCGATTCTGTAGATGAAGCAGTCTGGCTTTTTGTAACGATGGAAAGGACTTGTCAAGCGCAACTTCTCGCAGAAGCAGCAGGCAAACCAGTGGTTCTAGACCATGAAACCGCAGAACATACTCACAAGTATGTTGGGAATCCTTTCGCAAGTTGGTTTAGTGCTCAAGGATTATTTGACAAGATTGTTAGAGAAGAACCAGATCTCTTAAATTAATGCGGCACTTAAGCTGCGTGAGTTATGAATAATCTTTCAATATCTCGTTGGTAAAGAATGCGCACATTCACATCAGGATATTTTTCGCTCATTTTTCGAAGTTTCTTGTTCTTATGTGTAACTAGTGGTTGTCGAAGTGTAGTTATTTCTAGATAGAGGTCATGTTCTGGTAGATAGAAGTCTGGAGTGAAAGCAGAGAGTGGATTTCCGTTCTCATCTTCTTCTAACACAAAAGTTGTGGGTTCGTATTCCCAAGAAACTCCGTAGAAATCAAAAAGCTCTGCTATACGTTTCTCAGAATCGTGAGCGAAATTTTCAGAGTTTTCTGAATCTTGTATTTGGTACAACTCAGCCATGGCTGTACCGAGCGTAATCTATTCGTTAACAACTAACGGGGATCCTCGACCATCTACTCCCCTGCGTGCAAAGACATTTAAATCAACAATTTTTGCATCAACTTCTTCTTTAACTCCAGCTAGTGGAAGGATGTTAAGCACCCCTTGACCATTCTGTAAGAGATCAACAATTTCTTCCCCGCTTCTCACTAGAACGGATTTATTCCCACTAATTACAAGATTGACTTGTGTGACATCTTCATCTAATTCGCTCGACAAGTAAGAGAAGACTTCTCTTACCATCTCTAGGCGTATACCAGCGTCGAGTAGTGTCTTGATTGCTTTTAACTCCAGTAGATCTCTGTAGGAGTACAAGCGTCTACTTCCCGAACCTGAAGCATCAGTCATTGACGGGCGAACTAGATCTGTCCGTGCCCAATAGTCGAGTTGACGGTACGTGATTCCAACTATTTCAGCTGTTTTCTTGCCGCTATAGCCTTTTTCTGTTTCTTTTGTACTCATGAAAATCTGCTTCCGATCAGTTATTTGGGCCAGAAATAATGAACTACACCTATGTATTTTCCAAGATTAGGGTTTTTTTGCAAAAAATTCAACTATTTCGCGCGCTTGGCGCGAAATATTTCACTAAAAGTAACTTTATTCAGCAAAATCGTCTGGGTTTACCGAGTCCAGAAATTCACGAAATTCTTCAACCTGGTCCTCTGAAAGTTCATCATCTTCATCTGCAAGGTAACTTGCCTGATTTAAAACCTCTTCATCAGCATAAATTGCTGCCCCCGTTCGGACAGCAATCGCTAGAGCATCTGATGGGCGGGCAGAAACTACCTCTACTCCAGTAGAACCGCGGAAATAAATATCTGCAAAAAACGTTTTCTCACGCAGTTCAGTTATTTCTATACGTTCAACTTGAAAACCAAATGAATCTACAATCTTCACCAATAGATCGTGAGTCATCGGACGTGGTGGTGTTTGATTAGCTAATGACAAACCGATCGCAGTGGCTTCTGGCCTACCGATGAAGATAGGAAGCATTCGATCACCTGACTCCTCTTGAAGTAAAACCACTGGGACATTAGTAGGTAGAACTTCCTGAACGTTTATTATTTTCATTTCAATCATCTTTGTTAAACCTCATATATTTCCCGAAAGTAGTCTATGTTCTCGACCTAAAGCGTAAACCTGATCACAAACCTCCTGAGAGTTTCTTTCTAGTTCTCCTAATTCCACTGAAACCAATTCTGGAAGGTTTCTAAATTTTCCTCCGTGATCGAGTCCATAACCTACGACATAAGAAGAGTCCAACTCAAAACCCACGTGCTCTAATTCGACTGGTATAACTCGACGTTCTACCCGATCAAACATCGCACATACACGTACTTCTGAAGGTGAACGACCTCGAAGATGCTGTAATAAAAAATTGAGCCGCAAGCCGGTATCTACAAGATCTTCAACAAGCACCACTTGCTTGCCAGTAATGTCTGTATCTAGATCTCTAGTGAGGCGCACCCTTCCTGTGTCCGGCATAAAGCTACTAAGAGCCAGAAAATCTACTTCAATTGGGAGATCGAGTTCCCTCACAAGATCCGCCATAAAAGGAAGGCAGCCCTTCAATACTCCCACCATTACCGCTCCTTCTTGAAGTGAAGCTGTTAATTCTTTACCTAACTCTGACACTCGTTCCGTAATTTGATCGCGAGTATAGAGAAGTTGAGGTGGCTTCATCTTTTGTTAGCCGAGCCGATCTAATGAACGTCTAAGAATAATTTGACGAAGGCGAGAGCCTGCTTCGATGAGTTCGTTCAATTTCTTATTGACGTGTGAGCGAGTAGCAGGGTCTTCGCGTAAAAGTGGGAGCAATACTTGTTCTAGGGTTCCTGCTTCACGTTGAGCCGAAACGAGATACATGCGTAAATGGCGGATATCGAAACCCAACTCAATGAACATGGAAGCGAGTTGGGCTACTAGTAAAGAATCGTCGTCATATACGGTGGTACTTCCAGCCTCATGCCCAAGAAGTAAACCCATTTTTTCCAATTCTCTAAGTGTAGATATTTCCAGACCAGCAGCTTTAGCCAGTTCTTCGATGCTGACACTTACAGAACCTACAAAAGCACGATTTTTTCCTCTTTCGCGAAATGGCTGGACTTCTCCTTCATCTTCAGTCAATTCGTCTTCTGGTATTTTCCCTCCAGATTCATCTAATAATTGACGAATCACTTTCAGTGGAAGAAAGTGTTCTCGTTGTTGCCTAAGAATCCAGCGCAAAATAGTCATGTCATCAGTGGTGAACTGTCTATATCCAGAAGCAGTTCTTTGTGGCTCTAACAAGCCTTGAGCCTCCAAGAAACGGATTTTTGAAATTGTGATATCTGGGAATTCTGGTTCTAATCCAGCGAGGAGTTCTCCGATAGACATAGATTCATGATGATCTTTAGTTACTTCTTCAAGATTCCCTTCAGACATAATCGACTCAACTACCCGTTCCGTGGAAAAAAACAAGTCTGAATCTGCCAATCTGAACTTCGTCCCCTTCACGAAGTTCCGCAGAATCTATTCTTTCACGATTAACATATGTTCCATTCAAAGAACCAACATCTTTGACGGTGTAACGATCGCCGACTCGTTCGACTTGAGCATGGCGGCGAGAAACTGTTATATCATCAAGGAATATTCCTGCGTTGGTGTGACGCCCAATGGTTATTAGTTCATCTTCTAACCCGTAGCGTGCCCCCGCTTTCGGACCAGATTCGATCACGAACAATCCGCAACTTTCAGGGAATTGGGCACGATCATACTCGTGAGGCATTACTTCTACAATTTCAAATGCATCAGTTTTT
>CACFCV010000044.1:0-4964 GCA_902564875.1 Actinomycetota bacterium
TATGAACCACTCGCGAAAGGAATGTCAGCGGCCTTACCGTATATCGACCATTTTCTCGCAGGCCACAACCTTGTATCTTTACAAACATTGACAAAAGTCATAAGTGAATAAGAGTTTTTCAAATCAGAAAAGCCCTAGCCTGAAGTTATGAGAGAAATACTCCAAGATCTAGAGAAATGGCGTTCTGAGGATAAGCAGATAGTTCTTGCCCGCGTCGTAGACCTTGAAGGCTCTGGCCCTCGAGAACCTGGAGCTTCTATGGCTGTCAATGAAGATGGAGAAGTTGCTGGTTCAGTCTCAGGAGGCTGTGTTGAAGGTGCAGTAGTATCAGAGGCTCTAGAAATTATGAAAACAAAAGAGCGCAAAATTGTCACTTTCGGTTACAGCGATGACGAAGCTTTTGCAGTAGGTCTAACTTGCGGCGGAACTATACATTTATTTCTTGAGCCATTGGATTGGTAAAAATGTCAGAAACTTCATTGTTTGAGTCTTTAGAGAAACTTCTTAAGGAAGAGAAACCCTTTGCACTAGTGACGCTAGTTGAGGGTCCAAACACAGGGGCAAAAATTCTTGTACAACCATTTGGTGAAGAGGTAGAAGGCACTCTCGGAAATGAAGAATTAGATCGTGTAGCAATTCGAGATGCTCTAGGTGAACTAGCTGCAGGCCGATCAGGAATTCGACACTATGGACAACACGGAGAAGCTCGAGAGGAAACAGTCCAGGTTTTCATAGAATCCTTTGCTCCTCCGCCACAAATGCTGATTTTTGGAGCAGTTGATTTCACCGGAGCTTTAGTAAAAGTAGCAAAAGTTCTCGGTTACCGAGTTACGGTGTGCGACGCGAGAGAAGTCTTTGCCACCAAAAAAAGATTCCCACAAGCAGACGAAGTAATCGCAGAGTGGCCCAACCGTCTAATAGATCAGGTAGGACCTTCTTTGAATTCTCAGGATGCGATTTGCATACTTACCCACGACAATAAATTTGATGTACCAGCAGTACTGTCTTCTCTGAAAACTCAAGTTGGTTACATCGGAATCATGGGATCACGACGCACGCATGAAGATCGCTTAGTTCGCTTGAAAGAAAATGGAGTCAGCGAAGAAGAAATTGCTCGACTACGTTCACCGATCGGAATGGATATAGGAGCAAGATCTCCAGAAGAAACAGCTATTTCCATAGTGTCTGAGATCATTGCCTTACGCACTGGCAGACCGATGCATGCACTAAAAAATACTGCCGGACCGATTCACGGTTAGATGATATGACAATTGGTGCAGTGATATTAGCTGCGGGAAGTGGGTCTCGTTGGGAAGGACCAGATCATAAATTAGTTCATCCCTTTCGCGGTAAGCCTTTAATTTCTTGGTCTTTAGAAGCACCACTTGAAGCAGATTTTGATGAGTTCATAGTCATCACCGGATCAGTAAATCTGACTTCCTTAATTCCAGAAAAATATACAGAAGTACACAATCCAGACTGGGAATTAGGTCAAGCCAGTTCATTGAAATCTGCAGTGGACTATGCAGAAAGCATGAACCATGAGTCACTAGTCATAGGTTTAGGGGACACCCCATTTGTTAATTCAGAGTCTTGGAATCAAGTCTTGCAACAGCCAGGAAAATTAGTGTGCGCCTCTTATGAAGGTAAGCGACGACCCCCATTTAAAATACATAAAGATTTTTGGCAAGAACTCCCCACCACCGGAGATCAAGGCGCAAGGAATGTATTAAATAGCACCACATTGCCTGTAGTTGAAGTATCCTGCGGGGGCTGGCCTGATGATATAGACACAGTAGAGGATTTAAAGAAATGGAACTAGTAAACGAGTTTTCTGTAGAAGCACCAATCGACAGAGTTTGGGGATTTCTCACAAATGTGGAACTAATCGCCCCTTGTTTACCTGGAGCTCAACTTCAAGAAATAGAAGGAGAGGAATACCGAGGCGTCGTAAAAGTCAAAGTAGGACCTATCTCAGCGCAATACAAAGGGGTAGCGACTTTTCTTGAAAAAGATGAAGACAATCATCGGATAGTTATACGCGGCGAGGGCCGGGACACGAGAGGCGCAGGGAATGCATCTGCAGATATTGAAGCCCAGTTAGTTGCAAAAGGCGACCAAACAGAAGTAACAGTGTCAACAGATTTGAAAATCACTGGCAAAGCAGCTCAATTTGGACGCGGAGTAATGGCAGACATATCAAAGAAACTCATGGCTCAATTCGCCGATAATTTGAGTGAATTAGTTGTCCAGAGCACCGAGGTCGAAGAAATACAAAACGAGGGAGAAGAAATCCCTGAAAATGAGACAGTGACAGAATCTGTAAGAGTTCTAGATTCTGAAGAGGTTGAAGCCGTTGATCTACTCGGCACAGCTAGCGCACCTGTTTTGAAGCGTTTACTACCACTCGTAGTTGCCGTAGTAGCGGTAGTAGTAATCATTCTCGTCATTGTCTAGTAAAAGTATTTAATGGTTATTCCGACTCAGACAGAATATGAAAGAGTAGCAGAGCTTCTCGGACGGCCTCCATCAGGAAAATTCGAAATTGTCGTACGAGACAATTCGGGCGACCCAGTTGTTATACGAAATTATCCCGTACTTGAGAACGGCCAACCAATGCCGACACTTTATTGGCTCGTAAGTGAAGAACTTCGTTCACGAATAGGAACACTTGAATCACTAGGGGGAGTCAAAAAAGCTGAAGCAGAAGTTGATCCAGACGAGTTAATTCAAGCTCATCTCCATTATGCCAAAGAACGCGACTCAGCGATACCAGATTCTTATCAAGGGCACCGACCAAGCGCTGGGGTAGGAGGAACTCGACAAGGAGTTAAATGCCTGCATGCTCACTATGCATGGTTCCTCGCCGGCGGGGACGATCCAGTCGGACGTTGGGTGCACGATCAACTAAAGGAAAAAGATGAGTGAGTTCGTAGCAGCAATTGATTGTGGCACCAATTCAACGAGACTACTCATAGGCGATGGAACCACCACTGCGGAAAGACACATGAAAATAACCCGGCTCGGGCAAGGGGTTGATTCAACAGGTGTTTTAAGCAGAGAAGCTATGGATCGTGTTGGTGCCGCACTAACGCAATATCGTCAGTTGCTCGATCAGTACAAAGTCGAAAAAATACGTATGACAGCGACTTCAGCTGCAAGGGATGCAACTAATTCGAAAGACTTCTTTGATATGGCAGAAGAAATAATAGGAGTCCGCCCTGAACTTTTAACAGGCATAGAAGAAGGAAACCTTTCATTTATAGGAGCTACAAAAGAGCTCAACCCAGAACAAGGACCGTTTCTAGTGATGGACATCGGTGGCGGTTCTACAGAATTTGTATTTGGCTCACAAGAAAATCAAGGAACCATATCGTGTGATATTGGTTGTGTCAGACTCACAGAGCAATGGATAAAACATGATCCTCCTTTACCGGAAGAGCTTTCATCCTGCTTGTCTATTGTTGAAGGACACCTCGACGATGTTAAGCGAGAAATCCCTGAGGCTTTGACTGCTGCTACTTTAGTTGGGTTAGCAGGCACAGTCTCTTGCGCTGCAGCGGTAGAACAAGGGTTAAAAGAGTACGACCGAGACAAAATTCATCATTTCAAACTCACTAAAGAAGCCGTAGAAGATGTATTTAGAACTCTTGCTACTGAAACTCGAACTGAACGTTTAGATAATCCCGGCATGGAAGTTGATAGAGCAGATGTAATCGTGGGAGGCCTTTGTGTTCTAGTGAAGGTGATGCGAAGTTTTGGATTCAAAGAATGCTTGGTCTCAGAAGCAGATATTCTTGACGGACTAGTTTTATCGCTTTTAAATTAAGGACGCCCGTGGACGCATCAGCAGAATCTTTAATTCTTAAGGGGCGCCATGTTGCTTTGCGTCCGCTTAGAGAAACAGATTTTGACGAATGGCAAAAAGTTCGGATAAATAACCATGAATGGTTAACTAAGTGGGAGCCCCTTCGATCACCTGGGCAAAAAGATCCAGCTAAAGATAAAAGCACTTTCGAGATGAGGTGCCGCTCTCGCGAAAGAGAAAGACAGTTAGGTACTGGATGGGGATTTGGCGTTTTTGTAGATGAGAATTTCGTCGGGGAAATAAATTTAAACAATGTAATCCAAGGGGCTTTTCAAAGCGCTCATGTTGGATATTGGATAGCTGCAGATCAAGCAGGCAGAGGTTACATCCCCGAATCGTTAGTCCTATTGATGCAGTTCGCATTTGAAAAAGTCGGATTACATCGTTTGCAAATATCTATCGTTCCGCGAAATTCATCATCTCGCCGAGTTGTTGAAAAATTGAATCTGCGATGCGAGGGACTATCGGAAAAATATTTAGAAATAGCCGGAGTCTGGGAAGATCATTTACGGTTTGCCATCACTGCAGAAGAATGGATACGTCGAGCAGATGAACTTATTGAAAGATGGATTAGAAGTTAATCTTTTTTCTCAATGCGTTCTTTTAGGCGAGCAACCATTCCAGGAGTGCAATATCCGCATTGCAAGGCATGACATTCATGAAACGCCTGTTGCATTGGATGTAATGCGTCTCCGTCTGCCAAACCTTCAATTGTTGTTACTTCTTGGCCATCTGCTTGGACGGCAAGCATGGTGCAAGATTTGACGGCTTCTCCGTTTAAGTGGATGGTGCAGGCCCCACAAGAGGAAGAGTCGCAGCCTATGTTGGTGCCCGTGAGAGCTGCTTGCTCTCGAATAAAGTGGACCAGTAAAGTTCTTGGTTCAACATCATGTGAAACACTTTGACCGTTAATATTTATTGTCACCTGCATATAGTTCTCCTAGTTCTTCCCTCTAAAACTGGATTACGAAATATTGACTGTAGCCGTAAATTGGCAGCAGTTCCGTATCCAATGCCATTCTTGTTTTTTATGGAGCTAACTTCTTCAATCCTCTCCACGCGAAACCACCGGCTACAAAAGACATACTTGCTAAAG
>CACFCV010000045.1:0-4652 GCA_902564875.1 Actinomycetota bacterium
AAGCATTACCTACTTGAACTTTTTTAAGCCACTCTTCTATTTCCATTGGATCTAAGGAATGAATTCCTCCAGTTAGCCCATAGTCAACAGAGTTTTGCCACTCAATAGCTTCATCTAAATTTGAGGCCTGCATCAGACCAAGAACCGGACCAAAACATTCTGTGTGATGAAATTGTGAGCCAGGTTTCACTCCCCCTTTGATCCCAGGTGTCCATAGTTGTCCACTTTGATCAACTTGCTGAGGTTCAAGAAGCCAATACTCCCCTTCATCAAGTTTGGTAAGGGCATCTAATAGTTTCCCTGTTGCAGGGGCGATTAGTGGGCCAAGAACGGTGGATAATTCATGAGATGAGCCGACAGCAAGCGATTTAGCGGCATCAACAATTTGTCGGAGGAACCGTTCATCATTTGCTACTGAACCAACAAGGATTCCGAGGCTAGCTGCTGAACATTTTTGTCCTTGATGGCTAAAAGCAGAATGGATTAAGTCGGCGGCAGCTAAATCCAAATCTGCTTGTGGCGTAACGATAAGAGCGTTTTTTCCACTAGTTTCAGCAGAGAGATTCATTTCGGGTTTCCATGAGCGAAACAAGTCTGCTGTTTCTATTGACCCGGTCAAAATAACTCCATCTACAGAAGTAACTAAAGTTTTTCCGATGTCATCATCATGAGTCCGCACAAACTGTAAAAGATCTCTTGGGACTCCAGCTCCCCAACAGGCTTCAGCGATTATTTCTGCACATCTTGGTGTTTCCGGGGCAGGTTTGAAAATTACGCCGTTCCCGGCTGCTAAAGCAGCAAGAACTCCTCCCGTAGGAATCGCGGTAGGGAAATTCCACGGAGGAACCACCGCTACAACTCCTAAGGGCGTGAATTCTGCATATTTTACTTGATTTAGTTCTGCTGATTTCTCTGCATACCATCGTGCAAAATCTGCCGCCTCATTAATTTCTGCGTCTGCTTCCGCCCATGTTTTTTTTGCTTCGTGAGCCATTGTTACAAAAAGGTCGTCTTTTCTTTTTAAGATCTCTTCTGCGACTCGGTGTAATACTTTTTGACGTTCTTGTATGTGGAGGTTTACCCAGTTCTCTTGAGCAATTTTTACTCTAGAAATGCATGTTTGTATTTCGTCTATAGAAACACTGAACTTAGTTTTTACTCTTTCTGGATTTAGTTGATGAGTGTTTTTTATCCACTCTTGTGTAAGTTCTTGAGTCGGATCGGTGTCAGGTTGGTTAAAGAAATTTTGGGAACTACTTGTTTTATCTGATTCTTTACGGCGTGAAGTGGAACTAATTTCCCATCGACGCATCACTGCTTTTTGAAATTGATCAGCTTGGTTTAAAAATTCTTTGCTGTCTGGTTTAAGGGTGAAAAGATGACGAAGAAAATTATCTTCAGAAGCATTTTCTTCTAAACGTCTAAATAAGTAACTTATCGCTACATCAAAATCAGCGCGTCCTACGATTGGTGTGTAGAGCAATAATCCATGGGTGTCGGCGTGAACTTCCCGAGCTTGTGCTGGTGCCATCCCCTGAAGCATTTCAAATTCAACCCGGTGTGCGACTCCGCGTTCTTCAGCTAATAAGTGAGTCCAAGCCACATCAAAAAGATTGTGGCTTGCAAGGCCGATTCTGATTCCGTTCATTTGTTCGGCGTTTAAGACCCAGTCAAGACACCGTTTATAGTTTGCATCTACCTCCATTTTGGTTTCATAGGGAGCTTGGTTCCATCCATGGAGTGCAGCGTCTACTTTTTCCATCGCCAGATTTGCCCCTTTTACAAGACGTATTTTTATTTCTCCCCCACCTGTTTCTTGTCTTTGGTTTGCCCATTTTGTAAGTCGTTGGAGAGCGGGAAATGTGTCTGGTAGATATGCCTGTAGGACTATCCCTGCTTCTATTGATCTCAGCTCAGGTTCATCAAGAAGTTTCATGAACGCACAGATAGTTAGTTCAAGATCTCGGTATTCTTCCATGTCAAGATTGACAAAAGTTGGAGGACTTGTGGAGGCGGCATGGAGGTAAAGTTCTCGGAGTCTCTCTTCGATTCTTTTTAAAGTGTGATCAAAGGCCCACAAATTTATTTGGCTTGTGACTGAAGAAACCTTTACTGATACGTAATTGATATCTGGGTCACTAATTAAAGAAAGAGTTTGTTGGAATCTTTTATCTGCTTCTCGTTCGCCAAGGACTGCTTCTCCGAGGAGGTTCACGTTGCAGGCATACCCTTGGGCTTTGCGTTCTTTGAGGTGTTTGCGCATTGGTTCGTCTTCGGCGTCGACCACTAAATGACCTATTAGCGATCGCATGCGAAGACGGGCGAGGGGCATGACGAGTTTTGGGAGAAGTGGAGCTAGCCGAGCTCCTATCGAGAGCATTAGACGATCGACTGTGTTTAAAAATTTTGGGAGGTTTTTTTCTTTGCTTAGACGAAAGAGTTGATTGGCTGCTGCTTTATCGTCTCGGTGGCGAGCGACGCGATCAACAAAGTCCATAGTAAAGGCAACGCCGTTGGTGTCTGATATTAAAGCTGCTAGTTGATCTGACTGGCGACGTTCGCTTTTGGTTTCGGTTTGCTGTGTTTGATTCAGCCATCTAGCGACGAGAGTGATGGTTTCATCTATTTTTAAAGCCGCTTCAGATTTTGACACTATTGGTAACTTTCGATTAGTCCCTGTAGTCAGGGTTTTCCCAAACTATAAGCACTGCATTATTTCCAACTGTTGGGTCGTCTAAATAATCAGGTATTGCTCCTCGAGCTTCAAATCCGTTTTGTAGTTGGAAACTAAGTGTTGGGTCATAGAGATCACCCGATACAACTTTGTCTATGTATTCGTCAGCTGACATTGTGTCTAAATGTTCGGAGTATCCCGGTATGACTCCGCCGGCAACAATTCCTTTTTTTCCTAGTTTTCTTACTGCTTGTTTTCTCAACTCATAGAGTTGGTGGCCTATTCCTCTTTTGCGATATTCCGGATTCACAGCAATTGTTACTCCGTAATACCAATCACCTTCTGGGTTGTGATCGCCACCTCCAGCTGTTCCTGTTAGATCATCGAGTGAATGGTAAGCATCTTCGAAATTGAAATCTAATAGTAGGCCGACACCGAAACCTATTGGTTTATCTCCATCAAGTGCTACAAAGCCGCCTTCGGGGAAAACTTTGCAGTATCCAACTATGTCTTCGTAGCTAAGTAGGTCTTCGGTGCCGATTGATGAGAAGACCGTGTGTTCTATTTCCGCGAGTTGTTCAGCCCATTCAACTCTTATCGGGGCGTAGGTGATTTCATTCATGGAATGGGACATGGACGTATTCGTTGAGGTTGGGTACTCCCCAAACCGCCCAGAAATCTAAGGTCTGTGGGCACATAATTGCTGCGCCACTTGACTCAATGTGATAGGGGTCTTCTGAAGTTCTGCAGATGGCTTCAGGATCACGAGTTACCTCAATAAGGTCTTCTACGCTCAAGTTTTCTTTGGCTAGAAGTTCGGTGGCTCGAGATAGCCGATGTTCCGAGTTTGCTTTAATATTTAAGTCCCTTAGTGCCTCAACATGCTTTGCTGGCTCAGAAAGAACATGGTTTGTGTGCACTAATGGTTTTTGTTCCAAAGTCTTGTAAGGACGTGTGGTAGGCATCGCTTCGACCATGTGTCCATTTCCTGCGGAGTCAAAAATTAGAAAGCTATGCGCTCCGGCGAGATCTGCTGTGAGAATCTCGTTTAATGCCTCGTCGGCTGAAGAAGTAGTTAGGGCTGCTCGTACGACGGATGGCCACATAACGCCTGGGCATCCATCTGTTGTGACCAAGTTATTTATTCCGACACATACTCCGTGGCTATTCATTCCGATCTGGCCGAGACATCCGACTGTAGAGAATATGAGTGCAGAAGGGCTGCCATTTTCTGGCTGAATTCTCATTAAGACGACATGGTCTGTTGCGGTGTCATGCATATCCCAAGTTTGGCCATATAGTCCTTGTCCGTTTGCTTTTGAATCGGGGACGATAAATGCAGTGCAGTCATCTTCAATAACCTCTGATGGGTATGTTCCTCCAAAAGTATTTCGGACGGTGTCTACAAAGTCAGTGAATCCTCCTACGATTACTGCTTCTGCTGGTGTGATGCCTGCGCCTTCAGCCATTGCGCACATTTCTGCGTAAAGTTCGGGTGAATGTTTTTCATGAGCGGGGAGACAGGATTCCGCTATCTCTAGAATTTCAGATTCATTTACTTCTTGTCCTGCCCAAAATTGGCCGCTGGCGAGATGAATACGTTCTCTTGTATAGATTTTTATTTCATCAGCATAGGTTGTTCCGTGTTGGTGCCCTATTTCCTCTGGAGAGCCTTTGAGGTCAAGAATACGAATTGGTGGGCGCTTCATATTCTGAATTCTCGCGTTGTTTTGGTCTAAGAGCAAACACCGTGGAATGAATATGCTCTTGATTGTGGGTATTACAAAAGATGTGGGCAGACTGTTTCAATGAAGCCTGAAGATCTACTGTTAATCGATCCTGAAATTTCTGAAGCTTTAGCTTCTAAGAAGCCAGTTGTTGCTTTGGAGTCAACAATTATTAGCCATGGCATGCCTTATCCACGGAATGTTTCTACGGCTTTAGAGGTGGAAGCAATTGTTAGAGAGAACGGTGCGGT
>CACFCV010000046.1:0-4533 GCA_902564875.1 Actinomycetota bacterium
TTGAGGTCAATAGTTTCAGGATCAATCCTTATGAACGGAAAGGAAATGAGCAGCTCTACTGCTCGGGAAATAAGCGAGGAAGGCATTTCTCATATTCCAGAGAACAGAGAAAAGCATGGTCTAGTGGGCCCTCACTCTGTGGCCGACAACCTAGTTCTGAATCGATATTTCCATTCCCCTTTCGCTGCACGCGGTATAAGGCAAACAACGGCCATCAATGATGAGGCTTCGCATTTAGTTGAGAAATTTGATGTGAGGACAGCGTCAATTCATAATCCGGCAAGGACTCTATCGGGTGGGAATAAGCAAAAAGTTATCGCTGCACGTGAGCTCTCGCATGATTCTGAACTTTTGCTCGCCGCTCAGCCAACGCGAGGGATTGACGTGGGAAGTATTGAGTTCATACACCAACAATTAGTGAACCAACGGGATTCTGGAGTAGCTGTTCTTTTAGTTTCAGCAGAACTAGATGAAATCCTTAGTCTTTCTGACCGCATCGGTGTTATCTATCAAGGACAACTTGTTGCGATCGCTCCAACTGAAGAATTTACTCGTACTCAAATTGGTCGATTGATGACCTCTGGAAGCGACTAATTTTTTCCTTCTAGCGCTTCACGTATAGAGGTCTCATATGGGGCGTATAGAACCCCAACTTCGGTAATTATGCCGTCAACTAATTCTGCAGGAGTCACATCAAAAGCTGGGTTATGAACTCCTACTTCAGTTGGGGTGATAGCTTCTCCTCGGTATTCAGATATCTCTAGACCGGGTCGTTGTTCGATTTCTATAGAAGAACCATTCGGGGTGCTTAAGTCAATAGTGGATAGGGGTGCTGCTACATAAAAAGGGATGCCATGATGTCGGGCTAATACTGCGAGTCCGTAGGTTCCTATTTTGTTGGCGACGTCACCATTGGCCGCTACCCGGTCCGCTCCTACTACTGCAGCGCCGACGTTGCTCTCTCTCAGAACTGAAGCTGCTGCTCCGTCTACAATCACTGTGCAGTCGATTCCGTCTCGATGGAGTTCGTAAGAGCTCAGTCGAGCGCCTTGTAGCACTGGGCGAGTTTCATCAACCCATACATGAAGATTCGGGTTGTTTTTATGTGCTGAACGGATCACTCCAAGAGCTGTGCCGTAACCGACGGTCGCGAGCCCACCTGCGTTGCAGTGAGTTATAACATTTTTCGCATCTGCTAGTAGTTCCGCTCCAGAATCTCCTATGGATTTACAGATCGCAAGGTCTTCTGCGTGTAGGCGTTGGGCGATATCCTCCACACCTTGTCGCATTTCTTCGGTTGTTTTTGCTGATCTAGCAACAGTCATGACTTCTTGAACTGCCCACGCGAGATTTACTGCGGTGGGGCGTGTAGCTATTAGTGATTTCGCTACCTGTTCTAATTCATCGAGCATTTCTTCTTGGGTTTCTGCTGAAGATGCTTTCACGGCAAGAACTAAACCAAATGCTGCCGTCACTCCTATTGCAGGGGCTCCTCTGACTTCAAGGTCGCTGATTGCTTGTGCCACACGCTGCCAATTTTCGCAGTGAATATACGTTTCTTCAGCCGGCAGTGCGGTCTGATCTAAAAGCATTAATTTGTTATCAACATAATCAACGGTAAAAATACTCTGGTCTTTGCTTGACATTTGACTACCCTCGTAATAGGAACCGAAATAAATCCTAACTAGATTTTCTATTTTACTTAACACGATGACTTCTAATACTGATAAAAAAGTTGCTTTAGTAACAGGAGCTACCAGTCCGATCGGTAGCGCTATCGCTAAACGCCTTCACAGTGACGATTACCGGTTGGTTCTTGCCGTGAACTCTTCTTCGAAGCAAGGAGTTGAGTTAGCTGAACAACTTGACGCCGTGGTAATCGCTGCTGATCTCTCAGACCCGGAAGGCCCTGAGTCGCTCGTAGGAGACGCTTTGGAGCGAGCAGGCGGTATCGATGCTCTGGTCAACAATGCCGCTTGTCAAAAACTAGAGGATTGGTCAACTATTGATAGCAATAAATGGGATGAAATGCTTGATGTCAATTTGAGAGCTGCGCAACTTCTCATGAATGCAGTGAGTGGCCACATGGTTTCAGAACAGAAAGCCGGGGCCATTGTGAACATCTCTTCTATAGAGGCTTACCAGCCTTCCGCTAGCCATAGCCATTACGCGATTTCTAAAGCCGGTTTGCTCATGGCGACTAAAGCTGCGGCTTCTGAACTCGGGCAACACGGGATACGCGTGAACTCCGTGTCCCCTGGCCTGATTGATGATGGAAACCTTCACGATCGTTGGCCAGAAGGAGTGGAACGATGGCTGAAATCATCTCCACTTAAACGGCTCGGAACTCCGGAAGACGTAGCAGATGCGGTCGCTTTTCTCATTTCTGAACAAGCGAAATGGATAACCGGTGCAGATCTAGTGGTAGACGGTGGGGTCTTAACTCAACCCAGCTGGTAACAACTAATTACTCTCTTGTCAGTTCGTTTATTCTGCTGGAAACTTCCGGCCAACCTGTTTTGAGGAACTCTCGGTCGCCGAGCTCAAAATCGTCATCTTCATACGGTGGCGCCATCGTCGTTCCTACTAAAGACCAGTCACCAAGAGTTGAAGATCCTTGCCACACCCCCTTAGGGACTATGAGTTGTGGCCGATGCCCGTTTTTTAAATCTGGACCCAAAATAGGTGTTGAGTGGCTTCCATCTGGATGAAGCAGAAGCATTTCTACTGGGGCTCCAGAATAGTGATGGTATATTTCGTCTCCGACTAAACGATGCATAGCCGAAAAATCGTTTCTTCTTAGGAGATAATAAATTGCGCTTGACTTTCCGTCGTAAAGCGTTCGAGTCCACATTCCTCCTTCTTCAGGAAGAGGCTCTAAACCAAGCAGTTTTATGACTTCTTCGCTTGAAAGTTCAGCGGCCATCAATCCACTAACCCCATTGCTCTTTTTTGAACTTCAGCAACAGCTTCTTCTACATCCAGAAATTCTAAAAACCCATCTGAGACCACTTGATTCCCATTAACCCAAACATCAGTAACGTTTTTACTCGACCCTGACCAAGCCACATGCGCCAAAAGCTCATCAAGTTCTGTAACAGGAACAAAAGCGGGATGATTTGTCTCTATTCGAAGAAGGTCAGCCTTATAACCCGGCTTAAGACTTCCAACATTAGATAACCCGACAGCTTCGGCTCCGAGGCGAGTAGCCATAGTCAAAACTTCTTTCGGACCCAACAATGAAGCATCGTGGGCAGAAACCTTCGCTAAAAGAGGACCAAACTTAACTTCTTCCCATAAATCAAGCGTGTCATTAGAAGCAGGACCGTCAGTACCTAAGGAAACAAGCACTCCGGCTTCTCTCATAGAAACGACTGGAGCGACACCGGAACCCAATTTCATATTTGATAATGGGCAATGCGCTACTGCCACCTCATGCTCTAGCAGAACCGAAATATCATCTTCATCTACCCACACACAGTGGGCGGCAAGAACTCGACCATTAAATACACCGTGTTCCGCAAGCGTTTTCACAACACTTTGCCCGTACTTGCTTTCTAAATCACCGTTCTCTTGCGAAGTTTCAGACAAATGAATATGAAGTATTGAATCTAACTCTTGAGCCAACTCAGACAGCTCTAAAGATCTCTCCACACCAAGGTCATACGCTGAATGAGGTCCAACCCCTACGGTGATCCTTCCTTCCGACCCATGATGAGCCGCATGGAAATCAATAATGTCCTGAGTTCGGCCAGCACCCGCATCATCTGGGTGAAGTGCCGAAACCACACCCGGAGTCATAACCAACCGACCACCCGTATTCTTGACCGCTTCCACAATTGATTCTTCATGCAGATACATCTCACAACTGGTTGTAACTCCCGATAAAAGCATCTCTGCTGAACCCAAAGTCATCCCCCACAAAACATCTTCAGGATTCATACGGCCCTCTCGAGGCCACATCGCTTCAGTTAACCACCGCCAAAGAGGAAGCCCATCCCCTGCTCCTCGAACAAGAGTCATCGGCGTATGAGCATGAGCGTTAACAAGTCCAGGCATCAACAAACCACCAACACTCTTAATCCTTCGTTCTAGCTCAGCAACTTTGTCTTCTGGACTACCCACCCAGGTAATACAGTCTCCATCAATATCTACCGCACCAGGAGAGTAGACAGAAAAATCTTCATCACAGGTTAAAACTGTGTCGGCAATAATTCTTGTACTTCCCACAAGAACAGATTAGTAGTGAAAACCACTGAGCGTGTATGACAGTATGAAAACGAAACTTGGTACGCGCTCCGCTCGTCCGGTAAGGTTAAACATCATGACTTTTCAGGCAAATCGTTTGGAACTACAGGTCATCTATATATAGATCCGAGGGGGATCAATGAGTAAGCGAATAATGTTTCTACTCGCAGCGTTACTAGGGTTTGCTTTAGTAGCTTCTGCGTGTGGAAGTGACAGCGACGACGCTTCTAGCAGTTCTTCTGCTAGCTCCAGCGCTACCGCTGAAGAAGAGGCAGCTCCGGAAAC
>CACFCV010000047.1:0-4519 GCA_902564875.1 Actinomycetota bacterium
CGCCGCCTTTTGAGGCGGAATATGCACATTGACCTATCTGGCCGTCAAACGCTGCAGCGGAGGCCATATTTACAATTGCTCCTCTTGAGCCGTCTTCATCTACTGGTTCAGTTTGCGCCATTGCAGCAGCAGACCTGCTCAGCATGTTGAAAGAGCCAATAAGGTTCACGTTAATAACGAATCTGAATGCTTCGAGATCCATTGGTTCATTATTTCTGTCAACAGTTCTTCCGGCGTATCCAAGACCAGCAGAATTGACAAGAGCGCGAAGAGGACCCATTTCAGAGGCTGCTGCTACTGCTGTATCAGCGTCTTCGGTGCTGGTTACATCGCATTTAACGAATAATCCGCCAAGTTCAGACGCTACAGCATTACCTCGTTCTTCATTTAAGTCTGCAATTACAACACGGGAGCCTGCATCAGCGAGTTGTCGCGCGCTGGCTTCTCCGATTCCAGATGCTCCTCCTGTGATTATTGAGGAGGAACCTTCAAGTGACATTCGTGACATTAGGAAGAGATCCTTTCAATGATGGTTGCGTTAGCTAGGCCGCCACCTTCACACATGGCTTGAAGGGCGTATCGTCCTTCAACACGCTCTAATTCATTAAGCATGGTTGTCATTAACTTTGTACCGGAACCACCTAATGGGTGCCCTAACGCTATGGCGCCACCGTTGACATTAACTTTCTCAAGGTCAGCGCCTGTTTCTTGTTGCCAAGCAAGAACGACTGACGCAAAGGCTTCATTGATTTCGAATACATCAATGTCTTCCACGTTAAGACCGCTTCTATCAAAGATCTTCTTAGTGGCAGGGATTGGACCTTTCAACATTGTTACCGGATCTGTTCCAGCTAAAGCGAATGAATGAAAGCGTGCACGTGGTTTCATTCCAAGCTCTTCTGCTTTTTCGGCACTCATGATCAAGACTGCTGATGCACCATCACATATTTGAGAGGAATTGCCGGCAGTAATACGTCCATTTTCTTGGAACGCTGGCTGTAAGTTACTGAGCGTTTCTGGAGTGGTTCCTGGACGAATCCCTTCGTCGGTTGAGTGCATTTCAATGTTTCCATCGATTTCTACTGGCACAGGAATGATTTCATTTTCGAATCTTCCTTCAATTGTTGCCTGTTCTGCTCGACGTTGAGATTCTGCACCAAATGCGTCAAGTTCTTCGCGTGTGATTCCGTATTCATCGGCAACCATATCTGCACCGATGCCCTGTGGGGGTAGTCCGGTTTCTGCGTATCGTTCTTCCATGGCGGGAGGAAATGGGCTTCCCATCTGTCCACCGACTACGGAACTGCCCATTGGGACGTTTGTCATTGATTCAACGCCAGCTGCTACAACTACGTCGTAGGAGCCTGCCATGACTCCTTGTGCAGCGAAATGTATTGCTTGTTGGCTTGACCCGCATTGGCGATCAACTGTTGTTGCAGGTACGGATTCTGGCCAGCCAGCAGCAAGTACCGCTGATCGTCCAATGTTGAGAGATTGTTGACCAACTTGCATTACACATCCCATAACAACATCGTCAACAAGCGCGGGGTCAAGATTGTTTCTTTCCGCTAACGCATTGAGTGTGAGAGCAGATAAAGCTGCTGGGTGCCAATCTTTTAGTTTCCCGTTGCGGCGCCCACCGGGAGTGCGTACCGCGTCGATGATTACTGCTTCATGCATTGTCATTCTCCTTAAGTTTCATCAAATGAATTATAAATTAGTGAAAATTTGTAGTTGAAGGAAGTGTAATAGAAATCCGATCTTTCTCCCCAATTCAAACTGAATGAGTTATATTCACTATCTAACTAATAGGCAGGTAACTGATGCACTTTGTTATATATGCAGTGGATAGAGAAGATGCGGGAAATTTACGGCTGGAGACTCGGCCTAGCCATCTCGAGTATTTGAAAGGAGTAGATATTCTTTATGCCGGCCCTCTTTTAGACGAAGATTCAGAGATGTGTGGGTCCCTTATTGTTGTGAATGCTTCGAATTTAGAAGAAGCTAAAGAGATTTCTCGTAACGACCCATATTTTAAAGCTGGACTTTTTAAAGAAGTTAACGTCACTGGTTATAAATCAGCAGTGGGGCCTACTTAGGAGCGAAGTGTCTCTAAGAATTCAATAAGTGGGGGGTTGACCATTTCTGGTTTCTCGAGGTTAGGTGTGTGTCCTGCTCCTTCAATAACAATGAATTGGGTTTCACTGCCTAGAAGATCAGCCATTCTTTTCCCTCGTTCTAACGGTATGGAAGCGTCTAAATCTCCATGGAATATCAAAGTAGGGCATTTAATTTCTGACAAACGGTCGTCTATGTCGTCACGTTCAAATAAGCACTCCGTTGCGTCAGCCCAGCGCTCCGGGTTGCGAGAATTCCATTTGCCTCGCCAGAAATCAACTCCCGAGTAGTCAGGGGCAAACAAAAAAGATGCGAGTGTCTCTCCTAGGGGGCCAGCCATTCCACTTTCAAGCATTGCTTCATATAGGGATTTATAGAGTGTCTTTTCGTCTTCCGCTAATGCCGAACCTTCGCTATCAACTAAGACTAAGGCTTCAACCCGATCAGGTTGAAGCAAGGCAGCGCGCATCGATAGGAAACCCCCTTGAGACATGCCTACCAGTACTGCTTTTTCTACTTCTAAGAAATCCATTAAGGAAAGTAAATCCTCTGCTAAGTCCCAGTAAGTAAACGCACCTTGATGAGAAGTTTGTCCCCATCCGCGCTCATCATAAGTAATTACCCGCCATCCAGCTGTTACGAGAGGTTCGACCTGGTTTGACCACATTTCATGGTCCATGGAGAACCCGTGTGAAAGAATCACGGCGGGGCCTGACCCGCCGTGATCAATGTAATGAATTGTCTGATTATTGATATTTACGAACGACATAGAAATTTCTCCTTTGATTCATAAAGTAGCGGATAGTTTTTTTCAGTGGAAATTGTGGTTACTTCTCTGGGTGACGGATCCGACGAGTGAAGCCATGGAAGATCTCACCTGATCGTGCAATGACTGGTCTAAATGGAGATTGTTTCTCCACTGGAACTGCGTCTCGTACGTTGATCCTGTAAATTAAATAGATCGTCAGCAGGGCGAATACTGCAGCTGAGGACCAGTAGTAGCCGCTTGGGCCGAAAATATTCATTGCTAGTGCAGATACAAGTGGGGAAATAATTGCCCCAAAACTGCTGATCAAAACGAGGGCAGAAGCTGCCGATGTTTTCTTTTCTGAGGGTATCCAGTCGTTTGCTAATGCCAGAAATAGTCCGTAAAGAGGGAAGACGAACGCTCCAAAGGAAAGTTGTAGAAGAACTATCCAGTTTCCGCTAGTTGGTAATATTGCCCCGAGTGTGGCAAGGGATCCAGCGGCAACTGTTACGAATAAGATCACGCTACGTCGAGGAAGGCGATCTGACAGCGCTCCTAGTGGATATTGCAACAAGACGGCGCCAACAAACCCTGCAGCTGTGAACAATCCAACTTTTTCTGTTGTCATCCCGGCTTCAGTCCCAAAGACAGTACCCATTGAACTGACTGATGCTTGACTGAATGAGGCAAGAAAGAGCCCAACAACAGCCAACGGAATGATGTCTAGTAGCTCTCGTATACTCATTTTCTCTTCTACTTCTTGTGGGGGTGTTGAAGTAGAAGTCAGTGCTATTGGTATTACTGCAGCAGAAATTAGAACAGAAGAAAAGATAAATAATCTAAATCCATCAGCATCAGCGACGTTGATGAGAAGGAATCCGCCTGCAGTTCCACCCATCATGATTGTCATGTAAGTTCCTAAGAGTTTGCCGCGGACTTCGTTAGTTGCTTTAGCATTTAGCCAGCTCTCAAGGACTACGAAAACTCCGGCATTACATATCCCACTTAAGAAGTAAATAAGCATCCAGGTAGTTGGTATAACAAATACAGCATTTACGAGAACAGCGACGGATGCAGTAGAAGCGAGTGCCGCAAAAACACGAACGTGCCCTACGGAATTGATTGCTGAAACAATGAAACGAGCGCCCGCGAGATAGCCGGCGAAATGAAAAGCCATAACAAGACCCATGGTTCCGGCACTAAAACCTTCGGACTCTGCTCGAATTGGTAGCAGGATTCTTTGGAGCCCGTTTCCTACTTGAAGCAGGAGAAATGAAGTAAATAAAGCAACGACACCATTAAACGGAGAAACGCGGGAACTGGTTGCTGATGTTTGATTCACCGCATAGACCTAATAGCTTTTCCAACGAAATCTGGTAGAGGAAAAGCTAAATGTTTGTCTCGAATGTTTGCAGCGATACTTAGGATTGGTTCTTTCATTGGTGCTACTTTGGGGCTTTCGCCATTCTCGCCTTGTACCACATGAAGTAAGAGTGCTTCTTGGGTGGCTGCGGGTTCTTCGTGGCCCTCCACGTAAAGTTCTTGTAGCCAGTGAAGTCTCTTTTCGTCACAACCGAGAAGCCATCCATCTACATAAACATCGGCGTTCACATGGATTTCTCGTAGGAAACGAACACGGCTTTCAACGGTGTA
>CACFCV010000048.1:0-4258 GCA_902564875.1 Actinomycetota bacterium
ATCTAATACAAGATAAGATTTGATTGGCTAAGACTTTCTCTTAGTTGGGAAAAGTTGGGAAAATATTGAGGAGAAATCATGAATCTTGCCGATAGTGAAACCCTTGAGAACCTCAAGGCAGCCTTTGCTGGCGAATCTCAAGCAAACCGTCGTTATCTATATTTTGCAAAAGTTGCAGATGTAGAGGGATACCCAGATATCGCTGGAAATTTCCGCGATACCGCCGAAGGCGAGACTGGACATGCGCACGGACATCTTGATTACATTAAGACAGTTGGTGACCCTGCTACTGGTCTTCCAATAGGTGACACAATGGAGAACCTCGCAGCTGCTGTTGCTGGGGAAACTCATGAATACACAGAGATGTACCCAGGCATGGCTAGCACTGCTCGCGATGAGGGTTTCGCAGAAATTGCTGATTGGTTTGAAACACTAGCTAAAGCTGAAAAAGCTCATGCTGGACGGTTCCAATCTTTATTAGACGAGGTTAGTTAATAACACCTAGACGGTTATTAATGCAACTAAACCCTTGTCACTTCTAGTGACTTTGTCTTTCGCGTCTAACGAGTTATGACTGAAAACATTTCATATCAACCTACTTCAGGTATCACTTACGATCCCGAAGATGCCCTTTATTGGGACCCCGCGGCTCTAAACGCAGAGATTGAAAGAACTTTTGAAATATGCCACGGCTGCCGTATGTGTTTCAAATACTGCGATAGCTTTCCTTCACTTTTCTCTTTCATAGATGATCGGCATGATGGGGACGTTCGAAAAATTACTGATGTAGAGACCGCCCAAGTAATGGATGAGTGTTTTCAATGCAAACTTTGTGAAGTTCAGTGCCCTTATACGGTCAGGGAGAGTCATGAATTCCAGCTCGACTTCCCAAAACTAGTTCATCGATATAAAGCGCAAAGATACAAAGTTGAAGGCCCAAGTGTTCGAGATCGAATATTGGGGGATCCAGACCGTTTAGCACGCTTTTCTCGAGTGGCTTCAGGGCTTGTGAACTCTCTTAATTCTCGAAGCCAAACTCATCGTTTTTTTCTTGACAAAGTTCTTGGAATTCATCAAAAGAAAAGGCTTCCAAGATTTGCTAAAAAAACTTTCACACAATGGGCGAAGAAGCATGGATTCATTCGTTCAGTTGAAGACGGTGAAGTGGTTATTTTCCCTACTTGTTATGTGGAAAATAATGAGCCAGCTATAGGACATGACACTGTTTCTGTTCTGGAGAAAAACGGGGTTGATGTCTCTTGTGAAAGTGGGCTGGAATGCTGTGGCATGCCTGCATGGGAGTCAGGTGACTTAACAACGCTAAGAGCGAAGGCGAAGAATAATTTGGCGCGTTTGTTGCCCCATGTGAGCGAAGGAAAAAAAGTTGTAGTGATCAACCCCACTTGCTCAATGATGCTTAGGCAGGAATATCCAGAACTTGTGGAGAATGCCGATCGTGAAGATGCAAAAGCCCTCGCTGATGCCGTAACTGATCCAAGTGAGTTTCTTTGGTCAATACGCTCAGAGGAACGATTTAATACCGATTTTAAATCCACCCCCGAAACCGTTAACTACCATTCACCTTGCCATCTAAGAGCTCAAGCAGTTGGATTCAAAGGAAGAGATTTACTTCGAAAAATTCCAGGAGTTAAACCAATGACCACAATGGAATGTTGTGGCCATGACGGAACTTTTGCCATGAAGTCTGAGGGATTTGAAGTTTCTGTTCGGATAGGGAAAAAATCTTTTGATGGAATGTCTTCACAAGAAGCTTCTGTTTGGGCGACAGACTGCCCTCTAGCCGCCCTACAATTTGCTCAACATGCAGAAAAAGAACCTCTTCATCCGATGACAATTTTGGCTCGTGCTTATGAAGCCGATGGCTTCCCTACTCCTATTGATGAGATAAAGGATTGATATGAACTTAGCTCCACACCACGTCAAACGAGAAGAAATAATTGACTATCAAACTTATTCAGAGACCCGTGACGAAATAAGAAAAGAAGTAATGAGAATTAAGGCTCCTCGGAGGATCCATCTCGGCCAATATTTGACATTTCTTTTTGAAAATCATGAAACAATCAAGTATCAAATTCAAGAAATTACTCGTGCAGAAAAAGTAGTTCGTGAATCTTCTATCCAAGAAGAACTTGATGTCTACAATGCACTACTTGGAAACACTGGCCAACTTGGATGCGCCTTACTAATTGAAATCGCCGAGGAATCCGAGAGACGACCGTTGTTAACTTCTTGGTTAGGTTTACAAAACCATTTCTACCTTGTCTTGACTGACGGTTCTCGAGTTTATGCAGAATATGATCCTGCGCAAGTCGGTGACGATCGCCTTTCTGCAGTTCAATATCTAACTTTCACCATTGACTCTCCTCCTATCGCTATTGGTTGTGATTTTGAGCAATTAAGCGAAGAAATTGCTTTATCTGATGCCCAGAAGGACGCTCTTGCGGAGGATCTTCTAGCTACGCAGGTAGGATGAAGGGTGCGTAAGCCCAACCCTTAAAGAAACCCATTGGTTAGCCAATGGGTTCTTTTGTTTTTGGCTAAGACAAAGATCGAGGTTTTGCGAGTCCTTCAACTACTTCTGCATTTGTAAGCATTGAGAGACTTTCTGGCGGGAGATATATTTTTCGACTTCGTGAACCTCCGCCTACGATCACTTTGTCGCATTCCATAACTTTGCTGTCTATCCACAACGGGAGTGTTTCTGGTAGACCGAACGGGGTTATACCCCCCAGTGTCATTCCCCCAGTGATTTCAATGGCTTCTTCCGGAGTAGCAAAGGAAGCCTTCTTTACGTTCAGCTTTTTCTTTACGACTTTATTTACATCTATTTGAGTGGAGGCCAAAACTAAACAAACAACATATTTCTTTGGCTCACTCTTGCCGGCAACCATGATTGCGTTTGCTGATTCTTCTAATTGGTAGCCATAGTGCTCACAAAAATTAACTGTGTCCGCTAAATCGGGATCACAATCAATTATTTCGTAGCTCATTCCTGTAGAAATAATCGATTCAATTACAGGGTCAGACATAATGAATTAGAAGTTCTCTTTCAATTCAGTTAGTTCGTCAAGAACTTTCATGACAGGTTCTGTGCCTTCAGGCGGTAGACCAAAAACCACTCTGTTAATTCCAGCATCTAGGAGTTCTTCTATAACTTTTGGATTATTAGGCGCTCCATAAATTGATATTTCAACTTCCGAAGGGTCGCGCTCTATTTTCTCACAAGCTATATCTCTTTCCTTTACCCATCCGTGCGGATCAAATTCTCCTCTTCCGGCTATAGGTATCCACCCGTTTCCATAGCGAACGGCGCGATTTAGTCCACCGGGTAGAACTCCTCCTACATGTATAGGAGGATGCGGTTTCTGCAACGGTTTGGGGTTGGAGATAATTGGGTCGAAGTTAATTTGACTTCCGTGATACTCGGCTTCTTCGTTTGCCCAAATTGACTTCATAGCTTCGATACTTTCGCGCATCAAACCAAACCTTCGATTTGGGTCCGTTCCATGGTTTTCCATTTCCTCGAGACTCCAACCTGCTCCGATCCCAAAAAGGACTCTTCCCCCTGAGAGAACATCAAGGCTCGCTACTTCCTTTGATGTTTGAATTGGGTCTCGTTGAATGACTAAAGCAATCCCTGTTCCTACTTTCAGTTTTTCTGTAACGGCTGCAATCGCTGACAAAACTACAAATGGGTCCATAGCGTCGTAATACATCTGCGGGAGGACGTCGCCGCCAGGCCAAGGAGCAGTACGATTTTTGGGTATATGGCTGTGTTCTGCTACCCAGATTGATTCGAATCCGCGTTCTTCGAGCTCTGGTCCAAGGACTTTAGGCGGTATGCCGTATTCACAAGGAAAAATATTTACACCAAATTCCATGACGACTCCTTATTAATCAAGTCACTACTTGTATATAGCAACTTTTATATTTTTATCTAATCTTGCCTTGTATTCATGGATAATGATCGTTATTATCGTTTTATGTCCTTAGGAGTAACAGTTGAAACCGAGCCCAACGATCTAACAAGTAGTGAACTTTCCGATCGTCTTCTAGCGGCCGCCGCTGATCTTTTCGCTGAAAAAGGATATGAACAAGCGGGAGTAGCAGAAATAGCTCGCAGAGCTGGCGTTACTACCGGCGCTATTTACAGTAGATACACGGGAAAAGCAGACCTGCTTCAAGACGCTGTTAAGAATCACGCCCCTACTGAAATTGAACGCATCCTTAGGTCAGA
>CACFCV010000049.1:0-4162 GCA_902564875.1 Actinomycetota bacterium
GCAGCTGATTCAACAGCGGCTTCAATTCCTCGAACAGTTAAATCCGCAGTATGAGCAAAGCCCGTAGTCTCTCCAGCGACAACTCGGATACCCGCTCCTCGACTTCTCCCGCTTGTCAGTTCCTCTACTCGACCATCGTCAAAAACCGCTGACATAGATCTACGGTCTTCCACAAAAATCTCAGCAAATTCACCTCCGCCATTCAATGCCTTTTGAAGCGAGCGCTCAAGGAGATCTGCTTCTAGTAACGGATTCGGATCCTGCTTAGTCTCCACTTATTTCCCTTCATAAATTTTTTTCATTTTTCTTTGTGGTCAATGCTGTCTTATCACGAACTAATGCGTATGGTATCGCTGTGAGCATAACCGTCGGACTTAACGCCTCTATTGACCTTACAGTGTCTGAAAATGATACCGCTATCGCGCTACGTTCTGGCGAGGTTCCGGTTTTAGGGACCCCACGGCTCGCCTCTCTATTTGAAGAAGCAAGTGTTGCTGCAATTAGTGATCATTTAGAGCCTGGATACACCTCTGTAGGAATGCGCATCCACCTTGACCATTTTGCGCCTTCTGGAGTCGGGACGAAAATTAGTGCCACTGCTGAAGTCCAAGAAGTGGATGGAAGACGCATAACTTTTCGTGCACAGGCTAAATGTGTTGACAATTGCGAAGAAAACGAGACTGTAATAGGGTCAGCCATCATTATTCGCGTTTTAGTTAACACCGAAAGATTCCTTGAACGTGTTGACTAAATAGATTTTCATTTATTGATTATGCTTCCAAACCAAAATTCTTCACCAGACTCAATGAAAAAGTTTGAACGCTTGTCTGAAGAAGGAGTAGGAACCGGTTTACGCTGGTGGGCGGAAATTGCACTTGTCTTAATTTTCTATATCTTCTACTCGGCTATTCGTAATCAATTCGGTTCAGCATCAGTAAGTTCAGATCAAGCTTTGAAAAATGCTGAATCAATCATTGATTTAGAAGATGCCTTAGGGCTCTTTGTTGAATTAGAGATACAGAATCTTTTTATTGACTGGCGATGGTTCATTCAATTCTGGAATCTTTTCTATGGGACCTTTCATTTTGCGGTAACCGCGTTTGCATTAATTTGGATTTACAGAAAGTTCCCATTCCTTTACCCAAGATGGAGAACATCTTTCTTATGCACTACTGGGCTAGCACTAATCGGGTTTAGCCTTTTCCCTTTGATGCCGCCTCGCTTACTTACAGACTGCGGTCAATACGGCGCATGTCTTACTACTTGGCCTTTTGTTGACACCGTCTCAGATATCGGTGGGCTTTGGTCTTTTGATTCGGGGACTATGCAAAAAGTTTCAAATCAATACGCGGCTATGCCCAGCCTTCACTTTGCATGGGCTTCTTGGTGCACTTTAGCTTTATGGCCGACATTGAAATCCCGTTGGGCTCGTGGATTAATTGTCTTTTATCCAATAGCCACCCTTTTCGCCGTGATAGTTACCGGTAATCACTACTGGATTGATGCAATCGGAGGGCTTATCGTCTTAGGGGTAGGAATATTGTTGGGAAGATTGATTGCCGATGGGTGGCATAAATGGAGCCTGAGACATATGGCATAAATGAAATTTGGGACATTTCAGATAGGTTGTTATTTAGTAACAGCGAGGTTTTTAAGTGCATCTTGAATCGATAAAAAGCCCGAATGATCTTCGTTCTCTTGACGAGAAAGAGCTTGGTGTTCTCGCGGAAGAGATTCGTTCTGAAATAGTTTCAGTTATTGATAAAACTGGAGGGCATCTTGGTTCAAACCTTGGTGTTGTGGAATTAACTATTGCGCTACACAAAGTATTTGATAGCCCGAAAGACGTCATTTTGTGGGATACCGGACATCAGTGTTATGTCCACAAATTACTAACCGGACGCAATGATCAATTTGCTCAACTAAGGCAACCAGAAGGAATTTCGGGCTATCCATCTCAAGCAGAATCCCCTCATGACTGGATAGAAAATTCTCATGCGTCAACGGTTCTTTCTTACGCTCATGGACTCGCTACAGCCTTTGACACAAGTGGAGAAGATCGTCGGGTAGTTGCAGTAATTGGTGATGGCGCTATGACTGGCGGCATGGCTTTTGAAGGTTTGAACAATCTGGGTCACAGCGAACTGGATTTAACCATCATTTTGAATGACAACGGCCGATCCTACGCTCCGACTGTAGGGAAACTAACAGAAAGTCTTATTCGTATCCGTTCCAATCCAACTTACATGAGGCGCCAACGCCGATTTGAAGAGCTAGCAGAAAAATTGCCTTGGGTTGGGGAAATATTTGAGCGAGGAATAAATGCTACTAAAGCAGCGATTCGAGAAATTTTTGAACCAGCAGCTTTTTTTGAAACCCTAGGCGTTCATTATCTCGGCCCATTTGATGGCCATGACATCAACGAGGTAGAAGAGGCTCTAAAAAATGCTTCAGAGTTTGAAGGACCAGTTCTCGTTCATGTCTTGACTCAAAAAGGTCGCGGCTATGAGCCTGCGGAAAAAGACCCGGTTAAGCACATGCATGACACCTCTGGAATTAAGCCGGGTAGTTATACAGAAGCATTCACCGAAACTTTGATAAAGGAAGCTGAATCACGTGAGAACGTTGTGGCTTTAACTGCTGCTATGCCTGACTCCACTGGATTGCTTCCATTTATGAACCGTTTTCCTGATCGTTGTTTTGATGTGGGTATAGCTGAACAGCATGCTGTCACAGCATCTGCAGGCATGGCCATGGGAGGACTCCGACCGGTTGTGGCTCTTTATGCGACATTTTTAACAAGAGCCATCGATCAAGTAAATCTTGATGTCGCTTTACACGGACTGCCCGTTATTTTCTGTTTAGATCGAGCAGGGGTCACGGGTGATGATGGACCATCTCATCATGGCGTGTTGGACCTAGTACTACTAACAAAGGTTCCAGGAATGAAAGTCTTTGCTCCTTCTTCTTACCAGGAGCTACAACAGATGCTTCATGATGCTTTTGAATACGATGATGGCCCTTGTGCTATCAGGTGGGCTAAAACTGCTGCTCCTCATGTTGAATGGTCTGAAGTCGGTAACGGGCTCTCCGCACGTCTTGTCCGTTCAGCAGGCGACGAGGACACACAGGTTTGTATTTTAGGTGCCGGGAAAATGCTGTCAGTCGCCGTCGAGTCTGCGGAACGTCTTACCTCTCAAGGAGTCTCAACTACAGTATGGGATCCAAGACTGATCAGTCCCCTAGATCAAGACATGATCAAAAACGCTGCTGAACACTCCCTAGTGGTAACTATTGAGGATGGTTTTCGCCAAGGTGGATTTGGTTCCCTTGTCCGTGACAGTCTTGCGGAAATATCTCCAAATACTCAGGTCCAGGTTTTAGGGGTTCCAGTAGATCACCATCCACATGGCAATGCTGATTCTTTACTTGCTTCTTTCGGTTTAGACGCTGACGGAATCGTCGCAACAGTAAACCAAGTTCTTAACTCCGGAAAATAGAGAAGTTCAAGTAACTATTTTATTACTAGGTGTAAAAGGGGTTGCTCCCCGAGGCATGATCAGTGCTGTCAATGACCTCAGTGATTTCGGGTATTGCTTCAAGAATGGCCGACTGGATACCTTCAGTTAGTGTCGCTTGACTCATAGCACATCCTTGGCACCCGCCACCCATCGTTATGTAAGCTTTAGGTCCATCAACTCCTATTAAAGTTGCGAAACCTCCGTGGGATGCAAGTGCCGGATTGATTCGCTGTTCTAATAATTGTTGCACTCGTTCTGGTATGTCTCCTGTGAGTTCTAGGTGTTCTATATCGCCCAATGGGTTGGGTCGATTTGGATTACGGATTACCAGACCACCTTGTGCAGAATTTGAAGGAATGTCTAATGTTGCCCCAACAAGTCGAGTATGACTATCTTCCGGGACAACAATAGTTAGTCCGTTAGTCTCCCATTGCAAGTCAGAATCGGTTAGATCTTTTGAGTGAATGAATGCCAAATCGTAAGAATAGTCAATCCCTTGAACTCCAGTCACTGAGATACGGAGTGCTAACTCTTCGGATTCTTCTTCTTCCGCCCGTACTTCTATGACTTTCTCCATAGCTTCCGGCGTGATACTCATTACCGCACCTTCCGGGGTTTCTATCGTCGTTTCCTGCGTTACT
>CACFCV010000050.1:0-3911 GCA_902564875.1 Actinomycetota bacterium
AAAGAAAAAGGTGCAGAGCGGGTAATAGCAGCTACCACACACGGGGTATTCTCAGGTCCTGCAATGGAACGTCTTACAAGTTCAGGAATCGAGAAAGTATTAGTTACAAACACTTTGCCAATGCCAGAAGGATATGACGAAGAGTTAATCGAAGTGCTCTCTATAGCGCCATTGGTCGCAGAAGCTTTAGAAGCAGTCTTCCAAGACTCTTCAGTAAGCGAAATTTTCGGTGGAGATCATCTGTCCTAGGAAAAGACTCAAGAACGGAATACCATAATTTGGTCGCTAGAATCGTTCTTCGGTCTTTATACATCTAGATTAAAGATTGAATACGAACAAATTTCTAAATTACTAAGAAAGTTTTCCAATGGAAGAGATTGTGCTTGCAGCAGACACCGGTAGAAACTCCGGCACGCGTTCGTCTAAACGCTTACGCATGGAGGGAAATATCCCTGGTGTTATTTATGGTTTGGATAAAGAATCAATTCCAGTGTCAGTCAAGTGGCCGGAACTCCGCCTTGCGCTCACCACTGAAGCAGGAGTTAATGCTGTTATCCAACTTGAAGTAGATGGACAGCGCCACATGAGCATCGTCAAAGATATTCAACGCCACCCGGTAAGGCGGGATGTAATCCATGTAGATTTCTTACGCATTGACCCGAACCAGAAAGTTACTGTTGACGTTCCAGTTGTGATGATTGGTGATGCTTTACAAGTAACGCAAGCCAACGGAATGGTTGACCAGAATCTCTTCTCCTTAACGGTTGATGCTCCTCCTGCCGCAATTCCAAATGAACTTGAAGTAGACATTTCAGCTTTAACCGTTGGAGACTCTGTTCGTGTATCTGACATCGGCTTGCCAGAAGGCGTGACTACAGATGCGGATCCAGAAGAAACTGTTGCGGTCGGAATGATTACCCGTTCAACATTAGAAGCCATAGCTGCTGAAGAAGCGGCTGCAGCAGAGGGTGAAGAGGGCGAAGAAGGTGAAGCAACAGACGAAGCAGAAGGTTCTGACGATAGTCAAGATGCTGCTGAAGACTCAGACGAGTAGTTGCTGATAAATTCCTTCAACCTCAGTTTGGAGAGGTTGTCGTGTTGAAACGTTCATCAAAAAAGAATTCGAGCAATCAGAACACATTCTTAGTTGTTGGATTAGGTAATCCCGGAAAAGAATACGTCGGAACACGACATAATGTAGGCGCTGCAGTAGTGGAGGCTCTAGCAGAAGCGCATGATTGTGTTTTAAGGAAATCAAGAGACCAATCTTTAACCGCAGAGATATTGCTTGAAGGAAAAAAAGTTCTTTTGGCTTTCCCTCAGACTTTCATGAATAACTCTGGACAAGCCGTTTCTTCAATAATGCGTAGAAATGGAATCAGTAATCCTGAGAATTTGATCGTCGTTCATGATGAAATGGACACTCCTCCTGGTGACTTAAGAATAAAATTTGGTGGGGGATTAGCAGGCCACAATGGCCTGAAATCAATCACAAATCATCTTCATACACAGGATTATTTACGTTTACGTCTAGGAATAGGGAAACCTGCTGATAAAGACTCCGGCGCGAATTACGTATTGAAACGGCCAAGCAAGGCGGAACAAGAGATCTTTTCGCAAGCTATCCAGAAGGCAATCGAAGCCATCGAAGCGTTGATCCTTGAAGGCAAGGATGCCGCTATGGCTCGATTCAATAATCGTTCGTGATCCTTCGACCGCTTCTCGATCGCCTCAAGGAAGAACGAGCCCTTGAAGGACTTCTCGGAAGAAGACGAGCGACTTTGGCTGTGGCTGAACCAGCCCGCGCCATCGTTTTGGCTTCTTTAATTGAGTAAGCAGAACGTTCCCCTTTTGTCATCGCAGTACCAACAAATGCGGAAGCTGAACAACTAAGCAATGATCTCAAAAATTTCTTAGACCCCTCAGAAGTAGTTCTTTTCCCGGCTTGGGAAACTCTTCCGTTTGAAAGAATTAGCCCAGCAATAGAAACCATGGGCAAGCGAATCGAAATACTTCACCAGCTCACAGATAGTGGAGATTCTCCCAAAGTCATTGTTGCCTCTGGTAAAGCATTAGTTCAACAAGTTGGACCTGAATCTGAGAAAAACACACCAATTAATTTGAGTTTGAATGATGAAATAGATCAAACGTCTCTTATTAAAGATCTTGTCTCCGTTGGGTACCGGCGAGAATATCAAGTTGAGCATCGGGGCGAATTCGCGGTTAGAGGCTCAATAGTTGACATATGGCCTTCAACATATGAAACCCCGATTCGACTAGATCTTTGGGGAGACGTCATTGAGAGATTGACAGAGTTTAGTATTTCAAGTCAACGTTCTACCGCTGAACATGAAGCAGTCAAAATTTTCCCTTGCAGAGAACTTCTCCCCACAGAAGAGATCAGAAAGCAAGCTGAAAGTCTGATTGGTAAAGAACCGTGGGGAATAGAGCAATGGGAGCGTTTAGCAAATGGAGAAATATTTGATGGTATGGAGTCATGGCTTCCCTGGCTAGCTCCAAAAGAAAAAGTTCTTTTTGATTTCATTGGGGATGACGGCCTCGTAGTAGTAGTTGAACCAAGTCGTTTCAAAGACCGGATTTCAGATCTTCGCGCTGAAGAAACCGATCTTGTAACAGCACTAGCAGACACATGGGGAGCTAAACACGACAAATTCCCTAGCTTGCACACAGAGTGGGATCGACTACTTGAAGTCACCAATGCACCCCAGTGGTCATTAACCGTCACTCCTGAAGGGCCCGAAACTTCAATAGTTCCAGCCCATGGATGGGAACGCACCGGGATAGGGCAAAAGAATATTTTTCAAACTTTGTCAACTTTGCTTGGAGACGGATACCAAGTAGTGATCGTGGCTGACGGAGACGCAACAGCAAATCGACTAGTAGAGAAAATGGCAGATGAAGGAGTAGAGCTTCAACGATCAACCGGGCATCTGGATCCTTCAACCTCCTCAGGGCAAGTAATAGTAGGGACTCTTGAAAAAGGTTTTGTGTTAGCAGATTCTCGGATCGCGGTTATTACAGAAGCCGAAGTTACCGGTAGGAGAAGAACACACAGAAGAGGGCCGAGAAGGAAAGCGGCAGTCCGCATATTTGAAGCCCTTCAACCAGGAGACTACGTTGTCCATGAATTTCATGGAGTAGCGCGATTTACCGGTCTCGTAACTCGAACTTTAGGAGGGATAGAACGCGACTATCTTTTGTTGGAGTACCGAGGAGACGATCGTCTCTACTTACCAACAGAGCAGATCGACACCATACGTCCTTATACCGGAGGAGATTCCCCCTCGCTGAGTCGAATGGGAGGGACAGACTGGGAGAAATCAAGAGCACGAGTGCGTTCCGCGGTAGCTGAGATCGCTCAAGAACTCGTTCTTCTTTATCAAAAACGCATCACGACCAAAGGTCGTGCGTTCAACCCAGATACGCCATGGCAACAAGAGATGGAACAATCATTTCCGTTTCAAGAAACCCCAGATCAGCTTTCAGCCATAGAAAGCGTGAAAGAAGATATGGAAAACGTTTCTCCAATGGATCGTCTTGTGTGTGGAGATGTCGGATTTGGAAAAACCGAAATAGCTTTAAGAGCAGTTTTTAAAGCAGTGCAAGACGGCACACAAGCCGCAGTTTTAGTGCCTACGACACTATTAGCGCAGCAGCACGGACAAACATTCGCAGACCGGTTTGCTTCCTATCCGATAAGAGTTGAAGTTTTAAGCCGGTTTCTCACACCTTCCGAATCACGACGTGTACTGCAAGATCTCGCTGAGGGCTCGGTAGACGTTGTCATTGGAACCCACCGGCTTTTATCCGATGACGTCAAATTCAAAGAACTCGGCCTCCTAGTCGTAGACGAAGAGCAACGTTTCGGAGTGACACATAAAGAAAAAATT
>CACFCV010000051.1:0-3411 GCA_902564875.1 Actinomycetota bacterium
GGCTGGTAAATCAATTGCGAGAAGAGTTAGCGAAGAGACTGCTAATTCTGTTGAACTTGGACTATATGAACTAGAGGGAAGTGCTCGAGTAGCCCAACCACCTCGTTCTATTTCACCCCAACCACCGGTAAGAACTCGACGAAAATCCCAGAAAGAAGGAGATTTAGCTTTAAGAGTGAAGGATCCAATTTGAAGTTGCTTGCGATTATTCTTATTTGAGGCTAGCAAGTTCAAATCATTCGGATCAGGGTTAATTTCTTTTGCATTTTCGTGCTTTCTTATCGGAGTAGAGGATCCTTCCGAATTTGACAGAAAGTTGACGAGAAGATCCGGGAGATCTGTTCGCGCCTGGCTCCGCATAGATTCTGTTCCTGCAGCCTTAGGAGCTAAGAACGCAACTACAGCCCGAACAGGAGCCCCAGAAGAAGTACCAGTTGACTCCGGGAGGTTAACTTCAAATTGGTATTCAGAAAAGAAGAATTCTTCAGACCGAGGAAATCGATTTTGTAGTTGCATTAAGAAATAAATGAAAGAGTATGTCAGTAGCGCGCCTAAGAGAGTTAAGACAATTGTCAAGATTGTGGTTATAGTTCCGTGGCTTCGTTTCTTGAAATCAAAGGTGAAACTAAGATTTTCACTCGTATCTAAGCCTGTCTCATTTTCCCAGGTAGCAGTGAAAATAATTTCACCCTTTTCGTTATCCCACGTCTCGTTATCAAGTTTTTTGTCTGAGACAAATCCGAATTCAAGAACTCCACTATCTTCCGAGTCACCGCTATCTTCCAGGGACGGGGTAGGGGGAAGGGTGATGCACCACTTATCTTGGTCCTCGGTCCACTCTGGGCCATCACCAAAGGTCTTAGGTTTCCAGTCGTTATTTTCCCAAAGTTCGCTGTTTTCTGGCTCCCACTTAGCGCAGACAGTGTAAGAGCTAAACTCCGGGTATTTAATGCTGCACGGGTTTTCTTCATCTGTCTCCGCAGGATTTTCTGGCACTTCACCGTCTTTTGATACAACAGTTAGCGACATTGCTTTACAATCTGGAATTTCGAGCGTTTCAGCGTATTTTCCAACTCGGTCAAAATCAATTGA
Organism: Actinomycetota bacterium; assembly: GCA_902564875.1. Classification (GTDB taxonomy): domain Bacteria; phylum Actinomycetota; class Acidimicrobiia; order Acidimicrobiales; family MedAcidi-G1; genus MedAcidi-G2B. The sequence goes on from CACFCV010000051.1 coordinate 1,093, forward strand.
ATAAGAATGTGTGTCCGGTTGGACGTTATCCCAGCCAGAATCATCTTTATCCCAATAAAGCTCCACATTGACGGTTCCTTTGATTCTCAACGGATTGTCGTCGGTTCCAAGCTCTTTTATTCCTGGAGATAAATAACATTTGAGATCATCGGGAAGATCTTCAACGTTTTCTTCAATTGGATCATCGTTCCATTCCGAGGAACCGCAGTGCCTGCTGGCAGCGGTATCTATTTTTACACTCCAAGACAGTTCAGAATTAGCTTCAGATTCCCCAGGTTTAGGTTCCTCAAGATCAGTGGGGTCCCATGTAACTTCTATTTTTATTGTTCCGGTGCTCTCCTTGGAGAAGGTCACGTAACAGGGCGCACGTAAAGAGTCTTCGGCAGAGTTTTGTCTTTCAAGAGAATATGTGTCTGAACTGTAATCAGGTTGTTTCCAGTTCCCGTCATCGCTGCAATTCAAACTCGGGTTAAGTGAGTTCATTTCTAGCGTTGGATCGAAATTTGACTCGAACTCAAATGTTGCTACAGAACCATCTTCTTCGAACCAATTAGAAGCGTTGTTGGGAACGAGTTCTCCCTTTACAAGCACAATTTCCTGGCTCACCTCAAACTCATCAAGGGGTTCTAAGCTAAATTCCAGTATGGAGTCGCTGCATCCCTCGTAACTAAGAGAACTATTTAAGAGTTCATTTTCGGTTGTCCAATCCTCCTCGTTTAGTACAAAGTCGCACTGAAAATCGCCAGTCGGAATGGTTAAGGTGCCTGAATCCCCGGGGAGAAGCACTGTTTCGCAATCGGGGGAGTTGATGCAAGGCGGGCCGAAGGAAAGAGGGTCTTCAACTGGCTCAACTGCACATACAACGTTTTCACTTCCGTCACTTTTGATAGTTATGGCAAGTGTCCATCCGTCGCTCAAACTGCTTAATTCTGATCTCTGAATTTCTACCAAACTAACGCGCTTCGCACTATCGCCCTCCACACTCAATGGCTTGATGTCACCATTTCTTTCTTGAGCTTCAACCTTTTTGATAGTTGCGTTCTCACCGTATGCGTAGATATCGATACTTTCTAAGAATGCCCCGGCAGGCATAATTGTTTCCCACGCTTCACCATCGTCATTGGGCGATAATTGGCATTCGTAAACAGTTTTGGTGACTCTATTGATTTGCCTTAAGAGATCGTTGACTAAATTGTTGACATCAGAAACGTTGATTATTTCACCGTTCCTATCAGATGTATTATCTGGAATTTTTGCACGGCAATCTTTATGCATGTCATTAAGAAAGTCATTTCCTCCGTCACCGTCGTCGATCAGAGCAAGTGCTCCATCTGAAGTTCTGTCGCCAGTTATAGCAAGGAATATTTCCCAAGATATTTGCCTAACTGTTTCTTGGTCTTCATCATCAATGCTTCGCCAATCTTCTTGACCGAGTACAACAGCGAAAGTTTGGACTTCTAATTCGTGTAGTTGCTTTGCTATAGAGACATTTCCGGAACACACTTCAGGTCGCAAGAACCCTTCAGCTGCTTCCCTCCTAGGCCCCCAATCTCTTCCATAATCTCCATCGTGGTCGTATTCACCATCTGTAAAGAAGACAAGAACACGACACCGGTCCTTATCTTTGAGCGCAGCATCGTTAAAAACTTTTATTACCTCTTCAAAAGCAGCGAAGTAATCTGTGTCATTTTTCCCGGCTTGAGTAGAGTCATCTAAAATACTTGTGGTCAAACCGTCCGTTAAAGGAGCTAAAGCCCGCACTTCTATGGTTTCTTCTTCTTCAGAAAATTGAATTATCCCAAGGTTTACGTCTTCTTGTCCGACTAATCGTTCACCAATTACTTTTAGTGCTTCTCTGCGTTTATTGTCTGTATCTGTCCCAGTCGCAGGATTATCGAGGGAGCCGGATTGATCCATGACGATAACAATGTCTACTCCGTCTTGATCGGGACAAGGTTTATAACCGTCTTGAGAGGGTTCAGCTGCGACTGAAATACTGCCGAGTCCTAAAGAAAGAAGGGAAGCTAACACAGCCGTCAATAAGGATAAAGACAGAAATCGCGTGGTCTTGCCTGCTCTCATGTTGACGGGACCAATCGACTTATAGCTTTGGCCACCCAATAAAGATGAATAGTTCCAACTATCCAAGCAGCGAGAGTAAAAGTTCGAATAAGAAATCGACTTGACATCCGTTCAACGAGAATCCCCTTAGATAAACGCTCGTTATATCCAGCAGAAAACCAAGCTAAACCTAGAGGTGCCACAAATGAACCCAAGGCAAAACTAGTGACATTAAATTCCAGGCCTTCAAAAAAGAGA
>CACFCV010000052.1:0-3410 GCA_902564875.1 Actinomycetota bacterium
GGAGCAATAATAGTTGATCTAACTCAAGGATCCCCCGCAGATAGCGCAGGACTTGAAGTCGGAGATCTAATAGTTGCATCTGAGGGTCGACCAATATTGACGATGGAGTGGGTGGCTCATCATCAGATAAATACACAAATAAGCCACCAAGAACCAGCCCAGTGGCCAAGAGAAAGAATGCTGTGAGGAGTTTGAGTGCGTTTTTTCGTCTTGCCCAGAAAGAGGGAGAATCATTCTGTGACTCTTCTAATGATTCGCTATCGCAATCTATTGAAATTCCGCTCTCGGCCTCTTCTTGCTCAAACGAAGAACTCTCAGACATGTGTTCTTCAATTTCATTTTCTTCCATGGCTCTAACCTAGACAATCACGATCAAAAATAAGCAGCAACTACAAAGTAATATAGCGAGGTAACCAAATAGTGAAAGTAGCGCCGTTTCCGAGTTGAGACCGAACAGTCACTTGACCACCATGGCCTTCAACTATCTGCCTTACAATAGCTAAACCTAAACCAGACCGACCAGATTCTTTGGCTTCAGAAACATTTCCTTTCCAGAAACGCTGGAATACCCGCTCAATATCTTCTGTGGATAGTCCCGGTCCATTATCTTCTACTGAAACCCAAACTTGATCTACGTCTTGCCCGCCAACGACTTTAATTTGCCCTTCCGGTTTTTCTGAGCCAGTGATACGTATTGCATTACTAAGTAGATTCGCCAACGCTCTTCTTAAAGCCGCAGCATCGCCAATAACTTTTATCTCTGATGACATCTCTAGCGTTAATGAAACGTTGTTTTTTTTAGCAAAAGCAGAGAAATCCTGAATTGTTTCGCCCACAACTTGGGAAAGAAAGATGGGCGCCCGATCAACATCTCGTCTTTCATGATGCGCTAGCAACAGTAAGTCATCTACCAAAGCTGACATTCTTACTGCTGCGCGGTTTGCTACTTCGCCTGAAAATCGAAACTCTTCTAAGTTTGCTTTGGGGTCCTTTAAGACAACATCAAGGTTTGTGCGTATTACTGCTAATGGGTTTCTAAGTTCGTGGGAAGTTTCTTGAATAAATTGTCTCTGGTCCTCGAATGCTTGATCGAGGCGATCAAGCATTTGGTCGAATGTGTCTCCAAGGTCACGTAATTCATCTGCTGGTCCTCCTAACTCAATTCGCCGAGAAAGGTCTGTTGCTTGTATATCTCTTGCTACTGAGGTGATCCTTCCTATTGGTCGAAGAACTAGCCCAGATACATACCACCCGATCAACATGCTGGTAGCAAAAAGCGCTAAAAGAGACCACCCAGAGTAAGACCGTAATTGATCTAGCGCCCTCTGATTTACAGCCTGTTCAAAACCCACTAATTGGGTTTGATTACTCTCAGTCAAGCCTGCGACGCTATCAATGTCGTCAGGTGTAGAAGAAAATTCTCCTAACTCATCTACCAAGATCTGGAATGCTGCGTCTCGTGACATTGGCTCATCTGAGAGAGATACCGAAAGGCTTAAATAAATAACTCCCACTCCTAATGAGGCAAGCCCGAACAGTAATATTGAATAAAGGAAAGCTAGGCGAATACGTAATCCACTTAAAGGTATGCGTGTTTTATCTTTCACGAACTTGACTCTTCTGATAATCGATAACCACGGCCCACAACGGTTTCCAATATTGAATCTTCTTGACCAGAGTTGACTTTTCGGCGAAGCGTCCCAACAGTTACTCGGACGGTGTTCGTAAATGGGTCCGCATGTTCATCCCAAACATGCTCCAGCAAGTCCTCTTGTGAAACAACGTCCCCAGGGCGAGACATTAAATAACGTAGAACTGCAAATTCTTTTGCCGTTAAATCAAGAGTTCGGTCATCACGAGTAACAATGTGCCGTGCAGTATCCATAATTAGTGGGCCGACTTGTAAAACGGCGCCGCTACGACCACCATCACGGCGCAGTAAAGAGCGGATACGTGCTGCTAACTCATCAAATGCGAAGGGTTTTACTAAATAATCATCAGCGCCCACATCTAATCCAGCGATTCTCTCCTCAATAGTGTCGCGGGCAGTAAGCATAAGTATCCGGGGGATTATCCCTTCAGGGGGATCTTTACGTAAGATTTTGCAAACTTCGAGCCCATCAATATCGGGCATAGTCAAATCTAAACAAACTAAGTCATATGCCGTATACGAAGATTTTTCTATGGCTTCTTCACCGTTAATTGCTGTATCTACTGCATATCCTTGACGGCGTAAGCCTCTTGCTATCGCTTCTGTAAGGTCTACTTCGTCATCTACTACGAGAATTCTCATAACGTGACGCTACATGGTGAAACGGACTTGTCATAGTCGCTCTAGTGAAGAATCAAGAGTTAGTTGCAGTTTTGACCGTTTCTGGTTTTAATTCCATTTCTTGTCGTTCAACTTTTTCACTTACAACACGGGATGAACCACCTGGTGCCATTGACACTCCATACAGACAATCTGCAGCTTCCATTGTCCGTTTTTGGTGGCTCACAATCAATAATTGGGCATCGTCTCGGAACTGTCCAACAAGTCCAAGAAAGCGATGCAAATTGACGTCGTCTAATGCGGCTTCTACTTCATCCATCACATAGAAAGGTGAAGGTCGACTTCTGAAGACGGCAAACAGAAAAGCTAAAGCCGTTAATGACCTCTCTCCTCCAGATAAGAGAGAGAGTTTTTTGACATTCTTCCCTGAGGGGCGAGCTTCAACCTCTATTCCTGTTGACAGAAGATCTGAAGTATCAGTTAATCGAAGCACTCCTGTTCCACCCGGAAATAAGTTTCCGAAGAGGCTAGTGAAATGTTCGGAAACCTCTGCCCATGCTGAAGAAAAAACTCTTACGATCTCTTCGTCTATTGAACGAATGACTTTTCGTAATTCGCGTCTAGTAGTTCGAACATCTTCAAGTTGCTCTTGCAAGAATTCGTATCGTTCATTGAGCGCTTCAAATTCTTCTAAGGCTAGTGGATTGATTGGTCCCATTATCTTTAGATCATGTTCTAGTTCAGAGATTCTATTAGTCTCTGATACTCCTGATGGAAGCTCTGGTTGAGGCTCATTCAGTATTGCTTCAGGTTCCCTATCGAATTCTGTTCGAATTCTAGAAACCAAGTTTTCAAGACGTAATCTGGTCTCCGCTCTTTCTATTTCGAGTCGTGATTGACGCTCTCGTAATTGAGATATCTCACGCTCGCTTTCTAAACGCTCACGGCGAATTCCATCTAAACGAACTACTGCAGCTTGTACTCGATCTGATTGTTTCTGTCTCTGAAAACGAAGGTCTTCAAGGCGCGTTTCTATTTCGCTGATTTGCTGATCTAAAGCATCAACTATTCGTTTATTTATGGCTTCACGCGTATCTAGCTGCTCTCTTTGTACCGAGGCTTCAGAATGTATTTCTTC
>CACFCV010000053.1:0-3299 GCA_902564875.1 Actinomycetota bacterium
TGTCGCAGATGGATTAGGAATTTCGGTTGAATCCTGGATTCCCGAAGAAACGTCTTAACTAAACGAAACCAGTTCATTTGTAGGGTCAATGTTGACAATGTCCCCAGTGTGAAGGTTTTCTAAAATATCTCTAGAAACAACAATGATCGGCATTAATAAACCATAGAGTTCTTCAGCTGCTATAGATCCGAGAACGATATGGGTATCCATTTCCAACAAAATGATTGCAACAGGTCCAGCTTTATTTCGGATCAATTCTAGAACCACTGAACTAGAGGAACTTGACCCTCGCCCATGTTCCATAACAAGTATTTTTCCAGTAACGCAAACCCCAACCTGTGGATGATGTATATCAGTTATCACCCCCGTGGCAGGATCTAGACCTCCCCAGAAACTCAAAGGTTCTTCCAAATGCAATATCGGACCCGAAATCATTACTTCGCTATTCATGCGTCCAGATACTTTCGTCAAGAACAACTCTTCCTTCAATAGCGGAAGCGACACAGTCAGAAGTGCTTGAATAAATTACTTCAACCCCAAGATTATTTGGAGCGTAATAAGCCCATTTCCCTGAATCTGTCATTGCGGGATCCGAAGTGTTTGAGAGAATCGGGGAGAAATAAGTGCATGTATCTCCGACTAGAGAAACTCCAAAAGAGCGCAGTTCATCAGCCCATCCTCTTAATTCCAACTCCAAAAGAACGTCTCGTCCTGCAGATACATAAAAATCAATATTTGGGTGTTTCTTTTTTCCGCTAACCAACGAACGCAAAATGCTGAACTCTTCAATTGAATAGTGGGGGGTGCCTAGGGCTACCGTGCCTAAATCTGTTCCGGTGGCAGAAGTCAGTTTTGAACGCATCTCTTGAAGGTCTTCAACGGAGACGCTTATTGAATTAAGTGGCTCTCTCCCACCAAGAGCAGCAGTCAAAGTTGGCGCTTCAGGTGTGCTACCAACCGCATGAAATATGCCTACAGATCCCGTTGAAGCAGCTGCAGCGCCGAGTGCTCTCAGGCGATGTTCTGGCTGGTTTGCTTTTAGCCCGTTGATTACAGGAACTTGAGTTCCTGTGGTTGATCCAATGAAAGCGCCAAGGAGGGGGAAAATTTCATCGCGATCTAACAATGATTGTGGCAATTTTTCGACTTCGTAAACGCAACTTGCATAACGGTTTTCATCTAGATGAAGTCCAGCCGCTGGAGTTCGCCCTGTGATGGCTGCACAAATGTCGATTAAGTCTCCATATCTATCTGTTCGGGCGCCAAGAACAGAGTTGGCAAAAACTATTGCATTTGATTCAGCCCAGACAATTTGCTCTCCAAAATTGGGTCTTTCTTCAAGTAGGTAGGGGGCGCAAGTCCATGTGGCTTTACATCCCATAGCTTCATATAAATCTGCAAGTTGACGTCCTCTCTCACTTTCTTCAGGGTCACCGCGATAAAGATCGGGATGGAGAAGGTCCATTGATGAAACGTTTAACGTGGTAGGAACTTTGACCTTGGCGCCAAGTTGAACCAAGCGGTCAGCAAAATCAATAGTAGATAAGCCATGGTAAAGGCAAGAATCAATATGGGCCCCCGTTATGTCAATAAGATTCTCGGCTTTAACGGTTTCGGCTAGTCGGACAATGATACGCATAGCCATGCTTACAGCTTCACCATCACGCCCGTTCAACATTTCAAGATCATCGGAAGTTAATTCAAGCGACACAACAAAACCACAATCTTTACAAGGAATTTTCTTTGGCCGCAGACTGATCTATCAAATTCTTATATCCCGGCTTAATAATTTCGTTAATTATCCAAAGGCGTTCATCAAAGGGCCAGAAAGCGCTTTTCATCGCGTTAACAGTGATCCATTGGAAGTCTTCCAAGTTCCAACCAAATGCTTGATGAAGAGCCATCATTTCTGAAGTCATAGAAACATCGCTCATAAGACGATTATCAGTATTTAAAGTAACTCGGAACCCTAGCTCTCTCAGTAAACCGATTGGATGTTCAGCGATGCTACCTACAGCGCCGGTATGAACATTAGAAGTAGGGCATAATTCCAGAGGTAGGCGACGGTCTCTAATGTAAGCAGCTAAACGACCTAACTGCGGCTTCCCATTTGTATCAAAGGAGATGTCATCAACAATTCGGACACCATGTCCTAGTCGCTCCGCGCCACAGAACTGCACTGCTTCCCAAATAGAAGGCACGCCGAAGGCTTCACCAGCATGAATTGTGAAATGAAAGTTTTCTCTCCTCAAATATTGAAAAGCTTCAAGATGAAGAGTGGGAGGAAATCCTGCTTCTCTACCTGCTATATCAAAACCTACGACACCGCGATCTCGGTGACGAACAGCGGCTTCAGCTATCTCAGTGGAATCATCAGCAGTTCTCATTGCAGTAATTAAAGTTCCAATAGTCAGATTTGAATTCTTGCTTCCTTCAATAAAGCCGGCAGTTGTGGCTTCAATTACCTCATCGATAGAAGATCCTTTTTCTGTCATCAGCGAAGGGGCGTAACGAATTTCAGCGTAAACGACTCCGTCTGCAGCAAGGTCCTCTGCGCACTCCACAGCGACTCGATAACAAGCGTCGGGAGTTTGCATGACTCCTACTGTGTGTTGAAAAGTTTCTAGATAGAGCGATAGGTCTCTGCGATTGGCTCCTCGGTGGAACCATTCAGAAAGTTCTTCAATGTTGGTTGTTGGTAGATCTGGATAGCCATTTTCTTCGGCTAATTCAATGATCGTTTCTGGGCGAAGCCCACCGTCTAGGTGGTCATGGAGAACAACTTTTGGGGCTTGGCTCAAAATATCGTGGTTCATTTTCAGTACAGTATTTTGTCAAAGAAATCTTTAGTCCGTTGGTGTGATGGATTGTTGAAGATTTCTTCAGGTAGTCCCGTTTCAACTATCTCGCCCTCGTCAATGAACACCAATCGATCAGCTGCGGCTTTTGCAAATCCCATCTCATGTGTGACAACCACCATTGTCATCCCGTCAGCTGCTAATTCAAGCATGACATCTAGCACTTCTTTAACCATTTCGGGGTCTAGCGCAGAAGTAGGTTCGTCAAAGAGCATAATTTTTGGTTCCATGGCTAGAGACCGGGCAATGGCGACACGTTGTTGTTGTCCGCCGGAGAGTTGGCGAGGGAAAGCCTCAGCCTTTTCAGGTATTCCGACTCTGGTGAGTTGTTTCATTGCAATTTGAGAAGCTTCGCTTTTACTCTTTTAGTTTGAGCGGTCATTGATGTTATGAATGTTACCGCCAGTGGTTACAGGTGCCTCATTTCCTTTATTTGAGACC
>CACFCV010000054.1:0-3210 GCA_902564875.1 Actinomycetota bacterium
AATATTGGAACAACGCAGTAGAAGAATTGAATAGTCGCTCAGCTAGTACGCGCGTTATGGAAATACCTGGTATGGATTTTGCGTCTTATAGATGGGGGCACACTCTAGATCCAATCACTCCTGGGCTGATCGAACGCCCGTATATCGCAAGAGAGTTGCTGCCTCATGGAGATGAATCTGGGGCGAATCTTCTTGTGGCATTTGATAGAAGTTTGCAAGAAGGGTGGTTTGAACCTGAGTCCTTGCCAGAAATCGCTCGAATTTTTGGCGCTGGTGATGTGGTACTTAGAAGTGACTTAGAGTATGAACGGTATAGAACTGCTCGCCCCCAACTTATTTGGAGAACTTTAGTTGACCCTCCAAATGGCCTGTCTAATCCTGAAAGTTTTGGAGAACCAATTCCGAATGTTGCTGCCGACATAAATTCAATGATTGATGAAATTGAATTAGGGATACCAATAGATTCAGAGCATCCGCCACCAGTCGCAATATTTTCAGTGGATTCCCCACTAAACATGGTGAGGGCAAGACCAAGCGATTCTTCTCTGGTTGTATCGGGAGACGGAGAAGGAATAGTTTCACTTGCTGCTTCGGGATTACTTAAAGTTCAGGATGGATTAATCCGTTATGCCGGCTCTGTTGACAATATAGGTGATACAGATCGATTAGTAGTTACTGATTCGAATCGGGAGCGAGCTGAGAGATGGTATGGGATGCATGCCAATGTAGGACTCACTGAAACTAAAGAGTATGAGCACCTTTATCCCGATGATAGTGATGCAAGAATTCTTCCTGTTCAGGACGCGCCTTCTACGATGGCTGAGTATCGATTAGAAAGTAGTTCCGGGGAAGATTTAGGAATAGCTCAAGTCCGTGCTACAGGATACGGAAATCGAATTTACTTAAACCCAGAGTTTAGACCTGTTAATGCTTTTGACGGAGACCCACTTACGTCATGGAGGGTCTTTGAATTTGGCGAACCTGTAACGCCCCGTCTTGAGTTATCATTAGAATCTCCAGTTTTAATTGATGAGATAACTTTCACTCAGCCTTTAGTTGGCCCGCAGAATCGTCGAGTTAGAACACTTGCAGTTACTTTCGACCGCGATCAGGAGATTCTTTTTACTTTGGGAGAAGAGTCCTATGTTGAAAACGGTCAGAAGTTTCTCATAGATGAACGCGAGTTTCAGCACATTTCTTTTTCTTTTGTTGATGGGATTGGGCCACCAGATCTTGCAGGATTCGCAGAAATAGATCTTGGTTTAAGAGTAAAGGAAGTATTGCAAGTCCCAACAGAGATTCTTCATGAGGTTAATGATCTTTATCATGACGTAGCAGTTGTTTTAACTCGTCATCGAACTAACCCTTCTGAACGGGTTCGTCCTGATCCTGAGCGGAGAATTGTTAGAGAATTGGACTTACCTTCTGAGCGCAGTTGGTTTCTAGAAACCACAGTTCGTTTAGCAGACTGGGCCCCGGATGAGGTAATAGACGAAATATTAGGAATTACGCTTCGTGATGGTACCTCTGTTATTGCACAGTCCAGTGAAAGATTATCTGGAGACCTGAGGTCTAGAGCATCAGCAGCAATAGACGGAAACCCATCAACACATTGGAGTCCAGAATTTCTTGAACAGGAAGGGAATTGGATCTCTTACACCCTTCCCAACAACATCACATTTAATAGCCTCGAGCTTGAAATTGTTGCCGATGGAAGACACAGCATCCCAGTTGAGATGAAACTTTCCGTAGATGAAGCAGAAGTAATTCTCAATATTCCTGATATTGAACAAGGATTAGAAATTGGTTATTCCAAAGCAGTTTCAATCGAATTGCCTCAAACTCTAGAAGGAAATCAAATAACTCTTGAAATATTGAAAGTTCAAGAAGTAAAAACTAATAATTGGTACACAGGCGAAGACATCGTTATGCCAATTGCCATAAGCGAAATAGGTATAGATGGACTCGAGGTCTCTCCAATGCCTTCTACCATTGACTCGGGATGCCGAGATGACTTAATTCATGTTGATGGGGTACCAATACCAATTCGAATCACCGGGACAGCACTTGATGCTTTGAACGGAATTGGTTTAAAAGGAACGCTATGTGAAGAATCAATAAACCTTCCTAAAGGGCTGCATCAAATAGAAACTACCGATGGCCGCTATACAGGTTTCAACATTGATCGGCTTGTAATGTTCTCCGCTGTTGGCGGGGTTGCAGCAGAAGGATGGACCAGAACAGCTAGTCCAGTAGAAGCACAAGTAACGGTCACCAATAGCAGTCGGAGTTCACTACGAGCAGAAATTGTCAATAATGAGTCACCTTTCTGGTTGGTGTTTGGACAGAGTTTTAACGAAGGATGGGTTGCGACAGTCAATGGAATCAATTTAGGTTCCCCCCAATTAGTTGATGGGTTCGCCAATGGGTGGTTTATTGACTTGCCAGAGAGCGAAGTATTAGATGTTTCACTTAAATGGGCCCCACAAAGAAATATCTGGATAGCACTACTAATTTCATTGTTTTGGGTTCTAATTTGCTTCTATTTGATTTATCGGGGACGTAATGAAAAATCTCTTAATCTTTACTTAAACACCCCACGCCTCAGTGACCCGAGAAACCCTTTCCATAATCTGCCCGTAAAGAACGCAGTTGTAACATCCATACTTTTGGGACTGTTCGCGGCTTTTGTATCTACTCCTCTTGTAGGGCTAATAACTACTTGCTTTTCACTAATTTCAACTCGTTATCTAAAAGGCAGGCTTCTACTTACCGCGTTGCCTATTGTGGCCTATTCAGTTGGCGTCGCTTACATAATTTTTCTACAAATTAGATGGGAATACGAACCAGCGTTTTCGTGGCCAAGTTGGGGTCGTTCCGTGCATCATTTGGGGTTACTCACTGTCTTGTTATTAACTTCTGATGTGGTTCTAGAAAAAGTATCTAAACGTCATATCGAATCAAGAAATAAAGAAGCTTTGTCTTGAGTTCAGTGCTTCTGATAGAGCCATATTATGGAGGATCGCATGCTGCCTGGGTCGACGGTATAAGAAATCACTCAACCCATGAAGTTATTTGCATTAACCACCCAGACGCCTACTGGCGGTGGCGGCTCCGAGGCGGAGCAGTTACTTTAGCTGAGGAAACTAAAAAGGTAATAGATAAAACTGGCGAATTTGATCTAGTGCTTGTTTCTGGAATGATCGATCT
>CACFCV010000055.1:0-2552 GCA_902564875.1 Actinomycetota bacterium
ATCTATGGCGGAACTTCCTTCTTTTGAATTGGTTCCTATGGAGACTCCCAGCCCAAATAATCCATTGGGGGTAAAAGGAATAGGAGAATCTGGAGCTATTGGATCAACCCCAGCCGTTCAAAGTGCAGTCATGGATGGTCTCAACTATTTAGGCATAGAACATTTAGATGTCCCTTTGACACCTGAAAAAATTTGGAATGCCATCCAGAGCGCAGGCACTCATTAGAAAGATTGATATGAAAAGCGTTGTAGAGGCAAATGGTCTTAGAAGAACTTTTGGCGATTTAGTCGCAGTAGACGGAATCGACCTTTCAGTATCTGAAGGTGAAGTTTTCGGATTTCTAGGACCAAATGGTGCAGGAAAATCAACAGCGGTACGCATGCTCACAACTTTGTTGAGACCAACAGACGGACAAGCTTTTGTAGGCGGCTATAACGTAGTTTCTCAAGCTTCAGAAGTGCGCAAAGTAATTGGAGTAGCGCTCCAAGATGCAGCGATCGATCCTCTCATGACTGGACGCGAACTACTTAAACTCCAAGCAGTATTACATGGGATTCCACGCCAGTCGGCACGAGACCGGGGTGAAGAGTTACTGGAAAGAGTTGGTCTTTCTGCCGCGGCGGATCGACGGGTAGGAACTTATTCAGGAGGGATGAGGCGACGACTTGACTTAGCGCTTTCTCTTATTCATGAACCAAAGATCCTGTTTCTTGATGAACCAACAACTGGACTTGACCCAACAAGCCGCACAGCATTATGGGAAGAAGTCCGACGGTTGAACACTGAATTTGGCACCACAGTATTTCTTACCACTCAGTATCTGGAAGAAGCAGACGAGTTAGCAGGACGAATAGCGATAATTGACTATGGGAAAATAGTGAGAGAAGGCTCTCCAGCAGACCTGAAAGCTTCAATTGGGGCTCCCACTCTCCGTATCGATATTGACCCCCAAAATCTTGATAAGGCTCAATCAGTTTTGAGTGAGTTCGGTATTGATCGACCAGCTCGCGATGGACGAGTCGCAATAGGCCTCGATGGAGGTGTCGCCAAAGTCGCTGAAGTAGTTAGTGCTTTAGAGAAGCAAGGAGTGGAAGTACTCCATCTTGAACTTGACGCTCCAAGTTTGGATGATGTTTTCGCAGAAGCTACTGGACGTCGACTTGAAGGTGCAGAGACTCCAGATGAATAAAAACTCGCCTAATTTGCGTCTAGCTGGCGTTCAAACTCTCGAATTGACTCAACGGTCACTACAAAATGAGTTCAGACAATGGGTAGTGATCCTTCCCGGACTAATTTTTCCGTTAATGATGGCTGCTGTTTATTCAAGTCAGTTCGGTAGAACGCTTGGACTGCCAGGATTTCCTGAAGTCAGGTCATTCCTTGATTTCATACTTCCTGGATCTATTGTGCAGGCAGTTTCGTTTGGAGCAACAAGTGCAGGAACCGCTCTTGCTTTAGATATTGAAGATGGATTCTTTGACCGACTGATGGCATCTCCGGTATCAAGAGTGCCAATCCTTCTGGGTCGACTTGGGGGAGCCGCAGTTATTGCAGCAGGAAAAGCAATAATTTTGATTCTTATTTTTCTGGCCTTTGGAGCGCAGATAAAGGCAGGAATAGGGGGAGCGTTAATTATTATCCTCACAGCCTCGCTTCTGGTGCTTGCGATAGGAGGATTAGCTCAGTCCATGGCTATACGCACAGGATCCCAGGAAGCAGTAGGTGCCACATTTCCTTTAATTTTCGTAACAATATTCATGTCATCAGCCTTCTTCCCGACCTCACTTATGGAAGGCTGGTTTCGGGCATTAGCAGAAAACAATCCAATTACTTGGACCGTTGACCCCATCCGAAGGCTAGTGATACAAGGATGGTCCACAACAGATGCTTTACAGGCATTAGGAGTTCCACTTTTGATATCTGTAGTAACAGTCTCTTTAGCGATTAGATCTCTACAAAAAATGCTGAGGTCATCATGAGTTCAGCGCTTTCTGAAATGAAACATTCCAGACAGGTAGCAGCTGCTATTTGCATGAGGGGTATGCGCAGAATAAAAGCTCGCCCGGTGCTTATTGTTCCCACCATTGTTATGCCCGTAGTTCTTGTAATCAGTTTCACTGGAGCTTTTAGTTCGCTCACTCGAATTGAAGGATATGGAACGAGCAATATATATAACTGGATGGCTCCCTATGGAGCTCTTCAAGGAGCAGTATTTGCAGGAATTGGGGCAGTCGGATCATCAGCCGATGATTTAGAGCAAGGATTTTTCGATCGTCTCCTACTCACCCCAGGCAGCCGATTCCCTCTCTTAATGGGAACAGTTGGTTACAGCGCTTTTCGGGCGCTCATACCAACTACAGCAGTATTCTTTTTTTCTTTAGCGCTAGGCATGACCGTCCCTGGTGGAATCATCGGCGTGCTGTCCCTTTATATCGCTACTTCATTCCTCGCCGTGGTGTTCTGTCTAATTGGTCTAGTGATTCTTTACAAGATGAAGACGCAACGATCGCTGATGTTGATGCAAGTAATTGCATTTGGGGCTCTATTCATT
>CACFCV010000056.1:0-2311 GCA_902564875.1 Actinomycetota bacterium
ATCCATTGACGTCCTCTTCTGACTGCCATAACGCTCATACCTGCTTGAACCGTGAGTTCAAGGGCTGAAAGTGGACGATGAGCCATATGCGAGCCCTCACTTACTAGAACTCTATGGGAAACTTCTTCTGCGTCAGAGAGATCTGCCACTAATTGATGAGGGATACCCATTCGTTTTGAGACAATTCGAGAAATATCTACTGCGTCATTGGCCATACGCTCTATTGAAGAAACAACTTGCAGCACTGAAGACATGCCCTCGGCTTCACGAGAGCTTCTTGCTGCTAATACACAAACAGCTCTCATATCATGAACAAGATCGCTCATTTGGCCTTCAAGTTCATCGACTTCTTCAGCCATATCGGGATCATCAAAATATAAAGCGGCATATGCCAAGTCAACCATAAGTTCTGAGGTGTCTTTTGCCTCAGCCAACATGGCTCGTAAAGTTCGGGGTTTATCTTCCATATCTCCTCACTTGAGGTTGTTGATTAATGCTAAACCCAGCGACATGCTGGGTGTCAAGAAAAGTTTTTATCGGGGAAAGAAGGTTTAGATTTTTCATGCGACCCCCACTGTCATCATGGCGATCACCAGCGTAAACGCTCCTACTAAATCTAGAGAAGATGTAACCATCGGTATTCCATAAGTATCTGGGTCTAACCCAAACCGAAAAGCAGCCATTGTGGAATAGTAAGCGACACCTACCACTAAAATTAGTGCCAAAGCACCTCCAATTAATGCAATCAATACCAATTGCCAAAAGCCAGGCGCATTTTGGTTTGTCATAACCCCGAGAATATGAGCTGCTCCGGCGGCGGAAATAAATATTGGTATAGCTACAGCTATAAGCGAGCGAATGTCGCTGACACTAGTTCTACTAGGCACAGGTGTCGCATCATCCAACCCAAGATGAAATTGTGTTGAGAGTCGACTGGAGAGAATACCGCCTAAAGCACCTGCCGTAGCAAGAAACGCGGGCAACATTATGAGAACTGATTTTGACGTAAGTAAATCTGTGATCCGTTTTTCAACAATGACTCCCGCGGCAAGATCTATCAGAATTCCTATTAATAAAACTGGAATGGATTGTCGCGCTATGCGTTGAAGGTTGTAATCACCAGAACTCCAAATAAAAAAGACTCCCAAGATCGCAGTCCCTGCTAAAAAAGCAGCTAAAACATTCGTTGAGGTTGCGCTATCTATGAGGCCGGCTGCTAGAAGGAGCGCTGGTACTGTGATCAAATCTCCAAATGCTGTCACTAAGGGAGATGTGACATTGTCTGAATCCCATCTGTAACGGACTGAACCTGCGACTAGGAATAGGGTAATGATCGCGACTCCGACCGATGCCAAAAGCCCCCCTAGGGTGGAGATGACAATGAATTCTGCGAGACTCATCGTTGCGGCTATACCAAAGAGACTTGAAGTTCCTTTCCCTATAACCGCGAGAACGACACTCAAGAATAGAGTCAAAACACCGGTGGCTATTAAATTTTGACCTACTACCCCATCTCGGCGAAGGTTGAATCTGAAAGTTCCTGCGTGAACTGCTGTTCCAAGGCGACTACCCATTGCCCCAAATATGTTTCCTCTTAAAGCAATCGCTCCTGGGATCAGCATCAAAAGACCGGGGAGTTCATCGAGTTTTCCTTCAGATTGTGCTAGGAACAGGCCTCCTAAAGAAGCGGCAACTACCCCGATGAGAAGAGCTATGAATCGTTGCTGACTGTCTACGGAGGGAGTCATGGGTCGTTTAATTACCAAGGTTTTTCTTGAATTATTGCCCAGCGCCATTTCTCCAGTCTGGTAGATACCAACACTTAACTGGCGCATTCCCTATAGGCAAAAGAGATTGACAGTTTGAATGATTGTGTTTCTTTTGTCTTATAGGTTTTTGGGTCTCTCTAAAATAGCGAATGAGCCTGTTCCAAAAGCAACCAGTTCAGAACCTGAGGTAACTTTTGCTTCGAGTTGGATGATTCTTTTCCCGGATTTGATCACTGAAGCATAAGCTTCAACTTCTCCTTCAAACACCGGACTCAGATAGCGAACTTGGATTTCTAAAGTTGTGCAGATCTGATTAGGTCCAATTGCTCTCATCGCAGCGATCCCCATCGCTTGGTCAACCAAAGTGAACGTAACTCCTCCGTGTAAAACTCCATGCGGATTGAGGTGATTCTTGTTGATGACAATACGACAGCCGTTCTGGCCATCTTCAAAAATATTTTCCAAGGAGAAAAAGTCTCCTATGGGGTATTCAGAAGATAACTCAGTGTTTCTTGATAGTGATTCGTCGCTCATTGACAATT
>CACFCV010000057.1:0-2223 GCA_902564875.1 Actinomycetota bacterium
CCAGTTCAGAGTTAACGATTTGTGTCGGAGAAGATTTGGGAGAAGGGCGCCGACTAGTTGAAGTGAATGCTCAATCGAATTTCTTATCGCTACTAGAAAGATATGGGCAAGTGCCCCTACCTCCATATATCAAAAAGGAATTAAAAGATTCCGAAAGATATCAGACAGTCTTTTCCGATAAGCCAAGCTCATCTGCAGCTCCTACAGCTGGGCTTCACTTCACTCAAGAGTTACTTGACGAGTGTAGATCTATGGGGGCACGAATTGAAGAAATTGAATTAGCAATAGGACTAGACACTTTCCGCCCAATTACAGTCACAGACCTTGATGATCACAATATGCACTCTGAGTTTTATAACGTTTCAGAAACAGTAATGGAATCATGCAGAGAAGCAGAAAGAGTTATTGCCATAGGAACGACTACAGTCAGAGCGCTTGAATCCGCTCACTTATTTGGTCTTTCCGGACAGACTAAATTGTTTATTCGAGATCCTTTTGAATTTCAGGTCGTAGATGTCCTTCTAACAAATTTTCATCTCCCCCGATCTACTTTGCTAGTAATGATCGAGGCCTTTATTGGCAGTTATTGGCGTAACTTATATGAGGTGGCTCAAGAAGCCGGATATCGATTCTTGTCTTTTGGAGATGCGATGCTGATATCTAAACGTGAAACAAGGAAGTAAGAATGAAGGCAGTTTCTGAAGTCATTGCTACAGATGGAGAGGCAAGGCTTAGCGAAGTCACTCTAGCTGGAGGAAAATTTCAAACACCATGTTTCATGCCGGTTGGAACTCGTGGAGCAGTCAAGCATTTGTCTTCTTCTGACATGAAAGATTTGAAAGCAGAGATCATTCTCGGAAACACGTATCATCTCATGCTTCGACCCGGATCGGATTTAATACGAGAAAGTGGTGGGCTTGCAAAATTCGCTAGCTGGGATGGCTTGACTCTCACCGATTCAGGTGGATACCAGATTTTCTCTTTACAGCCTAAAGTTGATGACCTAGGAGCGACATTTCGATCAATATATGATGGATCCTCTCACCACCTCACTCCTGAATCAGCGAGCACAACTCAGGCAGATCTTGGCGCCGACATTCAGATGGTTCTAGACGTTTGTTCTGCTCTTCCAGCAGAAAAAAATATTCTTAAAGAAGCGGTAGATAGAACAGCATTATGGGCTAGTCGTGGACGAGAAGCTTTCTTGCTCCATCCAGAAGCTCAGGAGCGACAAAGTCAATTCGGTATCGTTCAAGGAGGAACAGATATTTCTTTACGAATTGAAAGTACGCAAAGAACCTTGCAAGTCGGCTTTGATGGGTATGCGATTGGGGGTCTAAGCGTTGGAGAAGGAAGATCTGAGATGCTTGACCCCGTATCTGCAGTAACTGAACTTCTACCTAAAGACCAACCTCGTTACTTCATGGGTTTAGGTGATCCTGCAGGGCTTGTCGAAGTAGTGGGACGCGGAGTGGACATGTTCGATTGCGTTTTACCTACTCGACTAGCGCGTCATGGCACAGTTCTTACGTCAGAAGGACGTATTAATCTACGCAACGCGAAATTTATTGCAGATGAACGTCCTTTAGATCCCGCTTTTGAAAACAGCCCCGCATCAAATTGGAGTAGGAGCTATCTTCGACACCTTTTAGTCACAGAGGAACCTACCGCACCTCGAATACTTACGTTACATAATCTCGCATGGATGTTTGAATTTGTTACACAACTAAGAAAATCAATAATCGAAGGAGAATTTCAGAAATTTCGCAAACAAACTCTTGAAATTTGGGGCTAATACCTAGAATCAAGACCGGAAAGGCAACCATTGCCGTAGGCTTTCTAAGTCTTCATAAGTTACAAGAAAGAAATCAAAATGAGTTTTCTCCCTTTAATAATTATTTTCGGAGTCATGTATTTCCTCATGATTCGACCTCAACAAAAAAAGATGAAGTTACAAAGAGCTCTGATCGAGTCGGTCAAAGCTGGAGACGAAGTCGTTCTCAATTCAGGGATTTTTGGGGTAGTTAGTGAAGTGGAAGGCGATGTGATTTGGTTAGAAGTCGCCGGAGATTTAGAACTTAAAGTTTTTAAAGGAGCTATTGACCAAAGATTTAATCCTCCAGCAGAAGCAACAGAATCAGAGATACCAGAAGAAGACTCTCCGATTGAGTAATTAATTTATGCAGCGTCGTCAGACCCTCTTCTTTATCGGGATACTTCTTG
>CACFCV010000058.1:0-2067 GCA_902564875.1 Actinomycetota bacterium
TTCTCCTCTACCTGACATTACCTACAAACGTCTTGCTGAACTTTCAAGAGGTATGGCCACTGGCTTTGATGAACTGGGTCTTGAAACCGGGGCACGAGTTGCAATGGTTTCTCATAATGCAGCGCGTCTCCTAGTTTTCTTATTTGGAAGTAGTGCTTTTGGGCGAGTAGGGGTCCCTATTAACTTCCGATTAAGTGCTGCTGAGATTCAGTACATTCTTGATCATTCTGGCGCTGAGATACTGTTCATTGATCCTGAGTTAGCTGATGAGCATGGATCTTTTAATGTGAAACATCAATTTGTAGTAGGACCAGAGTCAGATCAAATTTTTGTTGAAGGAGGTGTCCCTAAACCTTGGACTCCCGATGAATCTGCGACCGCAACAATTAATTACACAAGCGGAACCACTGCACGTCCAAAGGGTGTGGAGATGACCCATCGAAACATCTGGCTTAATGCCGCTGTTTTTGGTTGGCAAGCAGGAGTTTCTGATCGCGACGTCTATTTACACACACTTCCAATGTTTCACTGCAACGGTTGGGGTATGCCCTACGCCATGACTGGAATGGGTGGACAACACATAGTTCTCAGAAAAGTTGATGGCCGAGAAATACTCGAGCGTATTGAAAAACATAAGATCACTTTGCTTTGCGGGGCCCCAGCGGTAATTTCCGCCGTTCTTGATGCAGCTGCTGAATGGGATGGAGAAATTCCAGGCGCTGGAGTTATGCGTATTGTGGTTGCTGGTGCTCCTCCCCCAACTCAACTAATCGCACAAGTAGAGACTGAACTGAACTGGGAATTCATTCAAATCTATGGTTTAACAGAAACCGCGCCACTTTTGACTATGAACAGAAATCGTGCTGAGTGGGACCACCTTGATGCAGCAGAGCGAGCAGTTAAACTTTCTCGCGCTGGAGCCCCTGCTTTGGGTGTTGAATTGTCTTCAAGTAAAGATGGAGAGCTTCTCGCTCGTTCAAATCATGTTCTAAAAAGCTATTGGAGTCAGCCCGATGCCACTGAAGAGGCTCTTGCTGACGATTGGTTCCACACTGGAGATGGAGCGACAATAAGTGATGAAAATTATGTGACGATCACTGACCGTAAGAAAGATGTGATTATTTCCGGTGGAGAGAATGTCTCTTCAATTGAAGTGGAAGATGCCCTATTTTCACATCCTGCTGTAGCCGAGGTAGCTGTAATCGGAGTACCAGACGAAAAATGGGGTGAGACGGTAAAAGCTTTAGTGGTCGTAAATGACAACTCAACAAGTGAGCAGGAACTCATTGATCATTGTCGAGATCTTTTGGCTCACTACAAATGTCCAACTTCAGTGGAATTCCGTGAAGAACTCGCTCGTACCTCTACGGGCAAACTACAAAAGTTTAAACTTCGCGCTCCTTACTGGGAACATATGGATCGGCAAGTCAACTAGTAGGTGAATCAATTTACAGATTTGAGAGATTCTTGAGAAAAGAATCGTCGAGGGTTGTCCACAACAAGTTTTTCTATCTCTTCTTCTGTTATTCCTCTTTCTTTAAGCATTGGGACTACTTCTCGGTCAAAGCGGGTTGGTTCCATAGCCTCAGTTATACGATCCATTGCGTGTGCAGGGAAAGGCTCTCCTTTCCAGCACCAAACGGAGTCATGGCTCACTACCACCCGATCACCTACCCCGTTCCTGATAAGGCGAGCTAAAGAGTCTGCACGGTCTTGGTCTGGCATCAAAGCTTCTATGCCGAATCGATCAAAACCTAAGTAGCTACCAGATGATGCTATAGACATGTGATAGTCGGTATCTGTCGTTCCACAAGAGTGTCCAATAATTATCTGATTGGCTGGAACCTTGCCTTTTGTTAGCACTTCTTGTTGGACATCACCTAGAGTCCCATCATCTGTATG
The DNA here is from genome assembly GCA_902564875.1 of Actinomycetota bacterium. Classification (GTDB taxonomy): domain Bacteria; phylum Actinomycetota; class Acidimicrobiia; order Acidimicrobiales; family MedAcidi-G1; genus MedAcidi-G2B. The sequence continues at coordinate 1,903 of CACFCV010000058.1, forward strand.
GGTTGTTACTGGAACTCCAGTAGCGACAGATGCTCTTGCCACTCCAGCAAACACTTTGCTTTCATAATCTGACATGCTTCCACGCCCAGTCCCGCATTTGATGATTCCGGGGCGAACTCCGGTCTCTCCTATTCCGTCAGTTAATTCTGAAATGAATAGTTCTTC
>CACFCV010000059.1:0-2009 GCA_902564875.1 Actinomycetota bacterium
AGGAACTTTCTCAAAATTTAGACAAACTAGGCATCCCCGTAGCACTCTTACCTGATCAGTGGGCAGAAGCAGCAGCCGGAGGGGTAGTGATCGGAACACGATCGGCAGCATTTGCTCCAGTTCGCAAGCTGGCAGCGGTGATAGTGCTAGATGAGCACGATGAATCCTTTAAAGAAGAACGTATGCCAACATGGCATGCTCGAGAAGTAGCCGCAGAACGTGCTGATCGAGCCGGGGTTCCATGTGTTTTAGTATCACCTACCCCAAGTTTGGAGGCACTGCAATGGGGCGAACTACAAACATTCCCAAAGATTGATGAATATAAGAGTTGGCCAGAAATAAAAGTAATTGATCGCCGTAGTGAAGATCCGATCAGAACAGGGCTTTTAAGTGATGCTTTAGTCCCATTGATAAGAGAAAATAATGCCGAACCCACTATCTGTGTACTTAATCGAAAAGGAAGATCTCGATTGCTTGCATGCACACATTGTGGAGAATTAGTTAGGTGTGATAGTCACCAAACTCCTTTGATTCAAGACGAAGAAGAAATATTTACATGTCCAATAGATGGAGAAAGACGGCCTCAGGTTTGTAATTTCTGTGGGTCCACAAAATTCAAGAATCTTAGAGCCGGCGTTAGTCGAGTGCGTGAAGAAATTGAAGCCCTTGCTCGTCAACCAGTGATAGAGATCACTTCAGAAACAGAAGGAGATATTCCAGAATGTAATTTATACGTCGGAACTACAGCAGTTTTAAATCGTTTCCCAAAAGCATCTCAGGTTATATTTCTTGATTTTGATCAAGAAATCCTTGCACAGAAATTTAGAGCGAATGAGCAGTCGTTGGCTCTACTAGCACACGCCGCTCGATTAGTAGGAAAAAAAGAAAACGGCGGGAAACTTATTGTCCAAACGCGCCAGCCAGACCATGAGGTATTAAGGGCGGCAATTGAGGGAGATCCTGATCTGCTATCAAGTTCTGAACTCCAGCGAAGGAAACTGCTAAATCTTCCTCCTTTTACTGCTTTAGCAAAAATTTCAGGTCCTTCTGCGCCGATTTTTATGAAGGCATTAGGAAAGCCCAAAGAAGCAGAAATTATGGGTCCGAAAAATGGATCTTGGCTTATCAAAACTTCATGCCCAGAAGAGTTGGCCAGAATATTAAGTCAAGTCGAACGCCCAAGCGGAAGACTAAGAATCGAAGTTGACCCCTACGACGTTTAGATCATGGAATCCACAATCTGCGGTGTGCTTCATATAAAGCGATACCGGCTGCTGTAGCCACATTCAGACTTCCAACTCGACCAAGTTGGGGGATAAAAGCAACGGATTCACACGATTCAAGAACTGTGGAAGAGAGACCACGGTCTTCGTGCCCAAAAACCAAACAGGTTTTTTGTGGAATAGAAATTTCAAACATTGGAGAAGCCCCTTCAGAAAGTTCAATGCCTAGTAAGGAAAAGCCAGACTCATTGATTTCCTTAAGTGCATCTTCGACTTTTTCACAGAACGACCAAGAGACGTAACGGTCTGTGCCCATAGCAGTACGAGCAACTTTGGCGTGAGAAGGAAGAGGAGTAGCTCCAGAGAGCCAGATATGTGAAACCCTATATGCGGCTGCAGTGCGAATAATGTTTCCGACATTAAATGGCGTTTGAACACTGTCAAGGAGTATCGCTACATCAGAGTCAGTTTTCCGTCTCCATTCTCGATGAAGTCTCTTGAGACCAGTGCTATCAAGATTCTTCATAACCAACCTTCCTAGTTATGTCTAACAATCGAAACCCTTTTCGGGAAGACCTGCGAGTTGTTTCCCATCCTTTACTACCTAGCCACTTAGCTAATGAATCCGCCCCTAGGTGCCGTTGTACCACAAAATGTCCAGAACCCCTTGAGGTCAGCCGACTTAGCCATTCTAAGAGAAGATCGTGAAGAGGTTCTTTCCCGATTCGAATAGGAGGATTGGACCAAATCTCATCAAAGTAGATATCTTCTGGAATTTCTTCCGGG